>JAWKWG010000002.1:0-258077 GCA_041397675.1 Hyphomicrobiales bacterium | reverse complement strand
CCCTCTGGCTGAGCGTGCCACTGAACTAAGCAGCCCGTCTAACTGTCCGCAGCTTATCCCCCCGCGTCGAAACGCGCTTACACTCATCCAACCTCGTCCGTTGAAGGGGCGCGCTCATGAGGCGTCTTGATCGCGGGACGGGGTGTGGCGCCTGCGGGTCCGGCTCGCTGCCGGGCGCTCGGGCGGCGTCGGGGCTCCGCCCGGGTCCACTACGAGACCCTGCCAGGAGCTGGCTGACGACCCTGGGGTCCACGCCAAACGCAGCCCAGCCTCGAGGAGAGGTGTCGAGAGACTGAAAACGGGACTGCGGGAGATCCAGGGCGAAAGCGCGGCCCGACGACCGCAAAATCTGCCACGATTGGCGCGCCGGAAGGCGTCCGCCGCGATTTCAAAAGAATCGCGGATACCACAGGTCCTGCGCTTTTCGGCGCGCCATCCCCTCGTGCCTCGCGGGGCCACCTCCGGCGAGAAGCCTCGGCATGTCCTTTTTCGTCACAGCGGGCCGTTAAATGCCGTGAATTCCGGAAATTGCCACTTTTCGCAGGCGTATGGTGCGCTCGGGCCACAGTGTGACGGGAACGGGCTTGGCGGCTGGGCCGTTTCCGTTCCAACTCCTTGAGAAGCTGGAGCAGATGCGATGAACGATAGACCCACCAACGCTGCGAGAATGGAGCCGGAGCCTCACGATGAGTTCGCATCCGATCAGGCGATAGAGAATGCGGCGCTCGCCGGTGCCGCGGCGGTTCAGCGGCTCGTGGCGGAGCGCAATAACCTTCGCAACCGGCTTGCCGCGCAGCAACGCGAACTTGGGGCCATGCGGGCCTTCAATGAGGAATTGCGCCGACGGTTCTATATCCTTCACCAGCGATACGTGGAGGTCGCAAAACGCGTCGTGGGTGAGTTGGAGCAGTTCGACGGTACGCTTCGCGAGGTCATTCAGGACCGGCAAAATGGCGCGGCCACGCGGCAGGATGCTCAGGCGGCGGCCTCGCTGGTACGGCGCCTGGCCGAGACCGAGGAGCAACCGTTAGATCTCGATAATGAGGCCGATGCGGCCCAGCAGAGCTCCTAGCAGGAGGGTCCCCCGGGTCCCGGGAATCGTCCTTGATTTTGGCCGCCCGCCCGACCATTCTCCGCGGCAACCTGAAGACGCGGAAGGAGCCTTATGGCGAAGGAAGAAATGCTCGAATTCCCGGGAGTGGTCACTGAACTGCTCCCGAACGCCACCTTTAGGGTGAAGCTCGAGAACGACCACGAGATTATCGCCCACACGGCGGGACGAATGCGCAAGAACCGCATCAGGGTGCTTGCTGGCGACAAAGTTCTGGTCGAGATGACACCCTATGATCTCACTAAAGGTCGGATCACTTACCGGTTTAAGTAGCAAGCTCAAGCTGAAGCGGAGCGATCCCGCGCCAGCTGAGCCTGCGTATTCCGCGCCCTCGCAGGCCAAAGCGCCGCCGCGGACGCCGCGCCGCCGCACGCCGGCGCCGCGCTCGAGCTTCCGCCCTAAGCTGGTGCTGGCCTCTGCCTCGCCCCGGCGGCTTCAGCTCCTGGAGCAGGCCGGCATCGCGCCCGATGCGCTCCGTCCCGCCTCCGTCGATGAGAGCGTGGCCAAGGGGGAGGTGCCCCGCCACATCGTCCGCCGGCTCGCCCGCGCTAAGGCCGAGGCCGCGCTCAAGATCACGCGTTCCGAGCCCGAGTTCGCCAAGGCATTCCTGCTTGCTGCCGATACGGTGGTTGCGGTCGGCCGCCGCGTGCTTGGCAAGGCCGAGCTTGAGCACGAGGCCGCGGACATGCTCCGGCTGCTGCGCGGCCGCGCCCACCGCGTGCACACCGCCATCTGCCTCGTCACGCCCGAGGGCCGCTGGCGCGAGCGTGTGGTCGAGACCCGCGTGCGCTTCCGCAACATCTCCGACCAAGAGATCGGCGCCTATCTCGCGAGCGGCGAATGGAAAGGCAAGGCCGGCGGCTATGCCATTCAAGGCATCGCCGGCGCATTCGTGGTCAAGCTCATTGGTTCCTATACCAATGTCGTTGGCCTGCCGCTGACCGAGGTGGTGAGCCTGCTGGCCGGCGAAGGCTATCCGGTGACCCTGTTGTGGCTCTCCAAGGCGGAGGTCGATACCGAGTGACGGCGCGCCCGCGCAAGCAATCGGCCGACAAGAAAGCCCCACGCTGCCCTATCTGCGGCAAGCCTACGGTCCAAGAGCATCGTCCGTTCTGCTCAAAGCGCTGCGCCGAGATTGATCTCGGACGCTGGCTAAGGGGCGCCTACGCGGTTCCCGGTGAGCCGGCCGACAAGATCGACGACGACTTGAAATGACCGGAGGAGGCATGTCCTACAAAGCGATCCTCGTTCATGTCCCGCTCGCCAACGCGGGTGTGCAGGTCGAGCTCGCCGCGCGTCTGGCCAAGGAATTTGGCGCGCACCTGACCGGCATCTGCAGCCTGAGCGAGACGGCGATGCTGCGCAGCGCCGTGCAGAACCCATTCATTCGTCTTGAGGCCGACAAGGTCGAGGGGCTGATCGAGCAGGAGTCTGCCGAAGCCATCTCGGCCCAAAAGATCTTCGACACCGTCGCCGCCAAGGTCAGCGTGCCTCACAGCTTCATCACCGGCGAGGGGGAGGCGGCCGATCTCATCACCCATGCTTGCCGCGTGCAGGACTTGGCTGTGGTCGAGCAAGCTCGCGATCCGAGTGATCTTTTGTGGGGGCCGGCTGTCCAGGTTGCGCTGTCGGGCTATCCCGTGTTGATCGTGCCGAAGGCGTGGACCTCGCCCGCGTTCGGCAAGCGGGCCGTCGTTGCGTGGAACGGCAGCGCCCAAGCCTCCGCCGCGGTGCGCGAGGCGATCCCCCTGCTGCAACGTGCCGAGCAGGTCACCGTGCTGATTGGCCAGTCGCGCGCCACCTTCCCTGCGACCATGCGCATGGCGCCCCTCGACCTTCTTGCCTATCTTCGCCACCACGGCATCGCCGCTGAGATCGGGGAGAGCAAAACCCCCGACGACGACGCGGGCGCCGCCATCCTCAAGGCCGCCGCTTCTGCCAAGGCTGACCTCATCGTCATGGGCGCGTTTGGCCACTCGCGGTTCCGCGAATGGGTGCTTGGCGGCGCCACAAGGCACGTGCTCGACCACATGCCCGTGCCGGTTCTGATGGCCCATCAATAAGATGGGAGGCCGAGCCCCCGGCATCGGCGGGCTCGACAGGGCCGGGGCGATTTCCTATAAGCCAGGGCCTTGCGTGGGCCCCAGGCTTCCAAAAGCCCACGGCCTCACCAAATGCCTACGGCAAGCCCAGGTAGCTCAGTTGGTAGAGCAGCGGACTGAAAATCCGCGTGTCGGTGGTTCGAATCCGCCCCTGGGCACCATTTTTCCAATCGCCCTTTAGATGTAACCGAGATCAACCCTCGTTGGATGGAACTTTGCCGCGCGCGGGGCATTGAATAAGTTCACCCGCTCTTTTCCATCGCACGAGTTCGTCTTGGCCGTCGCTTGCGGGCGGGTTCCGATTTTCTTCGCGGCGCGCTAAACTCATTGTAGTTCGCCTGAAGCGTGATGGGGGCCACGCGTCGGCTTCGGTCCACACACCATTTCGGTGCCGTTTGAATCTCGATACGATCAAGGACAAGGGGCTAGCCGCGGAGCGGAGCGTCCTCGCGCGCGTGCCGCCGCGGATCTACGTCCTTTATGGTTCGGCTGCGGGTGCACTACCCGATCGCGCCAAACACCTCGCGCGTGTCGTAGGGCTTGGCTTCGATTGGGTGTGCTACGTGCCGCCCCCTGGCCGCCCCGACAAGAACGACATCGCCGCCTTCGCCAAGGACGCCGCGGCAGCCGGCCTTCGGCCCATGCTGCAGACCAAGCCGCTGGCGATGGCCGACTTCGCTACGCTGACGCGCTCCGGCATCAACGGGTTCATCGTGTCGGATGCCGCCACGCGCAAGGCCGCGGGGTGGCAAGACGCGCTCGCCGCCCTCCGCAAGCAAGACCCCCAGACCGTCTTCATCGCCGACACGCTCGGCCGGCCCTGGGAAGAGATCATGACCCTCGCGCGCGCCGGCTTCGATTATTTGATCAACAGTGCTGCCTGGTGGGATTTGCGAGAGACATGGTTCCTGCGACAGCATCAGGAGCTCTCGCGGCTCGTCCCGACACTTGCGACGCCTGAGCCGCTTCACGGCACGCGGCTGGCGCATCGCCTGACATTTGCCGATCCGGCCGCGCGGCGAACGATCTATCGCGGGCGCTACTTGCTCGCCGCCATGGCGTCGTCCGGCATCATTTGTCCCATGGGCTTCGAGCTTGCCAGCGCTGTCCTGTTCGATGGCCCCGCGACGCGGTCCTCCGATTGGGACTTCGCCAAATCGCAAGCTCCCTTCGACTTGAGCGACGACATCGCCGCGATCAACCGCCTCAAGAGGAAGGCAGCCGTGCTGGAAGGCGGAGGGCGACTTGCGGCTCGCGTCGGCCCCCGGCATTTCGCCCGTGGCATTGGTCCGACATTCGGGAGCAGCGCCCGAAAAGGCTGCATGTCTCCTGATCAATGCGAGCGACGACGAGCATGCCGCCCCGCCCCTCGGCGAGTTGGCGATCGCCGCCGGGTCTGCCCGCTTTGTCGATCCCTTGACGAAGGAGCCCGTCATTCCCGGTGAGCTCGCGCCCCATGAGTCACAGCTTCTGTTCACCGCGGCGCAACCTGAGAGCAAGCCAATCCTGCCTAAGGACTCGAAAAAGCGCCTCGAGGCGCTCGCCGCGAACCGCGTGGTCATTGAGCGCGCGAGCCCTGAGCTTGACGGTGGGCGCTTCCCGTGAAGCGGGTCGCGGGCGACACGTTGCGCGTCGAGGCCGACATATTTTGCGACGGTCGCGACGTGATAGACGCGGTCGTCGCCTATCGCGGGCCTGACGCGAAGCACTGGTCCGAGGCGCCGATGGCTTTCGTCGACAATGACCGTTGGGCGGGCGACGTCCCACTTACTGAAATCGGCCGCTGGACCTATACGATTCTTGCGTGGCGCGACCTATTCGCCACCTGGCGCCAGGATGTCGCCAAGAAGCATGACGCCGGCCAGAAAATTTCTCTCGAGCTGATCGAGGGACGCGAGCTGGTCGAGCGCTACGCCAAGGCGGCCGAGGGCGAGGTGGCCGAGGTGCTGAAGGACCTCGCCCGCAAGCTAGCCAAGACCGAGGATGAAGGCACGCTGCTCGGCGTGCTCCAGAGTGTGGAGACCGCCGCGCTGATGCGCCGGACCGGTCTGCGAACCAATCTGTCGCGCTACGAGCGCGAGCTCGAAGTTTTCGTCGATCGTCCTATTGCCGCATGCGCCGCCTGGTATGAGCTGATGCCGCGCTCGCAGTCGGGCGATCCGTTGCGCCACGGCACCTTCGACGATGTGATCGCGCGGCTGCCGTATGTGCGCGACCTCGGTTTCGACGTGCTCTACTTCCCGCCGATCCATCCCATCGGCAAGACCAATCGCAAGGGCCGCAACAATAGCTTGAGCGCTCGGCCCGACGATCCAGGCAGCCCTTATGCCATTGGCGCCAAGGATGGCGGCCATGACGCGCTCCACAAGGAGCTCGGCGACTTCGATGATTTTGCGCGGCTCGTCAAAGCGGCCCGCGCGCATGGCCTCGAAGTGGCCATCGATTTCGCCATTCAATGCTCGCCCGACCATCCCTGGATCAAAGAGCATCCCGAGTGGTTCGACTGGCGGCCCGACGGCACCATCAAGTTTGCCGAGAACCCGCCGAAGAAATACGAGGACATCGTCAACATCCATTTCTACCGTGACGCGATTCCCTCGCTTTGGCTGGAGTTACGGGACGTGGTGCGCTTCTGGATCGAGAAGGGCGTGACCATCTTCCGGGTCGACAACCCGCACACCAAGCCGGTTCCGTTCTGGGAGTGGATGATCGGCGACATCCAGGCCGAGCACCCGGAAGCCGTGTTTCTGGCCGAGGCCTTCACCCGGCCCAAGATGATGAGGCGGCTGGCCAAGGTCGGCTTCACCCAGTCCTACTCATATTTCACCTGGCGCAACACCAAGGGCGAGCTGACCGACTATCTCACCGAACTGACCAAGACCGAGGCCGCCGAATACATGCGGCCGAATTTCTTCGCCAACACGCCCGACATCAACCCGGTGCCTCTCCAGACGAGCGGTCCGGCCGGCTTCAAGACGCGGCTCGTGCTCGCGGCGACCCTTAGCCCGGTCTACGGCATCTACAACGGCTTCGAGCTGTGCGAGGGGACGCCGGTTCCCGGCAAGGAGGAGTATCTCAACTCCGAGAAATACGAGATCAAGGCTTGGGACTGGAATCGCCCCGGCAACATCAAGGATGACGTCCGCCTCATCAACGAGATCAGGCGAAGCAATCCTGCGCTGTGGCACTTCACCAATCTGACGTTCCTCAACGCCTGGAACGAAAGCATCATCGCCTACTACAAGATGAGTGCTGCGCGCGACAATCTCGTCATCGTCGCCGTCAACCTCGACCCGCAAAATGCGCAGGGCGCCAATTTCGAGGTTCCGCTATGGGAGTTCGGGCTACCCGACGGCGCCTCCATCGAGGCCGTCGATCTTGCCGAGGACAAGCGCTTCACTTGGCACGGCAAGGTGCAGCACGTCTGGCTCGATCCCAACGACCGGCCTTACGCCATCTGGCGCCTTGTTCCCCCCGGAACGGCCTAACCGAGACCCAAAGGAGGAAATTTGATCGATAGGTCCGATCCGCAGTGGTACAGGGACGCCGTCGTCTACCAATTGCACATCAAGGCGTTCCAGGACGCCAACAACGATGGCATCGGCGACTTCACGGGTCTTATCAACCGTCTCGACTACGTCCACGATCTCGGTGTCACCGCGATCTGGTTGCTGCCGTTCTATCCGTCGCCTCTGCGCGACGACGGTTACGACATCGCCGACTACCGGGCGATCAACTCGTCGTACGGCACCATGCGGGAATTCCGCCGCTTCATCGCCGAGGCGCACAAACGCGACATCCGCATCATCACCGAGCTGGTCATCAACCACACCTCGGATCAGCATCCCTGGTTTCAGCGCGCCCGCCACGCCAAGTCGGGCTCGGCCTGGCGTAACTATTATGTGTGGAGCGACACCGACCAGAAATATTCCGGCACGCGCATCATCTTCTGTGACACCGAGACGTCGAACTGGACCTGGGATCCTGAGGCCGAAGCATTCTTCTGGCACCGCTTCTACTCCCACCAGCCGGACCTGAATTTTGACAATCCCCGCGTGCTGGAGGAGGTCACCAAGGTCCTGCATTTCTGGCTTGAGATGGGTGTCGACGGCCTCCGCCTCGACGCGGTGCCCTATCTCGTCGAACGCGAAGGGACCAACAACGAAAATCTCGCCGAGACCCACGACGTGTTGCGGAAGATCCGCGCCGAGGTCGATGCCCGCTATCCCGACCGATTGCTGCTAGCCGAGGCGAACCAATGGCCCGAGGACACGCGGCCCTATTTCGGCGAGGGCGACGAATGCCACATGGCGTTCCACTTTCCGCTGATGCCGCGCATCTACATGGCGCTCGCACAGGAAGACCGCCACCCGATCACCGACATCATCAACCAGACACCAGACATCCCGGACAATTGCCAATGGGCGATCTTCCTGCGCAATCACGACGAGCTCACGCTCGAAATGGTGACGGACTCCGAGCGCGACTATCTGTGGAACACCTATGCCATGGATCCGCGCGCACGCATTAATCTCGGCATTCGCCGGCGCCTCGCCCCGCTCCTCGAGAATGATCGCCGCAAGATCGAGCTTCTGAACGCGCTCCTTCTGTCGATGCCCGGTACGCCGGTCATCTACTATGGCGACGAGCTCGGTATGGGCGACAACTATTTCCTTGGCGACCGTGATGGCGTGCGCACGCCGATGCAATGGTCGGCCGACCGCAATGGCGGCTTCTCCCGTGCCGATCCGCAATATCTCTATCTGCCGCCGATCATGGACCCGATCTATGGCTACGAGGCCATCAACGTCGAGCGGCAGCAGAAGGATACCTCGTCGATCCTAAACTGGACGCGACGCATGATCGCCGTGCGGAAATCGTCGGCGGCGTTCGGACGCGGCACCATGACGTTCCTCTACCCGCGCAACCGCAAAGTCCTTGCCTATCTCCGAAAGCACGAGGACGAGACCATCCTCTGCGTCTTCAACCTGTCGCGCGCCGCGCAGGCCGTCGAGCTCGATCTCAGCGAGTACAAGGGCACGGTGCCGGTCGAGATGACCGGACGCGCGGCGTTCCCACCTGTAGGCGAGCTGCCCTATCTGTTGACGCTTCCGGCTCACGGTTTCTTCTGGTTTGTCCTTGCCGAAGAGACCGAGGCGCCGGCCTGGCACCAGCCGGCGACCGAGCCGCTGCCCGACTTCATGACCTTGGTGCTGACCCAAGGGTGGCGCACGGTTACCGAAGGCGTCCACGCACGTCAGTTCCAACGCAATACGCTGCCGGCCTATCTCGCCAATCAGCGCTGGTTCGCGGCCAAGGACCGTCACATCGAAAGCGTGTCGCTTGAGCCCTGGACCGAGATTTCCGGCGCGGGTGGCGGCTCTTATCTGTTGGCTGCCGTTGATATGAAGTTCGCTGGTGGCGAAAGCCAGCTCTACTTCCTGCCGCTCGGCCTTGGCTGGACGGAGGCTTATCTCAAGCACGGCTCTCCGCAACTGGCCAACACCTTGGCCAAGATCAGGCGTGGGGCCAAGCTTGGCGCACTGCTCGATGCGGCTGCAGAGCCCGAGTTCGCCGACTCTCTATTGCGGCGGCTTCAGTCGGCAGGCGAGGGGGAGTCGGACGACAGCGTCCACTATGAGGCGACGGAGCGCTTGAAGGAACTCCAGCTCCCCGAGATCCACGAGTCGCGACGACCTACCACCGAGCAGAGCAACGTGTCGGTGGTGCTCGGCAACGAGGTCGTTCTCAAGCTCTACCGCCGCTTGCAGGCGGGTATCCAGCCCGAGATCGAAGTGAGCCGCTTCTTGACCGAAGCAGGTTTCGCCAACACGCCGCCCTTCCTCGGCTCGATCGAGCACCGGCCCGAGGACGGCGAGCCCGTCTCGATCGCCGTCGCCTTCAAGTTCCTCATCAATCAAGGCAACGGCTGGGACGTCCTGCTTGGCGCGCTTGACCGGTATATTGAAGAGCGGGAGATCGCTCCGGCCGATCCAGAGCGCGAACCGCCCGAGCCGGATTACGGCATGTTGCTCGACCTCGTCCGCACGTTGGGACAGCGCACAGCGGAAATGCATTGCGCCTTCGCCTCCAAGACAAAGGACAAGGCGTTCCGCGCCGAGCCTGTTACCGAACCTGACACGCGGCGCTGGTCGCGCCACGTCTTGGGACAGTCCAAACGGGCCTTCGCGGCTTTGAAACAGGTGCGACGGGCGGTGGGCGATGATGAGGAAACGCGCGACGCCATCGATGCGCTACTCAAACGGCAGCGCGACGTTACGCGGCGCATCGAGAAATTCGCCAAGATGAAGCCCTCCGGCTTCAAGATGCGCCACCATGGCGACTATCATCTTGGCCAGGTCCTCGTGGCGCAGAACGACATCTATGTCATCGACCTCGAGGGCGAGCCGCTACGCTCGTTGAAGGAGCGCCGCGCCAAGACAGATCCCGTCCGCGATGTGGCCGGCATGCTACGCTCATTCGACTATGCGGCGGCGACGGCGCTCCAGCGCTCGATCGAGCGCGGGCTGGGGCAGCGCGAGACCGTCGAGAAAATCGCCTTCGAATGGCGAGACGCGGCTCAGGAGCTGTTTCTCAAGACCTATGCCGAGACTTTGGCTTCTTGCGACCATTGGCCCTCGGGCGTCGAGGAAACCTTGTCGCGGCTCGATCTGTTTTTACTGGAGAAAGTTCTTTATGAGGTTAGCTACGAGGCCGGTAACCGCCCGGCATGGGTCGGCATTCCGGTCAAAGGAGCGCTCCGCCTCTTGAACCAAACCACGAAAGGTGCGTCATGACGCTTCCTGCGGAAAAACGCGGAAACGACTGGGCGCCTAGCCGTGCCGGGCTCGAGGCTATCGTGCGCGGCGAGCATGGCGATCCGTTTTCCGTCCTCGGACTTCACCATGGCCGCTATGGCGCCTCGGTGCGGACCTTCATGCCTGGGGCCAATGCCGTGGCGGTTGTCAATGCTGACGACGGCCGGACCTTCGACTTGGAAGAGCTGCACAACGCCGGACTCTTCGGTGGCGAAGTGCCGGAAGATTTGTCGCGAAATTATCGGCTACGCGTCACCTACGACAACGACACGGTCGAGATCGAGGACCCCTATCGCTTCGGCCCCATTCTCGGCGAAATGGACCTGCATCTCTTCGGCGAGGGTACGCACTTACGCCTTTACGAGAAGATGGGCGCCCACGCCATCACCCATGAGGGTGTCGATGGCATCAGCTTCGCGGTCTGGGCGCCGAATGCCTCGCGGGTCAGCGTTGTCGGTCCGTTCAACCAGTGGGATGGCCGGCGTCATCCTATGCGCAAGCGCACAGAGTCCGGCATTTGGGAGATCTTCGTGCCTGGGCTCGGCATTGGCGACCCCTATAAATATGAGTTGCTCGGACCTCACAAAGAGCTGCTGCCGCTGAAGGCCGATCCGTTCGCGTTTCAGCAGGAGCACCCGCCTGCGACTGCCTCGATCGTCCATGGTCTGCCGCGGCGTCCTACCCCGATCGGCTCATGGCAGTCCGAGCGCGAGAGGCTCCACGCCATCGATGCGCCGATCTCCATCTACGAACTGCATCTCGGCTCTTGGATGCGCGGCGACGGCAACACGTTCCTGAGCTATATCGACCTCGCCGACCGGCTCATTCCTTATGTGCGCGACATGGGCTTCACCCATATCGAGCTTCTGCCGGTGAGCGAGTTCCCGTTCGATGGCTCGTGGGGCTATCAGCCCATCGGCCTCTATGCACCCACCTCGCGCTTCGGGACGCCGGAAGATTTCGCCACCTTCGTCTCGCGCTGTCACGAGGCGGGTATCGGCGTCATGGTCGATTGGGTCTCGGCTCACTTCCCCACCGACGTGCATGGCCTCGGTCGGTTCGACGGTACGGCGCTCTACGAGCATGAGGATCCGCGCCTCGGCTTCCATCGCGATTGGAACACGCTGATCTACAATTACGGGCGCCGCGAGGTTCTGAACTTCCTTCTCGCCAATGCCCTGTTCTGGCTTGAACGTTTCGGTATCGATGGGCTCCGCGTCGACGCGGTGGCGTCCATGCTCTACCTCGATTACAGCCGCGAACCCGGCGATTGGATTCCCAATCAATACGGCGGCAACGAGAACCTCGAGGCCATCGCTTTCTTGAAGCGCCTCAACGAGCTCGTGTTCTCCGAGCGGCCCGGCACGACGACCATCGCCGAGGAGTCGACCGCCTGGCCCGGCGTGTCGCGCCCAACCTATCTCGGCGGCCTCGGCTTCGGCTTCAAATGGAACATGGGCTGGATGCACGACACCTTGAGCTACATGCAGAAGGACCCCGTTCACCGGCGTCATCACCACGACCAGCTGACCTTTGGCCTGCTTTACGCCTTCTCCGAGAATTTCGTTCTGCCGCTGTCCCATGACGAGGTGGTGCACGGCAAAGGCTCGCTGATCGGCAAGATGCCCGGTGATCGCTGGCAGAAATTTGCGAACCTTCGCGCCTATTACGGTTTCATGTGGGGCCATCCAGGCAAGAAGCTCCTGTTCATGGGTGGCGAGTTCGCGCAAGAATCTGAGTGGAGTCACGAGCGCAGCCTCGACTGGCATCTGCTCGACGATCACATGCATCGCGGTGTGCAGTCGCTGGTGCGCGATCTCAATAAGCTCTACCGAACCACGCCTGCGCTTCACGTGTACGACGCCGAAGGCCGCGGCTTCGAATGGGTCGATGCGAGCGACAACGAGGCGAGCGTGCTGTCGTTCCTAAGATGGGGCCGGGAAGGGGACGCACCCGTGCTCGTTGTCTGCAATTTCACGCCCGTGCCGCGCGAAAACTACCGCATCGGCGTGCCGAGGCCGGGCCGCTGGGCCGAACGCATCAATACGGACTCGCAAAACTATGGCGGCTCCGGCATCGGCAATGGCGGCACCGTCGAGGCGAGCGACATCGCCTGGCATGGGCGGCCGCACTCGCTGAGCCTCACCTTACCGCCGCTCGGCACGCTGATCCTGGAATCCGTTGAGTGACAGGGAGTTCGCAAGCGCTCAGTCTTGTGAAAACTTCTTTAAGACCATCGCATTAACACTCCCGCTAGCGGCGTCGACGGGGCCGCCGGTGGCCTTCCCCGCGGGAGAGACTGAGCGATGAAGCAAACAGCGCGACAGACCATCGTTTCCAAGATCAACGACGTCTTGGCGATGCGCATTACCATGGTGGTCGGATCGATCTGGGCGTTCTACGCCTTCATCATCTTCGGCCTCACGCCGATCCTGTGGCCGGAGTACGAGACGCAGATCCTCTACTGGTCGAACTTCCTCCAACTCGTGTTCCTGCCGGTCATCACTGTCGGCACGGCGATCATGAACCGCGACTCTGAGAGGCGGGCCAAGGACGACCATCACACCATCAGGAAAGAGTTCGAGCTGCTCCAGGAGGCTCACGGCATGCTGGACAAGTCGCTCAAGGAGATTGCCTTCGGCGTTCGCGAGCTCCTCGTACGCGCACATCATGAGGACGCCGCCGCCTTGCAGACTCTCGCCACGACCGTCAGCTTGCCCCGCAAGAAAGCGTCTCAAGACTAGCCCTCCGCCGTCGATCCCGCACGTATCCTCCTGTAGCCTAGAGGCGCAGGAGGACGCGATGACAAACGCTCCCGACAACCTGATCGGCAAGAGCATCGAGTGGACCGGCGTGCACCATTCAGAGCACGACGATTTCACCGAGCTCTCCACCCATGTCGTAACCTACGAGACCGCTGATCGATGTTCTGTGACGGCGGGCGGCCAGCCGGCCGGTACGGCACGCTACATCTATAAGAGGCTAGATGAGCGGATGGCCATCGTCATCTATCACCCGAAGACCTATCAGGGCCGTTCAGACGTTGTCCTCTACGCGATGCTCGATTTCGCGGAGGGCACGGATCGTGCCGTCATCCTTGCGGACGGCAAGCCCTTCGCCATCGCTGACGGCAAGATGCTGGAGGTTCCGACGCCGCTGGGGTGACCCTCAGGACGTGAGTAAGCCCGCCACCTGAAGCTTGGCTTGCCAGATCCGCGTATCGCCAAGAATGAATAGAACATCATTCTGGGGACCGCCAAAGGTGAAATTGGCGACGCCCGGCGCCACGATCTCGCCAATCAGGTCACTTTCAGGCGTGAAGACCTGCACGCCGGTTCCCGATGAGGTGTAGACGTGCCCACGCGTATCGAGCTTGATGCCGTCGGGGACGCCGGGGCTCACCACGGCGAACAGCCGCTCACGCCGCAAATACTGACCGTCACGGACATCGAAAGCCATGACGTGATGTGGTAGGCCGACGAAATACGTCCCCGGCGCTTGATTGGCGCCGGTGTCGGTGATGTAGAGCACGCTTTCGTCCGGAGAGAACGCAAGACCGTTCGGCTTGTTGAAGGAATCGGCGACCACCGATGTCTCGCCTGTTGCGGGATCGTGACGGTAGACATAGGCGCCGACATCTGGCGCCGGCTTGAAGCCTTGGATCTCACCGTAGTTCGGGTCGGTGAACCACACGGTGCGATCGCTCTTCACAACAACATCGTTCGGCGAGTTGAACCGCAGGCCCCGCCATTGGTCGACCACCGTCTCGACGTCGCGCGTCTTGAGGTCCATGCGGCTAATTCGGGCCGGCGTCTCCTTCGTCCCTTGCTCACAGATGACCAGGTGCCCATCGCGATCAAGCGTCATGCCGTTGGCCATGTTCGAGGGCTGGCGCACCGTCTCCAGCGCCTCGGCGGCGAAGGGGAACGTATGGCCTGCAAGCTGCAAGCGCATGATGGCGATGTTCTTCGGCCCCGGCTCCGGCACCGTGGTGAAATAGAGCGCATGCTCTGAGGCCACGTAGACAGGCCCCTCATGGGCATTGGTCTCAATTAGCACGGGGCGTTGGAAATCCTCGCCAAGGACAGCGCGGAACGCGTCGCGAAAGACGCTGAAAGCCTCGCCCGTCACAGCATTGGCTCCACAACGTCTCTGATGGCGAGCGCCAACTTGCGCTGTTCCGGTGGATCGAGATGCACGCCGTCAATCTTGCTCGCCTCCACGACTTTGGCGGCATCGAGGAACGTGCAGTCAAACGACTGCGCGATGATGCGATAGGCATGTGCGAGCTGGTGCGAGACCTGTTCGCCGCCACCGTAAAACAACTCCAATTCCGGACTGAGCACGCCAAGCAGGGGCGGCGAAATAAGCACGATCTTTGGCTGGCCCTCGTCGGGTCCGCAAAGGCTTGCCTTTACGGCGCGGATCAGCCCGACGCAGCCGAAGGCAATCTCGCCGGCTGTCAGCCCATAACATGGCGCGCAGTCGTTGGTGCCGAGCATGAGGATGACGATGTCGAGCGGCGTATGAGCCTCGAGCAGCGGGGGCAACATGGCAAGCCCGTTGCGGTACGGACGTACGAGATCGTCGGTGGCAGCCGTGCGGCCATTCAGCGCTTCATCGATGACCCGAGCACGGCCCTGAAGCGATTGCTCGAGAACACTGGGCCAGCGGTCCTCGGGTGGATACCGCGTGCCGTCCTTCGGGTTGTAGCCCCAGGTGATCGAGTCGCCGAAACAGAGAATCGACTTCATCGCCGCTCAGCCTTAACTGGCGCGCTCGCTTCTGCGGGCACGCCGCGCCTTGAATTGCCGGGTCGCATCCTCGTGCAGAGCGGCCATGAAGCCAACCCCTAACGCGATGAGAACCACAGCAAAAGGTAAAGCCGCAGCAACGGCAATAGCTTGCAGCGCCCCGAGACCGCCAGCTATGAGCAGTGCGCCCGCCACGGCGCCGATGCCGACACCCCATTGTATGCGCTCAAGCACCGGCGGTTCGGTATGTCCGCCACACTGCATCGTGCTGACCACGAGGGTTCCACTATCGGCGCTCGTCACGAAGAACACCGCGACGAGGAGCGTAGCCGCTGCCGCGATTGCCGTCGCAATGCTACCCGACTGCAAATAGTCGATCATCGCATAGAGGGAGAGGGCCGGTTCGTTCTTGGCGACCTCGATGATTGCGGGTCCAGCGCGTGCCGCGGAGATCGCCGCGCCCCCCATGATCGAGAGCCAGACAAAGGTTATGCCGGTCGGAACCAGAAGCACGCCGAGAATGAACTCGCGAACTGTACGGCCGCGCGAGATGCGGGCGATGAACAGGCCGACAAAGGGCGTCCAGCTGATCCACCAGCCCCAATAGAATGTTGTCCACGACGCGGCCCACCCGGAATCGTCACGCGCTGTCTCGTAGGTCAACCAGGGAAGGTTGGTCAGATAGTCACCGATACGGATCGACGCATTGCGCAGGATCGGTTCAAGCGGCGCCGAGACCAGAACGACCGCGAGAACGAGCGCCGCGAGCCAGATATTGGCAAGCGACAGCAGGCGGATGCCTCGTTCAAGTCCGGAGCTGACGGAAAGCACCGCAGCTGCCGAGATGATCGCGACGAGCAACAGCTTGTGCTCGGTTGACACATGCCATTCGAACAGACGATCGAGGCCGGCATTGATCTGTGCTGCGCCAAAGCCGAGCGACGTGGCGAGGCCGAACACAGTGGCGACGATGGCAACGACATCCGCCAGCTTGCCTGGCCAGCGTTCCACAGCGTCGCCGATGAGCGGGCGCATCGCCGAACGAACGGTTAGCGGTTCGGACTTGCGGAACGAGAAATACGCGAAGATCAAGCCGGCAACGGCGTAGAGCGCCCAAGGTGTCAGGCCCCAATGAAAGAACGTGATTTCCATCGCCACCCGGGCGCGCACGATGCTCGAGGGATCTGGCCCCCAGCCTGTAAGCAGAGGATTGCTCGCGTAGTGGATAAGAGGCTCGGCGATCGACCAAAACACGAGCCCGATACCCATACCGGCCGCGAACAGCATGGCAGTCCAAGACACCCAGCCAAACTCGGGCTTCTCATCATCGGCGCCAAGCCGCACCGAGCCCCAGTGGCCGAGCGCCAACACCACGCACATGATGAACGCGGCGGATACGACGGCGCCATAGAACCATCCGGCGTATTCCGAGATGAAGTCTCTGACCGCGGCGAAACTTTCGTCGGCGAGCGTCGGCCAAGCGATCGTAGCAACGACAAATGCCGCGACAATCAGCTTTGCGCTGGCCGGAACGCCGAAATTGCCGTAGGCCGGCGTGGGGTTCGAGCCGCTGTCGCGGCCAGGTTCCACTAGGCGGCCTTTCTGAAATGCATGATGCCCCAGGCGAGCAGGCCGCCGTCGGCCCCCGACACCCAATGACCAAGACCTTTCAGCATTCGGTCGACGAAGGCGTCGCCTGCGCCGAGCTCATCACGCCGTGCGTCGAGCTCTTCGGTGATGCGTGCGTAGTGCGTACGCATATGCCCGGTCAACTCCTCGACGGAAACCTCCTCGAAGCCGCGATCCGCCAACTCCGCCCGATAGAAATCAAACGACGCAAGATCAGGCAGATGGATGCGATCGTAGATCGGCTGGAGTGCATCGGCGTCATCGAGCGCGTCTGCCTGCATCGGATCGGTGAAGATGAACTGGCCGCCCGGCTTCAGGACCCGCGCAACCTCGTCAAGCACAGCACGCCGGTCTGGCGCATGCAGGATCGCGTCCTGACTCCAGGCTATATCGAAGCTGGCGTCAGCGCACGGCACCGAGTCGAACGAACCGTCGATGACGGTGATCCGATCCGCAAGCCCTGCGTCCTGTGTCAGAGCGCGGTTACGCTCGTTCTCCACGGCGGAAAGGTTGAGGCAGGTCACCTGCGCGCCATGCTCGCCGGCCAGCACGCGAGCCGCGCCGCCATAGCCTGAACCGAGATCGAGTATATGCTTGCCCGAAAGCCCGCCTGCCTTGCGCGCCATCCGTTCGACGGTGCGGCGGCTCGCCTGCGAGATGTCGGCGCCATCGTCGTAGAGGCCGATATGAATATCCTCGCCGCCCCAAATGGTGCGATAGAAGTCGTCGGCCTCCGGGCTGTCGTAATAGTCGCGCGCCAGCGCGATGGTCTCGTCAGTTGCCGCCATAACTCTTCTCTGCAACGTGAATAAAAAAGTCCGGATCGGTTTCCTCGCCTTCCTCCTGGAAGTCCCCATAGGAGTGGATTTGCTGGAATCCGGCCTGGCGCAGCAGCTTGCGCATGTAGTTCTTGCGCAATGGGCACATGGTCAGAGTTATGCCGGAGCCGTCGGTAAACCGGTACTCGAATCGGGCCAAACCCTCATCGACGTGGACGGGTTTGGCAACGACCTGATCCCCGCAATAATAATACTTGTGCTTCGAGGCGAAGCCCTCGTCCAAGATGCGATCGTAGTTGCGCTGATCTATGATCAGAATGCCGTCATGCTTCAGCGCGGCGTAGAACTCCGCGAGCGCGCGTCGGCGATCGTTCTCTTCGAAGAGATGCGTGAAGCTGTTGCCCAGACAAATAATGGCGTCGAACTTGCCGTTGACGCCTTTGTTCAACCATCGCCAATCGGCGTGAATGGTTTTGAGGACAACGTCGTGCTGACAGCCGTTTTCAAACGCCTTGGCCAGCATTTCCGCCGAACCGTCGACAGAAGACACGTCGAAACCGGCCTTCTTCAGCTGAACGGAATGAAACCCCGTACCCGTAGCGACATCGAGCACGCTCTTCTTGCTGCGGGCTTTTAGAACATCGATGAAGAAGCGGCCTTCGCTTCTCGCGCGCTGGCTCCAATCGATAAGCTCGTCCCACTTCTCGACAAAACCTCTCACATATTCATTGACGTATGTATCGGTCTCCCGAACGTCGATTGGGTTTTCGCCGTAGTCTTGCTTGGTCGTAGGAACGAACAAAATTCTCGTTGCGTCCGAGATTGGGGCCTCCCTTTCTCCAGGAATGCGGCGCGTGCGCCGAGGGGCAGTTTTTGTGGATGAGGCCCTATAACACTGTAATCGCCAGTTGGCCACCCAACAGGAGATTTAAATCCCGCTTGCGCTAGTTTTCGGTGGAATTGGGACCGTCCGCCGCATCAGGTGTGACGCGCCAAATCACGTTTCCCACATCGTCGGCGACGAGCAGCGCGCCCGACTTGTCGACGGCGACTCCGACGGGTCGGCCATAGGCCTTACCGGCGTCGCTCAAGAAGCCGGCGAGAATGTCCTCCGGCTGGCCTGCGGGCCGGCCGTCCTCGAAAGGCACGAAGATCACCTTGTAGCCACTGATGGGCCTGCGATTCCAAGAGCCGTGCTGACCGATAAAGGCGCCTCCGCGATAACGCTCAGGAAAGAGCGTGCCGTCATAGAATGCAAGCCCGAGTGATGCCGTGTGAGGCCCGAGTGCGTAGTCCGGCACGATGGCCTTTGCCACAAGATCCGGACGCTGTGGCCGCGCGCGCGGGTCGAGATGGTTGCCGTAATAGCTGTAGGGCCAGCCGTAGAAGCCACCGTCTTGGACCGACGTCATGTAGTCCGGCACGAGATCGCTGCCGAGCTCGTCACGCTCGTTGACCGCAACCCAAAGCTGACCGGTATCCGGATTGAATGCGAGGCCGACGGGGTTGCGCAAGCCCGAGGCGTAGATGCGTTGGCTTCCGGTCATTGGATCAATTTCGTGAATTGCGGCGCGGCCTTCCTCGTTGTCCATGCCGTTCTCGCCGAGATTGCTGTTCGAGCCCACGCCCGCGTAGAGATGCGCACCGTCAGGGCTCGCGATCAGCGACTTCGTCCAGTGGAGATTGATGGGGCCGGCCGGCAGGCTCGCTACCTTTTCGCCCTTTGCCGAAATCTCGGTTGCGCCGCTCTCATAGGAAAAGCGCACGACGCCATCGGTGTTCGCCACATAGAGGTCGCTACCGATCAGCGCCATGCCGAACGGAGAGTTGAGACCGGTAAGGAATGTGGACTTGATCTCCGCCACGCCGTCGCCGTTGCCGTCACGCAGAAGCATGATCCGGTTCGGACTTGGCCCGCCGGCGCCAACCCATGTCATGGCAAGGCTCATGATCCAGGCCATGAGTCCCTTCTGACCCGGCTGCGGCGGCGTGTTGGTCTCAGCCACGAGGACGTCGCCGTTCGGCAAGACATAGAGCCAGCGCGGGTGATCGAGACCTTTGGCGAAAGCGTTCACCGTCAACCCCGGTGCCGCTTTGGGCTTGGCGTCTTTGGGCCAGCCTTGGGCGTGCGCTAGGACCACGGTGGGAAAAAACGTTTGGACGGGAGAGGGCAGCTCCGGGTGAGGGCCGGTACCGGCCTCAACCGGCAATGTCGCCTCGTCGCCGCAGCCGGTGAGGCACGCAGCGAGCAACACGGGGATCAGGGGGCGTGAAAGTGCTTCAAGCATGGGTCTCTCGTGACGGGGGGGCAGTCCGGGCTGCGTCGGGTGCGTATGATCCTCGATTGCGAGGGAGGATGTAAGGCGGCAGATCCTCAAGACAAATTGGCGTGATGGGCGACGTAACGCCGCTGCAAAGACCGTTGTTCCTAGGCTATTTGTTGTGCGAGAGAGCTTCGGGCCTGGGTTTATCCGCAGGTTTGGAGTAGCGTCTTAACGTAAAATCGAGCGGCGCGTGGCAAACAGGTTCCCAAGACCCCGGCGCGCCAGGCTTGCGACACCATCATGATGCAGCAGAAGAATCGCAGCGCGGACGAGGCCAAATCCCCAGCCGAGTCCAAGACGAAGCCGGAGGCCCCGCTTACCACGGCGCCCACGCAACGGGGCGGCCGCATCCTGCTGATCGTGATTGCCGTAATTGCCGTTGCGGCGCTTGCCTATCGCTACATGGTGGTGCCGCAAAGTGGCCAGCCGGCAACTCAAGCCACTCCTCCTGCTCCGGCAGTCACGGTAGCCAAGCCTTTGGTCGAAACCCTGAGGGAGTGGCGCGATTTCACCGGTCAATTCGAGGCGCAGGAGTCCGTCGAGATTCGCGCTCGCGTGAGCGGCTATCTGGAGTCTGTCAACTTCACCGACGGCCAGCTCGTGAAGAAAGGGGACCTCCTCTTCGTCATCGAGCCGCGACCGTTCGAGATCGCACTTGACTCGGCAAAAGCGCAACTCGCGCAGAGCGAAGCGCAACTCCAACTCGCGAAGGTTCAGCTCGAGCGCACCGCGCAGCTTCGTAAAAACGACTACGCGTCGCAACAGACCTATGACGAGCGCGCCGCCGAGGTGCAAAGCGCCACCGCCGAACGCGATAACGCCATTGCCGCCGTCAACCAGGCTCAGCTCAATCTGGACTATACGCATGTGCTTGCCCCGGTGTCCGGCCGCGTCGGACGCCACGAGGTCAGCATCGGCAATCTGGTGATGGGTGGCGCCGGCGGCTCCACGCTCCTAACGACGATCGTCTCCCTCGACCCCATCTGGCTCATGTTCAACGTGAGCGAAGGCGACGGCATGACCTACAAGCGCCTGATCCAGAAAGGTGAGGTCGAGTCGGCGCGCAGCAATCGGGTGCAGGTCGAGGGCCAGCTAATGGACGAGACCGACTGGCCGCTCAAAGGCACGATCGATTTCGTCGACAACCAGTATGACCGGTCGTCGGGCACGATTCGCGTCCGCGCCGCCTTCCCCAACCCCGACCTGTTCATCACGCCGGGTCAGTTCGGCCGCGTGCGCGTGCCCATGTCGCAAGAGAAGCCGACCATCCTCGTGCCAGACGCGGCCGTGGTCACCGACCAATCGGTGAAATTGCTGTTCACCGTGTCGGAGGACGGAACGGTGGTGCCGAAGCCGGTCGAGCTCGGCTCGGTGACCGACGATGGCTTGCGCATCATCCGCAGCGGCATCACGGCGGACGACGAAGTCATCATCAATGGTCTGCTGCGCGCACGCCCCGGGCAGAAGGTAACGCCGGAGCAGGGCAAGATCGAGCCGCCGGCCACCGTGCCGGCAAGCCAGCAGTGACGGGCAAGAGGCAGCCCGCTCATGAACCTCTCGCACTTCTTTATTGATCGGCCGATCTTCGCGGCAGTCATCTCGATCATCATCACGCTGATCGGCGGGGTGGCCTATTTCAGCTTGCCCGTCGCCCAGTATCCGGAGATCGCGCCGCCCTCGATCTCGGTCACGGCGCAATATCCGGGCGCATCCGCCGATATCGTCGCCAAGACCGTCGCCACGCCGATCGAGCAGGAAGTCAACGGCGTCGATGACATGATCTATATGACGTCGCAGTCGACCAGCGACGGCTCGATGTCGCTTTCCGTGACCTTCAAGCTCGGCACCGATCTCGATACAGCGCAGGTGCTGGTGCAGAACCGCGTGTCGACGGCGTTGCCGCGCCTGCCGGAGGAGGTGAGGGCGATCGGCGTCCAGGTGAACAAGCAATCTCCCGACCTCATGATGGTGATCCATCTGAGCTCGCCGGACGACACAAGAGACCTGCTCTACATCTCCAACTACGCAACGCTGCACGTGAAAGATGTGCTCGCGCGCATCGACGGTGTCGGCAACGTCACCATTTTCGGCGCACGCGACTACTCCATGCGTGTCTGGCTCGATCCCGACAAGCTGGCGGTGCGCAACCTGACGGCGGGAGACGTGATCGCCGCGCTGCGCGGGCAGAACGTGCAGGTCGCGGCCGGCGTGATCAACCAGCCCCCTGTGCCGCAGCCCGGCGCCTTCCAACTCAACGTCGAAACCCAAGGGCGTCTAACCACGCCGGAAGCTTTCGGCAACATCATCGTGAAGTCGGATGACGACGGTCGCGTTGTACGGGTCCGCGATATTGCCCGCGTCGAGCTCGGCGCGGCCGACTACAACCGGAGTGGGTATCTCGACGAGCGGGTGGCCATTCCCATGGGCATTTTCCAGCGTCCGGGCTCCAACGCTCTTGAGACCGCGGGCCAGGTCGAGGCTGCGATGGAGCAGCTGTCCAAGTCGTTTCCGGCCGGTCTCCGCTACGACATCGTCTACAACCCTACGGTCTTCATCTCCGAGTCGGTCGAAGCGGTGATCTCGACCATGTTCGAGGCGGTGCTCCTCGTGATCGTGGTGATCATCGTCTTCCTCCAGACCTGGCGCGCATCGCTCGTGCCCATCGTGGCGATCCCCGTGTCGCTGATCGGCACCTTCGCCGTCCTCGCCGCGGTCGGCTATTCGCTCAATAATCTGTCACTGTTCGGCCTCGTGCTCGCCATCGGCATCGTGGTCGACGATGCCATCGTCGTGGTGGAGAACGTCGAACGCAACATTCGCGAGGGTCTGTCGCCGCGCGAGGCGGCCTATCGCACCATGGACGAGGTCGGCACGGCGCTGATCGCCATGACTCTGGTGCTGTCTGCGGTGTTCATCCCGACTGTGTTCTTGAGCGGCATTCTCGGTCAATTCTTCCGTCAGTTCGCGGTGACCATCGCCACGGCGACCGTCATCTCGCTCATCGTGTCGCTGACCTTGAGCCCTGCGCTCTGCGCCCTGCTGTTCAAGCCGCATGAGCCCTACGATCAGCGCAAGACCATGATTTCGCGAGGGATCGGCCGATTCTTCCACGGCTTCAACCGAGGCTTCGAGTGGGTCTCGTTCCGCTACGGGGCGCTCACCTCGCGGCTGATCCGCATGTCGACCATCATGCTCTTGGTCTATGCGGGATTGATCGGTCTGACGGTCTTCCAGTTCCGCGCAGCGCCCACCGGCTTCATCCCGAGCCAAGATCTCGGCTATCTCATCAACATCATTCAGTTGCCGCCCGGGTCATCGCTGTCCCGCACCGACGAGGTCGCGCGCAAGGTCACCCAGATCGTGCTGGATACGCCGGGCATCGCCCATGCCGTTCCCATCGTCGGCCTCGATGGCGCGACCTTCACCACGGCGCCCAACTCGGCCGTGGTGTTCACGCCGCTTGATCCCTTCAAGGAGCGCGCCAAAAAAGGTCAGAGCGCGCAGGCGCTGAGCGCAACGCTCAACCAGAAATTCGCTGCGATTCAAGAGGGCTTCGTCATTAGTGTGTCACCGCCGCCGGTTCGCGGTATCGGCACGACGGGCGGCTTCAAGATGCAGGTGCAAGACACGAAGGGCGCCGAACTGTCACAGCTTGAGGCCGTCGCACAGTCATTGGTGGGTGCGGCCAACCAGCAGCCAGGACTCGCCGGCGTATTCACCACGTTCAACACGCGCACGCCCAAGGTCTATGCCGACATCGACCGCGTACGAGCCGAGATGCTCGGCGTCACCGCGGACGACATCTTCCAGACGCTCGAGGTCTATCTCGGCTCCCAATACGTCAACGACTTCAATTTCCTTGGCCGCACCTACCGGGTCACGGCGCAAGCCGACGGCCAGTTCCGCCAAGACTTGCATGCGATCTCGCAACTGAAGACGCGTAACGCCAAAGGTGAGATGGTTCCGCTCGGCTCGGTCGCCTCGTTCCGCAACATCACCGGCCCTTACCGCGTCGAGCACTTCAACTTGTTCCCCTCCGCCGCCGTGCAAGGCTCGACCAAGCCCGGCTATTCGTCCGGCTATGGTTTGGAAGTCATGGAGAAGCTGGCCCAACAGACGCTGCCGGAAGGCTATGCCTATCAATGGACCGAGCTTGCCTATCAGGAGATTCAAGCCGGCAACACGGCGATCTTTGTGTTCGGCGCATCAGTGATCTTCGTGTTCCTGCTGCTCGCTGCGCAATATGAGAGTTGGGGGTTGCCACTCGCCGTCGTGCTCATCGTGCCTATGTGTCTGCTCGCCGCGGTCACCGGCCTCATGCTGCGCGGCATGGACGTGAACATCCTGGGACAGATCGGCTTCGTCGTGCTGATCGGTCTCGCGGCCAAGAACGCAATTTTGATCGTCGAGTTTGCGCGCCAAAACGAGGAGCATGGCGAGGACCGTTTCCAGGCCGCGACGGAGGCCGGCCGCGTGCGGCTCCGTCCGATCCTCATGACGTCGTTCGCCTTCATCCTCGGCGTGCTGCCGCTCGTCATCGCCACCGGCGCCGGCGCCGAGATGCGCCAGTCACTCGGCACGGCGGTGTTCTTCGGCATGATCGGCGTCACCTTCTTCGGCCTGATCTTCACGCCGATCTTCTATGTCGTGGTGCGGAAGTTCGCGCCCACGCCCAAGGCGCACCAGAGCCCCAAGACGACCCCCGCCGAATAGGCGCGGAAACTCCGCAAATTTACGAACGCGCGCGATAGTCGATTCGGCTCGACGCCTTCTGCTATTGTCTAAGTCGAGGTGTCTCTTGGGGAAAAGCTCCCTAGCGAGGCGTTTAGAGCCCAGTGGGAGAGGGTGGTCGTGGGCACGCGTAGGTTTGTCGCTTTGATGCTTGCCCTGCTTGGCCTGGGGCTCTTAGGCCTTTGGTACTGGCAGTCTGCCCGCGAGTACACGCTGCTGGTGGCGGGCGGTCAGCGGTCAGGTCAGGCTTATCAGATCGCCGATGCCATCCGCCAAGTCGTTGGCCGCCACTACCCCGAGATCAAGCTTGAAGTGTTCGAGACCCGGGGATCGCTGCACAATGCGCGGCTGCTGGACGACGGCGCCGTCCAACTGGCCACGGTGCAAGCGGACCAGGCCACCGGCAACGCCGCGAGGCTTGTCGCCGGGCTCTATCCCGATACGTTTCAGATCGTCGTCCGCGGTGATAGCGGCATCCAAACCATCTCCGATCTTCAAGGCAAGCGCATCGCCTTGCCGCCGGAACAGAGCGGCGAATTCGAAGCGTTCTGGTTCCTCGCCAACTATTTCGCTCTGACCCGCGAAAGCTTGGCCGCGCTGACTGGAACCGAGCGCACCACCGACTGGCTGCTCATCAACGGTGACGTCGACGCGCTGTTCCGCGTCCGCGCGCCCGGCGATACCTCGATCCTGCGCTTGATCCGCCAGGTCAACGGCAAGGTCATTCCCATCCCGCAGGCCGCGGCGCTCCAGCTCCGCCATCCGGCGCTTGAGATTGGCACCATCCCGCAAGGCTCCTACAACGGCCGCCCCGCAATACCCGTCAGCGACGAACCCACCGTGTCGGTACGGCAATTGCTACTCGCTCGGGAAGGTGTCCCCGCCGACGTGATCGCCAAGATCACCTCGGTTCTGTTCGAACATCGCCGCGAGCTCATGGAGATCGTGCCGCTAGCTGGTTCGATTACCGCACCCGATCCCGATGGGCAGACACTGGTTCCGGTCCATGCCGGGGTGCGCGCATTCTGGGACCGCGACAAGCCGTCCTTCATCCAGGAGAACGCCGAGGCCCTCGCGCTCATGGTCTCGCTGGTTGTGGTGCTTACGTCTGCTTATTTTCAGTTCGCCACCCGGCGTCGCAAGAAAGTCATGGACGGCTACAACAGCGAGCTGATCGCGCTGGGCAAACGCGCCCGCGTGGCTTCGAGCTTCACTGAGCTCGACGAGTGCAATGCCAAGCTTGCAGAGTTCGTCGGGCGTATCGTGCGAGCGAGTGAGCGTGGCCGCGTCAACGCCGCGGAATTCACGCTGTTCAACTTCGCCTATGACTCTGTCGAGGATGCGATCAAGGATCGTGAGGTTCAGTTGGAGCGCGCCGAGCGGCACCAAGAGGCGGCGGGACGCCGGAAGCCCGCCCCGCGCGGCCAAACCTAGGACCGGCGACGATGGCGAAACGGGTCTTGGGCGTGGTGCTGCTACTGGCGGCGGGATTGGCCGCCGGGTTTGCCATTGCCGCCTTGGTCGAGCGGCATGAGCAGGCGCAAGCATTGTCGCAGGCGTTCAATCGCTTACGGCTGTTCCACAATTTGCGCCAAGCCGCTCTCGAGGACTATCTCGCCTCGATGGCCTCTGATGTGCGCGCCGCGAGTGAAAACCCGCACGTTGTCGAGGCCATGGAGAAGCTGAATTTTGCCTGGACGACCTATGGGCCCGACGCGAGGAAGGTGCTGCCGCAGCTCTATATCGACCAGAATCCGGCGCCGCCCGGCGAGAAGGACAAGCTCGATGACGCCGGGGACAACTCCTACTACAGCCTCTATCACAAGGACTTCCACGTCTGGGCCAAGCGCTTCCGCGAGCATTTCGGCTATCACGACGCGTTCCTCATCAATCCGCGGGGCGACATCATTTACTCAATCGCCAAGGAGATCGACTTCGCCACCAGTCTCAAGACTGGGCCGTACCGCACGAGCCCGCTCGCCGAGGTGTTTCGCCGGGCGATCATCAATCCCTCGGCCGTGGTCGATTTCTCCGACTTCGCCCGCTATGCGCCGAGCAACGGTGAGCCTGCGGCCTTCGCCGGCCATGCCATCATCAAGGACGGCAATGTGATCGGTGTGTTCGCCGTGCAGATCCCGGCCGAGCCGCTGAACGAGCTCATGCATTTCACAGCTGGCATGGGCGCCACCGGCGAAACCTATGTTGTCGGTCCGGATGGTCTCATGCGCAGCCAATCCCGCTTCATCACCACACCGACTTTGCTTGAGACCAAGGTCGATAGTCTCTCGGTTCGTGACGGCATCGAGGGCAAGAGCGGCGCGCATCTTGTGTCGGACTATCGCGGTGTTCCCGTGCTCTCGGTTTACGCGCCGATCAATTTCGGTGGGCAGCCCTGGGTCCTCATTGCTGAAATCGACCGGGCCGAGGCGCTTGAAGAGCGCAAGCCGTGGATGCCGATCCTCGCCGGGGGGATTGCCGGGCTGCTCGCCATCGGGATCGCAGTTCTGCTGTGGCGCTTGCTGCGGCGGTCGAGCGTCGGCAACGCCTAGAACGAAGGCCAGCAGAGCCTCGAAACTCAACCTCAAGGGGCCAGAGTTGCCTAACTCAGCGGCATCGGACTATGATGCCGCAAAAATAACAATGGGACGAAACGCTGGACGAGAGGGCGACCAGGAGCGCTTAACCAGGACGGGCGGCTTGCCGCAAGACACAGACACATTGACGGCCGAGGCACAGGCAGAGCAGCCCGCCGATCATTATTACGATAAGTTTTTCAATGAGATGCGCGGACCGGACGGCACCGTGCGCCCGGCTTATGCCGCGCTTGCCGACCTCCTCGACAACCTTTCCATCGACTCGCTCGTTACCAAGCAGAACGCCGCCGACGAGTTGTTCCGGCGTCTCGGCATCACCTTCGCCGTGTACGCCGAAGGCGGTTCAACCGAGCGGCTGATTCCCTTCGACCTGATTCCCCGCATTCTCGACCGCTCCGAATGGGATCTCGTCGAACGCGGCTGCCTCCAGCGGGTCAAAGCCATCAACGTCTTCCTCCACGACATCTATCACGACCAGGAGATCTTGAAGGCCGGGCTCATTCCGCCGGAACTCGTTCTGCTGAACTCCGCCTTCAGACCCGAGATGTGCGGCGTCGATCTGCCCAACGATGTCTACGCCCATGTCGCGGGCATCGATCTGATCCGCACCGGCGAACGCGACTTCTTCGTGCTCGAGGACAACATGCGAACGCCGTCGGGTGTGTCCTACTTGCTCGAGAACCGCGAGATCATGATGCGGCTGTTTCCCGACGCCTTCGATGGTCAGTCGGTCTCGCCGGTTGGCAATTATGCCGAGCGACTCCTAGAGAACCTGCGCGCTGTTGCACCAAGCGGCGCCGACGACCCGGTGGTCGTGCTGCTCAGTCCGGGCCGCTACAACAGCGCCTATTTCGAGCATGTGTTTCTCGCCGAGCAAATGGGCATCGAGCTTGTCGAGGGCGGCGATCTGTTCGTACGCGATGGCGATGTGTGGATGCGTACCACAGAGGGCCCGGTCAAGGTGGACGTGATCTACCGCCGGATCGACGACGATTTCATGGATCCACTCGCCTTCCGTCCCGACTCGATGCTGGCCGTGCCCGGCATTCTGTCGGCGGTTCGCACGGGCCGGGTTGCGCTTGCCAACGCGCTTGGTACCGGCGTCGCCGACGACAAGGCCATGTACGTCTATGTGCCGCGCATGATCGAGTTCTATCTCGGAGAGCATGCGATTCTGAACAACGTGCACACCTACATGCTGCGCGACCCGAAGCAATGCCAGCATGTAATCGCCAATCTTCATAGTCTCGTGGTCAAGGAGGTGCAGGGTTCCGGCGGCTACGGCATGTTGATCGGACCGGCCTCGACCGCCGAGGAACGCGAGGCCTTCAAGGCGCGCATTCTCCAGAACCCGGACAACTATATCGCCCAGCCGACCCTGTCACTGTCCACCGCGCCCACCTTGCGCGACGGCAAGATCGTGCCGCGCCACGTGGACTTGCGGCCCTTCGTGCTCTCGGGCCGGGAGACGAGCGTGATCCCTGGCGGACTAACCCGTGTGGCGCTGCGCGAAAAGTCCCTCGTCGTCAATTCGAGCCAGGGCGGCGGCACCAAGGACACCTGGGTGCTGGAGCGCTGACCATGCTGAGCCGCACCGCCGAGAACCTGTTCTGGATGTCCCGCAATATGGAGCGTGCGGAGAACACCGCGCGCATGCTCGACGTCAGCTTCCGCATGTCGCTCTTGCCGTCGTCTCTCGACAAGCAAACCCAGTTCGAGCCGATCCTTTCCATTGCCCCCGGCGACGGGCGGTTCGACGAGCTCTACGGCACCTTGAGCCACGAGAACATCATCCGCTACGTGGCGCTCGACCAGGAGAATGCTGGCTCGATCTGCTCGCTCATCAGGAACGCCCGCGAGAACGCCCGCGCGCAGCGCTCGGCCATCTCCAGCGAGGCGTGGGAAAGCATCAACGCCACCTGGCTGCAAGTGCAGAATCTCGACTATGACGGTCTCATGCGCTGGGGCTATCGCGACTTCTTCGATTGGGTGAAGGAGCGCAGTCATCTGTTCCGAGGCGTCGTGTTCGGCACCATGTTACACGACGACGGCTTTCGCTTCTTGCGGCTTGGAACTTTTATCGAGCGCGCCGACAACACTGCACGCATCCTCGATGTCAAATATCACGTGCTACTTCCCGACAGCGAGCAAGTCGGCGGCTACGTCGACTACTACCAATGGGGCGCATTGCTTCGCTCGGTCGGCGCATTCCGGGCCTATCGCCGCGTCTACCATGACACCGTCTATCCTTGGCGCATCGCCGAGTTGCTTGTCTTGCGCGAGGACATGCCGCGCTCGCTCAATCACTGCTACACCGAAGTGGTCGCGACGTTGGATGAGCTCGCCGGCAAGAAGCCACTCGAATGCCGGCGCATCGCTGGTCAGACCTTCGCCATGCTGCGCTACGGGCGGATCGACAGGGTATTTCGCGAAGGTCTTCATGAGTTCCTGACCGAGTTCATCATGCGCAACAACGAGCTCGGCCTTCAGCTGCAGGAAGATTTCCTGATGAGGCCGATGGCTATGGCGGAGGCGGTTTAGCCATGCTGATCCGGGTCGAGCACGCCACCTCCTACGAGTATTCCGAGCCGGTGCTGGCCACGACGCAGTACTTGCGCATGACACCGCTGTCTGGTCGTACACAGGCCGTGGAGAACTGGGCGCTGACCTGTCCCGGTGCCGTCACGACCCCATGGCAGGACCAGTACGGCAATCTCTGTCACACCTTGACCGTGCCAAAGCCCGTCGAACATCTCGACATCAAGGTGTGTGGGTTGGTGCGCACCCGCGACACCAACGGCGTGGTGGGGACAGCGTCGTCCGAGCTCCCGGCCGGCCTCTATCTGCGCGAGACGCCTTACACGGCGGCGACGGGTCCAATTCGCGATTTCGCCGGGCGCTTCAAGGCCAAGCCCAAAGAGGACCTGATCGAAACCTTGCACGAGGTCATGCTCGGCATCGCCGATACGGTTGAGTACAGCCCGGGGGACACCCACGTCCACACCACCGGCGCCGAGGCTCTGGAGCAGGGCACCGGCGTCTGCCAGGACCACGCGCATATTTTCTGTACCGTGTGCCGTGTCCTCGGCATCCCCGCGCGCTACGTCAGCGGCTACCTGACTCATGGATTCGGCCATGAAGCGCATACGGCGAGCCACGCTTGGGGCGAGGCACTCGTTGACTCTCTCGGCTGGGTAGGGTTCGATCCCACCAATCGTGCCTGCCCGGACGAATCCTACATCCGCACCGCAGTCGGCCTTGACTACGCCGAAGCAGGGCCGGTAAGGGGGTTCGCGCCGGGGTGGCGTCGAGACCATGACTGTCGGTGTAAGTTTCCCGGGCCAGCAACAAACCCAGTGAGGTTTGAACAAGACGTGACGTACTGCGTCGGCATTCTGCTCGATGAGGGGGTGGTGCTTGCGTCGGATTCGCGCACGAACGCCGGCATCGATCGCGTTTCCACCTTCCGCAAGATGTTTACCTTCGAGAAGCCGGGTGAGCGCTTCTTTACACTGCTGACCGCCGGCAACCTGTCGCTGACGCAAGGCGTAATCAGCATGATCGGTGAGTGGATTAACAGCGAAGATCCTGAAAGGGATCTATTCGCAGTCGGGTCCATGTTCGGCGCCGCGCGCATCATCGGCAACGCCTTGCGCGAAGTCCATCAGGCTGACGCCGGTTATCTCCAGCAGCGCGACGTGGATTTCACCGCCTCGTTCATCCTCGCAGGCCAAGTGAAGGGCGGGCAGTTGCGTCTGTTCCTGATCTACGACGCCGGAAATTTCATCGAGGCCATGGGCGATACCACTTATTTTCAGATCGGCGAGGTCAAGTATGGCAAACCCATTCTCGACCGCATCATCCAGCGCGAAACAAGTCTGGGCGACGCAGCCAAGTGCGCGCTGATCTCATTCGACTCCACCATGCGATCGAACGTTTCGGTTGGACCGCCGATCGACGTCATGATCTACCGCCGCGACACCCTGAAGCCGGGCTTTCATGTCAGGCTCGAAGACGACGATCCTTACCTCCAGGCGATCCGCGAGGGTTGGGGCGGGGCGATCTATAAGGCGTTTCACGACATCATCCACGAACCCGAGTGGAAGTTCTGAGTCTGCATCGGCGCGTCACCGCGAACCGAATGACAACCTGCGGCGCGCTAAGGCCGCATCAATGAAGCGGAAAGAGCGGTCGCGTGCATGAGCATCCACATTCATCACCTTCATCCAAGCCAATCTGTCGACGACGAGGCGGCGCTTGAGCAGTTCCAGAAGCAATGGGTCACCTATCAGAAGGTGGTCGACCACGATTCCTTGTCACATAAGGCGACAAGCGCGATCCTTCACGACGCGCTTGCGAACCTAGCCGAGCCGTTTGCTTTTCTCGACATCGCCTGCGGCGACGCAGGTCAAATGAAACGCACGCTTACCGGTACCAAGGCCGTTCGCTACCAAGGCATCGATCTGGCGGAGCCCGCGCTTGAGCTGGCCGCTAAGAACTTGGCCGGCGCGCCGTTCAAGGTCGAGCTCGACTGTTGCGATTTTGTCGAGGCGCTGACCAAGCGCCATCTGCCGTCTGACGTCTCCTGGTGCAGCCTGTCGATCCACCATCTGCCCACCGACGGCAAGCGCAAGCTGCTCGAATCCATTCATGGCTCGACCGCTGAGTTTTTGATGATCTATGAGCCGACCATGGCTGACGGTGAGGACCGCGACACCTATCTCGCCCGCTTCAGGCAGGTGAACAGACCGCTATGGTCCTATCTCACGCCCGAGGAGTGGAGTGAGATCGACCATCACGTGACGACCTGCGACCTGCCTGAGACGGCAGCGACATGGATAACGCTCGGGCGTGAAGCTGGATTCTCAGAGGCGAGCCAGCTCTTTCTCGACCCGACGGGCTTCTACGGCCTCTACCGCTACGATCGCTAGCGCGCCCGAAATACCCATCTTTGTGGGACAACGAGCCGCGAAGGGTTCCTGATCGCCTTCCAACGTGGCATTGAGAAATGACCCGCTGTTCCAACGCCGCGAGAACGCTCTGCCATGCAGAAGGCCGCAAAAAGAGTGACCAAGGCTTCGCCGGCCAAGGCCAAAGCGACTAGCACGGTCAAGAGCATTCATACGCACAAGCCTGCCGGCTTCGTTCAGCGCCTCCGCGCCGAGATCGCGCTGATCGCCGGCGTTGTCACCACGGTGATCTTCTTCACGGTTGGCAAAGAATGGGTCGCCGATTTCAGCAGCGTCCCGCAGCTTGTCCTGCTGTTCGCCTGGTTGTTCGGGGTGATGGTCTGGTGCGCTTTCGGCGTTGTGCGCCACGCCGACGCGCTCGCCGAGCTTCTGGGCGAACCTTACGGCACGCTGATCCTGACCGTGTCCGTGATCAGCATCGAGGTGACGATCCTCGCCACGGTGATGCTGGGCGGCTCACCCAACCCCACCTTGCCGCGCGAGACCATGTTCGCGATCCTCATGATCGTGCTCAACGGCATGGTCGGGACGGTGCTGGCGATCGGCGGCATACGCCACATCCAACAACAGTACAATCTGCAAGGCGCGCTCGCGTATCTTGCTGTGATCACGCCACTCGCGATCATCGCTCTTGTGGTGCCGACTTTCACCCAGTCGACTGACAGCCCCACTTTCACGACCCAGCAAGCGGTGATTTTTGGTGCGCTGACCGCGCTCCTCTATGCGGCCTTCCTGACCATCCAGACGACGAGGCATCGCTCCTTCTTTATCCAGCCGAAAGAGCGCGGGAAGTCTAAGCGCGCCGAGCCGGCAAGTCCTGCGCCGCATTCCCATGGGCCGATCTACTCGGCGCCATACCACGCGGTCATGCTGATTGCGACCTTGTTGCCTGTCGTCTTGCTGTCGAAGCCGCTCGCCAAGCTGCTCGACTATGGCATCGATCAAATGGGTCTGCCGATCGCGCTCGGCGGCATCTTGATCGCCGTCCTCATTCTTTCGCCGGAATGGACGGCCGCGGTCCAGGCGGCCGCCCGCGACCAGCTTCAACGCGCCGTTAATCTCAGCCTCGGCTCGGCGCTGTCGACAATTGGCCTCACCGTGCCTGTGGTTCTTGCCATCAGCGTCATGACCGGCGCGCCGCTCGAGCTTGGCCTCAATAGCCTCGAGATCACCCTCCTGGCAGTGACCTTGTTCGTCAGCCACATGACGTTCTCAGGCGCGCCCACCAACATCCTGCTGGGCTTGGTCCATCTCGTTCTGTTCTTGGCCTATGTCGTTCTCGTGTTTACGCAATAGCGAGAGTCAGCCCCATTTCTTGCCGAGTGCGTCGAGATTTGCCGCCTGCAAATCTGCCGGTGTCATCACCACCTTGAAGTGGCAATCGGCGTTGAACGAGAGAAAGAACGGCTCGGCGAACCGGGGAACGTCCGACGAAGACGACAGATCGACAACGAGAAGCGCGGAGCGCTGGCCCTGCTCCTCGGTAAAGTAGGCTGCCTCAGGCTTCAGGTCCTCGACGATGCGCTGCAGGATTTTGCCCGCCTCGCCCTTGCGGGCCAGCGTGTTGAACGGCTCGGCCGGAAACCTCGCGTGAAGCAGCATTCTCATCGGACATCTCCTCGTTGTCTGGTTGATGCAGCACTATCGGCCACCTCGATCACATCCTCAAGAATGGCGGCCAGAAGGCAGCCAAGACCTAGTCCACGATCAGCGCTTGCAGCGTCTCGAGGCGGTCAGCCTCGTTTGCTGGCTTGTCCCAGCGAATGCGATTGATGCGGGGAAAGCGCATGGCGACGCCCGATTTGTGCCGGGTGGAGCGGTGCACGGAATCGAACGCAACTTCGAACACGAGTTTCGGTGCCACTTGGCGTACGGGTCCGAAGCTATCCACCGTGCACCGTACTGCTGTCGAGTTGCCGCAGTTCTCGTCGGTGAAGCCGGAAATAGGATTTGGCCGACCGGCACCAGCTCAGCAGTGCCTTCCTGCCGTTACGCCAGGCACCGAACGTGTAGTCCGAATAATAGGATGAGCGCTTGCCACTGCCGCGCTGGGCGTACATTAGCACGGCGTCAACGTGTAGCGGCGCGCTTCCACTTATACCAATGGCCCTTCGGCTGGCCGGCGAGATAGGGCTACCGCGTCGCTTCAACATCAAGCCTTCGATGCCGGTCTCTCGCGCTCCCGCCCACAGCGCCTCCAGCTCGGCGATAGAGCTGAAGTCGATAATGTTGACATTGCCGCGGCTGCCGCGGCGCATGCCTGGCGTGCCAAGCCTCGAGTCGCATTGACGTTCGCTGCCGGCAGGGCTCGCAAATCCTCGTCGCCTTCGAACAACAGGTCGTACAGCCGGATATGCAAGCGGGATGCGACTTGAGTATGGCCGCGGTCACCGTCTTGCGGTTGAGCCGTTGTTGCAAGCCGTTGAATGGTGCCACCGCGTCGCCACGCATGACGAGAAGCTCGCCGTCGAGCACGACGCCTTCCGGCAATGCTCGACCACATCGGGAAACGCGCCCGAGATATCGTCGCCGGTGCGCGAAAACAGCCGCTTTTCGCCGCCTTGATGCGCCGCCTGCACGCGGATGCCGTCCCATTTCCATTCGGCGACGAACTCGCTGGGAGTGATGGTTCCTCAAGCTCCCGGTCCTCGATGGGGTGGGACAGCATCAACGGGCTGGAACACGGCGGCGCCTTTCGTGTCAGGTCGTCGCCCCCTGCCTTCGAGCCAGGCGAACAACTCTGGGTAGGGCGGCTTGAGCCCGTGCCACACCTCTTCGATGTCGGCGAGCGGTTGGCCCGACCACTCGGCAAGCGCCGTCTTCGCAAGTCGGGCCGACACCCCGACCCCAAGCGCGCCTGTGAGAAGCTTCAGCAGGGCCCAACGGCCTGTCGCGTCGAGCTTATCGAGCCAAGAGGCGAGCAGGGCAGGCATCTCTGTCGGAGCAGCGGTCTGCACCGCCTCGACGACGGCGGCAAGACGGGTGTCCTTGGCTGGGTTTCTGCCGCTGTCACAACAAGGCGATATCCCGGGCTGCACGCCCACGTAGTCCCGCGAGAGATTGAACAGAACGGGATCCACCCGCGTCTCGAGCATCTCGGAGGATGCGCCGGAATGGTAGCCGGAAGAACAGGCCGTCGGTGAGCGCCGCGAGCGCATAGCCCCGGTCGGGATCGGGCGTCGTGGCGAAATAGTCCGCGAGCAGACGCAGCTTATCGTTGCGCGAGGGCGTGTAGGACAGCCGGTCCAGGAGCTCTGCGAAGGCTCTCACTGGTCCTCATCCTCACGGCCAATCAGCGAAAGCGCTCGGCCCCGGCGTCCCGTCTGCGCAATGTGATGAAGGAGCGCATCCTCGCGCCCATGCGTGACCCAGATTTCCTCCGCGCCCGTTTCGGCGATGGTCTCGGTCAGCTCGCGCCAGTCGGCATGGTCGGAGATGACGAGCGGCAGTTCCACCCCCTGCTGACGCGCCCGCGCGCGCACGCGCATCCAGCCTGACGCGAACGAGGTGACGGGATCTGGCATCCGGCGTGACCAGCGGTCGGCGATGGCCGACGGCGGCGCAAGCACGATGGCGCCCTTGAGATCGTCGCGTTTGGCGCCGGTCGCGGGACGAAGTTCACCGAGTGGGACTCCGAAGGATTGGTAGAGATCGCAGCAAGCTTGCAGTGCGCCGTGCACATAGATTGGCTCGTCATAGCCCGCCTGGCGCAACAGCGCGATCACGCGCTGCGTCTTGCCAAGTCCATAGGCCCCCACCACGTGCGCGCGCTCGGGGAACTGACCGACCGACTTGAGAAGCTTCGCCACCTCCGCGCTTGCGTCGCCATGTTGAAAGACAGGAAGGGCGAACGTCGCCTCGGTGACGAAGAGGTCGCAAGGGACGAGCTCGAAGGACGCGCAAGTGGGATCGGCGCTCCGCTTGTAGTCGCCCGAAATCACCGCTCGCATGCCCTGGTATTCGATCAGGACTTGCGCGCTGCCGAGCACATGGCCGGCCGGGTAGAGGGTCACCGTGACGTCGCCGACTGTCACCGGCTCTCCGTAAGCAACGTCTTGCGGGCGCCGGGGAGCGCCGTCGCCCAGCCGGGCCCGCATGATGGCTTGAGTCTCCTTCGTGGCGAGCGCCGCGCCGTGGCCCGCACGGGCGTGGTCGGAATGGCCGTGGGTAATCACGGCGCGCCGTACCGCGGCATGCGGGTCGATATGGAATCCGCCGGGGCGGCAATAGAGGCCCTTGGCATCGACCTTGAGCCAAGTTTCGAAGCGGTCCGATCTCATTTGCGGGGCGTTTGTGGGGAACAAATCACGGATTCACCAACCATAAGTTGAGTTGTATCGGGTTGCGCGCAACCTGGTTGCGATGATCCCAGAGACCTCCCGCGTAGGATGCACGTCAGTCGATGCAGGACCAGGCGTTCGACGTGTGGGGAGGCAGCAAACCAAGGGTACCACAGCCGCTTCGTGACGGCGGAGCGGTGTGTTTGGCTGCGCTCTTGCTCTCCCTCGTGGGAAGCGCCGCGCGCGCCGGGCCCGACGCGCCCCACACCGAGTGGTTCTCAGGGCTTGAGACCAGCGACAACTACACAAGCGGCTATGTGGGCGGCGGCTATGCCTTCGGCAAGGGAGTGTACGATCCTGGCCTGCGGCTCCGTGCGGTTGGGGCCTATGGCCGCTATCACTATGACGGTACGTTGTTCGATGGCAGCGACTATCTGGCGACGCAATTCGACGGCCAAGTCGGCTTTGGCGCGGCGCTGATCGGTTATCAATTCCACCCCGGCTCGGTCATCGTCAAACTGTTCGGTGGAATCGAAGTCGAAGATCAGCGCATTGTGCCGCGCGATCCAAACAACAGCGTGCAGGGGACGGAGCTTGGGTTCAGGCTCCTAGCCGAAACCTGGTACGACATCGCGCCGCGCTGGTTCCTCTCTGTCGATGCGTCATACGGCACCGCGTTCCAGGAATATTTCAGTCTCGCGCGGCTTGGCTTTCGCGCGTGTCCGAAGCTCTCACTCGGCCTCGAAGGCGGCGCGCTCGGCAATGAGGAGTATGATGCTGGTCGCGGTGGCGGCTTTGTCCGCATCAACCTTCGCGCCATCGAGATTACGGTGTCCGGCGGGTTCACCGGCAACTATCTCGAAGACGACCCAAGCGGCTACGTGTCGATTGGGCTCTACCGAACCTTCTAGAGGAGACACCAAAGTGCACTGCCGGCCCCGCCCCGGCAGTGCTTGGAATGTGGTCGTGCATCCTGTGTAGAGGGATGTCTCTAGGGCGCTACCCCACGAAGACTCGCTCCAACTGTCAGCATGACATGAAGACGACAGTTATGGCAAACAGGAGTTGCGGCTTACGCGCACTTTCTTGTGCGGTCGTGGTTGAGAATCGAAGCTGCTGATAGTTCGCTGATACGAGGCGGTTAGGGCGCGGCTTTGCTCGCCGGCTCCTCTTTTTCTTTCTCCTTCGCCTTACGCTCAGCCTCTTTGGCAGCCGCCGCCGCCTCAACCCCCGCAGCCCATTCGTCGAAGCGCTTCGTCAGCGCAGCGCCGTGCTCGTTCCACCAGGCGTCGTCGTATTTGAGTGCTTTCTTGAAATTTTCGGGTGCGGTCGGCAGGAACGCCTGCATCTCCACATCGATGATCGGATGTTTGCCGACCAACTGCACGGCCGATTTGCGCATCGGCCCGTAGGCGATGAGTTGCGCCTGCGCTGCCAGCCGCGCCGGATCGGTGGCGAAGCTGATGAAACGCATCGCTTCTTCTTTGTTTTTCGCGGCCTTAGGGATGGCCCAAGCATCGACGTCATAGATCTGGCCATCCCACAGGACGCCAATGCGGTTCTGATCGCCCACGGCGGCTCGGAAGATGCGGCCACTATACCCTGCGACCATCGACGCCTTTTCCTCGAGCAGCCACGTGATTGGCTGCTCGGCGTTCGTCCAAAACAGAACATCGTCCTTGATCTTGTCGAGGGCTGCGAATGCCCGATCGGCACCTGCCTCGGTGCCAAGCTCCGTGTAGATACTTTCCGACGGCACGCCGTCCGCAAGAAGCGCGAGCTCTAGCGTATAGCGCGGGCTCTTTTGCAGGGCGCGCTTGCCCGGGAAGCGCGCCGTATCGAGCAGGGCGCTGATCTCGGTCGGCTCGCCTTTCTTGAACTCTTGACGGTCAAAGGCGATCGCCGTCGACCAAGCAACACTCGCCACACCGCACGACGACAGCCCTCCGTCGATAAAGTCGTCCTCGACGCTTGGAGCGCCGGGCGCTGCGGTAAGCGACGACGTCTTGATGGTCTCCAGCAAGCCATCGTCACATAGCGTACCGAGCGTCCCTGCGGACACGTCAACGACGTCGAGAGGTACAGCGCCCTCGGTCATCATGCCTTTCAGCTTGCTAAGGCTTCCATCATAAATCTCCGTGGCAATGACGGTGCCGGTCTCTTTGGCGAACGGTTCGAAGAACGCGATCTCTTGCGATTGGCCGTAGGCGCCGCCCCACGTAGCGACGTTCAACGTGGTGCTGTCGGCGGCGCTCGCCGGATCGGTGTCGGCGCAAAACGCGATGAGAGCCATGCAAGCCGCGAGCGCCAGGCCGAACCAGCCTAAAGCCCTGGCGCGTCGAGACGCGCTGTCAGTGGAAATTTGTCTATGGCGTTGCCTAGGCACGGGCGTACGTCTCAAATCCATTTCGTGAAAATCTAACGCGGTGAGACCTGGGTACTCTCAGGGTTTGTCTGCGTCGAGCCGTCTCCAAGCGTCGGGCGATTGGCGCGTTGGATCAGGGGTTGCGCCAGCGAGCCCCGAATGGTCACCCGGGGTGGGGTCTCCATCACGAGCTGCGACGCGTTCAATGGGGCCACAGGATTCGCGATCAAGAAGTCCCAATCAAGAGTTTGTCGCCCGACGTCGACGCCGCCCGATCCGGAAATCAGACCGGACCTCGTCTGCATGTTGAACGATTGGCACCAAATATGGCCCGCAGAGAGGCGGCAGTCGGCCTCCAGGGTCTCGAATGGGGTTACCGTGTCATGACTCCAGCTGCTCTCCCCGGGCGGCACACCGGCGGCCAAAAGTTGGGGAAAATTGATCGGCACGGCGCCGTTCTCGGCCGTCACCTGGAACCCGCCAGCCAACCCGCGGATGAGCTCCTCCCAAGTCTTGCCGCCAGTCGAGACATCGATCCTCAGGCTGCCCACGCCTTTGAGCGGGACTTCGAGGCCGAGCGGCTGGAGGCAGGTTTCGAGGTTCACATCATTGAAACTCCCGATGAGCGAAGCCCTGGTCCGTGCGGTTGAGAGATTGAGCCCGGCCCGGCCGCCCGCTTCACCGCCGCACAGCTGGAGCTCGCCGACCTCGCTCGATATGGCTCCGTCCTTGGCTGTGATCGTGAATCCGCCGCGTCCGAGCTTCATGTCAGAGGCGGCGATCTCGGCGGCGGAAATCCTCAAGTCGGCATCGAGATATTTGAGCAGCGCCCAGTCGAAAGGCGCGCCCTTGGTGGTCGCGCTCTCTGCCGCACCGACCCCGAGGTATGGATTGAGATCGAGGCGTTCGAACGCGAGCGTGCCTTCGACCCTCGGCCGGTCCCCGACGGTCACGGCAAGGAGCCCGTCGGCCGCGTTGCCGTCCAGTGCAAACGAACCATCGTCGAACAGGAGTGTTGCACCGTTCCAATGTACCGTGCCGGAGGCGGTGAGGTGCTTGAGGCTCTCGCCCTCCGGCAGTTTCATGCCGACCCAGTTGAGAAAACGTCGCACATCGTCCATCTCCGCCTGCATATCGCCGTCGAACCCGAGGGACTCCCCGAACCGCGCAGTACCAGAAAGTTTCGCAGTGACGGGCGCGGACGTGACCCTCACCGTGATCGGCGCGGTCGCGCCTTCCTCGGTCTCGGTCGTCTCGCCGTTAGTGGCGGCGAAACGGACGACTTCGTTGCGGAAATCGAACGCGCCGAGTACGGACAACGCGCCGCCGCCATTCGCCTCGAGCCGCGCATCGAGATGGCTTGCCAAGCGCTGACCTGATGCCGTGACGATGGTGCCGCGACCAAGGTCGATAACGCCGATCGGCGAGTCCGCAAGAAGGTCGGTGACGAGCGCCTCAGGCGTTTGATCGGGCGACGGCGGGGTGGCGGTCGTATCTTTAAGCACGATCTTCGGGCGGCTGAGGCGAACCGCGTCGATCTTGAGTCGTCCCAGCAAGAGATCAGGCAGGCTGAACGAGATCTTGATGTCCCGGGCGTCGATTGATTGGACCAGGGGAAGCCTAGTCGCATTGCTGAGCACGAAGCCGGCCCGCATCGACAGTGGTGGGTAATAACGTACGTCAACAGGCTCGGTTAGCGTGACAGTGCCGCCGGTCCATGCCGACAGCTCTGCCGCAACCCGGTCGCGAAGCTCCGATGACGTGCCGAACTGGCGGGGTAGGACCGCGAGGCCGACGAGGAGGAGCACAACGAGGCCAAGGAGAAGCCATTTCCACGAAAGTTGGCAGGGCTTCATGCCGACCTTTCCACCCGTTCTTGCGCGGGGCTCATGAACCTTGAGCCTGCGTCCCTTCAAATCGCTGAAAACTGCGGCTTCTTTTAGCCTGGTCGCTCGGAGAGCGCGAGCCCAACCCCCACATTCTCTTGGGTTATCATGAGATCCGCAACGCCCATTCGGGGTCCGTTTGAGCGGCGCCTCGCCGCTGTGGGGAGGCGCCGGGCCTGCTCTTGGCGATAACGCCGTGGAGCAAGAGCACCGGCGCGAGGCTGACCACCACGATAGTAAGCGCCGAAAGCCCAGCCTCCTCGTAGCGGTAGAGCGAGGCGAGCGTGAAAACCTGGGTGGCGAGAGTGTCGAAATTGAAGGGTCGCAACAGCAGCGTTGCCGGAAGCTCCTTCATGGAATCGACGAAGACCAGCAGAGCGGCCGCGCCCAGGGCTGGCCGGAGCAGAGGCAAATGCACGGTCCACAACATGTCTCCGATCGTGGCGCCAAGCGTCCGGCCCGCGGCATCGATATTGCGGGAGATCTTGCTCAAGCCCGCCTCCACCGCGCCGAGCGAGGCAGCGAGGAAGCGGATCGTGTAAGCCAGCACGATGGCGAAGGCGGTACCGGACAATAGCAGTCCGGTGGAAACGCCAAACAACGAGCGCATCATCGCGTCGATGCTGTTGTCGAGGCCGGCGAGCGGAATGAGGATGCCGATAGCGAGGACGGTGCCGGGTACGGCGTAACTGATCGCCGGGACCAAAGTTGCCCCGTGAACCAGCTGCGATCGCGTCTGCCGCCGCCCATAGGCGAGCACCACGGCGAAAGCCACCCCGAGCACCGCGGCGGCGAACGCCAGGAGCAAGCTATTGGCGGCAGCCTGCCAGAATGCGGGAGATAGGCCCGATGACACATGAGCGATGGCGTCGCTGACCAGTACGCCCCCCGGCAACACAAAGCCCAGAAGCAATGGCAGCGCACATGCGAGCACTGCGAGCGCTCCCCAGACACCCGACAGCTTGTCCTCGGGCAGGTCCCGGTATTTGCCGGTGGTATGGTGGAACTGGCGTCCCGAGCGAAGCGCCCGCTCAAAGAGCAGTAGCGCGAACACGAAAAGCAGCATGACGCAGGCGATCTGCGTCGCGCCTGCGAGACTGCCCCGGTCGAGCCATGTGTCATAGACGGCGACAGTGAGCGTCCGTACGCCGAAGAACTCGACAGCGCCAATGTCGTTCAGCGTTTCCATCAATGCGAGCGCTACACCTGCGGCGAGCGCCGGCCGCGCAAGCGGCAGCGCGATCTGCCAGAATGTCTCGGACGCGGTTCGACCGAGTGTACGGCTGGCCTCGAGCACGCAGATCGATTGAGCGACGAAACTCGCCCGCGCCGTTATGTATACGTAGGGATAGAGCACGGCGCTCATCACGAAGATCGCGCCGCTCAGGGTCCTGATGTCAGGAAACCAGTAGTCTTGCGCATTGCGCCAGCCAAACAGGTCGCGCAACCCCGTCTGTACCACGCCCGAATAGTCGAACAGCTCAAGATAGCAGTAGGCGATAATGTAGGTCGGCATCGCCAACGGCAGGAGCAAGAGCCACTGAAAGTAGCGGCGTCCAGGGAACCGGTACATGGTGACGAGCCAAGCCGTGCCGGTGCCGATCACAAGGGTAAGCACGCCAACCCCGAGCATGAGGCCCACCGTGCGCCGCACCGCACCAGGCAGAACGTTCGCAATAAGGTGAGGCCATGTATCGCCACTCGGCTGAAGCGCAATCACCGCGATGGCGATGAGTGGCGCGAGGGCAATCAGCGACAGGATGAGGGCCCCAATCGACCAGCCGAGGTTCCCGCTTTCGGTAAGCCGCGCGAGCCTACGGCGAAAGGGAACGGTCTCCTCAGCGCGGCGGGAGGCTATGTCTTTGTCAGCAGCGGTCAGCGAAGCCGTCCCCGCCGCCTTTGCGCGTCCGCGCCATGAGCGCGGAGACCGCCTCCTGCGACAAGCGCTGATCGGCATCTTGCAGCGCGTCGGCGAACGCGTTTGCGGCATCAATCACCGGATCCACGACATCCGAGCCTGTGAGGGCCAGCGCGCAGGCTCGCATCGCGGGGCAGCGATGATGCTGTGACGCGGCAATCAGCGAGATCGCCATGCACTCGTCGGGACAAAAGCCGGCGTGGCCAAACGGACGGTATTCGATCTTGCGCGACGCTGACGACCGCACCGCTCTGACCCAGCAGGCGAGCTCAGTCACTGCGCGTTTCGCTCGCGACGGACCGAGCAAGCGATTGTAGGCATTCCAGCCGTTCTCCCAGCACGAGATGTCGCCTGTGTCGTATCCGGCGAGCCAGCACCGGAAACCGACACCAACTAGCCATTCAGCGCCGCAGTGAACCGGTGTGAGGGCTCGTTGCCCGGCCCCAGTGCCGACCTGCTTATCGATTTTGTTATGAAAGCTCATCTCTGCCCCCTATGAGCTCGGCCCGTCGTCGAAACCGACTTTGTCGACCATCTCGCTTGCCGTCTTGCGCAGGGCTGCGATTTCGTTGAGCGAGATAGGATCGGGCTTAAACGTGCCCCAAGATTGAACCAGTGCCGACCAGGGTACGCCCTCCCGTATTGGATATTCGTTGTTCACCTCGGCATACATTTCCTGGCCCTTATCCGAGGCCAGAAACTCGAGGAGCTTGATCGCGTTCTCTTTATGCGGAGCGTATTTCGCCAGCACCGCGCCTGACACGTTCACGTGCGTGCCGCGGTCGCCGCTATTGGGAAACAGCATGTTGACCGAGTTGGCCCACGCCTTCTGCTCGGGATGCTTCTCGTCGGTGAGCATGGCGCCCATGTAATACGTGTTGCCGACGGCGATGTCGCATTCACCGGCATAGACGCCTTTGACCTGGAGCCGGTCATCGCCGGCGGGCTTCCGTGCGAGATTGGACTTCACACCGCGCAGCCACTGCTCGGTCCACTCCTCGCCATGTGCGGCGATCATCGAGGCGATCAGTGCGACGTTGTAGACATGCTGGCCGGAGCGGATGCAGATCTTGCCTCGCCACTTCGGATCGGCGAGATCCTCGTAGGTGATGGAGTCTTGCTTGACCCGCTCCTTGGAGGCGTAGACCACACGGGCGCGGCGCGTCAGTCCGATCCACTCATTGTCGTCTGCGCGATAGGCTTGCGGGATCGCCGAAATGATCGTCTCGGACTCGACCGGCTGAGCGATGCCGGCGTCGGTGGCCTGAGTGAGATTGCCGACATCGACGGTCAGCAGGAGGTCTGCGGGACTGTTGCGACCCTCGGCCTGGATGCGCTCGATCAAGCCCTTCTCGGCGAAGATCACATTGGTCTTGATGCCTGTCTCTTTGGTGAACTCCTCGAGCAGCGGATTGATGAGATAGGGCTGCCGGTAGGAATAGATGTTCACCTCGCCGGGACTGTCGGCCCGGGCGATGGACAGCGCGAAGACAGGGAGAAAGATCGCAAGCGCAACAATGCGCGCGATGGGCAGTCGCATCGATGACCTCCAATGGCCGGGGTTCAAGGCCCCGGTATCGGACTGAGAACAGGTGACCCGTTGGCCTTGCGAGCCAGGGCATTCTTCGGCTTTAAGGGGTGGAGTTGTACAAAGTCAACAAGATTATCGGAATGAAACTGAACTTAGAAGCCTTCTAAGCAGCATCGCGATATTAGAAGCATTCAAGAACGAAAGTATTCGATGAGTTGCATCTTACAACTGCAAGAGAAATAGCTCAGCTAATGCTGGCTAGGTGTAAATCTGTGAAGCCAGGGCCAAGTTTTCCGCCTGCCATCCCTAACGGGAGAAGAGTCGCTCAGCCGGGAACATGACGTCCGCCGACGTGCCCACGCCGGGCTCGCTCGAAAGCTCGAGCCGCGCCCGGTTCGCGTCCGCCAGCGCCTTTGTCAGTGGCAATCCGAGCCCCGTGCCGGACTGGCGCCGCGGTGCGGTGTCGAGTTGGTGGAACGGCTGCATTGCGTAAGCGATCTCGTCTTTGCTCATGCCCACGCCGCTGTCGCGCACCCGCAGGCGCAGCACGTCATCCACCATCGTGCCGGAGACGATGACCTGACCGCCTTCCTTGGTGAACTTGATGGCGTTGGTGAGCAAGTTGAGCAGGATCTGCTTGAGCCGCCTTGGGTCGGCAACGGCAAGCGGTAGATCGTCGGCGAGCGATGTCCGAAGCACGATGCGTGTACGCTTGGCGAGGGGCTGAAGGCTCGCAACGCAAGCCTCGACGATTTCGCCCACGTCAACCGCGGTGAAGTCGAGCTCGAACTTGCCGGCTTCGATCTTGGAGATGTCCAAAAGGTCGTTGAGCAGGCTGAGCGCATAGAGCCCGCTCTGATGGATGTCCTCGGTATAGCCCTTGTAGCGGGTGTTCCCTATTGGCCCGAACCGCTCCTGGAGCATGAGCTCGGCGAAGCCAATGATCGAGTTCAAGGGGGTGCGCACCTCGTGACTGACCTTGGCCAAGAAGTCGAGGCGTCGCGCGGCCGCGTCCATATCGCGCGTCTGCGTGGTGTCTTCCGCCGGGGCAGGGGAAGGTTCCGGCGCGGGCGGCAGCATCTCCGGCTCTGCCTTCACCTCCGGCTCTGGTTGTGGCGGAGGCGGCTCGTCATCGAGCGCCGCTTGATCGATGAGCCGCAGTAGCTTGGTGTCCGTTTCGGCGTCCAGCAGGTTCAGCGCGAAGGCCACTTTGAGGCGGCGTCGCGACCGCGTCAGGGCGTCGATCTCTCCGGTCCGGCCGGTGCCGTCCTCGCAACGGAGAACGTCGGCGCCGCCCGGCAAAATCGCGCCGAGCCCGCCCGCATCCAACAACTCGGCTGGGGCGCGATAGCCGAAGGCGTAAGCAAAGGCGCTGTTCACATAGATAAGGGTGCCTACTCGCAAGAGGCCAATTGCCGCCGGCATAGCCTCCAGGAGAACGCGAAACCCGTCCGACGGTAGCGAGAGCGGCGTGTCGACGTTCGCAGCCTCGGGACTGAGGGGCGTAGCGCCAGGACCGAGCAAGACACGGCCTTCCAGAGCCCGCGCGATGTGTTCAAGCGCCTCGCGGTCCCCGTCTTCGATGCGCCGTTGCAGTTTGAGGTCCGTCACGGTCGGCCCCAATGAGAACATGAGAACTGGCGCCTTGGCGCAAAGTCAGTCCTGGCCACATGACGCCCTTTTGGGGCGATCCCTCGACTCAGCCACTAAATTTAGGCGAATTCGCTCCATTGCATAGCCGGAAAGCAGGAATTTCGTCCACAGGAGCAAAAAAGACGCGCCTTTGTGCATATGCCTATTGATTTATCGCACCGCACCATTTATATTGCACTGCAACAAAACACAATGACTGAGCTTTGGGGAGCTGCGCAAGCAACACCTGAGTGAGGAGATCAACAAAGAGGTGCCATCATGACCGAGACTGTTATTCCTCAAACCCCCACGGAAGCTGCCGACCAGGTTGCCGCCACCATCAAGACGGCCGCCAAAGAATTCGAGAACATGAAGTTCGATACCACGGTTCCTGAGAGCGTCCGTGCGCTCGCCGAGAAGACCGTAAACCAGACCCGCGAGGCTTATGAGCGCGGCAAGGATGCTTTGGAGGAGTCGATCGACGCGCTCGAGCGTTCCTTCGATGCCGCCGGCCAGGGCGCGACCGCCTTCAACCGCAAGCTCATCGATATTGCTCAGCGCAATCTCAACTCGACCTTCGACCTGGCCAAGAGCTTGGCCGGCGCCAAGAACCTGGCCGAGATCGTCGAGCTTCAGTCCTCCTTCATCCGCAGCCAGTTCGATGTGTTTGCGAGCCAGGCCAGCGAGATCCGCGCGCTGACCACCAAGATTGCCGCCGACACCACCGAGCCCATCAAGGATCAGGTTTCGCGTTCCTTTGATGCCGCGCGTAAGGCCTCGTAAGCCAGCGTGCAAAGTGTCCGGCGCCCCGCGCCGGACGCGTAAGTTCACTAGTGCCGCGTAAAAGCGTCAGGCCCGGACCCCACCCCCCGGGCCTTTCGTTTGTCTGGAGCCCTTGATTCTCCGGTCTCGCCGTGACATCAGCGGCGCCCCAAGCAGGTGGCGTCGTCCGCTTGCAACGGGTCGTGGCTGCCCTTAGGTTCCGGGCCTAGGGGCCCCTGTGCCGCTGTAGCTCAGTTGGTTAGAGCGCTTGACTGTGGATCAAGAGGTCGGTGGTTCGAATCCCCCCAGCGGTACCATTTCCAATCTAAACATCGCCCGCGCGTCCTACCTAGAAAATCAGTAATTCTGCGTGGCGAACGCCTCGAGATCGCACGGATCGTGAGCGACTTGAGATAGCCGATCGCCTGCTATGGTCTCCTGACGCCCGAGTTTCATGAACGAGATTTTGATGTGGATTGCCGAGATTTGATGCGATCGGCTGAACCATCTGCTCGTGTGGGTTGCTAACCTGAAGACCCCCATCAAACGATCGAAGGAGCTGAATGATGAGCCCGTTCCTGACTAGATCGTGTGTCGCGGCCGCTTTGAGTCTTGCTCTCGCCGGAGCGGCGCTGGCGCAAGAGAACGTCCGCGGCGACACGACAGGCCCCACCACCGCGCCCGGCTACAGCCACCCCGAGCAGTACATGCATTTGGATGCCGTCAAGCCAGCACCGAACATGTATCCGGTCATCAACCATCCCGAGCTTGAGAAGAACGCAGCCGACAAGCTGGCCGCGCTCGCCCAGAAGACGGGCAAGAAGCCAAACATCTTTATCTTCTTGTTGGACGACGTTGGCTGGATGGATCCGGGCTTCAACGGCGGGGGCGTCGCGGTGGGCAATGCGACGCCCGAAATGGACAAGATCGCCTTCGAGGGTCTGATCCTGACCAGCGCCTATTCGACTCCCTCCTGCTCGCCGACCCGCGCCACCATCCACACCGGCCAGAACCCGCTCCATCACGGCATCTTGCGTCCGCCGATGTATGGCGAACCCGGCGGTCTCGATGGCGAAATCACCATGCCGAAGCTGCTCAAGGACGCCGGCTATGTCACGCAAGGCGTCGGCAAGTGGCACATGGGCGAGAACCAAGGCTCGCTACCGCAAAATGTCGGTTACGACGACTATGTCGGCTTTCTTGGTGTCTCCGACATGTACACCGAGTGGCGCGACATGTATTTCAATCCCGAAGTCGCCTTGTCGCCCGAGCGCTTCAAGATGATGGAGGAGGACAACTTCAACCACTATGAAGTGCACTGCACGCCGGACGACACGAAGCAATGCCAGAACGGCAAACTCATCGACCTCGACTACATCAAGGATCTCGACGAGCACTGGCTGAACGTCAGCCTTGCGTTCCTTGACAAGATGAAGGGCAGCGAAAAACCGTTCTACCTCTACCATGCGACGCGCGGTTGTCACTTCGACAACTATCCGTCCGACGAGTGGGCCGGCAAGTCGATGGCACGCACCGTATACGGCGACTGTATGGTGCAGATGGACTACGTGTTCGGAAAGCTGATGGCCAAGCTCGAGGAGATCGGCGAGGCCGAGAACACACTCGTCATCTTCACGTCCGACAACGGGCCTGAGTGCGAGATTCCGCCGCGCGGGCGGACGCCGTTCCGCGGCTGCAAGGGCTCGAGCTGGGAGGGCGGTGTGCGCGTGCCCACCTTCGCTTATTGGAAGGGCATGATTACCCCGCGCAAGTCGGATCAATTGTTCGACCTGGCGGACATCCTACCGACCGCGCTTGATCTCGCCGGCTACCCGGGCGCCAAGCTTGCCGAGCTTCTGCCCGAGAAGAGATATGTCGACGGCGTCGATCAAACGCCGTTCCTCGTCGCCGATGACGGTCTGTCGGCGCGCCGGAGCCGCATCTACACAATGAATCAGTACTTCTCGGCGATCCGCATCGACGAGTTCAAGGGCATCACCACCGTCGAGATGGAGGACGGAATCATGAAGCGCGGCTATACCGGCGGCTTCTCCGGCTCGATCGTTATCGACACCGGCGGCGGCGTTGTCGTCAATCTCTACACCAACCCGCAAGAGGACGTGTCGATCGGTATCCGCCATATCCCCATGGCGGTGCCACTTGGCGAAACCGGAGGCTGGTACATCAAAGAGCTGTTCGATTACCCGCCACAATTCAAGGTCGGCTTCATGTCCAACAATCCGCCGGTCTACAACATCATTCCCGAGGCTGAGATGGGCTTCAAGGCTTGGCTGAAAGAGCACGGTTTCGGCCGGTTCCAGAACTAGCGAGCCTGGAGGGGCGCAGGGTTCTGCGCCCCTCTTCGCCTGTTGCATTCCCGCAACGCGCCGCCAAATACCGGCGGGACAGAATGCAAAACCCAAGCATAGCGGTGCGCCCGCAACTATCCTTGGCATCTGAGCCGGAGGTTGTGGCGGAGCCCGGGATGATGCGCCGGATAGTATTGATAGTGCTCGGTGTTTTCCTTCTGGCCGCCAGTCCCGCGCGGGCCCAAGGCTTGCCCGAGCCCAATCCGGCATGGACGTTCGACGGCGGCTTCTACGCCTGGGCCCTATGGGTGCAAGGCGACGCCACCGCCCGCGGCGAGGAATTCGACGTCTACGCCGATCCCATCGACCTGATCGACGCGCTCGATGGCCCGATCATCATGGCCAATCTTTCGGGAGCGCGCGGCCGCTTCTCGTTCTATGCCGACATCGTCTACGCCGAGTTCGGTTTGGACTCCGACTTCGTCAGCGAAGCCCATCCCATCCCGCAACTCACGCTCAAGGGCGATGCGCGCATTGGCGCCGACTATACGTTCGGCGTCTATCAGGCCGACGCCTTTTATCAGATCGCCAACTTTGCCGGGGCCAAGGGCAACACCACCGTCGACCTTGGCGCTGGCGTCCGCGTCGTCGAGCAAGACCTCAAGATCACGGCCGCCCTCGACCTCAACGCCAAGATCGAGCTCGGCCGGTTTCTCGACCGGCTGGAAAATCGCATCAATCGCATCAATAACCAGGCGCAGCGGGCAGCGGCGCTCGCACAGTTCAACGCGCTGCGCGCTGACCTGCTGAAGCAGCGCATCATCCGCGCCGACGACCGGGGCTTGCAGCGTCGCGTCGCGCGGCTCGAGGGGCGCCTCAAGAGAGTCGATAACCGGGGCGAGGCGATTGCCGCGCTCCAAGCGCTCGACAAGTTTCGCCTCGCTCTTCTCCAGCGCGCGCTCAACCTCAACAACACGGATATTCATGGCAATCTCGCCTTCGTCGATACCGGCACCATGGATTGGGTCGATCCCGTCATCGCCTTGCGCATGACTCACGATCTCGGCAATGGCGAGTCGATCACCGCCATGGGCGATTTCGGCGGGTTCAATGTCGACGACGGCCTCAGCGCGCAGGTGATCTTGGCCTACAATCGCGACGGCACTCTGTTCGGTTTCGAGACCACGACGACCATCGGCTACAAAGCCCTGTGGCTCAACTTCGAAGACAACACGCCGCACGGTGCCCGCGGCGTCAACGTTTGGCTGCATGGCCCGCTCGCCGAGATCAGCTTCCGCTGGTAGGCATGTTTCATCGCTTCGCCGCGTCGCTCGCGCGAAGTCATGTCAAACAACCGTCTCCCATATCTCCCAAAGTAGTGAGGACTGCGGGGCACCGAAGAGCCTGCGTCCTAGTCGCTTACTGCAGTGCGACTGCAGCAATGGGCAGCCTCTCGGCGCCCCGCGCTCAAGTAGCGAAGCGATAGCGCTACTTTAAGCTTGCGGCATCTTTTTAGAGCCTCGTATCGCCGCTTATCGCCAGTGGCACAGGCGCGGTGCGAAAGCAGAGCGCGCCTCACCCGTCGGCCCACGCGTTACATCGCAGGCGGGCGAGGTAGAGACCCCCGAGGCTGGTCCGTTAGCCTGGCGCGGGTGTCCGGGCCTATCGGGAATGTGCGTCCGAGATCAGCCCATCCGTACCGCGCCACCCCGGGCGCCGCATCCCACGTCCCGAGACACAGACGGTCTGCAGCTCGCGTCCTCTGGACGAGGGACGCACGCATTGTAAGCGAGGTTCGAGGCGCGGGGATAAGTTTGCAACTCCGTATGAACGGATGCGCGGACACCATTGATGCAGAATGACATCAGAGCGCTCGGCGGCGAGCGCGGGCCCATAAGGAGTAACCGCATCTTTACCGTGCGGTCGGCGGTCACGCTGCGGGCGCATTCTCGTGGTTAGTATTGGAGACTGCTCGTCGGCCCGAATGCGGCCAGGGCCGTCGCAAGAAACTCGGACATATCTCGGCCCGCGCATGGAGGATCCTCCAATGGCGAGCGCTACGTATTATCAGCAGAGCTTCTTCTCGCTGCTGTGGCAGGACATCGTCGACTTCAACGCAGACTTGATCGAAATTCCGCTGGGCACGCTCTCGGCGGATCATAATGGTTTTGCCTACGAGAACGTCGACGGCACGTACACCGTGTTTCTCGGCGACGTCACTTTCAGCGACGGCATAGCCAGCGGCTCAGTAGACTCCATTCTGCGCCTGTCGGACATTGACGGGCCACCGACCATTGGCTCCACCTTGACCGAGGTCAACGGCACGTACTCAGCCCTTCTCGCGCAGCAGGCCTATCTGGGTGGCGGGACCGCGCTCTACCAGTACATCTTCGATGGCGATGACAATATTGGGTTCCAGACGCCTCCGAGCCTCGGAGCGCTGGGTCAGAGCCCAACGATTGAGACCTACGCCGGCGACGATGTCGTCGACGGCAGCATCTATGACGACATCATATTTACCGGCGCGGGCGCCGATGAGGTGCATGCGCGTAGCGGCGATGACGAGATCCATGGTGGGATCGGATTCGACAACCTATTCGGAGGTCGCGGTCGCGACAGTATTTTTGGCGACAACGGCGACGACAGGCTTTATGGCGGCGACGGCGTCGACATGATCGAGGGCGGCGCGGGCAACGACTTCCTCTATGGCCAGGGCGGCAACGATACGCTACGCGGCCAGGGGGGCACCGACTTTCTTTCAGGCGGCGGCGGCAATGACAATCTGTATGGCGGCGATGCCGACGATCACCTGGTCGGCGGGCGTGGAAACGACATTCTCTACGGCGGAAACGACCAGGATCTCCTCCGCGGCGGCGGCGGGATAGACACGATCCACGGCGAGGCGGGACAAGACACCATTGTCGGCGACGGTGCCGGCGACTTTCTCTACGGCGAAGGCGGCAACGACATTATCTATGGCAAGCAGGGCAATGACTTCATTTGGGGTGGAAACGGCGACGACTTTATCCGCGGCGGGTCCGGCTTCGATACTGTCACGTTCGATGGGCTGCTAGCAGAGCACGACATCGCATCTCTCCAGAGCGACCTTGGTCCGTATATCAGGGTGGTCGACCTATTGGGCAATGGCGGCACCGATATCCTGCGCGGTGTCGAACAGCTCGTGTTCGATGACGCTGTGGTCCTCGTCTGAATCTAGAGAATGAAATCGCCCTTCAGGAGTGCGTCGACCTTCACCAAGATCTCGAAGTCGGCCTTGCCGTCGCCGTTGACGTCGGCTTGCACGATACAGGTCGCGCCCTTGTCGATGTAACGCAGCTCGCCCTTCACGTTGTGGAAGTCGTGCGTGCCGATCCACTTGAAGGCCTGATTGCCGGCGACGCCGGTCTTGGCGTCGATACGGTTCAGCGAAATTTGATCGCCCTCCGCGCGGTCGAAGTCCATGAGTTGGTCGCGCGCGGCGCCGCGGACGCTGTCCTTAATCGACGTGAACTTGAAGATGTCTGCATCCGCGTCGCCGAATTGCACGTCCTTGCCGCGCCCGCCGATGAGAGTATCGGCGCCGCCCCCGCCGGACATGGTATCGGCGCCGGGCCCTCCCAAGATGATGTCATCGCCGAGATCGCCATTGATGGTGTCGGCGCCGCTCAGCCCGTAGATGGTTTCACTGGAGGCGGTGCCATTGAGTGGCACATCGGCATCGTGGGTTCCGAAAATGGTATTGCCGTTGCCGAAAACGCTCCCCTTCGCCAGCCATCCTTCGCCGTAGGCACTGGTGAAATCGAGCTGCACGACGAGATCATTGAAGTCATGATCGCCGCCTTTGTAACCGCCTTCCCAGCCCCACGTGTTGAGGCCATAGTTCCAAAGATGGCCGACATGTGCGCCATCTTTCATCTCGTTTGCGTCCGCGAAGGCGAAATAAGTGTGGTTGCCGTGCTTGAGCTTCATGGCGACGATATCGCCGGCGTCGATGCCGACAACGTACGCCTCTTTGTAGTTCAGGTAGCCGGGTCCCTTGATGCTCGTCGTGCCGCCGATGGTGTCGTAAGCGCGTGCGTTGGCCGCCGCGTTATAGCCATCGTCACCTGGCTTAAGCCCGTCGATCGTCCCGTTGAAATCATCGACACGATAGAGCTTCAGGACGTAGTCACCCTTATCCCCTTTAGCTCCCTGACGCATACGTACCACGGCGACTTGGTCGTCCATCCCGCCGACCGTCTCCGCTACCGCGACGGGCCGTGCGATGCGCACTTGGCTGCCATCGTCCGCGACAAAGTCAACGAAGCCAAAATCCGTGCTGAGGGTTGCCTGGGGCGCCGTCGCCAACACGGTATTAATCGCCACCACGACCTCATCGCCCGTGCCAACGCCGTGCTGGTCAAGAGCGCCTTGGCTCTGGTGATCGAACAGGCGGACAAGGCCGCGAGCGAAATCGCGTTGTAATGCCTGTTCGGCAAAGCGGCTGGTCCAGGCGAAGGGGTCGGATCCCGTGCTGAGGATGTTCGTTGCGAACCCATCCGTTTGCACGTTCGCGATCGTGAGATCCGGCCCCGAGACCTGGATGAGCAGGCTCTGATCGACCGGACTCTCAAATCCATTCACGTCCGGAGTGAGGACCTCAGGACTGCTCGCGAACGACATCTGCGAATGCGCGATCCAGGTGAGGGCGCGCGCAAGCAGAACGCCGTTCGGCGTGCCGAGCCCGGTCGTCAGGTCGTAGCCGGGACCTGCGGAATAGCCATAACCGGTCGGCGTGATATGCACACTCGGCGGGGCGCCTGGTGGGCTTGGCGGGGGAGTCAGATAGGAGCCGCCGAGCACGAACGACGAGGTATTGTTGCCGACCGTGATATCGTTGAACGAGCCGGGCGCGATGACCGCCGCGGTGTAGAGCAGATCGTTCATGAAGCCGAGCTGCGGCAGTTCCTGATCGGCGAAGATCGTATCGACCTGAGATAGCAGCGACGCCCAAAGCGGCGAGGCGCCGCTCGTGCCGGCATCGGCATGCACACCCATGAGATCGGGGTTCGGCACGGTGTATTTCATGTTGCCGCCCGACACCGCCGCCACGTCCGGAACCCCGCGCCCCGCAAGGCTCGCGTCGTAAGCCATCGTAGGCGAGAGACCAAAATCGACCTGATAGGATGGGGTGGGCTGCGTGATATCGACACCGCCCGCGCCCGCCTCGTTGTTGAGATAGCCGCCGCCCGCGCCGCTGCTGTCGGCAATCGTATTCTCGCCGCTCGGGCCGGCTCCGTAGAACACGTTGTAGGCGTTCCACGGCGTCTCGATCAGCAGGGCTTTCGATCCCGCCTTCGGCAGCGCCGTGAGACCGCCGCTGACGAGTTGCCACAGGACGGCGAGGTCGCCGGCGATGGCCTTGTCGTAGACGGTTTTCAGCGTGTCGTCCTGCCCGGCCGTGAGCACCGAGCTGAGCGAGGCCCCGCCGACCGCCAGGGTGTAGGCGTTGGCGTGCGAGTCCTCCGTGTTGGTCAAGCCGTTGGCGTATTCGGCGCTCGATCCGCCGTCGCCTGCGGCGTTGAGCATGGTGATGTTACGCAGGACCGCGTCCTCGTACATCATCGCCATCGCCGTGTAGAACGGCGAATCCGGATTCATGAAGTTGAAGGTGCTGAACGACGAGCTGATCACCTGGGGGTTGTTCACCATGTCCCAGATCGCCTGGAGGTACGCCGTGAAGGCATTGCCGCCGGCACTATCTGCGTTGCCCGACCCGGCATAGAGGATGAGCGGCGATAGCGGAGCGGCGGTCGTGACAATGCCGACGTCGAGCGAGCGTTCGCCCTTGGCGACGTACATGTCGCCGCCCGGCGCGATCGTTTGGGTGCTCGGCAGCAGCGCAGGGTCGATGCCCGCGCCCGTGCGGAAAGTGTGGAGAAGCTCGTCGAACGTTGGCGCCGGGTTCGGAAGCGCATCGCCGATGTTCGGCTCGAGCAATCCGATCGTGCCCGTCTGCACCGTCTGCCAGAACGCTTTGTCGGCGAAGGGAAAATTGTACCGCTCGGCGATCTCGTTCGGATATTCGGAGGTCTCCGGACCCGAGTTGCCCAGACTCTGGGGACCCTCGGGAAGCACCGCCCCCGGCGGTAACGGGTTGGCTGGATTTGCAAGGATCGAGTTGTCCAATGCATTCGAATCGAAGAACAGGCCGACGACCCCGGCATCGATGAGCTCTTGCGGCAGGCTGAGCAGGCCGTTCCAGAAGGGCTTGCTGTCGGACGTCTCGAGCAGGGTCTGGTTGAACAAAGTCTGGAACTGCGCCTCGTCCACCTGGACCCAGATCGTGCGCGACTCCTGCGACGTCACATATTGGTTGGTCTGCAGGTCTTGGTTGGTCAGTAGCTCGCCGCCGAGGACCGTGAAGCCGTTCGTGCCGAGATAGGCGATCGCGTCGTCGAATTTTTGTTGATCGGCGCCGTAGGTCGACCACAGTGTATTGTTCTGGTTTAGCGTGGCGATCGTGTTCTGCCGCGTGGCCCAGTTCGCATCGAGCAGATCGGCAACCGGGTTCGCCCGGTCGAGCACCAGCGCGAGGTTGATGGTGATGCCTGTTGTGGGGTTGCCCGTGGGGAGAACCGACGAGTTGCTGTTGAAGCTCGTCAGATCGAGAAAGCCTGAATTCAGGAGCTCAGAATAAACCGGGAGCGGCATCGATCACTCCTTTCCCTCACCTCTGGCTCGGCCGGAGTGGGGCGCTGTCCGAGTGACCGGTCGCGCTGCCCTTCGGGCGGCCAGGAGATTGGTGCCCGCTTTGCGACCGTTGGCAATAGAGATAAGTAGGATGCGCTTCGGCCGGCTGCGCGTTCCGCGCGAGCCGGACATCAAGGCTTTGACTCGCAAGGCCGCTAGACGCCAGAGACGGCCAGTGTTGAGCCTAGGACGCAGATGAGACAGTCTGGGGCCGCCATGTGGTTTCGCTTGCTCGTTTTCGCCCTGGTCCTGCTGCCTGCCCCGGCGCTCGCCGGCGCCAAGGAGTCGGTCAAGGCACTAGCGCCCTCCGGGCTCGTGCTGGTGATGGACGAGCAGGGCAACGAGCTGATCGCTCAGAACGCCGACGAGCCCTTCGTGCCGGCCTCCGTCACCAAGGTCGTGACCGCGTGGCTGGCGATGGAGGTGCTGGGCGGCGACTACCGCTTCGAGACGAAGTTCTACCTGGACAAGGACCGCGTGCTCTATGTGAAGGGCGGCGGCGACCCTTTTCTGATCTCCGAGGAATTGGCCCTACTCGCGCCCAAGCTGGTTGACGCAATCGGCAAGGAACCGATCACCGGCATCGTGCTCGACGCGAGCTACTACCCTGACAACCTTCGCATCCCGGGTATCGAGGAGACCGACGAGGCTTACGACGCGCTGAACACTGCGCTCGCGGTCAACTTCAATACGATCCACGCCGTGCGCAAAGGGTCGACGGTCTACTCCGCCGAGAAGCAGACCCCGATCACCCCGCTCGCCATCAGCCAGTTCCGGGCGCGCGGCCCCAACGGCCGCGCCCGCATCAGCCTGACTCAAGAAGACCCCGCAGTGGGCGTGCAATATGCCGGCGAGCTGATCGCCGCGTTCATCGACCAAGCCGGCGGCAGCGTGAAGGGCGAGATCACGACCGGAGCGGTGCCGGACGGCCTTGAGCCGGTCTACGTGCACCGCCAGTCACGCGATCTTTCGGAAATTCTGACGCAGATGCTGCTCGGCTCGAACAACTACATCGCCAACCAAGTCTTCCTGGAGATCGGGGGGACGCTGGGCGGAACCGTCAGCCTCGAGAAGTCTCTCAAGGTCGCGAACGCCATGCTTGCCGAGAACGGTCTCGCCGACGCCATTCACTTGGAAGAAGGTTCAGGCATCAGCCGCGGCAACCACTTCACGGCCCGCGGCCTCGCCAAGGTGCTCAACCTGTTCGCGCCTCACATCGACCTACTCAAGGGCGGGCGCGGCACCAAATACAAGACCGGCACCATGTCCGGCGTGCGCACGTTGGCGGGCTATGCCGAAACCGCCAACCACGGGCGGGTGCGCTTCGTCATCTCGCTCAAGGGCAATACCGGCACGCTGCGCTACCGGGTGATGCAAGCCATCGAGCGCGGGCTCTAGCCGGACCTGGGGAAGCTAAACGTCGATCGAGATGACGCGCCGGATCTCGTCGGAGCGGAAGCCCACGGCGGCGGTGTTCTTGCGATTGGGCAGCACCGCGACGTCGTAAAGCTCGCCGACGAGCCCTTCGAGGCGGACCCAGTGCACGACGTCACCGCTGGTGAGATCGACCACGTAGATGCCGCAGCGCGCCTCGACCTGAGAGGCGGGGACACACCTAACTGCGCCCAGCCGCGAAAGCTTTCAGCGCCTCGGCGTTGCGAATCTTGATGGCGTTGTAGCCGGCCTCGACCCAGCCCGCTTCGCAGAACCGCCGGAGCGCCTTGTTGACGAGCTTGCGCGATGCGTTTGCCAGTCTGCCGAGCTCGACCTGGGACACGCGCAGGACAGGCTCGGTCTGCACGCCGGCGGAGCGGACGAGAATCGCGGCGATGCGCCGTTCCGGCTGAGCGATCATGAGGTCACCGATGATGCGCAGCGCCAGGTCGACATTGCTGATGGCGATCTGGGCGAAGCGGCGGATGTTGATCGGATCCTCCGCAGCCATGCGTTCCATCGCGTGGATCGGAACATGGAGAAGCACGCATTGGGTCGCGGCAACAAGCTCAACGCGCCGCGGCTCGCCGGTCAGGAACGGACCTTCGCCGATCCAGAATCCGGCAGTGCCGAGATGTGTGAGATAGGGGCCTCCTTCGCCGGGCGCGATCGAGATGGCCAGAGCGCCTGACGCGACGCCATAGATGCCGCCCACGGGGTCGCCCAAGTGATAGACGGGCACGCCCGTCTCAAACTGCTGAAGTTGTGCGTCGGCAATAACTTGCCGCTGGAAGCTCTTGGGCTGGCGGGAGAGCCAGCCATACCGTGACAGAACCTGCTCAGCCATCTGCTTCATTGTGAAATTTTGGCACATTGTCCCCTTGGGGACAATGTTCTCACCCACTTGCGGTAGGCTTTTTACAACCGGGAAGAGTTGGCGATTTCACTGCCGAGCCCGGGTTGGAGGGGGCCGCAGAGCCCTCGCAGATGTGGCTGGGAGGGGCGTGATGGTCTGGTTCCGCGTCGCGGCGTTCGTTCTCGTCGCTTTCGTCGCTACCGGATTTTCATCTGCAAGAGCACAAGACGGCGGCAATCTCGCGCAGGAAGCGCAGAACCCGATCGCCAATCTGATCTCGGTCCCGTTCCAGAACAACACCAACTTCAATGTCGGGCCGTTCGACAACGATCAGAACATCCTCAACATCCAGCCGGTCATCCCGTTCAAGCTGAACGAGGAGTGGAACCTCGTCACGCGCTGGATCCTCCCGGTCGTCTACCAGCCGCCCGTGTACCAAGGCGACGAGGGCGATTTCGGTCTCGGCAATTTCAATCCGAGCTTCTTCTTCGTCAATCAGGTGAGCCCGACGCTCATGATCGGCGCCGGCCCGACATTTTACTTGCCGACCAGTACGGACAGGAGTCTCGGGCCTGAGAAGTGGGGCGCAGGTCCTACCGCGCGATCGTGTGGACGCCGGGCAAGTGGGTGGTCGGCGCGCTCGTCAATAACATCTGGTCGTTCGCCGGCGACTCCAACGAGCCGGACGTGAACGCGTTCCTGTTTCAGTACTTCATCAACTACAACCTGAAGCACGGCTGGTATCTCACCTCCGCGCCCATCATCACCTTGTGGGAAGCGCCGCCGACGATCAGTGGACGCTGCCGTTCGGCGGCGGTGTGGGCCGCGTGTTCAACATCGGCGCGCAGCCCGTGAACATGTCTCTGCAAGCCTACGACAACGTCATCACGCCCCGAAGGCGGACCCGACTGGCAACTGCGCTTCCAGGTGCAGTTGCTGTTCCCGACCGGCGGATGAGTGCGCGTATCGAAGAGTCTCCAATGAAGACGATCGCTTTGTTTGTTGCCGCCGTGGGGCTGTTCGCTTCGATCTCATACGCCTCGGCGCAGGACATTGACCACGAGGTCCTGCCCATGCCGACCCGCCGTTCAAAGGCACGATCGGGCTGACGCCGGCCGACTCGGTGAAGGACTTCCCCGTGCCGGTGGAGGCGCCCGAGGGCGCTCCACAACGTTCTCATTATTCTGACTGACGACGTCGGCTTCGGCGCCAGCAGCACGTTCGGCGGGCCGATCCCCACGCCGACCATGGACCGCATCGCCAATGCCGGTCTCCGGTTTCAATGCGTTTCACACCCGGCGCTGTGCTCGCCTACGCGCGCTGCGTTGCTGACCGGCCGCAACCATCACAGCGCCGCCACCGGCGTCATCATGGAAGCCGGCGTCGGTTACCCCGGCTACAACACGCTCGAGCCGCAGTCGAAGCGTGGCCTTGGCGATATCCTCAAAGCTCAACGGCTACAACGGCGTGGTTCGGCAAGAACCACAACGTGCCTGATTAGCAGACGAGCCAGGCCGGGCCGTTCAGCCTGTGGCCCGTCGGGCTCGGCTGAGTATTTTACGGCTTCGTCGGCGACACCAATCAGTGGGCACCGGCGCTGGTCGAGAACACGCGGCCCATCGAACCGCCCGGCGACCCCAACTACAATTTCGACGAGGACATGGCCGACAAGGCCATCGCCTGGATCCGCATGCAGCATGCGGTCGCGCCGAAGAAGCCGTTCTTCGCCTATTACGCGCCCGGCACGGCGCACGCGCCACCATCACGCGCCCAAGGAATGGATCGATAAGTTCAAGGGCAAGTTCGACCTCGGCTGGGACAAGCAGCGCGAGATGACGCTCGCCAAGCAGAAGGAGATGGGCATCGTTCCGCCGACACTGGTGACCAGCGAGCTTTCCGAAGGCATCGCGGCGTGGAGATTCCTCGATGACGACCAGAGAAAGTGTTCGCCGCTGTGATGGAGGTCTACACAGGCGCGTTGGCTCATGCCGACGACAGATGAGCCGCATCATCGACGCCATCGAGGAACTCGGCGAGCTCGACAACGCGCTCATTATTTGCATCCAGGGCGATAACGGCGCCATCCGCCGAGGGCAGCGCGCAGAACTGTCCAGCGAGATGACCTTCTTCAACAATCTGAAAGGCCGTTCGACGAGGTGCTCGCCCGCATGGATGAGCTCGGCGGGCCGATGACCTTCAATCACTATCCAAATCGGCTGGGCGCACGCGATGGATACGCCCGTTCCAATGGACCAGCAGGTCGCATCCGCATTTCGGCGGCACGCGCAACGATATGGCTATTTCCTGGCCTGCGAAGATCAAGGCGCGCGGCGAGATGCGCCCGCAATTTCTTATGTGATCGACATCATACCGACCATCTCTCAGGCGGCAGGAATCGGCGGCGCGTTTTCGATCCGGCATCCAGCAGGACCCGGTCGAAGGCGTGAGCATGATGTACGCCTTCGACGACGCCGACGCGACGTCGCAGCACAAGACCCAGTATTCGAGATGTTCGCCAATCGCGCGCTCCTGTATCACGACGGTTGGGTCGCCGCCACGACACCCGTCGCGCCGCCTTGGGCAGGCGTCGTCCAGTGTCGATCCCATCGATGGCTTCAAATGGGAGCTTTACAACGTCGCTGAGGATTTCAGCCAGGCTGATCTCGCCAAGGACAATCGAGAAGCTCCGCGAGCTTCAGCGACTCTTCTATATCGAGGCGGTGAAGTACAACGTGCTGCCGCTCGACAACACCAGGTCGAGCGGCTCGACGTGAACAACCGGCCCAGCAATATCCGCGGGCTCACGGAGTTCACCTACTACGACGGCATGACCCGTATTCCTGAGGAAGCGCGCCCGACTTCAAGAACAAGTCATTCGGCATCAGCGCCATCGTCGACATTCCCGACGAGGGTGCCGAGGGCCTGATCATGACCCAAGGCGGGCGCTTCTCGGGACTAGGGCTCTACCTGCTCGAGGGCAAGCCGGTGTTTCATTACAACCTCGCCGGCGTCGCGCGCTACGCGGTGGCGGCCGAGGACAAGGTGCCACCCGGGCATCACGTCATCACGGTCGATTTCAACAATTACGACGGCGGCGGCGTCGACGAGAGCGGCAGGCGACGATCACCGTCGACGGCGAGAAGGTCGCCAGCGGCCGCGTGGACAGACCATTCCCTACCGAATGTCGCTCGATGAGACCCTCGACATCGGCGAGGACACCGGCACGCCTGTCAGTAGAGATTACAAGGTGCCGTTCAAGTTCACCGGCGACATCGAGAAGGTGACCATCAACATCACCGAGCACAAGCTGACCGAGGCGGAGCAGGCAGTACCGGCAAGGCCAGTGAGAAGCGCCATCGCGCAGTGATCTCGGCAACCCAAGGGAGACGGTTCAATAATGTGAAGAAGACACTGGCAGTGGCGGCGTTGGGGGCGGCGGCCTTCGCGGCGCCTGGGAATACCGCTTTCGCTGCGGAGAACGCGACCGGCTGGTACGCGCTGGGAACGAAAGCCTCCATGTCGGGCTTTCTGCCGCCGCCAGGCACCTACTTCATCGACGTGAACCTCTACTACGGTGTGCCAGCGCCGCATCGGCGGTTGGCGTGGCGCTCCAAGACATCAGCCCGGCGGCCAGAAAGCTCAACCTCAAGGGTGAGCTCCTGATCGACGCCAAAGTCGATGTCACCGGCAAGGTCTACTACAACCTGCCGTCCGTCTTGTGGGTTGCGCCCGGGGAGGTTCTCGGCGGCAATGTCGGCTTCGGCGCAATTGTCCCGTTTGGCTCGAAGGACGTCGATTTTGATATCGATGCGTTGGCCACCCTGACCCTGGGTCCCCCCATCAACCAGACGTTTCAGCGGGGCGGGCGTTTCAGCGGTGGTGATAGCTCGACCGAGTTCGGCGACCCCGTGCTGAACGCGATCATCGGCTGGCACGAAGGGAACTGGCATTGGAACGTGGGGATGCTGGTCAACGTCCCCATCGGTCCTTGGAGCAACACGAGCAGCTCCAATCTCTCGTTCAATCACTGGGGGCTTGACACCACTGCCGCGGTGACCTGGCTCGACCCCACGACCGGCCTCGAAGTCTCTGCCGCGCCGGGCTTCACCTTCAACTGGGAAAACCCCGACACGGACTACCGAACCGGCACCGAGTTTCATGTCGAGTTCGCGGTGATGGAACACTTCTCCCCGAAATTTGCCGTCGGCATTGCCGGCTTCCATTACCAGCAGATCACCGGTGACAGCGGCGCCGGCGCCAGACTCGGAGACTTCAAGGGCCGCGTGACGTCGCTCGGACCCGCCATGACCTATAATTTCAACCTAGGCAACATCCCGGTCAGCACCCAGTTGATCTGGATGCACGATCTCGATGTCGAGAACAGACTCAAGGGCGATCTCGGCTTGCTGACGATATCGCTGCCGCTATCGGGAAGCGCATCGGCGCCACCCGATCAGGAATGACCCTGAGTGAATCAGGACGAAAAAGAGAGGATCGAAGCATGAGAACCATCGCAGCCATTGCCGTTTGCGCCGCTGCCGCGTTCTTCGCCAGCGCGGCCATCGACACAGACGCTGAGGCGAAGCGGATCAAGCCTCACGTGTCCAAGAATGTCGGCAAGCAGGCCGGCAAGGCCGTGCGCAACGCCGGCAGGGGCGTGGCGCGGTCTGTGCGCTGGGGCACCGACGCGCTTTGGGTCGGTACTGGCCTCGCGGCAGGGCACGCCGCGCTCACCAACAACTGCAACTACTACTACCGGCGCTACAAGGAGACTGGGGATCGAAAGTGGCGAAACAAATACAACGCCTGCATCTAGCGATTTCAAAAAGAGGAGGAGTGAGATGAGAGTTGTTCGAACGGGCCTCGCAGTGCTGGGAGCGGTGCTTGCTGCCGCGCTCCTGGTCCCTGTGCAAGCTTGGGCCCAAGACAAGCCCAATATCCTGGTGATCTGGGGCGACGATATCGGCCAGGGCAATATCAGCGCCTACACCAAGGGCCTGATGGGCTACCGCACCCCCAACATCGATCGCATCGCCAACGAAGGCATGATCTTCACCGACTACTATGGTGAGCAGAGCTGCACGGCGGGCCGCTCGTCGTTCATCACCGGCCAAAGCGTGTTCCGCACGGGCCTCTCCAAGGTCGGCCTGCCTGGCGCCGATCTCGGCTTGCGCGCCGAGGATCCCACCATCGCCACGCTGCTCAAGGCCGAAGGCTATGCCACCGGCCAGTTCGGCAAGAACCATCTCGGCGACAAGAACGAATTCCTGCCGACCCTGCACGGCTTCGACGAGTTCTTCGGCAATCTCTATCACCTGAATGCCGAGGAAGAGCCTGAGAACGAGGACTATCCTAAGAACCCCGAGTTCCGCGACAAGTTCGGACCGCGCGGCGTGCTCCACACCTGGGCGACCGATGAGGACGACGAGACCGTCGATCCGCGCTTCGGCAAGGTCGGCAAGCAGAAGATCGAGGACACCGGCCCGCTCACCAAGAAGCGCATGGAAACCGTCGATGACGAGACTGTCGCGGCGGCTATCGACTTCATCAAGAAGGCCAACGAGGAGGGCAAGCCGTTCTTCGTGTGGTGGAACGGCACGCATATGCATTTCCGGACGCACGTGGCCGAGAAAGACCGCGGCATCTCCGGACAGGATGAATATTCCGACGGCATGGTGCTGCACGACCGGGCCGTGGGCGAACTCCTGAAGACGCTCGACGACCTTGGCATCGTCGACAACACCATCGTCTTCTACTCGACCGACAACGGGCCGCATCAGAACACCTGGCCCGATGCCGGCACCACGCCGTTCCGCAGCGAGAAGAACACCAACTGGGAAGGCGGCTGGCGCGTGCCGGCCATGGTGCGTTGGCCCGGACATATCGAGGCGGGCTCTGTTTCAAATGGCATCATGCATCATATGGATTGGCTGCCGACCTTCCTTGCCGCCGCGGGTAATTCGGACGTCAAGAAAGAGCTGCTCGATGGAGAGCAGATCGGTGACATGACGTACAAGGTGCATCTCGACGGCTACAATTTCCTGCCCTATCTGACCGGCGAGGATAAGACGTCACCGCGCAATGAGATCTTCTATTTCTCCGACGACGGCGATCTGATGTCGCTGCGCTATCAGGACTGGAAGGTCGTGTTCATGGAGCAGCGCGCGAATGGGACGCTCAAGATCTGGGCCAATCCGTTCACCGAGCTGCGCGTGCCGAAGATCTTCAATCTGCGGCGCGATCCCTATGAGCGCGCCGACGTCACCTCCAACACCTATTACGACTGGATGCTGTCGCGTGCTTACGTCCTCGTGCCGGCGCAAACCTATGTCGGCAAGTTCCTTGAGACCTTCAAGGAGTATCCGCCGCGGCAGAAACCGGCGAGCTTCACGGTCGGCGGACAGATGGAGGAGCTTGAGAAGGCCTTGAGCAAGATCGAGAGCAACCTCCAATAGACTGGAAAATTACCGGACGGGCACTCGCCCGTCCGGTACCCCCTTATTCGAAGGCTAGCCGGAGTTCTAGATGTCAAATCTCGTTCGATCGCTGGTCGCGCTCGCCGCGATCCTGTTCGCGTCCACCGTCGCGACCGCTGCTGAGGCCGATCCGCTGCCGTCTTGGAACGACGGCCCCACCAAAGGGGCGATCGTCAACTTTGTGCAGAGAGTGACCAACGACGGAGGCGACGATTACGTGTCGCCCGAGGATCGTATTGCCACCTTCGACAACGACGGCACGTTGTGGCTCGAGCAGCCGATGTATACCCAACTCGCGTTCGCCATCGACCGCGTGAAGGCCCTGGCGCCCGAGCACCCCGAGTGGAAGGACCAACAACCGTTCAAAGCCGTACTCGATGGCGACATGAAAGCGCTGGCCGCGTCTGGCGAAAAGGGTCTCACCGAACTCGTCATGGCGACCCACGCCGGCATGTCGCCCGAAGAGTTTCAGACGATCGTCTCCGATTGGCTAGCCACCGCCAAGGATGCGCGCTTCAAGCGCGGCTATACGAGCCTCGTCTATCAGCCGATGCTCGAGCTGCTGTCCTATCTGCGCGACAACGGTTTCACGACGTACATCGTATCGGGCGGTGGCATCGAGTTTCTGCGGAATTTCTCCGAGCCCGTCTACGGCATTCCGCCTGCACAGGTTGTGGGGTCCAGCATCAAGACCAAGTATGAGCTGGTCGACGGCAAGCCGACCTTGATCCGCCTTCCGGAGATCGACTTCGTCGATGACAAGGACGGCAAGCCGGTCGGTATCAACCAGCACATCGGTCAGCGTCCGATCGCCGCGTTCGGCAACTCCGATGGCGACTACCAGATGCTCGACTGGACCACGGCGGGCGAGGGACCGCGCCTCGGCCTTATCGTCCATCACACTGATGCCGAACGCGAATACGCCTATGACCGCGACTCGTCCGTCGGCCACCTCGATAAGGCACTGGATGACGCGCCTGACAAGGGTTGGGTTGTGGTCGACATGAAGAACGACTGGAAGACGGTTTTTCCGGCTGAGGAATAGACGCAAAGTTGGTCGGCATTTGCAAGGAGCTTCAAATGAAACGTCTGTGTACAATACTGGTTGCTGCGCTTCTGGCCTACGGTGGCGTCGCCCACGCGCAGGACTCAGACACGCAAAGTAAGAATCCGAACATTCTGCTGATAGTCTCCGATGACACCGGTTGGGGCGATCTCGGGCCTTATCTCGGCGGCGAGGCGCGGGGCATGCAGACCCCGAATTTCGACCGGCTGGCGAACGAAGGCATGTTCTTCACCAACTATTACGGCCAGCCGAGCTGCACGCCCGGCCGTGCCGCGATTCAGACCGGACGCATTCCGAACCGCAGCGGCATGACCACCGTGGCGTTCCAGGGGCAGGGCGGGGGCTTGCCGGCAGCGGAGTGGACCCTCGCGTCGGTGCTCAAAAAAGCGGACTACAACACCTACTTCACCGGCAAGTGGCATCTGGGTGAATCGGATTACGCGCTGCCGAACGCGCAAGGCTATGACGTGATGAAGTACACATTCCTCTATCACCTCAACGCCTACACATACGGCGATCCGAAATGGTTCCCGAATATGAGCCCGGAGTTGCGCGACCTCTACCAAAAGATCACCAAGGGCGCGTTGTCCGGCAAGGCCGGCGAAAAGCCGGTCGAGGACTGGAAGGTCAACGGCGAATACGTCAACACGCCGGAGAAGGGCGTCGTCGGCATTCCTTATCTCGACGAATATGTGGAGAAGGCCGCGCTCGAGTTTCTCGACGAGGCCGCCAAGTCCGACAAGCCGTTCTTCATCAACGTCAACTTCATGAAGAACCACCAGCCGAACATGCCGGCACCGGAGTTCGAGCATAAGTCGATCTCGAAGTCGAAATATGCCGACGCCGTGGTGGAGCTCGACACGCGGGTCGGCAATCTGCTCAAAAAGCTCGACGATCTCGGGATCGCCGACAACACCATCGTGTTCTACACGGTGGATAACGGCGCCTGGCAGGACGTCTACCCGGATGCGGGCTACACGCCGTTCCGGAGCACCAAGGGCACGGTCCGCGAGGGCGGCAACCGCGTGCCCACGATGGTGCGCTGGCCCGGCAAGGTCGCGGCTGGTTCGAGGAGCGACGACATCCTCGGCAATCTCGACCTGATGGCCACCTTTGCCTCCGTGGCCGGTATCGAACTGCCGAAGGAGGACCGCGACGGCCAGCCGATCATCTTCGACAGCTACGACATGACTCCGGTCTGGACCGGGTCGGGCAAGTCGAAGCGTCATTGGTGGTTCTATTTCACGGAAGACGAGCTGTCGCCGGGCGCCGTCCGCGTCGACAATTTCAAGTATGTCTTCAACATTCGTGGCGATGACGGTGCGGATACTGGCGGTCTGGCGGTCGACACCAATCTCGGCTGGAAGGGCGCGAGTAAATACGTGGCGACCGTGCCGCAGGTGTTCGACCTCTTGGCCGACCCGCAAGAGCGCTACGACATCTTCATGACCACCTTCACGGAGAGTACGTGGGCGGTCGTTCCGGCCAACGAGTCAGTTTCGAAGCTCATGAAGACCTACGTGGAGTACCCGCCGCGTAAGCTTCAAAGCGAGACCTATACCGGTCCGATCACCATCTCGAAGTACCAGCTGTTCAAGTCCCTCCAGGAGCAACTTGCGAAGGACGGGTTCAGCATTGGCTTGCCCACGGGCAACTAGACGAACCGAAGGCGGTCCAGCAACGGACCGCCTTCATTATTATTGTGACGGAGAAGTCATTGTGGAGAGGAAGCTATGAAGCGATTGAGTCATCTATTGTGTTGCTGCGCGGTTGCCGTCTTGGCGGCCGGGGCAACTGCGTCTTACGTGCAGGCGCAATCGGCGAGCGGCCGTGCTTTGTTGATCTACAAGGAAGGCGTGACGCCGGAACAGGAAAATCAGGATCGCGCGGCATGTAACGAATGGGCCATTCAGCAAAGTGGCTTCGATCCATCGGCGATCTATACGGCGCAGATGGCGGGCGTGAACACCAGGACGATTTTTGATGTCGTTGGGAAGCTCGATGTCGCCGCCGGCGGCACGGATCCTCGCTGGGGGTCCGGCGCGTTCGGCGGTGCGACCACATCTGCCGACAGGCGCCGTCTCGCCGAGCTTTATGATGCCTACCTCCGGGCCGGGGCGCTTTGCCTCGAGGGCCGTGGTTACGTCGTTGCCAGATAGGAGCCAAACCATGCGATCTGTGATTTCTAAAGCGGGCCTTGGGCTTCTCTGCCTTTTCGCCATGCCGGCGTCGGTGTTCGCGGCTGAAGGCACCTTTACGTGCGCCTTCACGGATATCTTTGAATGCGTCGACGTGGAGGGCTGCACTCGCGTTACCAACGAAGCTGTCAATCTCCCGCCCGTGCTGAAAGTCGACTTCGACAAAAAAGTCATAACCTCGGACGACTTGGGGAAAGACCCTACGGACCTCGACATCAAAGATATGGTGGAGACGGGTGATATCGTTCTGTTGCACGGTATCGGCCGCAACGATGTTTCGCCTCGGTCTTTCAGTGCTGCGATCTCGACGAAGACCGGTCAGTTTCATGCAGGCATTTCGACCGGCGATGCGACGCTCGCCTTGGTCGGTGACTGCGTGGACGGTCTCTAGGAAAACGCTGAAGGCCGGCAGTTGCCGGACAATTTAGCGGAAGCAAAAAATACCCGACGGGCAGGCGCTAGCGCCTGCCCGTCAATCGTGGGAAGGTCGCGGTCCCTGCGAGTCCGCCGAACGGTAAGCTATTGGCCCGCCGAAGAAAATCCCCATCCCGAGGCAAATCCGGAAAGCCGCGGCCGGCCGCGGTGCCCCCCGAGGCGCCTGAGCCTGCCGAGGCCGCGCCGCCTGTGCGATCGCGCCGTGGGCTGCTGATCGGCTTGGCTGTTGCCGCTGCGGCGATCGTCATCGCTGCGGGCCTCTACTGGAAACTTCACACCTGCTCGCCATGCGAGCCCGACGATCGGGGCCCGATCGAACAGACGCGCGCCGAAGAGAAGCCCAACTTCGTCGGCACCGAGACTTGCATCTCTTGTCATGCCGAGGAGGGAAGGCTGTGGCATGCCTCGCAGCACGCCCATGCCATGGCGCACGCGAGCAATGACACCGTGCTTGGCGACTTTGACGGCGCGACTTTCGACTATGGCGGCGTTACGTCGCGCTTCTTCAAGAAAGACGGCAAGTTCTTCGTCGAGACCGACGGGCCCGACGGAACGCTCGACACGTTCGAGGTGAAATACACCTTCGGGCTCGAGCCCTTGCAGCAATATCTCATCGAGTTTCCCGACGGGCGCATCCAGGCGCTGTCGATCGCCTGGGATACGCGACCTAAGGAGGAGGGGGGTCAGCGCTGGTTCCACCTCTATCCGGACGAGACGATCACCCATGACGATCCGCTTCATTGGACCAAGCTGAACCAGAACTGGAACTTCATGTGCGCCGAGTGCCACTCGACCGGCGTCGTCAAGAACTACGATGCGGCCAACGACAGCTTCGCTACCTCGTGGAAAGAGATCAGCATCGGCTGTGAGGCATGTCACGGGCAGGGCTCGGCCCATGTCGCTTGGGCTAAGAGCGGTGCGGAGGGCGACGCCAAGGATGTATTGATAGGCCTTCTTGCGCGCTTCGATGAGCGTGCCGGCGTCACTTGGCATCGCGACGCCAACACCGGCCAGCCCATGCGTAGCGCCGCACCCGCCATCTTGCGCGAGGAGGTCGAGATGTGCGGCCGCTGCCATGCGCGGCGCGGCCAGATCTCCGAAGACTGGATACCGGGGCACCCGCTGTCCGACAGCCATGTCGTGTCGATGCTGTCCAATGGGCTCTACCAGCCAGACGGGCAAATGCTGGACGAGGTCTACAATTACGGCTCGTTCAAAGAGAGCAAGATGTTCGCCGCGGGCGTCACCTGTAGCGACTGCCACAACCCGCATAGCGGCAAGCTGGTTGCATCAGGCAACCAGGTCTGCCTCCAATGTCACGCGCCGTCCTATGCGCAAACAAGTCACACCCATCACGAGGGGGCAAGCGCACCGTCCTGCGTCGCCTGCCACATGCCGACGCGCACGTATATGGTTGTCGATCCGCGCCATGACCATTCGTTCCGTGTGCCGCGTCCGGATCTCTCGGCTAGCCTCGGCGTCGACAACGCCTGCACCGCATGCCACGCGGACAAATCGGCGGAATGGGCCGCTGCGGCGATCGCCGACTGGTTCGGTCCCGACCGCAAAGGTTTACAGACCTATGCGCCGGCGTTCCATGCCGCCTGGAATGGCGGGGCTGACGCGGCGCCGCTTCTCAGGGGCGTCGCCGGCGATGCCAACATGCCGTCCTTTGTCCGCGCCGGCGCATTGGAAGAGCTGATCCCCTATCCGTCGCCAGAGACTGTGGCGCTGGTGAAAGAAGGCCTTGCCGATCCCGATCCGATCGTGCGCATCGCCGCGCTCGACCATCTCGATCCGGTGGCGCCGGACCAGCTCTGGCCACTCGTCTCGCCGCTTCTCGACGATCCCGTGCGCGGCGTGCGGATCAAGGCCGGCTTCCTGCTCGGCGGCTATTCGGCCGAGGGCCTGTCGCCGGAAGATCGTGCGCAGCTGGCAGCGGCAGAAAAGGAGTTCGTCGCCGCGCAAATGTTGAACGCCGACCGGCCCGAGTCGCGGAGCCTGCTTGCGCGCTACTACGTGCGCCGCGGCGACTTGGCGGCGGCCGAGAAGGAGTATCAGGCAGCGCTTCGCTTGAGCCCGCACTTCGCGCCCGCCGCCGTCAATCTCGCCGATCTCTATCGGGCGCTCGGCCGCGACCACGACGCCGAAGCGGTGTTGCGCGAGGCGCTGGAGGCCTCGCCGCAAGACGGTGGTCTCCACCATGCGCTCGGCCTCACCCTGGTGCGGCTCAAGCGCCAGGACGAGGCGCTGGAGGAGCTCCGCATGGCCGCAGAGCTCGAGCCCGGCCGCGCGCGCTATGCCTACGTCTATGCCATCGGACTGGAGTCGGCCGGTCGCCGGCCCGAAGCGATTGTCGTGCTGGAGGAGAGTCTGGAGCGCCATCCCAATGATCGGGACACGCTGCTTGCACTCGTCAACTTTACGCGCGCCGAAGGCGATCCCGCCACCGCGCTGCAATACGCCGAGCGCCTCGCCGCGCTCGCGCCGGGCAACCAAACGCTCGCCGAGCTGATCGAGGAGCTCCGCCGCGAAGTCTCGCCACAGGATTAGGCATGAGTCAGCGCGGGCCCCAACGGCCTACGGACCAAGATCATGACGTGGATATTAGTAGCGCAGCCCAGGGGTGGCCCAAGCGGGCGACGGCTGGTCGATACCCGGGGCCGGGATCGGAATGGCGTTCCCGTAATCGGAGACGAAGCTGCTGCCCTGGTCGCCACCGCCGGCCAACGGCATGGCCAGCGAGTAGCCGTCGAACTTCGGCAGGGTATAGACCGGGTTGAGGCCGAGCGCCTCCGCCGGGCTCTCAGGTGTGTCCTGGCCTTCGCCTTGAATCTCAAAGGCATACGCGCCGGCCGGCATCATAGCCAGGCCCGCGGCGCCGCATAGCAGCAGAACGAGACCGAGACGTTTCATGTATTCCCTCTAAGCCGCTTTTCTCAGCCAACGCGGAGTCTAACGTCGAATCGCCAGGAACGCTAGGGCCAGTGGCGCCTTTGTGCCCCCTCCGTTGCCAGGCCGCAACAGAGCCCTTGGGGCCCGGTTATGGCCAAGCTAAGGCAAAAGGAAAGGGCCGGATCTCTCCGGCCCTTTCGCTTGGGGGGCGAGCGCTAGCTCTGCTTCTTGGCGGGCACCCACTGGCGCGTCTCTTCGTTGTAGACGTAGCCGGGGGCTTTCTCGAGGGTCGCCTTGGTGGCGTTCATCACGAGATAGGTATCGCCATTCTTCTCAGCCACCTTGAGGGCTTCGAAGGGAACGGCCACGTCCTTCTCGCCGACGCCGAGGAAGCCGCCGACACCGACGATCACGGCCTGGATCCGGCCCTTCTTGTCGAGCAGCAGATCGTTGACGTCGCCGATCTTGTTGTCCTTGGGATCGTAGACGTCCTCATTGTAGTAGGTCGTGACCGTGGTCGCGTTTTTCGGCACGTCGATCGTCGCGGCCTCGACATCCTGCATGGTCACCTTCTTGTCAGCACGGTTCTTCTTGTCGACGTCAGCTTTCTTCTCGGTGTCCATGGTGGCGTTATCGCTGCCGATCGTCTCCATGGCGTCCTTGGAGTCCGTGGGCTCGGTTGCCTCCATGGCCTTTGTGTCTTTTGTGTCTTTTTGCATAGTCTGCGCGTCGTCCTGTGCTGCGGAGGCCGGCACAACGGCGGCTCCGCCCAGCATCAGGGCGACAGTTAACGCAGGAACGACATATTTCATTGAACTCTCCTTGGGTCTCGGGGGGTTATTTCGAGTGTATTAAACGCGCAAGCGCGGCTAACTGTTCCGCTAGCGCCCGCGCACTGATAAAAGCTCCGCGACATGGCGCGCCGCATCCTCTACGTCGTCACCGAAGACTGGTATTTCCTGTCGCACCGTCTCCCCATGGCGCGCGCCGCTAAGGACGCGGGCTATGACGTCCATGTCGCAACCCGCATCAAGGACGGCCGCGCCAAGATCGAACAAGAGGGCTTCACTGCGCATGCGCTGTCGTGGAGTCGCGGCAGCCTCGCGCTCGGCGACAGCATCAGCGCGGTTCGCGAGCTCAGGCATCTGCTAAAGACATTGAAGCCCGACATCGTTCACAACGTCGCGGTCAAGCCTGTCGTACTTGGCTCGGCGGCGAGCCTTGGTTTGCCTCCCGCCGTCGTCAACAGCTTGACTGGCGTTGGCTCGCTGTTCATCGGCGGCGCGCGTGGGCTGACGCGGCGCGCCGTGCGATTCGCGCTCGCGCAGTTCCTAAAGCGCGACAACAGCTGGACCGTCGTGCAGAACCCCGACGACCGCGCCTTCGTGCTGGAGCTGGGCGTGGCGCCGAAGCATGTTGTGACGATCAGAGGCTCCGGCGTCGATACCGACCGTCTCGTGCCGCTGCCCGAGCCCGATCCGCCCGTCACCGCCGCCTATGTCGGCCGCATGCTCGCCGACAAGGGCGTACCGACCTTGATCGACGCCTTTGCAAAGCTCGACCAGCGCGGCGTCACCATGCGGCTCCTGCTTGCCGGTGACACCGACAAGGAGAACCCGGGTTCCCTCGCGGCCGAGCAGCTGCGCGAGTTTGCCAGCGCCTTCGGCATTCAATGGCTCGGCCATGTCGCTGACGTGCGCGAGGTATGGCGCCAGGCCCATTTCGCCGTGCTCGCGTCACGGCGCGAGGGCTTGCCGAAAAGTTTGCTCGAAGCGGCTGCGTGCGGGCGGGCCATGGTGGCGACCGACGCCCCCGGCTGCCGCGAAATCGCTATCGATGGCGAGACCGCGCTCACCGTTCCGGTCGACGATGTCGATGCCCTGGCCGCCGCCATGCAACGTATGGCCGAGGATCAAGCCATGCGCGAGCGGTTCGGCAAGGCGGCGCGCCACTTGGTCGAGGCGGAGTTTTCCGCCGGCGCAATCGGACGACAGACCGTCGATCTCTACAACATGGTGTTGGAGCGCTAGGCGCCGGCGCCGTTCTCGGCGCGCATCATCCGGACGATTCCGGCATGGGTCTCCACGTGCGGGCGCCAGCCGGTCGCCATCAGCTTCGACGCATCGATCACGAACGTGCCCGCTACGCGCTCCCAATCCGCCTCGCGGCCGAACGACTTCATCAGCTTCTTCACGCCACCGACCGGGACCTTGACCAGGTGAGGGGGCTTGCCCAGGCCCTCACGCATGGCGCTCACGAGATCGGCAACGCTAATCGGTTCGGCGTCGGCGATGAGGTAGGTTTCGCCCGCCGCATCTTCATGGCTCATGACGTGCGTGATCGCCGTGACGAGGTTGTCGAGCGCAAGGAGCGAGCGGCGGTTGGCGAGGCCGCCGAAGGGCATCGGCATCGGCGACTTGGCGATGGTGGCGAGCGCAGCGATGTTGCCTTTGACGCCTTTGCCGTAGACCACCGCCGGACGCAGCACCGTGAACGGCGTGCCACTTTCCGCCAGGTGGCGTTCGGCTTCGAGCTTGGACCGGCCATAGATATCGGTTGGCGCCGGCGTATCCGTCTCGGTGATGGCGTGGTCCGCCGAAAGTCCGGCTTGGGCGCGCACCGACGACATGAACACGATCCGCTCGACCCTGCCGCGGGCCTGCGCGGCAAGCTCGGCCACGGCGTCGGTGTTGATGCGCGTGTACACGTCGTCCGGGAGCATGCCGGGCGCATGCGCAATGCCCGCGAGATGGACCACATGGCTCACGCCCTCGAGCAGTGGCGACCAGTCGGCAGATTTGGCGAGGTCCGGCAGCGCGACGCGCTCCACCTCGCTGACGGCGAGGATTGCCGAAGGATCGCGGGCCGTCGCACGCACCGCGACGCCTTGCTTGGCGAGCGCGGCGATCAGCGTCTTGCCGATGAATCCCGTGGCGCCTGTGACGAGGACCCGGTGAGCCATCATCGCCCCCGCGCGAGTTTAAACAGCATAAACCCGACGCCGGCGAGGCCCATCAGAAACGCACTGATGTCAACGGCGAGCGTTCGAGCTTGCGCAGCGGCGATCGCAAGGGTCATTAGCCAGAGCCCGAGCCAGAACACGCGTGTCGTCACTTGCGGCACGCTCAAACCCTTCGCCACGGCGCGCTGATAGAAGTGCGAGCGATGCGCCGAGAAGATGTGCTCGCCGGCAAATGCTCTGCGCAACAAGGTGATGATCGAGTCGGCAAGTGTATAGAGCGCGAGCAGCAGGGCCGACACGAGATGAACCTCGGCGACGTAGATCAGCATGTAGGCGAGGATAAATCCCATCGGCAAGCTTCCCGCGTCGCCGAGAAAGATCTGCGCCGGGTGCTTGTTGAAAATGGCGAAGCCGAGCGTGGCGCCAAGCAACACGAGCGCAAGGAGCCCGATCGCCGACGGCACGACGCCAAACCAGTGCAGGATCGCGATGCCGAGCGTCATGGGCACGACCTGCGCCACCATCATCCAATCGAGACCATCGAGAAAATTGATCGCGTTCACGAACCACACCACGCCCACGACCATCAGCGCCCTCTCGATGGCGAATGGCAGGACCTCGATCAGGCGGAAATCGTCTGGCAGGGTGAACACGATCGCGAGCGCGGCGAGGGTCTGGCCGGCGAACCGCCATAGGGCCGACAGCGTATGCGCATCATCGAGCGCACCGACGACCGTAAGGAACACGGCGCCGGCCAACACCGGCAGCAGGCTCGGTGGCGGTGCCGCCACGCCAAGCAGCACGGCGGCAATGCTAACGGCGAGCAGCGCCGCCATGACGGCGAGGCCCGCGCCTTGCGGCGTCGCCGTCGCGTGCGACGAGCGCGCATTCGGGTGGGCGACCAGATGGCGGGAGAGCACAGGCTTCAGCACGATGATCAGGCCTGCGCTGATGGCGGCGCTGGCGGCCACCACGGCGGCCCAGATGACGAGCGCTACGAGGGACATCGACCTTAGTGGAGCGTGCGCGACACCGGCTGCCACTCGTCCTTGGCGGTGACGTGGACGGTGCCGGCCGGCACGTAGCCTTCCACGGTGGCGCGGAGCATGTCTTGCAGGTCGGTTTCGTCGACCCGTTGGATCGCATCTTCGAGGCGCTCGAGCGCCGACATCAGGTCGTCGTAAGACAGGATCGGCTCGGAATTCTTGAAGATGCGCGGGTGGTTGGTGCCGGTGGTGTTCTCGCCGATCAGAAGCTCCTCATAGAGCTTCTCGCCGCGGCGCAAGCCCACATATTCGATAGCGATGTCGCCGTCGGGATGGGCCTCGTCACGAATTTCGAGACCCGACAGCCGGACCATGGTGCGGGCGAGATCGTCGATCTTCACCGGCGTGCCCATCTCCAGCACGAACACCTCGCCGCCGGTTGCCATGGCACCGGCCTGAATCACGAGCTGCGCCGCCTCGGGGATCGACATGAAGTAGCGGATCACTTCGGGATGGGTCACGGTCACCGGTCCACCGTCCTTGATTTGGCTGCGGAACAACCGCACTACCGAGCCCGACGAATCGAGCACGTTGCCGAACCGGACCATGGTGAAAATGGTCGAAGGGCTCTCTTGCGCCATGGCCTGGAGGATCTGCTCGGCCAGCCGCTTACTCGCCCCCATGATGTTGGTCGGCCGTACCGCCTTGTCGCTCGACACGAGCACGAAGCGCTCGACGCCGAGCTCCCGCGCAGTCTCGGCCACCACCAGCGTCCCGAACGTGTTGTTCTGAAGGCCTGCAAACGGATTCACCTCGACAATCGGCACGTGCTTGTAGGCGGCGGCGTGATAGATCACCTCAACACCTTGCTGCTCGATGACGCGGGCGACGAGCTTGCGATCGAGAACCGAGCCCAACACCTGAACCACCGTCGTCTCGACAGGCGGCTCGCCCTTTGCGCTTTTTGCAGGCGCCGTTTCAGCTCGTCGATCTCCATGGAGATCTCATAGAGCGCGACCTCCGACAGATCGAATAGCACGAGCGTCTTGGGGCCGAGCTCCAGAAGTTGACGGGTCAGCTCCGAGCCAATCGAGCCGCCGGCGCCCGTGATCATCACCACCTTGCTGTGCACCTTCGCGGTCAGAAGCTCCAGGTCGGGCGAGACAGGATCGCGACCCAGCAAATCCTCCACGTCGATGGGCCGAAGATCGCTCACCTCGACGCGGCCCGAAGCGATCTCTTCCAGAGCCGGCAACGTCTTCACCACGACCGGAAAGGCTTCGAGCAGCTTCAGTGCCACGCGACGCTCGCCGCGTAGCGCCGACGGTGTCGCGAGCAGTATCTCTTTGACGTTTTCCTCGTTGATGAGCTTGGCGATCTTTTCCGGGCGCGCCACCTTGACGCCGTGCACGAATTGACCTGCGAGCGAGGGGTTGGCGTCGATGAAAGCGACGGTGCGATAGTTGCCGGTCTCGTTCAGGGCGCGCAGCAGCTGGATGCCGATCGGCCCGGCGCCATAGATAATGACATTCTTCCGCTCATCGAAGCTGAGGGGCTTGTGCTGCGGCGCAGACCTCAGCAGAAGGGCGCCAGCCCATTGCCGGCTGAGACGGATCAGACCTGCGGCGATGAGCGCATAGATCACCACCACCGAACGCGGCTGCCCTTGGATGCCGCTCATCAGCACGATGAGCGCCCAAGACACCGCGGCGATGATGATCGCCATATAAATGCGGGTGGTGCCCTCTGGCCCGATGAAGCGGGTCACCAGCTTGTAGAGCCCGCGCCAATAGAACACGAGAACGCCGACCACCGGCGCTGCCAGCATGAGCAGCAGGATTTCGAGGCTCTCGGGGACGTAGAATCGGCTAAGGCGCAGCGAATAGGCGGCCCACAACGCGATGCTGAGCATCACGAAGTCGTTCACCATCAGGAGCGTTCGCTTGAAGTAGCGAGGACGCTCGATCAGCCAGACGGCTAACTTCATAAATGGCTGACCCCGTTTTGGACCTGTGCCCACCCCAAGAAGATCATGCACTTAGGGGAAAAACGCTGAACCATAGCCGAAGCCATTGCCAAACGGAAGCAAGCGGATAGACGGGCTTCCTGTGGCCTTGAGATGGCTCGGCCTTGCGGTCAAGCTTCCTTCAGGCCCGGGATGTAGCATTGGCGGCATGACGAGGGAAATGCGCAATCCAAGCATATGGGGACTGAGGACCGTGGCCGTCGCGGCCATTGCGCTGTTCTCCGCGGTCGTGGTTAGGGCGGCTGACGACCCGCCGGCGACCCTCGCCACGGCTCTGGTCTATGGCACCCATCTCCCGGGGCTTGGCACCCCGGCGGTAGCGCTCGCCAAGACCGTCAAAACGCGCTCCGACGGCGCTCTCGAGCTTGACCTGAAGCAGCCGGGCGACGGCCCCAAGCCGCAAGACATCCTCGCGGCGGTATCGGACGGCAAGGTCGACGCCGGCTTCACCACGGCCGGGTTCTGGGCCTCCGAGATCCCCGCGGCGCCGCTGTTCGGCGGATTTCCCTTCGGCCTGGACGCCAACGGCTATCTCGCTTGGTTCGACCGCGGCAATGGCCGCAAGCTCTATCAGGAGATGTACGACCAGGCGGGCTTCAAGGTGCATGTCATCCCGTGCGCCTTCGGGGGCGGCGAGGCGGGTGGCTGGTTCGCCAAGGAGATCACGGCGAAGAAGGATCTCGAGGGTCTACGCATGCGCATCTTCGGGCTGGGCGCCCGGGTCATGTCGCGCGTCGGGGTGGTGCCGGTGCTCGTGCCGGGCGGCGCATTGCCCAAAGCCTTTGATAAGGGCGAGATCGATGCCGCCGAACTCTACACTCCCGCCGTCGATCGTGAGCAGGGCCTGCAAGAGGCGGCGAAGATCGTCTACATGCCCGGCTGGCATCAACCCGAGACGGTGCTCGAGCTCATCATCAACAAGGATCGCTGGAACGGGCTCGGTAGCGAGAAGCGAGAGCTTCTCGAGGCGGCGTGCAGCGACATGCTGCAATCGAGCCTTGGCGAGAGTGCGAGCCTTCAGTCGTCGGCGCTCGCCGGCATGTCGGCCAAGGACAGCGTGCGTGTGCTCGACTGGCCTGATGATGTGCTTGAGGCGTTTCGCGCAGCGTGGGGCGACATCGCCAAGGAGGAGAGCACCCGCGACTATTTCTTCAAGGAAGTGTTCGACGACATCGAAACGTTTCGGGCAAAGGCAACGGGCGCGACAGCCGTCACTACCGCGCCCGCGCCAAAGTCCGGCGAGCCCAAGTCTGGGCCCTGAGCGATATCTATTGCTGCGTCTTCAGATAGGCGATGATGTTCGCACGCTCGTCCGCATCAGGAATGCCCTGAAACGCGAGCGCCATGGGTGAATCGGGGATCATCGCCTTGGGATCGGCGATCCACTTGTCCAGATTTTCTTCGGTCCAGGTGTCCCCGGCCTCGCCAAGCTTCTTCATGCCCGCTGAGTACGGATAGCCTTCGACGCTTGCCACCTTGCGGCCGACAATGGCGTTCAGCTCGGGACCGACCAAAGTGGCGGCGCCGGGACCGACTTGGTGGCAAATCGCGCATTTGGCGAAAGCCGCCTTGCCTTGTTCCGCGTCTCCACCAGCGAAGGCCGAACCCGTGAGCGCGACGAGCACTGCCGTAGTTAGCCCAAACAGCCCAACGTTCCTCATCAGTTTCCTCCTAAACAGGCCCGAACCAACTTGTGGATCGAGCTTGGCCCAGCATTCGGGTGCCCTCCTTCTGCAAGCGGGATTTTAGCAGAGGCCAAGAGGGCCCTCAAAAACCGTCATGTGCGACATCATAACTCGACATGGACACCCAGGGTTTCAGGTGAGCCAATTTGGCACGGGGGTGCCGGGAGCCGGTCAAGGGGTTGCGGCGGCAGGCCAGGGGCATATTGCCCGCTTGCCGCGCCCATGCGAAAGACTAGGAGGATGCTCCGTCCGTAGAGCCACGCGGACGGCCCTGGAGCCCTTGAAATGTCGACATTAAGCATGCCCCAGCCCGATCGCGGCGTCATCGCGCGGCGGAACGACATCATCAAGCAGCTCAAGCGGATTGCGCCCAATGCGACCCTGATTGTCGATCAGGAGGGTCGCCGCACGTTCGAGACCGATGCCCTGACCGCCTATCGCTGCCTGCCGCTTGCCGTGGTGCTGCCGACCAGCACCGAGGAAGTGAGCGCCATTCTGCGCTTCTGTTACGACAACCAAGTCAAGGTTGTGCCGCGCGGCGCCGGCACATCGCTTTCGGGTGGCGCGCTTCCCCTCGAAGACTCGATCGTGCTCTGCCTGTCGCGCATGAATAAGGTCATTTCCATCGACACCGCGAACCGCGTGGCGCGCGTCGAAGCCGGTATCACCAACAGCGCCATTAGCGAGGCCGTGGCCAAGAAGGGCTTCTTCTACGCGCCGGATCCATCGAGCCAGATCGCCTGCACCGTCGGCGGCAACATCGCGACCAATTCCGGCGGCGCCCACTGTCTCAAATACGGCGTGACGGTGAACAACGTGCTCGGCGTCCGCATCGTCATGATGGACGGCGAGGTGATCGACCTCGGCGGTTCCTATCTCGAGTCGCCCGGCTATGATTTCTTGCCGCTGATCATCGGTTCTGAAGGCCAGCTCGGCGTCGTCACCGAAGCAACCGTGCGCCTCATCGCCTCGCCTGAAGGCTCACGGCCCATGCTACTCGGATTCGACTCGACCGACGCGGCAGCATCCTGCGTCGCCGCCATCATCGCCGGCGGTGTCGTTCCGGTGGCCATCGAGTTCATGGATCGCCCGGCCATTCATGTGTGCGAGCACTTCGTCTCGGCGGGCTATCCGCTCGACGTCGAGGCGCTGCTCATCGTTGAGGTCGAGGGGTCCGAGGACGAGATCGAATACCTCCTCGAGAAGATCGAGGACATCGCCAAGGACTTCCTGCCGAACGTGATCCGCCGCAGCCAAAGCCCGGAGGAAACCGCACTCATTTGGAAGGGCCGCAAGGCGGCGTTCGGCGCTATCGGCCAGCTCTCCGACTATGTTTGCATGGACGGCGTGATTCCGCTGTCCAAGCTGCCCAAGGCGCTCGACGAGGTCGGCTGGATTTGCCGTAAGTATCGCTTCGACGTCGCCAACATCTTTCACGCCGGCGACGGCAACCTTCACCCGCTGATCCTCTACAACGCCAACGACGCGATCCAACTCGAGCGCGTCGAAATGTGCGGTGCGGAGATTTTGAAGCTGTGCGTCGAGCTCGGCGGTTGCCTAACCGGAGAGCATGGCGTCGGCATCGAGAAACGCGAGCTGATGTATCTGCAGTACACTGACGAGGACATCGATCAGCAGGTCCGCATCAAGGAGGCGCTGGATCCGTCGTGGCTGCTCAATCCCGGTAAGGTATTTCCCATCGAGGGGCGCGACGCCAACAAGATGCGCGGCGTCGACATGCATGTGCTCGAGCGGGAAGTCCCGCTTGAGCCCGAACCCGAGCTGGTGGAAGGACACGACGTCCCGTGATTGAGTCCACGCGCCTCGGTTTCCACGCTCCCGAGACGGAAGAGGAGCTGTCCCAACTCGTCGCCGAGGCGGCGGAGACGCGCACGCCCCTCGAAGTGATGGGGCGCGGCACCAAGCGCGAGGTCGGTCCGTCGGTCGGTTCCGGCGCGGTCATCAGCACCGAGAGCATGGTCGGCATCCCGCTATACGAGCCGACCGAGTTGATCCTGGTGGCAAAGACAGGCACGCCGATGGCGCAGATCGAGGCCCAGCTTGCCGAAAGCGACCAGGAGCTGCCCTTCGAGCCTGTCGATTTCGGCCCCATCCTTGGCTATGGCGAAGGGGAGGCCACTATCGGCGGCGTGGTCGCCACCAATTTCTCCGGCAGCCGCCGCATTCTCAAAGGCTCGGCCCGAGACCACGTGCTCGGCATCCGTGCCGTCAACGGCCGCGGCGAGCGGATCAAAGCCGGCGGACGCGTGATGAAGAACGTGACCGGCTACGATCTTGGCCGCACGCTCGCGGGCTCCTGGGGCACGCTCGCCGTGATGACCGAGGTGGCGCTGAAAGTGCTCCCCGCCCAGCGCGAGAGCCGCACCATCGTCTGCTTCGGCCTGACCGATCAGACCGCGCTGGAGGCTTTATCCATCGCCATGGGCACGCCGTATGAGGTGTCCGGCACCCTGCATCTCCATCCAGAGCTTGCAGCGCGGTTTTCCGACGAGGATATCGCCGGCGCTGAGGGTGCCGTCACGGCGATCCGGGTCGAGAACTTCCCGGCGTCGGCCCGCTACCGCGCGAGCCGTCTCAAGCAGGTGCTCGCCGCCTACAATCCGGTGCTTGAACTCGATTCCTCGCGGAGCAAGGCGTTCTGGCACGAGATCAAGACGCTCAAGATGTTCCAGGGCAAGTCGAACCCGCTGTGGCGGGTCTCGACCATGCCCTCCTGCGCGGCGAAGCTGATCGGCAATCTATCGCGCAAGATGGAGATTCACACCGCCTACGACTGGTCTGGCGGCCTGATCTGGATCGAAACGCCGCCCTTGACCGACGGCGGCGCTGTCGACATCCGCCGCACCCTTGCCGAATTCGGCGGGCATGCCACGTTGATCCGCGCCGAGGGCGCAACACGAGGCGGCATCGACGTGTTCCAACCGCTCGACCCGCCGATCGCGGCGCTGTCGGCCAAGCTCAAGCACGCATTCGACCCGCTCGGCATCTTGAACCCGGGCCGGATGTATCGGGAGATGTAGCCGGGCCCATGCAGACCAATTTCAACGCGCTCCAGCTTGCCGACCCGACCGTCGCCCGCGCCGACGAGATCCTGCGGCGCTGCGTTCATTGCGGCCTGTGCACCGCGACCTGTCCCACCTATGTGCTGACCGGCGACGAGCGCGACAGCCCGCGCGGGCGCATCTATCTCATGAAGCAGATGTTCGAGGGCCGCGATATCACGGCGACGACGGTGCATCACCTCGACCGCTGCCTATCGTGCCTCGGCTGCATGACCGCTTGTCCCAGCGGCGTCGACTATATGCATCTCGTCGATCTTGCCCGCGTGCGCATCGAGCAACGCGGGCACCGCACTACGCCGAACCGTCTGTCCCGCTGGTTCTTGCGCCGTACGCTGCCGAGCCCGGGGCGGTTCCGCTTCATGCTGATGCTCGGCTGGTTCGCCAAGCCGTTCCGCAATCTGTTTGCCAAGATGGGCATGCGCCGTACCGCAGCCGCGCTCGCGCTCGTCCCTCCCAACGCGCTCAAGCTAAAAATCTTGAAGCCGAAGTCCGCCTTCAACCCTAGTGCGCCGAAGCAGAAGCGCGTCGCCATCATGCTTGGCTGCGTGCAGGAGGTGTTGGCGCCGCAAATCAACGTCGCCGCGATCAGGCTTCTCAGGCGCCATGGCGTCGACGTGTTGGTGGTCAAGGACGAGGTCTGCTGCGGCGCGCTGGTTCATCATCTCGGCCGCGAGGAAGAGGCGCGCCAGTACGCCCGCCGCAACATCGATGCCTGGACGGCGGTGATGCGCGATCGCCTGCTCGACGGCATCATTCTTACCGCGGGCGGCTGCGGCACCATGCTCAAGGACTACGGCAACCTGCTCTCCCGGGACCGCGGCTATGCCGAGCGTGCCGAGTATGTCTCCAAGCTCGCCCGTGACGTCACCGAGTTCCTCGACGAGATCGGTCTCAATCCGCCGGTGATGTGGACCGGCCTCAAAGTGGCTTATCACTCGGCCTGCTCGCTTCAGCACGGCCAGCGTCTCGATGCGCTGCCCCGGTCGCTGCTCGAGCAGGCGGGCTATACCCTCACCGACATCCCCGAGGGACATCTGTGCTGCGGCTCGGCCGGCTCCTACAACCTGCTTCAGCCGGAACTGTCGGACGAGCTGCGCGAGCGCAAGCTCAAGAACATCGAGAGCATCGCGCCGGACGTGATCGTCACCGGCAATATCGGCTGCATGGCCCAGCTCAAGCCCGGCACCGACATCCCCATGGTCCACACCGTCGAGCTGCTCGACTGGGCCACCGGCGGCCCGTGCCCGCCCGCCCTGAGCAAGCTCAAGGACAGCGCCCATCCCATCGAGGCCCTGGTGGAGATGGCGCGGGCCGCCGCCAGGGAGCGGGCGCTGGTCGACTAGGGCAGGCTTGCTTGCCGCTTAGTGGTCGATGGGCTAGAACGCGGCGGCTGGAGCCCACTAGAATCAGCCGAAATTCTCCATGACCAAGAAAGCCGAGAGCCCTCGCCCAGAGGCCCGCTTGCCGAAGGGTTTGCAGGACATTTCCTCAGCTGAGATCCGCGCCACGGAGGCGATGCTCGGCACGATCAAGGGCGTGTTCGAGGCCTACGGCTTCGAGCCGCTGGACACGCCGGCCATCGAGTACACCGACGCGCTCGGCAAGTTCCTGCCCGACCAGGACCGGCCCAACGAGGGCGTGTTCTCCTTCAAGGACGACGACGAGCAGTGGCTGTCGCTCCGCTACGACTTGACCGCGCCGCTCGCCCGCTACGTGGCCGAGAACTACCAGAATTTGCCGAAGCCGTTCCGCCGCTATCAGTCGGGGTATGTGTGGCGCAACGAGAAGCCTGGACCTGGCCGCTACCGGCAGTTCATGCAGTTCGACGCCGATACTGTTGGCGCCGAGTCCGTCGCCGCCGACGCAGAGCTTTGCATGCTTGCGGCCGACGTGCTGGAAGCGCTCGGCGTCAAGCGCGGCGACTATGTTGTGAAGGTCAACAACCGCAAAGTTCTCGACGGCGTTCTGGAATCGATCGGTCTTGGCGATGACAGCAACGCGGCCAAGCGCCTCGCCGTCCTGCGCGCCATCGACAAGCTCGACCGGCTCGGCATGGAGGGCGTCGAGGCATTGTTGGGCAAGGGCCGCAAGGATGAGTCGGGCGACTACACCAAAGGCGCCAACCTGAATGCTGATCAGACTGCCGCGGTATTGGCTGTCCTCGACCAAGCCGAGATGAAGTTGGGCGATCTCGGCACGGCCGCCACAGGTATTGGCGGCGAGGGGCTCAAAGAACTCTCCGGCATTGCGGCGCTCACCGCGGCTGCCGGTTATGCGGATCGCATCAAGATCGATCCGACGGTCGTGCGCGGATTGGAGTATTACACCGGTCCGGTGTTCGAGGCGGAGCTGACGCCATCAATCGTCGATGAGCGCGGGCAAACCATCAGGCTCGGCTCGGTGGTAAGCGGCGGCCGCTACGACGGCCTGGTCGAGCGCTTCACGGGCGAGCGTGTTCCCGCCACCGGCGTCTCGGTCGGCGTGTCGCGGCTCCTTTACGGCCTACAGCTTCTCGGCAAGTACAAGGAGAGCGCGGCGCAAGGTCCGGTCGTGGTGCTGGTGTTCGACAAGGAGCGCATGGCCGACTATCAGCGCATGGCGCAGGAACTGCGCGCGGCGAACATCCGCGCCGAGCTTTATCTCGGCTCCTCAGGCATGAAGGCGCAGATGAAGTATGCCGACAAGCGCGGCAGCCCGTGCGTCGTCATCCAAGGCGGTGACGAGAAGGCAAAGGGCGAGGTGCAGATCAAAGATCTCGTGCTTGGCGCCACGCTGACCTCGATCGAGGACCGCAACGAGTATCTCAAGAAGCAGGCCGAGGCGCAGTTCGCCGTGCCGGAGAAAGACCTCGTTAAGGCCGTCCGCCAAGTTCTTTCCCGCCATAAGACTTAGCAACCAGTCGTGATTATCCCGTATCCATCGTCATTGCCGGGCCTTGGCCCGGGCGTGACGAGCAAGATGGAACGTTAGACCCAACCATGGCCGCCGAATCCGCACAGAATTTCGAGGCTCTCGAGGCGCAGGCCCGCGCGCTGCTCGACCTGTTCGCGCGCGCCGGCTACGAGCCTGTCGCGCCGTCGGTCATCCAGCCGGCGGGCGTGTTCCTCGACCAGATCGGCGAGCAGGTGAGGGCGCGCACTTACGTGTTTACCGACCTCGCCGGCGAGGAGCTGTGCCTGCGCCCCGACCTGACGGTGCCGGTGTCGCGGCTTTATCTCGAGCGCCACCCCAAGGCCGACCAAACCGCGCGCTATTGCTATAACGGCCCCGCCTTCCGTTTTCAGCCGCTCGGCCCGAGCCTCACCCACCCGCGCGAGTTCCGCCAGGCGGGCATCGAATGCTTCGGCGCGGCGGACCGCGAGAGCGCGGACGTCGAAGTCGTGTTGCTGGCCGTCGAGGCGGTGAAGAGCGCAGGGCTCACGAAGTTCTGGCTTCGCTTCGGCGATATCGCACTGTTCTACGCGCTGATTGATGCGCTTTCACTGCCCGAGCGCTGGCGGCTCAAGCTGCAACACTATTTCTGGCGCCCACCCGTGTTCCATGCGCTGCTGACGCGTCTCGCCAAGGGGGAGCGCCCCGAGACCGACGGCCTTGCCGCCGTGCTCGCCGACCAGCTCGCCGGTGCCACGCAAGAAAGCGCCGAAGAGCTTGTGGCGGCCTATCTCGAGAAGAACAACATTCCGCTCGCCGGCAATCGATCTCTACGCGAGATTGCCGAGCGGCTACGCGATCACGCCGCCGACTTGCGCGCCGCGCCGCTGCCGAAAGAGGTGGCGACGGTCATCGACTACTTCCTGGCCGTGTCCGCGCCACCCGGCGAGGCGGTCGACATGATCGCCATGATCGCCAAGGGCGCAGGCGTGGACATCGATGCAGCGCTCGATGCCACCTTACGGCGCTTCGACCGCCTGGCGCGCGCCGGCGTCGATCTTCAGCGCGCGACGTTCGCCACCGAGTTCGGCCGCAAGCTCGAATACTATTCCGGCCTCGTGTTCCAGATCGAAGGGGCGGGCATGGACGAGACCGAGCCGGTCGCGGGCGGCGGCCGCTACGACGGACTGCTGTCGGCGCTCGGCGCACCGCGCGAGGTTCCCGCGGTCGGCTCAGCCATTCACACCGAGCGCCTGCTCGCCGCCGTGGAAAGGGCCGCGTGATGGCCTCTCCCGCGCTTGTCATTGCCGTCCCGTCGAAGGGACGCCTGAAGGAGAAAGCCGCCGAGCTGTTCGAGCGCGCCGGCGTGCCGCTGCGCGTCAAAGGCCACGAGCGCGGCTATCGCGGCCGCCTCGAAGGTCTCGACGGCGTCGAAGTGGAGTACACGTCCGCCGCCGAGATCGTTCACCAGCTGAAGGCTGGACGCGTGCATCTCGGCATTACCGGCGAAGACCTGGTGCGCGAGACGCTGACGGACGTCGACGCGACGGTGGAGTTCTTGAAGCCGCTGCTCGGCTTCGGTTACGCCGACGTGGTGGTCGCCGTTCCAGACTGCTGGCTCGACGTGTCCCGTATGGCCGATCTGGAAGATGTCGCGGCGCAATTCGCCCGTGCGCATGGCCGGCCGTTGCGCGTCGCCACCAAGTACACCAACCTAACGCGGCGCTTCTTCGCCGCGGCCGGCGTCACCGGGTACCGCATCGTCGAAAGCGTCGGCGCCACCGAGGCGACGCCCGCCACCGGCACGTCCGAGCTGATCGTCGACATCACCACGACCGGAACGACGCTCAAGGCCAATCACCTCAAAGTGCTCGCGGACGGACTGATCCTCAAGTCGCAAGCTCACCTCTTTGCGGCCCGCCCCGCCGCGTGGGAGAAAGGCGCCAAGACACTCCGTGCCGATATTCTCAGCCGGCTCGAGGAGGCGTGAGGCCCTTTCACACTTTCTTGTGATGAGTTGTGGCTTTAAGGCGAGGCGGCTTTTCGGGCACCTTGGCCCGGCTCCACGAAAGCGCAGGAGGTAACATGCTTGTCCGCCTAGGCCTTGCGGCCGTTCTCGTTCTTGGACTTCTCGGCAGCGCGGTCGCCGCGCCGTCCCGCATCATCATCCTGCGGCACGGCGAGAAGGCCGACGCTTGGAAGCTGTGCAAGGTCGGTGAGGAGCGGGCGCAGGCGTTGAAATACAATTACCTCGGACGCGACGCCGCGAAGTCCCTGTTCGACAAGGACGAGAATCCCGCCTTCTTCTTCGCTATCACGCTGCACACGGCGGAGCTTGCGGCCCCTGCGGTCGAGAGCTGGAACAAGCCTCTCATCTTCTATACGGCGATGCCGCAGGAGAGCAAAAAGGACTTCACCGAGTTGCTCAACACGCGTACCCGCGAAGCGGCCGCGAACATTCTCAACAATCCCACCCTCAAGGGCAAAACCGTTGTGATGGTGTGGGAGCACAAGCACATCGCCGACGCCGAGCTCGATGAGAAATATCAGCGTGAGGCGGCGGTGACGCTCCGCCAGTTGTTCCACCTCGACATCCTGCCGGGCGTACCGACGAGCTGGCCTGAGGACACCTACGATTACTTCTGGATCGTCGACTTCCCGGAAGACTCCAACGTCCCGTCGAAGTTCACCATGGTGAAGCAGGAGTTCGGCAAGTCCTTTCCCAACGTGCCCGACAACGACTGGGACAAACCAGACGGCCTCGACGCCAAGAGCGGCTGCAAAACGGACGTGGAAGACTAGGCAGGCGGCAGCGCCGCCTCGCGCTCGGTTTCCTCGCGCGCTGTCGGCGGTGGACGATGCCTTGTCGGCCTCCGATAGACGATGCAGGCCAGGCGCGACCTCCGACAGCCGGAAATAGCGCCCGTGGAACTGAACGAGGCTCGACCGGTGACCAATGGAGACGATCGCCGAGTCCGGCAGCCGCTTGAGCAAGAGGCCATAAAGTTTGGCTTCCGGTCTCGTCGAGCGCGCTGGTCGCCTCGTCGAGGAACAGCCATTGCGGCTTCTGGAGCAGGGCGCAGGCGATGGACAGCCGCTGCTGCTCGCGCCGGACAGCTTGTCGGCCCAAAGGCGGTCTCGTCGAGCCGATCTTTCAGCGCGGTCAGCCCTACATCATCCAGCACGGAGTCGATCTCTTGCGGGCTGAACGCATCCTGCGGACCGGGATAGGCAGAGGCGCCGCGCGGTGTCCCAGCGGCAGATAAGGCCGCTGTGGCAACACGAGCACGCTCGCGCCTTCGAGACGCACCGCGCCCGTGCCGAATGGCCATACGCCCCAAGTGCGCGGAACAGGCTCGTCTTGCCGGAGCCAGACGGTCCGGTGACGAGGATGCGGTCGCCCGGCGCAAATGACGAGGTCCGACAGATGGACGATCTCCCCTGGGCAGCCCCCACCGCGAGCTGCTCGACATGAAGCGTTCCGGCGCCGTCGCTGATGAACTCGGCCCGCGGCGCGTCTCATCAAGCTCTGCGCCCAGCCGATCGACTCCTCGAAGCCGGCAAGACGGTCGAGCACCGCTTTCCAATCGGCGATCGACGAATACGCGGTGACGAAGAATGACAGCGCGCTCTGCACCTGACTGAAGGCTTGCGCGATCTGCATCAGCCCGCCGAGGGTCAGCGTGCCGAAGAAATAGACCGGGCTCACCACCAGGAACGGGAAGATGATCGCCACCTGGTTATAGCCGGCAGTGAGGAAGGTGAGCCGCTTGGTCCGGCTCATGATGCCGTACCAGTTCTGCACCACGTGTCCGAAGCGATCGCTCAGGCGCTCCTTCTCGCAGGCTCGCCCGCAAGAAACAGGTCACCTCTTCGGCGTTCTCGCGAAGCCGCACCAGAGAGAAACGGAAGTCCGCCTCGTAGCGCTGCTGATCGAAATTGAGCTTGATGAGCGGGCGGCCGACCAGATGCGTTACCCAGGTACCGATGATGGAATGAACAGGCGCGGCCCACCAGGTAGCCGGGGATTTGGTAGGAGGCCTCGCCGATCATCAGCGGTGTCGCCGATGAAAGGTTCCATAGGATGACGATGAACGAGACCAGGGTGACGATCGAGCCCAGCAGCGCGATGCCGATGTCGAGCGTTCCGTTGATGAACAACCTAATATCGTCTGCGATGCGCTGGTCGGGGTTATCGGCTTGGTCGCCCTTGAGGCGCATGCGGTAGTGGGTGCCTTGGGTAAGCCAGCGCCCGAGATAGGCCTCCGTCAGCCAGCCGCGCCAACGGATCTGCAGCCATTGCTGGTGCGACCCTGGTGGGCCGCCGCTGGTGATGAACGTGGCGGCCAGCACGGTGAACACGCCGAGCTGGTAGCTGAACACGTCCCAGTTCTTGTCCTGCAGCGCCGTGTAGAAGGTGTTGTACCAGGCGTTGAAGCGGACGTTCAGCCACACTTGGAACAGCTGGAGCGCGATGACGATCAGCAGCAGCCCGCACGTCCCCACCAGCGGTCGCTACCGCGGAAATAGGGGAATGCGATGCGCGCGAAATTCTGGCCGTGTTGCGGAACTTCGCCATGCGGGAAGCGACCTCGAAAGCGCCGTCTCCAGGCGGGCCGGACAGTGGGGCGACGATACGGCCAAAGTCGGGCGGCCGGGAAATTACGTTTGCGTAAGAGTTAAGTGAATGGGTGCGGCCAAACGCCCGATGCAAAAAGGGGCGGCAAAGCCGCCCCTTTCCGTAAGCCTGGATATTGCCTTGGACTACATCGTGTCCATGCCGCCCATGCCGCCCGGCGGCATGTGGGCGTGGTCGTCCTTTTTCTTGGGCGACTCGGCCACGCCAGCCTCGGTGGTCACGAGCAGGCCCGCCACCGACGCGGCGTCCTGGAGCGCGGTGCGCACCACCTTGGCCGGGTCGATGATGCCCTTCGAGATCAGATCGACATAGGTGTCGTTCTGGGCATCGTAGCCGTAGGACGGCGACTTCTGATCGAGCACCTTGCCGACCACGATCGAACCCTCGACGCCGGCGTTCTCGGCAATCTGCCGGATCGGCGCTGAGCCGCGCGGCGCACGATATTGATGCCCGCCTCCTGATCGTCGTTGTCGCCCTTGGCCTTGATGGACTTCGAGGCATGGAGCAGGGCCACGCCGCCGCCCAGGACGATGCCTTCCTCGACGGCGCGCGGGTCGCGTTCAAAGCGTCGTCGACGCGGTCCTTCTTCTCCTTCACCTCGATCTCGGTGGCACCGCCGACCTTGATCACGGCCGCGCCCGCCAGCTTGGCCAGACGCTCCTGGAGCTTCTCGCGGTCGTAGTCGGAGGTGGTGTCCTCGATCTGCTGCTTGATCTGAGCGATGCGCGCCTCGATGTCCGGCTTCTTGCCGGCGCCGCTGACGATGGTCGTGTCGTCCTTGGTGATGGTGACGCGCTTCGCCTTGCCGAGCATCTGCACCGTGACGTTCTCGAGCTTGATGCCGAGGTCCTCGGAGATCAGCTCGCCGCCGGTCAGGACGGCGATGTCTTGCAGCATGGCCTTGCGGCGATCGCCGAAGCCCGGCGCCTTGACCGCAGCGACCTTCCAGGCCACCGCGCAGCGGTGACCACGAGCGTGGCGAGCGCCTCGCCCTCCACGTCCTCGGCGATGACGAGCAGCGGACGGCCGGCTTCTCACCGACTCAAGCAGCGGCAGCATGGCCTGCAGGCCGACAGCTTCTTCTCGTAGATCAGGATGTACGGGTTCTCGAGCTCGCACACCATCTTCTCGGCGTTGGTGATGAAGTAAGGCGAGATGTAGCCACGGTCGAACTGCATGCCCTCGACCACTTCAAGTTCGCTGTCGAGGCTCTTGGCCTCCTCGACGGTGATCACGCCCTCATTACCGACCTTCTTCATGGCCTGGGCGATCATGTCGCCGATCGACTTCTCGCCGTTGGCGGAGATGGTGCCGACCTGGGCGATCTCGGCGGAGCCGCTGACCACTTTCGACTGCTTCTTGATGGCTCCGACCACGTCGGCCACGGCCTTGTCGATACCGCGCTTCAGGTCCATCGGGTTCATGCCGGCGGCGACGGCCTTCAAGCCTTCGCGCACGATGGCCTGGGCGAGAACGGTCGCGGTGGTGGTGCCGTCGCCCGCGGTGTCGTTGGTCTTCTGGGCGACTTCCTTCAGCATCTGCGCGCCCATGTTCTCGAACTTATCCTCGAGCTCGATCTCCTTGGCGACGGTGACGCCGTCCTTGGTCGAGCGCGGTGCGCCGAACGACTTCTCGAGGATGACGTTGCGGCCCTTGGGACCGAGCGTCACCTTCACGGCGTTGGCGAGAACGTCGACGCCGCGCAGCATGCGCTCGCGGGCATCGGCGGCAAATTTCACGTCTTTGGCTGGCATTTGAACTTGCTCCTTGTTTGGACCTCACCCTGAGGTTCTGGGCCGCGTGGGCCGAGCATCGAAGGGTGCATCGGGACTCTGTGTGGGAATTCGGTTAGCCGAGGATGCCCATGATGTCGGACTCCTTCATGATGAGGAGATCCTCGCCGTCGATCTTGACCTCGGTGCCCGACCATTTGCCGAACAGCACCTTGTCGCCGGCCTTCACGCCCATGGGGGCAAGCTTGCCGTCCTCGCCGCGCATGCCGGGGCCCGCCGCGACCACCTTGCCGGTCTGCGGTTTCTCGGCTGCCGTGTCGGGAATGATGATGCCGCCTTTGGTTTTCTGCTCCTCCTCGAGCCGCTTGACCACAACGCGGTCATGCAGGGGACGGAATTTCATGGATTCAACTCCTGTGGATTGGGTTTCCGCCGCTTAGCACTCAACTCGCGCGAGTGCTAATCGAGGCGCTTGTAAATGCCACCCCCTTTGGCTGTCAAGGCGTTGCCGGTTAAGGCGCGAGCCGGCGCGTGAAGGAGACGATGTAGGCGGGCGAGCGGATCTGGAACAGCGTGTCGTTGGCCGGGCCTGCCACCCCGTCCGCCAGGTTGGAGGGGAGGAACGAGAAGGCGTCGCAGGTCGCCTCGGGCGCGAGCGCGTCGATGGTGACCGTGCCGAGCGCGGTCTTCTCTCGATTGTCCTCGTCCCACAGCGCCGTTGGGTCATCGGTGGGATCGCCGTCCCGGCCGACGATGGCCACGAGATCGAACGCGACCGGACCTTCGGCAAGGCGCTCCTTCAGTTCGGCATCGAGGAAATTGGCCCCCTTGGCTTCGGCCTCAGCGTCCGTCAACCCGAGCTCGCCGGCTTGCGGGATCGCCTTGAACTTCATCAGGGTCTCTTTGCCCTCGGCATTGGTCATGGTGAAGGCGTGAACCCCCCAATAGTCGACCCCGGCGTAGCTCGCCGGAACGGGGCGGGCGTTGAGCCACGCAGCCTGGTTCTTGGATTCCGGGTGAGCCGCAAAATAAGCCCCAACCTTGTCCTGGTCGCCGCTCGCGATTGCCATCAGGAGATCGAAGAAGTCCTTCGGCGTCTTGGCCAGGAATACCGGCGCGGAGATCATCACGAGATCGGTGTTGGCGCCGTCACCAAGATCGAAGCGAAGCGCGAGCCCCTTGACGTTATCTTTGGCATTGTCGGGCGCTTCGGGATTGCCACCGCCGAGCGAGAACCGGCCGATCACCGGCACGGTCTTGGCGAACTGCTGCGCCTTGGACAGCGACGGCGCGTCGGGGGAGGGCGTGAAGCTGCCGGTGACGCAATAGCCCTTGGCGTGGCCAGCGCGCGTGTGCTTGTGCTTGCCGAACACGGCGTTCAATGCATCGACCATGTCGGCGGGGCTGGGATCCTGGGCGCGCGCGGCGTCCGCGGCAACCGAGAGAAGAAGAAGGGAAGCAAGAACGGAAAGGACGCGGAACATGGCGAAGCACCCCCTGGAGCGATGGTCTCAAGGGGAGACTAGACCACCTAAGCTGTCACAGAACACACGCTTTCTTGATCGACGGGCGTCACGCCGCTGCGAGGCGGCTTAACGCGCCGCGGACTCTACCGGTGCGATCCGAAGCTCGACACAGCAGTGCAGACCGTCTGGGCGCCATTTGATCACCGGTCGTCCGGACGACTGACGCTTGGTGAGGTGCTCGATCAGCTTCAGGCCAAACCCGCGCGTGTCAGGGGGTTTGATTTCAGGCCCGCCGCGTTCCTCCCAAATCATGACTACAGGGGAGCCACTCTCGTTGGCCTCTTCGACCTCGAAGCTCAGCGCGACACGGCCCTCCCCGTTTGACAAAGCGCCGTGCTTGATCGCGTTGGTGGCAAGCTCGTGCAGAAGGAGCGCAATGGTCTGGGCGTCATGCGAGCCGAGCATGACCTCGCACCCGCCGCTCAAGTCGACGCGCTCCGTCACGCCGATCGTCGAGAGCACTTGGGCAACGAGTTTTTTCAACCGAACGGCTTGCCATTCCGCCTGCATGAGAAGTTCATGCGCCGCGGCGAAGGCGTTCAGCCGCGCCTGGAACGACGACACGAAAAGGCCCGCCTCGGGACGGTGCTCGCCCGTCATGGTGACGAGGCTGTGCACCACGGAGAACAGGTTCTTGATGCGATGCGACAGCTCGCGATTGAGAAGGTCGTAGGCCTCGTTGACGAGACGGCGGTCCGTCACATCGAGACAAAGCCCGGACAAGGTCTGCGCATCCGTGTCCTCGCCGTTCAGGGCTTGCCCGCGAAAACTGAGCCAGCGCTCTTCGCCGTCGTTTTGGCGTGCAACTCTGAACTCGTGGACGAACGGCCGCTCCTCGCGCACCGCCTCGGTCAGGCACATGCGGAACAGATCGATGTCGTCTTGGTGAACGAGGGCGTAAAACGCGCCGACCGGCAGGATCGGCGGCGCGGGCTCGAGGCCAAGCAGCGCGGCCAGGTTCGAGCTGAGATGGACGATGCCTCCGCCAAGGTTCCACTGCCAAAGCCCGGCGCCGCCGGCCTCGACGATGCGAACCAGCCGCTCGGAATCGGCCGTGAGAAAGTTGGCCCCAGCCTGATGGCCGGGGCCAGTGCTTGCTTTTACCATTTGGGAGCTGAGAGGAAGGTAAGCCGTGGCTTTATCCTCTTGGCCGCAACGAAAGGCTGCGGTAATTGCGGACGACCTGACTGTTCTAGGTCTGCTGCCTGCGACGTGTCTTTAAACAAAGACACATAGGCTTGGATCGGTTCTTGGGCGTGCCATGTCTTCGATCAGTCCGTTCAGCTACGACGTCCCCTGCCAGCAGTGCCCGCTGCGGACCTGCGAAGTATTCGCGGCGATCAGCTCTGACGAGCTCGACTTCATCTCGAAGTTGAAACTCGGCGAGTTGCGCACCGGACCGGCTTCGACCGTGCTTCAGGAAGGGGCGCCGTCCGATCAGCTGTTCACGCTGCTCGAAGGCTGGGCGTTCCGTTACAAGACCCTCGAAGACGGCCGGAGGCAGATCACGAGCTTCGTCCTGCCTGGGGACTTCGTCGGCATTCAGTCGACCATGCAAGGCGATATGGATCACTCCGTGGAGACGCTGACGGCAGCAGTGCTGTGCGCGTTTCCCCGCAATCGCGTCTGGGATCTGTTCAAGAGCTGTCCGCCTCTCGCGTTCGACGTCACCTGGCTCGCGGCGCGCCAAGAGTCCATACTCAACGAGCATCTGTTGAGCCTAGGGCGCCGCAATGCCCTCGAATGCATGGCGTATTATATTTTGCACCTCTACATGCGGGCCAACGACGTCGGTCTGGTGACGGAAGGCAAGGTCCGATTTCCCTTCACCCAGGACCATCTCGCCGACGCGCTCGGGCTCTCGCTCGTGCATACCAACAAGACCTTGAAGCGACTGACGGACCGGGGGCTGATCCACTGGGAGCATGGTTGGTGCACCATTCCCGACCTCGCCGCATTGGCTGAGGTCGCCAAAGACGACCTGGATCAGCCGCGCAAACGCCCCTTGCTGTAGGCCTGAAAGGGGCGATCCGGTCCCGGGTTGGCCTCATCGCCCTTGGCTGCTAAACAATTGCACGGTCTGCCAATTTGATGTTGCGTTGCAGCAGGCTGTCCCGCATGATTTCCGGGCGAGGGGCAGCGCGCGTGCAAGACGGCATCACAATTTCTTCTAGAGGCGCCTCCTCAGGAGGGCTTGCCATGCTCGACGTGATCGTCTTGATCGCCATGGCCATCACCGCGGCAGCGGTTGCCGCGGGCCTGACAATACAGGCTGGCATGCCGCTTCTGCCGGTTGTGATTGCTGCCATGGCGCTGTTCTTCGTCATGGCCGCGTCGTTTCTCACGCTCGGCCGCTCGTCGCGCTCGGGCGGCGGCGGGGGCCGCTTGGACGAGTTCGAGGAAGCCCTCGAGATCATCGACAGCGACCTGCAACGCATCGATCGGGTGGAGGACGACATCGCTCGTCTTGATCTTCTCTCCGATCGCGTTGAGCGTCTCGATCAGGCGCTTGCCGATTTTACGCCCGGCGAAGCGCCGAGTGATCAGGCGCGCTTGCGGGAACTCGCGAACGAGTTTGAGAACGTCTATGCGCGGATCGAGACATTGCGCGCGGACGTCGACCGGCTATTTCCTGACTTGGCTGCGGCCTCATCTGCCATGCCTGCGACGCCAAGCCCGGCCTTCGGCACGCGGGCGCGTCCGCCCGCGCCGCCCGTCGACGTGGAGGAAGTCGAGATCGACATCGTAGAGGAGGAGGAGGCGGAAGTGCCTGCCAGCGAGCCGTTCGCGGCTCCTGAACCCGAGGCAGAAGCGGAAGCCGAAGTCGAAGCCGAGGCTGAGGCTGAGGCTGAGGCTGAGGAGGTAGCAACCCTTTCGCTGGACGAGGAGACGATGCCGGAACCCGAAGAGGCTCCCGCACTCTCCAGCTTCGCGATCGACGATGACGACGACGACCGCATCCGAGACCATGTGCGCCAAGCGGTCGAAAGAGGGCGCATCGACCTCTATCTGCAACCGACCTTGACCTTGCCCGACCGCAAGGTCCGCTACTTCGAGGCCCTGACCCGCATCAGGACCGCGGACGACGACTTGATCCTGCCCGGCGCCTATGTGCCCGTGGCCAAGCGCGCCGGTTTGATGCCGCTTATCGACAACGTGCTCTTGGTCCGGAGCGTGCAGGCTTTGCGGCGGCTCGGCTCCGATTCAAAAGTGCACGGCCTGTTCTGCAACGTATCAATGCATTCGCTGGTCGATCCCGACTACTTTCCCGAGTTGGTCGAATTCATGGAGGAGAACAGCAGCTTGAGCGAAGGCCTCGTGTTCGAGATTAGCCAGCCCGAGCTCACCGGCCTCACCGAGGCGGAGCTCGGTTGCCTCGATACGTTGGGCGCGCTCGGCTATACCTTCTGTCTCGATCAGGTCACGGATCTCGATGCCGATTTCGCCAACCTGAGCGATCGATATTTCCGCTACGCCAAGATCAATGCTGCGACCTTCCTGCACCGCATGGAAGAGACCGGCCACAACGCCGCCGACTTCAAGCGCCTGCTTGACGGTCTCGGCATTCAGCTCATCGTTGAGAAGGTCGAGGACGAGGGCGACGTTGCCGAGTTGCTCGACCATGGCGTCGAACTCGCGCAAGGCTACCTGTTCGGCGAGCCGAAGCCGACTAACGAGGCGCTGTCGCGCGAATTGGAAGGCGCCGACTAAAGTCTCCGGCGACTAGCCGTCAGCTTACTCTTTGCGGTCGCTTCCCGGCCAATTGGTCTCCGGGAACGCCTCTTGCAGTGCGGGGATTTCGCCGGCACTGCCATCGCCTCCGCCGCTACCTTCGCCCTTCGGCGCCTTCATGACCTCTTCGGGCTCCAAGGCTTGCTCCACGGCCTCTTGCTCGCTCACGGGCGGGCCGCTGGCGGCGGGTTGCTCGATGCCTTCTCCCGAGCCGGGCTGAACGACGTCGGGTTCTAAAGCTTCTTCGACGGCCGTTTCCTCGTCGATGACGGGGATCACGACCGTGGCGCCGGGGAGGGGCAGTGCGGGAGCCGCCAGCGCCGGAGCGGCGAATCCAAGGGGAGCAACCACGCAGACCAAAGCGGCGGTCGTCTTGCTGAGGGGGTATGCCATGTCTCGAATCTCCGAATCGAATGACGCGCTATTTGCGCATGCTGGGCGGCCAATTGGTAGATGGATACGCGTCCTGCAGCTCTTGGACTTCCACATCCGGGCCGAGTGGAATGTGCGGGCCAGGAGCTTCGGCCATCGTGTCGTCGTCGATGGTAAGGCCCCAGGCGCCCACGTCTTCCGGTGCGCCGGCGTACTCGACCGGCACGTAAAGATCGGATGGGACTGCACTAGCAGCGGCGAGGGACAGGATGAGAGCGAAGGCGGAGGCCGCGCCTGTCTTCAGAATGATGTTGCGCATGATCTGATCTCCCACGACACGCGAAGCACCGAGCCGGGAGAGCGGCTCGGTCTCCGTGCATGGAAAGACTCTTGATCCCGAACTCTCTAGGAACCGTCAGAGCGTTTCGCGCAAACTGGCGCGAATTGTCGACGAACTTGAAACGTCGCGATTAAGGCGTGTTCGGGAAATAACGCATGCTTTGCGGCCAGTTTGTCTGCGGGAAGCGCCGCTGTAGCTCCAGGATCTCGTCACTGCCGCCATAGGGCATGTACGGCTGCTGGGCGTAGTCGGGATTACTCGGATAGTAGTTCTGTGGGTAGGTCTGGCCGTTGGAGAGCCGCTTGTACTTCTTCTTGTAGCCCACGGTCTGGAGGTCCAGTCCAGGGCTCTTGAGCCCGTCCACGGCCTGCGCCGGCCCGGCGTGGGCAGAGGCGGAAAAGAGGCCGAAACTCAGGGCAACAGCGGCGGCCGCGGTAACGATACGGGCGGCCATAGGCTTGGAATCATAAGCAATCTTGAGGGGGTCAGACATTTCCGTCTCCTATTGCTGACCTTCCCCCGGCGACAGCTATGTGGGGCTGGTGACCTCCCGGCGCAACCCCTAGCCGACCCGCGGGCCGCCTTGACCCCCGACCTTCAAGCCTCTAACCGGGCGCCATGACCGTCGAAACTGCCATTCCCGTCGTCAGCTCCCTGAAAGACATCGGCTCGCGTTATCGCGCGTGGCTCGTCGACATCTGGGGCGTCATGCACAATGGCCGCGTGTCGTTCTCGAACGCGGCGGCCGCGACCCGAAGCTTCCGCGAGCAAGGCGGCATCGTCGTGCTGCTGTCGAACTCGCCGCGGCCAAGCCCGGCGGTAAAGGAGCAGCTTCGTCATTTCGGCGTGCCCGACGACGCCTACGACGCCACGGTCACCTCGGGCGATCTCACCCGTCATGAGATTGGCAAGCACGAGGGCGCGCGTGTCTTTCATCTCGGGCCGGAGCGCGACCGGCCAATCTTTACCGATCTCGATGTTGCGCTCGTCGAGCCCGACGAGGCGGAGATCGTGGTTTGCTCCGGCCTATTCGACGACGTCACCCAGACGCCTGCCGACTATACCGACCTCTTGGCGACGCTCGCAGAGCGTGATCTTCCCATGATTTGTGCCAACCCCGACCATCTGGTCGAGCGGGGTCATGAGCTCGTCTACTGCGCCGGCGCGCTCGCGGCGGTCTATGAGGAGAAAGGCGGCGAGGTCATTTATGCCGGCAAGCCTTACGCTCCGGTCTACGAGCTTGCGCTCGAGACCATCTCCGGTCTCGCGGGGCGCAAAGTCGAGAAAGCTGAGGTGCTCGCCATCGGCGATGGGGTCAATACCGATATCGCCGGCGCGAGCGACTTCGGCGTGGACGCCGTGTTCGTGGCGAGCGGGCTGCATGCGCCGGGTGAGGGCGGCGAGGCGCTAGACGCACGTCATCTCGCTGAGCTGTTCGCGGATCGCCCGCGGCGTCCGATCGCCGCCACGAGCGCGCTGGTCTGGTAGAGGCTAGTTCTTGTCGCGGAACAGCGCGTCGATCTCGGCCTGATTTGCGCCCGCCTCGGGGAGCGTCGGCCCATCGATCGCGGTCTCCGATTTGTCCGCCTCGGGCGGCTCCTCGCCGCTGAGCCGGGTGGCGATGACGCGGTCCAAGGTCTTGCTGATCTTGGTCACGCGCTGACCGACGAGATCGTGAAACCCGCAAGCCGCCATAATGGTCATGATGGCCTCCTGGATTTCTTCTGCTTCCTCCTTGTTGGCAAGCGCCAATAGTCCTTCCGCCGAATCGAGTATCCGCGCGGCGGCGTCCTCGGCCGTGGCGCGGATCGCCGCAAGCTCGCGCAATGTGTTGAGAAGCATTGTGATCTCCGCCGCGACCGATGGCGTATTGTGAACGCCCTCGATCTTGGCGCGACGTCGCACCTGGTGCTTAGCCCTGGTGCCCCCGACCTGGCCCATGGAAGTTCCTTCTGGTTTTGACAATTTCTTGAGAGCGGACGCCCCTATGCCGACTCGCCGAAGACGGCGTCGATCTTGGATTTGAGCGTTGCCGCATTGAACGGCTTAACGATGTAGTTGTTCACGCCAGCCTTCTTGGCGGCGACCACGTTGTCGGTCTTGGACTCGGCCGTGACCATGATGAACGGCGTGCGTGACAGGCGGTCGTCTGCGCGCACTTCACGCAGCAGCTCGTAGCCCGTCATCGGCTCCATGTTCCAATCGGAGATCACGAGCCCATAGTCCTTCCCGCGCATCATATCGAGAGCCGCGGCACCGTCGCTCGCCTCGTCGACATTGGAGAAGCCGAGCTGCTTCAGAAGATTGCGAATGATCCGGATCATCGTCTTGTAGTCGTCAACGACGAGCACTGGCATGCTATGGTCGATCGCCATTATTCTTGTCCTCCGCTCCTCACGAGCACTTCGCGTCCTCAAGGCCTCCGCTCAAGTCCGCAACGCCTACACCCAGCCTGTTCGAAAACCGGTGGAAACAAACGTGTAGACATTAAGGTTTGCGCGTGAATGGAGAGTTAAGCCTGGGCCTTTGAGGGGGCGAGCCTGGGCCCTTTTCCGGGCCGTCCGGCCCTTATTGCGGTGCAGCAATGCCTTCGCTATTTTGCGGCCTTCTCAGATCCAGGAAGCAGGGAACGTAAAGAATGAGCACCGCGAACGGCAAAACGAGCTTGGGCCACGGCTACTATTTGGAGGATCTTGCCCCCGGCATGGAGGCGAGCGTTAGCAAGACCATCACCAACGAGGACGTCCTGGCCTTTGCCGAGCTGTCCGGCGACGTCAATCCAGTCCATCTCGACGATGACTTTGCCGCCGGCACCATCTTCAAGAAGCGCATTGCCCATGGCTTCCTGACCGGCGCCCTGTTCTCCACCGTGCTGGGCACCAAGCTGCCGGGCCCCGGCTGCATCTACCTGTCCCAGGGTCTCAAGTTCCGCGCGCCGGTCTATATCGGCGACGAGGTGGTGGCGACCTGCAAGGTCACGGGCGTCGACGCGGAGAAGTCCCGCGTGACGCTGGCCTGCGACTGTTCGGTCAACGGCAAGACCGTGCTCGAAGGCGATGCGGTCATGATGGTGGATCGCCGTACGCCGCGCCAATAGGCGGGAAGCAAGGATCAGCGATGGACATTGTCCGCTCCTGGCGGGATACGCCGCCCGCTCACAAAGGCGCGGTCCTCGCCATCGGCAATTTCGACGGCGTCCATCGCGGTCATCAAGCGGTCCTCAACGAGGTCAAGCGTATTGCCGCGGCCGAAGGGCGCCGCGCTGGCGCGGTCATCTTTGAACCGCATCCGCGCGAGTTTTTCGCGCCCGACAAGCCGTTCTTCTATCTGACGCCGCTGCCGGTGAAGCTCGAATTGCTCGAGGCGCTGGGGCTCGACCAAGTCTTCGTCCTACCGTTCGACAAGGCGCTGTCGTCACTCTCGGCCGATGCCTTCGCCACCGAGGTGGTGGCGGGCGGCTTCGGCGCGAGCCATGTCGTGGTGGGCTACGACTTCACCTATGGCAAGGGCCGCACCGGCTCTGTGGAGCACCTCACGGCGATCGGCAAGGACCACGGCTATGGCGTCGATGTCGTGGCTCCGGTCACGCTTCCTGGCGGCGTGACATTTTCCTCGAGTACGATCCGCGAGCACTTGCGGAAGGGCGAGGTGCGTGCCGCCGCCGAGCAGCTTGGCTACTGGTGGCGGGCCCGCGGCGAGGTCGGCAAAGGGGCTGGCCGCGGCGCCGGGCTTGGTTTCCCCACGCTCAACTTCAAGCTCTTGCCTGGCCAGGACGTTGGCCACGGGATCTACGCTATGCGTGTCCATCACCGCGGCGAGCGCTATCACGCCGCAGGCTATGTGGGCCCGCGCCCCACCTTCGGCGGCGATGAGCCGGTGCTGGAAGCCTATCTCCTCGACTTTTCGGGCGATCTCTATGGGCATGTGGTGGAGGTGGAATTCATCGAATTCCTGAGACCCGACCATGCCTTCGACAGCGCCGAAGCACTCGCCGCCCAGATGACCGCCGACACGGAGCAAGCCCAGGCGGTGTTGCGGGCCGTCGATGCCGACGACCCGATGCGGCGGTTCACTCTTGGGGCCGCGCTCGCCGAGCGAGCACTGGATTGTGGCAAGGCCGGTTGCTAGAACCCGCGGGCAGCGAATCGAGCCTCTGGGCGGAAACAAGGACCATGGTGAAGAAGAAAACGAAGAGCGGCAAACCGGCCGCCAAGCGTGCGCGTAAAGCTGCCCGCAAGGCGCGCCCCAAGGCGAAGGCGCCTAAGCGCAAGAAGTCTGCGAAGGCGAAGGTGGCGGCTAGGACCAAGTCCGCCAAGCGCAAGACCGTCAAGCGGAGAACCGCGAAAAAGAAATCGGTCGCGAAGGGCAAGCCCAAGAAGGCTACGGGCCGGAAGAAGCCCGTCAAGCGTAAGACGTCTGCGAAACGCAAAACCGCTCCGAAGACCACGACGCCAACCAAGGCAAAATCGAAGCCGACCCGCAAAGCCAAGCCGAAGCAGCCGAAGGCTGCGCCGCTCAAGGTCCAGACCGACCGGGACTGGAGCGAGACCCTGTTCCTGCCGAAGACCGACTTCCCGATGAAGGCAGGCCTTCCGGAGCGCGAGCCGCAACTCCTCAAGCGCTGGGCCGAGCGGCGGCTGCACCGGCGTCTCCGCGAGGAGTCCATGGGCCGGCCGAAATTCGTCCTGCACGACGGGCCGCCTTACGCCAACGGCCATCTCCATATCGGCCACGCGCTGAACAAGATCCTCAAAGACGTCATCACCCGCTCGCAGAGCATGATGGGCAAGGACGCCAATTACGTGCCGGGCTGGGATTGCCATGGCCTTCCCATCGAGTGGAAGGTCGAGGAGGAGAATTATCGCGCCCGGGGCCGCGCCAAACCCGATCTGACGAATATCGCTGCGCTGATCGAATTCCGCCGCGAATGCCGCGACGAGGCGGCGAAGTGGCTCGAAGTGCAGCGCGAGGAATTCAAGCGCCTCGGCGTCGAGGGCGACTGGGATCACCCCTACACCACCATGAGCTTCGACGCGGAGGCGACCATCGCCGGCGAGCTCTTGAAGTTTGCCATGAACGGCCTGCTCTATCGCGGCTCGAAGCCGGTGATGTGGTCCGTGGTGGAGCGCACCGCGCTCGCCGAGGCCGAGGTCGAGTATCAGGAGATCGAGAGCCCGGCCATCTACGTGAAGTTCCCGGTGATGTTCGCGAGCGCCGACAATCCCAACCCGCAGGCGCTCCAGCACGCGTCCGTGGTGATCTGGACCACGACGCCGTGGACCATTCCCGGCAACCGCGCCATCTCCTATTCGCCGTCGATCAAGTACGGCCTCTATGAGGTGACCCAAGCGCCGGAGGATAACTGGGCCAAGGTCGGCGAACGGCTGATCCTGGCCGATGCGCTGGCCGACACGGTCAAGGCGGCGGCGCGCATCGAAGGCTGGTCGCGGCTCGGCGACGTGACGAGCGAGATGCTGCGCCATTCCATGACGGCGCATCCGTTGCGCGATCAGAGCGACTATCGCTTCATGGTGCCGCTGCTCGCCGGCGAGCATGTCACCGAGGACGCCGGCACGGGCTTCGTGCACACCGCGCCTGGCCACGGCATCGACGACTTCGAGGTGTGGACGGCGAACGAGCGTCTTCTGCACGAGCGCAACATCGACAAGACGATACCCTTCACCGTCGACGAGGCCGGCTTCTTCACCAAGGACGCACCGCGGTTCGAAGGCAAGCGCGTGGTCGACGACAAGGGCAAGTTCGGCGACGCCAACAACGCTGTGATCCAGGCATTGGTCGAGGCGAAGGCGTTGATCGCGCGGGCGCGCTACAAGCACGACTATCCGCACTCTTGGCGCTCCAAGAAGCCGGTCATCTTCCGCGCCACGCCGCAATGGTTCATCGCCATGGACCGCGACTTCGACGGTGGGGCGACGTTGCGCGCCCGTGCGCTGAAAGCGATCGACGAGACCGGCTTCGTGCCGCCGCAAGGCGAGAAGCGCATCAAGGGCATGGTCGACACGCGCCCCGACTGGGTCGTATCGCGCCAGCGCGCTTGGGGCGTGCCGATCACCGTGTTCGTACACAAGACCACTGACGAGGTCATTCCGCGCCGCGAATTCAACGCCTCGGCCGAGCTGATCGACAGGATCACGAGCGCGTTCGCCAAGGAAGGCGCCGACGCGTGGTTCATGGACGGCGCCAAGGACCGCTTTCTCCAAGGCCTGGTGGACAATCCCGCCGACTGGGAAAAGGTCGACGACATCTTGGACGTCTGGTTCGATTCAGGCTCGACCCACGCCTTCGTTCTGGAGAAGCGCGACGACCTGAAATGGCCTGCGTCTCTCTATCTCGAAGGCTCAGACCAGCATCGCGGCTGGTTCCAGTCCTCGCTGCTTGAGGCTTGCGGCACGCGCGGCCGCGCACCGTTCGAAGAGGTGCTGACCCACGGCTTCGTCAACGACGAGGACGGCCGCAAGATGTCGAAATCGCTCGGCAACGTGGTGGCGCCGCAAGACGTCATCCGCCAGTCTGGCGCGGAGATCTTGCGGTTGTGGGCAATGAGCTCCGATTACGCAGAGGACCTGCGCATCGGTCCCGACATCATCAAAGCCAACGTCGATTCCTACCGCCGCTTGCGCAATACGCTCCGCTTCCTGCTCGGCAATCTGGCGCACTATCGCGATGACCTGACCGTGGCGTACGCCGACATGCCGGAACTCGAGCGCTACATGCTGGCGCGGCTCGCCGAGCTCGATGAAGCCGTGCGCGAGGGTTACGTCACATACGACTTCAAACGCATCTTCCACGCGCTGCTCAATTTCTGCGTCAATGACTTGTCGGCGTTCTATTTGGATATCCGCAAGGACGCGCTCTACTGCGATCCTTATGACAGCGTGACGCGGCGTGCCGCGCTCACCGTCATGAACCATCTGTTCTCGGCGCTCACCGCGTGGCTTGCGCCGATGCTGTGCTTCACCATGGAGGAGGCGTGGCTTACCCGCTTCCCAGAGGACAAGGGCTCGGTGCACTTGCGGCAATTCCCTGACGTGCCAGGTGACTGGCGCGATACGGCGCTTGCCGACAAATGGAAGAAGGTTCGCGCCGTGCGCCGTGTCGTGACCGGCGCGCTTGAGATCGAGCGCAAAGAGGGCCGCATCGGCTCCAGCCTCGAAGCAGCGCCCAAGGTCTACGTGGCCGATGCGAGCTTGCGCGAGGCTTTGAAGGGCATCGATCTCGCCGAGATCGCCATCACCAGCGGCGCAGCCTTGATTCCGGAGGAGGGACCGCGCGACGCGTTCCGCCTGGAGGAGGTGCCGTCGGTGTCTGTGGTGTTCGCGCCGGCCAAGGGCAAGAAGTGTGCGCGCTCTTGGAAAATCCTTGCCGACGTGGGATCGGACCCCGAGTTCCCCGAGCTCTCGCCCCGTGACGCCGCAGCCGTGCGCCAGTTCGATGCGCGCGCCCGCGGCCGCCGGTCAGGATAGCGCATATGCTCCGCCGCTGGTTCTGGGGACCCTACTCGCCGCTCGGGCTCATCGTAGCCTTGCTCACGCTCGTGGCCGATCAAGCCAACAAGGCCTGGCTGCTTTATGTGTATGACATCGGCGCCAAGGGGACGGTCACGCTCGCGCCGTTCTTCGATGTCGTCTTGGTGTGGAACAAGGGCATCAGCTATGGCCTCTTCCCTCAGGACAGCGCGGCGGGGCGTTATGGAATCATCGCCTTCGCCGTCGTCGCCAGTGTCGCCCTAACTCTCTGGCTTGCTCGAATGACCACGCCGTTGGCGGCCGCCGCCATCGGGCTCATCATCGGCGGCGGAATCGGCAATCTTATCGACCGCATCGTCTATGGGGCGGTGGCGGATTTCTACGCTTTTCACGCCTTCGGCTTCGAATGGTACATCTTCAATATCGCCGATGTGGCCATAGTTGCCGGTGTTATTGGACTTCTGTATGACTCACTCTTCGGGGGTCACAAAAAGGCCGGAAACCCCTCCAAAATGTAAGTGAATCCGGGGTTCACCGGGTCCGAGGGGAAATCTTGGGGCACGTCACCGCCAGAATGCGCATTGACCGGGCCTTGGCGCTCGCCTGTGCGCTTGCCTGCGCGGCCGCTCTCGGCGGCTGCGGCGGCGTCGAGCTGCAGGGCAAGATCTTCGACTACATGGGCGTTTCCGGCGATACGCAGCAGCCTGACGTGCGCATGAGCCAGCGGCCGCCGCTGCTTGTCCCGCCGAATCTCGAGACATTGCCCCAGCCTGGCACAGGCGGTCCTGCCGTAGCGGCCGCCCGCCCGGATTGGCCTGACGATCCGGAAGTGGTGCGCCAGCGCATCGCCAAGGAAGACAAGGCCAAGGAAGCGGAGATCAAGGCCGCCGCCGACCCGACCAACCCCTATGCCGGCAAACCGACCCTGCTTGACCGCTGGTTCAAGAGCGACAAAGAGGAAACGGCGGCGGTCGACGATGTCCCAGAGCCGGATCCGTCTGATCGGGTGACCGACACCAGCACGGTGGCTCAATCGCAGCCCAAGGGACTCCAGCCCCACGTGCCGCAGGCGCCGTTGCCCGAGCAGGATCAGGGCGGACCCGAGGTTTCCGGCGCTTACGAGGGCATGTCCAACCCCTCCGGCAATTCGGCTGGCTGGTAACAATCCGCGCAATTCAGCCACTGGCCGGCTAATTGCATCAATTTAACTTGAAAACCCGGCTTTAGGGGGTGACATCTGGAACACCGGTCAGGGGATTGTTAACCTTGGCGTCCCGCTGACCGCGTCAGTCGCAAACCCCGGACCTCGCTGAATGGTGGAATGGATGCTAGATGAACTATGGGCCGCGCTCGATCCACGAACCGGCCTCATTGTAGCCAGCATAAGCCTCGCTTCCATGGCCCTTGCCACCGCCGTCGCCGCTGAACCTCAGGAGGCTGAGCGGGTGACCGAGTTCACCCTCGCCAACGGTCTGCACGTCGTTGTCATCCCCGATCACCGCGCTCCGGTGGTGACGCAGATGGTCTGGTACAAGGCCGGCGCCGCCGACGAGCCGCCGGGTTCCTCCGGCATTGCCCACTTCCTTGAGCATCTGATGTTCAAGGGGACCGACAAGATCCCGACCGGCCAGTTCTCCAAGATCATCGCCAAGAACGGCGGCGACGATAACGCTTTCACCAATCACGACGTTACGGCGTATTTCCAGCGGGTGGCGAAGGACCGCCTCGCCACGGTGATGGAGATGGAAGCCGACCGCATGGTCAATCTCCGGCTCACGCCGGAAGATGTGAAGACCGAACGCGACGTGATCCTCGAGGAGCGCCGCTCGCGCGTCGACAACGATCCCGGCAGCATTCTGCAAGAGCAGATGATGGCCGCGCTTTACCAGAACCATCCCTACGGCACGCCCATCATCGGTTGGGAGCATGAGATCGCCGCGCTGAACCGCGAGGATGCCTTCGCCTTCTACCGCCGCTTCTATGCGCCCCAGAACGCCGTCCTCGTCGTCGCCGGCGATGTCGAGGTTGACGAGGTGAAGGCGCTCGCCGAGGCGACGTTCGGCAAAATCCCGCGCAACGGCGAAGCCAATAAGCGCGTTCGTCCCAAGGAGCCGCCGCACAGCGCGCCGGTCACGGTGACGCTCGAGGACCCGCGCGCTGGCCGCACCACCGTCCAGCGATACTACATCGTGCCGAGCTACGCCTCTGCCGAGCCCGGCGAGGCCGAAGCCCTCGATCTCCTGGCGCGCATCGCCACCCATGGCGCGACGGCTCGTATCTATAAGCGCCTTGTCGTGCAGCAGAACACCGCGGCAAGCGCCGGCGGTTGGTACACCGAATCCGGTCTCGATTCCGGGCGGCTCGGTTTCTATGCCATCGCCGGCGAGGCGCACACACCCGAAGAGATCATCAAGGCGATGGACGATGTGATCGCTGAACTGCGCGACAAGGGTGTGACCCAAGACGAACTCGACCGGGCCCGCGCCGCGCATATCGCCGAGTTCGTCTACAACGCCGATTCGATTTCCCGCATGGCCCGCCAATATGGCTGGCGGCTTGCGGCCGGCATGACCGTCGAGGACGTCGAACAGTGGCCCGAGCGCTTGAAGAAGGTCACCGTCGACGACATCCGCGCCGTGGCCCGCAAGTATCTTGTTGATAACAACTCCGTCACGGGGATTCTCATGCCGGCCCCCGAATATACGAGCAGCATTGGTGAGAAGTCGGCCCCGGCGGCCGGGAACGGCAAGTCGTAGATGCGGATGATGACCGGCGTCTCGGCTCGTTCCCTGAAGTCGCGGCTGGGCGCTGCGCTGGCAGCGGTCGCGCTCATGGCTTTGCCTGCTGTGGCCCAAGGGAGCGGCATGAAGATCCAACAGGTAACGAGCCCCGGGGGCATCAAGGCCTGGCTCGTCGAGAGCCACGCCAATCCGCTGATCGCCGTTCGCTTCGCCTTCCGCGGCGGCGCCGCGCAGGACGAGGCCGGCAAGGAAGGCGTCGCTTATTTCGTCACCGCGATGATGGACGAGGGCGCGGGCGATCTCGACGCCACCGCGTTCCAGGAGCGCGAACAGGCGCTCGCCATGCGCATGGACTTCGACGCCGGGCGCGATGTGATGCTCGGCTCCATCCAGACGCTCACCGCCAACAAGGACGACGTGTTCGACCTCGTGCGCCTCGCCATGTCGCAACCGCGTTTCGATGCCGATGCGCTGGAGCGCGTGCGCGCGCAGATCTTGGCAGGCCTCAAGTTCGACGAGAACGACCCTGAGACTGTGGCGTCGCTTGCTTGGGATCGCGTCGCGTTCAAGGACCATCCTTATGGGCGTCCCGTGAAGGGGACGCGCGAGTCGGTCGCCGCCATCACCGCCAATGATCTGAAGAACTATGTGCGGCGCGTGTTTGCCCGCGACAAGCTGATGATCACCGTGGTAGGTGATATCGACGCCGCCGAGCTCGGCAAGGCGCTCGACAAGCTGTTTGGCGATCTGCCGGCCCGCTCCAAGCTCACTGACGTGGCCGATGCCACGCCGCCGCTCGGGCCCTCACGCGAGATCATCGTCATGGACGTGCCTCAGTCGGTGGCGCAGTTCGGCTTGCGCGGCGTCTCGCGCCAGGACCCGGACTTCATGCCGGCTTACGTGCTCAACTACATCATCGGCGGCGGCGGCTTCTCCTCGCGCCTGATGGAAGAGGTGCGCGAAAAGCGCGGCCTCGCTTATTCGGTCTACTCCAACCTCTATCCCTATCAGCACGGCGCCGTGTTCATCGGCAACGTCGCCACCAAGAACGAGGCGGTCGGCCAATCGCTCACCGTGATCCAAGACGAGTTGAAGCGCCTCGCTGACGACGGCCCGAGCGCCGACGAGCTCGAAAGCGCCAAGGCCTATCTGACCGGCGCCTATGCGCTCCGCTTCGAATCGTCTACGAGCATTGGCAGCCAGCTCCTGTGGATTCAGATCGAGAATCTTGGAGTCGACTATGTCGGCAAGCGCAATGCCCTGGTCGAGGCCGTGACCCTAGACGACATCAAGCGCGTGGCGAAGCGGATGCTTACGGCGGATAGCATGATCACCACCATCGTCGGCAAGCCCGTCGAAGCGCCCGTCACCGCAGGGCACGGTGCCCCGGGCTAGCCGCCCCACCCCCAGAGAATCGGTTAAGCTAGCAGTTCGCCGGCGGTCGGCCGGCCAAGCGGAGGCATGCGCGAATGGCCATTCGTCAGCTGCCGCCGAACCTCATAAATCGCATCGCCGCGGGTGAGGTCGTCGAGCGGCCGGCTAGCGTCGTCAAGGAGTTGGTCGAGAACGCGATCGACGCGGGGGCATCCCGTATCGACGTGACCGCGGCGGGCGGCGGCCTGACCCTGATCCGCGTCGCCGATGACGGAGCGGGCATGGGACCCGACGATCTGGCGCTCGCCGTCGAACGTCACGCCACCTCGAAGCTCGCCGACGACGACCTCTCGCATATCTTGACGCTTGGCTTCCGCGGCGAGGCGCTGCCCTCGATCGGCGCCGTGGCGCGGCTCGCCATTACCAGCCGGGCGAAGGGCGCCAAGGAGGCCTATCAACTCTCCGTGGACGCCGGCCGCAAGAGCGCGCCGAAGCCCGCCGCGCGCACAGCCGGCACCGAGGTCGAGGTGCGCGACCTTTTCTATGCGACGCCCGCGCGCCTGAAATTCATGAAGTCCGAGCGCGCGGAGTCCGCCGCTATCGCCGATGCGGTCAAGCGGCGGTTGCGCTGGCCCCGTCCTGAGATCGCCTTCTCGCTCTCCAATGGCGAGCGCACGACACCCGCCTCGATGCCTGTCCGCCCGGCTTGCTCGATCACGCATTGGCAAGGCTCGGACGGATTCCGGGCAGGAGTTCGTAGAGGATGCGCCTCGGTGGCGGCGGCGGGGCGGCCTCAGCGTGGAGGGCTTCGCCGGCCTGCCGACGCTCCACCGGCCGAACGGGCTCAACCTCTATCTCGTGGTCAATGGGCGCCCGGTACGCGACAAGCTGATCGCCGGAACCGTGCGCGCGGCCTATGGCGATCTCGTGCCGCGCGGCCGCTATCCCATGCTCGCGCTGTTCTTGGACGTGCCGCCGGACGAGGTGGACGTGAACGTTCATCCCGCCAAGACAGAGCTACGATTTCGCGATCCAAACGCCGTGCGTTCGCTTTTGGTCGGAGGCATCCGCGAGGCGCTCGGCGAGGCCGGCCACCGCGCCACGGCAAGTCTTTCGCAAAATGCGCTCGAACGGATGACGCGGCCTGAAGCGCCGCCGGCCCCACGTTCGCACAGCTACATAAGTCACAGCCCTCCGCGTGACTTTGGCTTCGCCGAGCAGGCACAAGCGCCGCTCGACACGGTTTCCGTGCCATCAGCGGACATGCGTGGACACGCCGCTGAGGACTCCACCGCTTCGGGCTATCCGCTGGGCGCCGCACGCGCGCAAGTGCAGGACATGTTCATCATCGCCGAGACCGGCGATGCGCTTGTCATCGTTGACCAGCATGCGGCCCACGAGCGTCTCGTTTATGAGCGGCTGAAGCGGGCGTTGTCCAATGGCGGCATCACCCGGCAGATGCTGCTCATCCCCGAAGTGGTCGAGCTCGATGCCGAGGCGGCCGCCGCGCTACTGGCCGCGTCAGCCGAGCTGGAGCGCTTGGGCCTCGTCATCGAACCGTTCGGCCAAGCGGCCATCGTCGTGCGGGAGGTTCCTGGACTGCTCGGGACCTGCGACGTCAAAGGCCTGCTAGCGGATCTTGCCGCCGCGCTTGCCGAAGCCGCTGACGGCGATGGCAGTCGGCTGCTCGCCGAGCGGGTCGATCACGTGCTGTCCACCATGGCCTGCCATGGCAGCGTGCGCGCCGGGCGGAGGCTTAGCCCGGACGAGATGAACGCCCTGCTTCGCGATATGGAGAAGACGCCTTTCTCAGGCCAATGCAATCACGGTCGTCCCACCTATATCGAGCTCAAGCTCGCCGATATCGAGAAGCTGTTCTCCCGCCGCTAGAGCTGCACGCGCTCCGTGCCTTGATGCTCGGTGACGCACGCCGCGAGCGCGGCGATGGCGTCGCGCGTGCCAGTGAGCTTGAAACTGAACTCCGCGCCGTCGGTAACGATGCGCAGCACCTCGCCGTGACGCATCGCATCGAGGACCTCGTCGGAGTTTTCCAGCGGAATGAGAATGCCATGCTGATCGATCACCTTGGCCACGGCGGCGAAGGGCGCGCGTTGATCGACTATCAATAGAACAGCCTTCTTGGTGCCGACGTCGAGGGTGCGTGTGTCGTCGGCGATGACGATGCCCCAGTTGAAGTCGTGGCTGATGACGAAGCCGAGCAAGACGCCGTCTTCCGCTTGCGCCGTCATGGTGCAGTCGGAGAATTGTCCTTCGGTGTCGTAATTGGCATCGCCTTGCCATACGCCAGAGGTGAACGTGTCTTTTTCCGGAGGCGCCGCGGCTGCCACCAGCAGTAAAGACGCGATCAGTAAGGCTTTCAGCGTCATCGATCCCCGCTTCGGCCCGCATCTAAACACATTTCTTCGCGGGGCGGGGCCAAGCCTCCGCTTATGCTTTAGAGGCGGAGGCGATGGCGATTTCCGTGTCGCCGTAGCGGCGCCGGTCGATCTCCTGAAAGACAGGAGGCCACACCGGTGCAATGCCTGCGCGTTCCTCCAGCACGGCAATCGCCTCAGCCGTCACCCACCCGCCATCTGTTGCGGCTGCGAGTGCGCGCTCGCCAAGCCCCTTGCCATAGGGCGGATCGCAGAACACGAGGTCGAACGGTGCGACGTTGCCCGCCGGGCCGAGCCGCGTCGCGTCCCGCCGCCAAATCTTCGTGGCGCCGGTAAGCCCAAGCACCTCGACATTCCGGCGGATGGCGGCACGGGCGCCCGCGTCCTCCTCGATGAACAAACAGAACCGCGCGCCGCGAGACAACGCCTCCAGCCCGAGTGCGCCGGACCCCGCGAACAGGTCGAGCACCCGCAAATCCTCGAAGTCGATCGCCGGCGCGCCATGCTCGAGCACGTTGAACAGCGCTTGGCGGACCTTGTCGGAGGTGGGCCGCGTGGCGAGACCCTTCGGGGCCTCGATGCCGGCCCCTTTGAACTTTCCGGCGACAATCCGCATCAGCGCTTCACCCCGAGGTCGCGCGAGAGCTGCGTGCCCAATTGCTCGACAAGCACCTTGCGCTTCACCTCGTCGACCGCGCCGGGCGCGAGCTCGCCGAGCGCGAACGGTCCGAACGACACCCTGATGAGACGATTGACGGTAAGCCCGAGATACTCGGCGATGCGCTTCACCTCGCGGTTCTTGCCTTCGCGCAAGCTGATCGTAAGCCACACATTGCTGCCCTGCTGCCGCTCGACCTTGGCGTCGACCGGGCCATAGCGTACGCCGTCGATCGTCACGCCGCTTTTGAGCGCGTCGAGCGCCTGTTGGGTCACGCGGCCATGGGCCCGCACCCGATAGCGGCGCACCCAGCCCGTGCTCGGCAACTCGAGATGCCGGGCCAGCGCGCCGTCGTTGGTGAGGAGCAGCAGCCCTTCGGTGTTGATGTCGAGCCGCCCCACCGACACGACCCGCGGCAGACTTTGCGGCAGCGCGTCGAACACGGTCTTCCGTCCTTGCGGGTCTTTATGGCTGGTCACGAGGCCTTTCGGCTTGTGGTAGCGCCACAGCCGCGGCGCTTGGGGCTGGGGCAGGGGCTCGTCGTCGACCGTGATCGTGTCGCTCGGCGAGACGACGTGAGCCGGAGTCTTGAGCACCGTGCCGTTGACCGCGACGCGGCCGGCCGCGATCCAGGCTTCGGCGTCGCGCCGCGAGCAGAGCCCGGCATGGGCGATCGCCTTGGCAACGCGCATGGGCTCTTGCGGGGGTGGGGGCGCGTCCCGTCTGTGCCGGGATGCTTGACCCCGGCTTCGCTTCTCGCCCACCTTGCCGCCCATGACCGCGAAGCTTGCAGAAGCGGCCTCCCCAGGCAAGCGCCCCATGGACTTGGCGCTGGCCGAGGCCGAGGCCGCGCGCGACCGGGGCGAGGTGCCGATCGGCGCGGTGATCTTGGGCCCTGACGGGACGGTTCTGGCCAAGGCCGGCAACCGCACGCTCGAGCTGCGCGATCCCACCGCCCATGCCGAGCTCCTGGCCATCCGCGCGGCCTGCGCCGCGCTCTCAAGCGAGCGGCTGGTCGATTGCGATCTCTACGTGACGTTAGAGCCCTGCGCCATGTGCGCCGCGGCCATCTCGTTTGCCCGCGTCAGGCGGCTCTATTTCGGGGCGAGCGATCCGAAGGGCGGCGCCATTGAGCACGGGCCGCGTTTCTTCAAGCAGCCGACCTGCCACCACGCGCCCGAGGTCTATGGCGGCCTCGGCGAGACAGCCGGCGCGGCCCTCCTCAGGGACTTCTTCGCCGCCCGCCGCTAGGGAGGCGGTTCAGACCTAGCCTAGTCGCGCAGATAGAGGTTCCAGCGGCCCGGCGTGTACCACAGGCAGCCCTGGAGCCGCTCAGACCACAGGCACTTCTGCCCGGGACGGGGGCCAGCCAGCGTCCCGTTGCGCTTATGGGTGAGAAGGGACTGCTCCCAAGCCTGGCCGACGCTTTCCGCGGCCATGGCTGCGGGCGCCGAGATGACGAGGAGCAAGAGGGCGATCAGCAGGGGTCTCATGTTAGTCTCCGTGGGGGTGAGACCAGATGATCGCCGCGCCGAACTAAGATTGAGTTGAGTATTCCGGTGAATAGACAGTGACCAATCGCTTGCGATACTTGTAAGTTCGCAACAACACTTGGTCTAAAATTTTAGATGAATAGCAGCGAACTGTGCGCGTGAACGCGCAAGCTCGAACTCATCAGTCGGGAAACGAGTTAGTCGACGCCCCAGGGACGCGGGGGTGGAGCGTTCGGGTCGAGCGGCCAGGTGTCCTGCGGATTAAAATGCCGCTGGATCGCCTCGTTCTCGATCTCGCCCTTGGTGTAAGGCACGAACCCGAAATAACCGGTCCAGCCGCGGGGACCGGGGCCCGTCGCGACGTGCGGATAGATGGGGGTGCGGCCGCGCTCGAAGATCTTGGCCTCGGTCACGAGAGGCGAGCCGGCCTCAGGGGCCGCAACGAAGCCGGGGGCTGCGCGAACCGGCGCGGACCAGGTGAGAAGCCAGAGGTAGAAGAGAATCGCAGCAACCCCGACAATTCCCGATGCGGTCTTCTTGGAAATGGGAACGTCGTAGGTCATTTGATTCTCAGCTTATCTCAGCGTTCGTTAGATGACTTGGAAATAGTGACCGCATCGTGAAAAAGCAACGGCTCGGGCCAAGAAAACATGGCGAAAGCGTGTTCGTCACGCATCTTGGCGCACATGAGTGAATCTCCGCCTAACCTTGGACGTGAGATCAGCGTGCTCGCTGCTCAGCGTCCGATGGCCCGCCAGCCGATGTCGCGGCGGCAGAAGCCGCCTGGCCAGTCTATTCGGTCCACGGCGTCGAAAGCGCGGGCCTGCGCCGCGCCGATATCGCGGCCCCGCGCCGTGACGCCGAGCACGCGGCCGCCGGCGGCGAGAACGCGGGAGCCGTCGCGCTTGGTGCCGGCGTGGAAGACCTCGACGCCGGGCAGCGCAGCCGCTGCGTCCAGCCCTCTGATCTCGGTTCCCGTCTCGGGCGTGCCGGGATAGCCGCGTGCAGCCATCACCACGCAGAGGGCTGCGTCGTCGGACCAGTCGAGGCCGATCGCACTGAGTTCGCCCTGAGCGGTGGCCAGGAGCGCCGGCAAGAGGTCAGAGTTGAGGCGCATCATCAGCGGCTGCGCCTCTGGATCGCCGAACCGCACATTGTATTCGATCAGCTTGGCGCGGCCGCCGTCCACCATCAGCCCAGCATAGAGCACGCCCTTGTACGGCATGCCGCGCACCTTCATGGCGCGGACTGTGGGGAGGATAATCTGATGCATGACATTGGTGCAGAGCTTGGGCGTCATCACCGGCGCTGGCGAATAGGCGCCCATGCCGCCGGTGTTGGGGCCCTGATCGCCGTCGAACACCCGCTTGTGATCTTGCGCGGTGGCGAGCGGCAGCGCGATCTCGCCGTCGACCAGCGCGAAGAAACTCGCTTCTTCGCCGGCGAGAAACTCCTCGACCACCACCTCGGCGCCGGCCGCGCCAAATGCGCCCGAGAAGCAGGCATCGATCGCCGCGTCGGCTTCGGCTTTGGTCGCGGCGATCACCACGCCCTTACCGGCGGCGAGTCCGTCGGCCTTGATGACGATGGGAAGCGCCTGCCGGGCCACGTACGCCTTGGCTGAGTCGGCGTCCTTGAAGCGGCCATACTCCGCCGTGGGAATGCCGAACTCTTCGCATAGATCCTTGGTGAAGCCTTTGGAGCCTTCGAGCTGCGCCGCCGCTTTCGACGGGCCGAACGCGAGGATACCTTGAGCTTCGAGATCGTCGACCAGTCCCGCAACAAGTGGCGCCTCAGGCCCGACCACCACGAGGCCGATGTCGTTCTCCTTACAGAAGCGGACAACCGCAGCGTGATCGGCCACGTCGAGCGCGACGCATGTAGCGACCTGGGCGATGCCGGCATTGCCCGGCGCGCAGTAGAGCGTATCGAGCAGGGGGCTCTGCTTCAGCTTCCAGGCGAGCGCGTGCTCGCGTCCACCGCCGCCGATCAGAAGCACGTTCACGAAAGCATCCCCCTCCTTGTTCGCGGGCCTCAGGGCCTATAATGCTCAGGCGGCGCTCTTAGCATGAGAATGCGCCGCCGCGAAAAGAGATAGAAATGGCCGACCGACTGCAGTCCTCGCAAGCAACCAACCTCGTCGAGTACACCGTCTCCGAGCTCGCTTTCGCGCTGCGCCGGACGGTTGAGGACGCCTATGGCCTGGTGCGGCTCCGCGGCGAGATCTCCGGCTATCGCGGCCCGCACAGTTCGGGCCACTGCTATTTCACCCTCAAGGACGAGAAGGCCTGCATCGAGGCGGTGGTATGGCGCTCGACCTTCGCGCGCCTCAAGTTCAAGCCCGAGGAAGGTCTCGAAGTGGTGGCGCGCGGCAAGATCACCACTTATCCGGACCGTTCGAAGTATCAGATCGTCATCGACGCGCTCGAGCCTGCCGGCGTTGGCGCCCTCATGGCGTTGCTCGAGCAGCGCAAGAAGCAACTGGCCGCCGAAGGCTTGTTCGACGAGGCGCGCAAGAAGCCGCTGCCCTTCCTGCCGCGCATCATTGGCGTCATCACCTCGCCGACCGGCGCGGTGATCCGCGATATCCTTCATCGGCTGGAGGACCGTTTCCCCTCGCATGTGCTAGTCTGGCCCGTGCGCGTGCAAGGCGAGACCTGCGCGGTCGAGGTTGCGTCCGCCATTCACGGCTTCAACGCCACCATCGCTTCCGTCCCGCGTCCCGATCTCATCATCGTCGCACGCGGCGGCGGCAGCCTCGAAGATCTATGGGGCTTCAACGAGGAGATCGTTGCCCGTGCCGCCGCGGCGAGCGGCATTCCGCTCATCTCCGCCGTCGGGCACGAGACCGACTGGACCATCATCGATCTCGTCGCCGATCATCGCGCGCCGACGCCGACAGCGGCCGCCGAGCGCGCGGTCCCGGTGCGGTCCGAACTCGTGATCTCGGTACGCAGCTTCGGCGTGCGGGGTGGCACCACTTTGCGGCGCACGCTCGAATCGTGGCGCAGCCGGTTCGCTGCGTCGGCACGTGGACTGCCGCGCCGCGAGTCGATTTTGGCGCTACCGCGCCAGCGCCTCGATACGGCCAGTCACAAGCTGGGACGGGCGTTGCGCGCCAATGCCGCCGCTCATCGCACCGAATTCGAGCGCACCTCGTCGCGGCTCAGGCCGCATCTCGTGGTGCGTGCCGCTAGTGACGGCCGCGACAAGCTCATTCGTTTCGATCGCGCACGAAGCCGCGCGCTTCACACGCTCATGGACCGTGCGCATCGCCGCCTCGACAACCAGGCGAAGCTCCTTTCGACTCTCGGCTATCACAACGTTTTGGCGCGCGGCTTCACTCTGGTGCGCGCCGCCGACGGCACCATGCTGCGGAAGGCGTCAGAGGTGACGCCGGGCGCCGCTCTGGACATCGAGTTCGCCGATGGCCATGTTGGAGCCCATGCCGATCCGCGTGAATCGCGCAAGCGACAGGCAGAAGCCGGTGACAAGGAGCCGCGACGGCGCCCAGACGAAAAACAGGGGAGTTTGCTTTAGCGTACTGGCAACCTCTGTGCCGTAACGCTATGGTGGTACAGCACAACAAGATGCGCTGATTTGATGAATCGCTTCGAACGCAATATCGGCTTCAAGGGTGAGGCCAAGCTGAAATATCTCGACGGCGAGGTCCAGGTGCTCACGCCCGGCGAGTTCGTACGCTGCGCCGTGACCGGCAAGCCGATCCCACTCGACGAGCTTCGCTATTGGAGCGTCGCGCTCCAAGAGGCCTATATCGACGCGGCTGCGTCGCTCAAGCGTTACCGCGAGTCCTTTGCCGTGGACGAAACTGGCGCGGGCTAACGTCCCGCTTTCGTCGCAAGCAAATCTTTCACGCTCTCGGCATTCTCGAACGTCACCTTGATGGGGAAGGGACGTGAATGGTGCTTGAGCTCGGCGAGGGCCTCGTCATCGTCTTCGGGGAGCCGCACCCAGTCCTTCTCCGTGGTGACCAGCATCGCCTTATAGTCACGCGCTTCCTTCAAGAGGCTCCGCGCTTGCCGCGGGCTGTAGCGATAATGGTCGCGATAGCTCCGCTGGTCGATCAGCCGCGCGCCGTTCGCGCTCAATGTCGCGAAAAACTTGCTTGGCCGCGCGATGCCCGCAAAACCGATCACCGGCAACACGCCGAGCCAGCGCGGATCGCAGTTGGGCGCGAACTTCGCATTCAGCACGGGCTTACCGGCACCTTCGAACGCGGCGCTGAGCTTATCGGCCTTTTTGCCGTCACCGATCACGAGCAGAGCATCGGCCCGTGCCATCTGGCGGGGAAGCGGCGCTCTTAAGGGACCCGCCGGAATAACCAGCCCGTTGCCGATGCCTGACGCGGCATCCACCACGACCATCGACAGGTCCTTGACGAGCGACGGGTTCTGAAACCCGTCGTCCATGACGATGACATCGGCGTCGGTGGCTTCGATGGCCTTGGCGCCGGCAACGCGGTCGGGCGACACAAAGGTCGGCGCAACTTGAGCCAGCAGCAATGGTTCGTCGCCCACTGCCTCGGCGCTTTCGCCTTCGGCAACGCGATGCGGACCTTCGACCGTGCCGCCATAGCCCCGGGTGAGGAAGGCGGGACGCTTGCCCATTTCCTTCAAGAGATTGGCGACGGCGATCGCCGTCGGTGTCTTGCCGCCGCCGCCTGCCGTGAAATTTCCGATGCAGATCACCGGGAGTCGCGAGCGGTAAGGCTCGCCCTTGGTCATGCGCGATGCGGCGACGCGGCCATAGAGTGCGCCGAGCGGCGCGAGCGCGGAGGCGAGCACGCCCTTCCTGCGGTACCACCAGAACGGCGTCCTAAGAGGCATGCTTGAGGCTCGCATTCGGTGGAAGGTAGGGCTCGAGCGCTTCGAGGGTGCGCGGCAGCGCCCCGCTCATAGAGTCGACGGCGGCACCAGCACGCGTGGTCATTGTCGTGCGCGCCTTCTCATCTTGGATGAGACCGAGCACGGCGACGGCGATTGCCTCCGCGTCGCTCACCTCCTTGGTGGCGCCGACTTTGAGCAGCTCGGAATAGGCATCGCGGAAATTATGCCAGTTAGGCCCTGTCAGCACCGCCGCGCCGAGCTTGATCGCCTCGACCGGATTCTGGCCGCCATGGGCCACCAGCGAGCCGCCGATGAGTGCGACGGGCGTGAGCGCATAGAACACGCCGAGCTCGCCAATCGTGTCGGCGACATAGATATCGGTGTCTGCCTCGGGCAGCGCCCCTTGCGAGCGCAACGTCGGCTTGAGTCCGGCGGCCTTGACCTGGTCGGCGATCACCGGCCCGCGCTCCGGGTGTCTCGGCACGATGATGGTGAGAAGATTAGGCAGCGCCTGTTTGATCAGACTGTGCGCCGTGGCGATCACCTCGTCCTCGCCGGGATGGGTGCTCGCCGCGAGCCATACGGGGCGCCCAGAGATGGCAGAGGCGAGCTCTCTCTTCTTGGCGGTATCCACCGGCGGCGGTGGCGCGTCCGCTTTGAGATTGCCGACGTCGCGCGCGTCACTCACGCCGAGCTGGGCGAAGCGTTCGGCCAGCGTGTCGTTTTGGGCTAGCACGAGTTTGAAGGTCGAGAAGATCGGTCGGCTTAACCCCGGGCGCCGGCGCCATGCCCTGAACGAGGAGCTGGACATGCGGCCGTTGATGAGGAGAAGGGGAATATCTTCTGCCTTGGTCTCGAGCACCAGGTTCGGCCAGATCTCGGATTCGACCAGGATCGCAAGATCAGGCCGCCAATGAGACAGAAAGCGGCGAATGTAGCTTTGCCGGTCGAGCGGCACATATTGATGGAACGCGCCCTTTGGTAGACGCTCGCGGGCAAGCCGTGCCGAGGTCACCGTCGCCGTCGTGAGCAGGATGCGGACGTCGGGGCGCGCCTTCGCGATCGCCTCGATGACCGGGAGCGCGGCGTTGGCCTCGCCGACGCTCGCCGCATGGAACCAAGCAAGAAAACCGTTGGGCCGCGGCGCGCTCGCGATTCCGTAACGCTCGGAATGACGGTCAGGCTCCTCTTTGCCGCGGCGCGTGCGCCACGCGAGCAGCACCGGCGCCACGGGCGCGGCAAGGCTTGTCACGAATTGATAGGTCTTGAGCGAGAACCCAGGCTTCGCACTCTCTTCCTTGTTGAGAGGATCGGTTGCGCCGGCGAGCGCGTAGGCACGCGACGTGACCTCGGCCAGCGCGCTCTCGATAGCGCGCCGTCCCGCCTCGATGTCCGCGACGTCGTCGGCCGTCGGCACACGCACCGGATCGCCGATGACGATGGCAAGAGTCGAGAACGGCAAGTTCAGGGTGAAGGCGCTCCATGTCGGCATCTTGATGAAGCGGTTGGTGGCGATGGCGAACGGCACGACAGGACGTCCCGACTTAGCGGCAAGCGTGGCGATGCCGACGCCTGCGCGCCGCGCCGGTCCGGGCGGCACGTCGGCCGTCATGGCGACGGTCGCACCCGCCGCTAGCGCCCGCAGCGACTCGCGCATGGCCGTGGCTCCGCCCCGGTCTCTGCGTCTCTTGCCGGCGCCGGCGCCTCTGATCAAATCCATGCCGAAGCGTTGCAGCACCGAGCCGATGATCGCGGCATCGTCATGGCGTGACACCATGGCCCTCACGTCAGCGGGCCTTTTTGGCTTGAGATGAGGCAGCAGCAGAAACTGGCCATGCCACATGGCTAGAATCTGGGGATGTTGGCCGAACAGCTTGGCATCGGTGTCGGCCGGCTCGCGCTTGATGGTGCTGGTGGCGTAGACGAAGCGGATGTAGCCGGCGGCAAACGCACTCAACGCCGCGACGGCGGTCTCCGATGCTAGCAGCCGTTTCAACATGCCGTTCGGATGCGCTATTCGCCGGCCACGGCGATTGCCGCGCCTTCATCGGGTGCGGATGCCGCATACCCTCCGGCGATGCCGAATTGCGTGCGATGAAGTCGAGTATAGAGGCCGCCTTTGGCGACGAGCTCGTCGTGACGGCCGGCCTCGATGATGCGGCCCTGATCGAGTACGCAGATGAGGTCAGCCTTCTTCACGGTAGACAGCCGGTGCGCGATCATCAGAACGGTGCGGCCGCGCATCAGTTCCTCGAGGGCTTTTTGCACCTTGGCCTCGGCTTCCGAATCCAGCGAGCTGGTGGGCTCATCGAGGAGCAGGATCGGCGCGTTCTTGTAGATGGCCCGCGCAATAGCAATGCGCTGGCGCTCGCCGCCAGACAGAAGCCCGCCGGCCTCGCCGACACGCGTATCGTAGCCCTTGGGGAGACCCATGATGAAGTCGTGCGCCGCCGCCGCCTTGGCCGCGGCAACCACCTCGTCTTCGACGAGCGGCTTGGACCCATAGGCGATATTGGCACGGATCGTGTCGTCGAACAGCACCGGATCCTGGGTCACGAGCGCAATGGCGTTGCGCAGGCTGTCGACTGTGACGTGCCTGATGTCCTGGCCATCGATGAGAATGCGGCCTTGCTCGGGGTCGAAGAAGCGGAGCGCGAGATTGACCATCGTGCTCTTACCCGAACCCGACGGCCCGACCAGCGCCACGGTCTTGCCCTGCGGCACGGTGAGGCTAATGCCCTTGAGCACGACATTGTCGGGGTTGTAGGCGAAGGTGACGTCCTTGAACTCGATCTCGCCATTCTTGAGCATGAGCGGCTCGGCATCGGCCAACTCGACCAGATTGACCTTGCGGTCGACGATGCCGAACACGCGGCTCGCGGCGGCGACGCCTTCTTGAAGCTGGGTCTGCAGTGTCGCGACGCTCTTGAGCGGCGTATAGATGAGGAGCGCCGCCGTCATGAAGCCCATGAAATGACCGAGGGTGAGGTCGCCGCGCACGCCCTGCGTTCCGGCGAAATAGATGGCGAGGGCGAAGCCGCAACCGACCAATAGCTCCATCGACGGGCTCGACAGCGCGCGGGCGCGCGTGCCGCGCATCGTAAACTCGAGCGCGCGATTAATTGCCGCCGAGGCACGTGCCTCTTCCTGCTTCTCCTGCCGATAAGCGCGGACAATTCGCATGCCGCGCAAGGTCTGGGTTATGAGGGCCGAGAGATCGCCGGTCTCCTGCAGCGACTTCGACGTCGACTTGCGCATCTTGCGCCGCTGCCGCGACAGCATGACAAACGCGAACGGCAGGAAGATCAGGATCAGGATCGAGAAGCGCGGGTCCATGTAGAACATCGAGCCCACCAGGATCACCACCTTCAGCGCGTTCTCGCCCAGCGTGACCATCGAGCGGCTCGCCGTGGCGCGGATCAAATTGGCGTCGTTGAGGAAGCCCGATAGCAGCCGGCCCGAATGGACCGTCTGGATCCAGCCGAGATCGGCCTCGGCGAGCTTAGCGAACATCTGGATGCGGAGATCGGCAATGAAGCGGTGGCCGAGATAGGCGACCGTAACGTCAGCCACATATTCGGAGATGGCCTTGATGACCGTGACGATGACGATGGCCGCCGTGATCCAGTAGACCATGTCGGCGTTCTTGGCGACGAACACGTCGTCGGCCGTCCGCTGGATCAGGAAAGGGATGGCGCCAGTGGTCCCGGCCGTGAGCAGCATGGCGGCGACGGCGATGCCGAGGAGACCGGCGCGCGGGCGCAAGTGCTCCCGCCAGATGCGCTTGACGATATCGGCCGTCGTATACTTGGCCTGAAGTTCGTCGGCACCCCTGGAGATCGCGTCTGCGTCTCTGAACAGCTGATCTTTCAAGCTTTTCCCCGATTTTTGGGCGTCCCGGCAGGGAAGGGGCCGCCCGTCAGTCCCCCTTCTAGCACGTGGCTCCCGCCCCCATTAAGGCGAAAAACCCGGCATTGATAGGACCTGTTGCCGCTTAGTCCTCGGCCCCGGCAGGATCATGCTCCGGATCGAGCAGCCGATGCAGATGCACGATGAAATAGCGCATATGGGCATCATCCACCGTGCGCTGGGCGGCGTCCTTCCACGCGTCGTACGCTGTCGCGTAGTTGGGATAGATGCCGACAATGTCGAGCTTCTTGAGGTCGTGGAACTCGACCTTGTCGAGTTCTGTTAGCTCGCCCCCGAATACGAGATGGAGCAGTTGCTTGCCGCCCGTCTTCGCCGTTTTTTTCGCGGCCATGCGCGATCCCTCCGTCACCTGGTCGCCGGCACTTTGCCCAATTGAATCCTAGAGGTCTACGCGGCGTGTGCGCTCGATCAGGAGCGGATGCAACGCCTTCCCGCTTGCCACCAAACTCGGGAACTTGGGGGTCTCACGGTTGTAGGGGTGCGGGTTGCCGCGATGGTCGGTGATGACGCCACCCGCCTCGTCCATGATCACGGCCGCCCCCGCCAGGTCCCATTCGGCCTTGGCGGTTAGCGAAATCGTGGCGTCACCCTTGCCGCACGCCACCAGCGCGAGCCGGTAAGCCACCGAGTTCACCCATCGCGCCGTCACCTCGGGCCAGGGCTCTTGCCAGATCTTCTTTTTGAATAGTCCACCGCTCGCAATCATCTGAGCGCCGTCCAGCGCGGCCTTGTCGCTCACATGAATCGGCGTGTCGTTGAGGAACGCGCCATGTCCGCGCATGGCATGGAAGAACTCGCCGGTCGCGGGATTGTAGACGGCGCCGAGTACCGGCACGCCATCCTCGACCAGCCCCGCCGCCACCGTCCATTCCGGGATGTGACGCAGGAAGGCGGACGTGCCGTCGATGGGATCGATCATCCACACACGCGCGTGCTTGAGACGCTCGCGATCGTCCGGGCTCTCTTCCGACAGCCAACCATAGGTCTTGCGCCGCCCCATGAGGTCGAGCTTGAGGGCGGTGTCGACCGCGAGGTCGGCCTCGCTCACCTCCGACCCGTCAGGTTTCTTGTGGACCTCCACCTCCTGCTTGAAATAGCGCAGCGCCAGCGAGCCGGCGGCACGCACCGCCTCCTTCAGGAGTTGGTAATCTTCGGCAAGCGGGGTGTGGGCCTCAGGCCTCTTGGGAGCAACGGCAGTCATTTGCGGTCAGGAACACTCTCTAAACCATGTGTGAAGCTACCGGTCGTTAATGACGTCCATTAAGCGTCCGGGAAAGCTTCCATGGCACCATGAAGGCAATAAAGGCTACCTCAAGGCAGCCCAACAGGAAGCTAACAGCAAGGCGTCAAGGGCCCCGGAGCGGAAGCTCCCGGGGCCCTCTTGCTGTGTAACGGCCGGTAAGTCAACCGGGCGAATCGTCTGATGTCAGGGCCCTAGGCGACCACGCCACTCCGCGCAAAGGACAAGAGCCTAGAGATGAAAGTCGTCCGCGAATAGCTTGCTTACGCCGTCGACCTTGATTTGGAAATTGGCCTTGCCGTTGCCCGTAATGTCGCCTTCCACGATCACGTAGCCGCCCTTCTTGATGCAATGCAGCTCGCCCTTCTTGTCGTGGAAGCCGTGCCTGCCGATCCATTTAAACTGATTATCGATGCCGCCCTTCTTGGCGTCGATGTGCAGCGAGCACTACTCGGCTGTTTCAACACAGCACCATTCCCCATGTATGACCTCTACAGGACGAAATCGCCCTTGATTAGGTTGTGATGACCGGTGAGCTCGATCTCGAAGTTGGCTTTGCCGTTTCCTGTGATGTCGCCGGAGATCACAGTCACATTGTCGGCGGCATTGTACTTGTAGTGCAGCTCACCCTTCTTATCGTGAAACTTATGGGTGCCGATGAACTTAAAGCTCTGATTGCCGCTTTTGCCCTTCTTGGCGTCGATGCCGGATAGATCGATGATGTCGTCGCCTTGCACGAAGTCTGTGATGATGTCGCGCTTGGTGGCGCCCTTTAGCGAGTCCTTGACTGAATCGTATTGGAAGCGGTCGTTATCCGCACCGCCGATTAGCAAATCTTTGCCTATGCCGCCAATCAGAGTGTCCGAACCCGCAGCGCCATCGAGCGTATCGTCACCGCCAAGACCTTCGAGAGTATTCGCGTCACTATTCCCGAGTAGGTGATTTGCAGCCAAAGTTCCGGTCCCCACGCCGGTGACACTGACGGTCAGGGTCGCCGTGTCGCTGTCGGTTCCGTCCGATGCGGTGTAGGTGAACACGTCCTCTACGACGGCGCCCACCGCAAGCGGCTCGGCGTGATCGGCGACGTAGGTGTAGCTCCCGTCCGCGTTCAGCGTGAGGGTCCCATGGCCGCCGACAAGCGCTGTGCCGACGGCGCCTCCGACGACGTCGGTCACTTCGACCGTTGGCCCGAAGCCCGTATCGGCGACACCGCCATGACCGTCGCCTGCGATCACGTGCCGGTGACAGTCGCATACTCGTTTACTGACGCCGCATCGTCGCGTGCCGTCAGCGTTATCACCGGCGTCTCCTGCTCCAGATAATCCACGATATCGGCAATTGCGGCGAACGCGCTGGGCCGGTGAGTCCAGACGGCGTTGCCGCAGCGATCGCGGCGAGCGCCTGCAGCCGCGTCGCTTCCTTCGGATGCCAGGGTCGGAAAGCTTGCGACAAACTGATCAAGCCAGCTTGCGAGGAACGGATCCTCGGTGGCGGGATCGGAAAGACCCGCGTAGTAGGTCTGCACGTCGGCGAGCGTCGTGTCGGTGGAAAGATCGACGTCGGGGACTGCCCCCTGCAATTCCGGCAAGAACGCAGCAAGCGCAGCCCTACCGCTTGCTTCTGCGTTGCGTACTGGGCGAGCGCGGTATTGAACGCTGCCTCTTGCAGAGCTTGGCTCGCAGCATCACCGGCGAGCGCGGCGCCCTGGTAGCGCTCCGCGGCCGCCAGGACATTTGCCGTTAACTGGACGAGCTCGAGCGTTCCGTGAGGTAGGCGTTGGCAGCCGTGCTCGCATTCGTAATCCCGTGAAGCCGAAGTCCGGCGTATCCTGCACGATCGTGTGGTTGCCGTCAACGGATCGTTCGCCAGGGTCTGCATGAGATTGGCTGCGGCTTTGTCGATGGACGCCGCGGTGCCGAGCACGAGTGCGATCGGGTTGGCTTCCGGTGCCGCTCAGTCGTGGAAACAACCGAAACCACCGATTGAATGATACTGTTGACGTGCCCCACCGTAGGATCGACGGCACTGACCAGTTCCGACGTTGCCACGGCTGTGGCTTTTGCCACCGAAGGTCTGGCCCAATGGATTGAGTGTCGGAAAGCAGATTGAGTGCATCCGCATCGCGCTCTGAAACTGGGCCTTCTGTTCAGGCGTAAATTGCGGTGGCAAATCCGGCGGTCAGCCGGTTGGGGTTGCTGATGGTGATTGTGATGTTGAAATCAGGGAACCTGATCGTTGGTCGAGGTGCCGTTAGGGCCGGCGTTCCACAGGGGTGAAATAGACCGCATCGCCCGGGTTCATCCGCCAATGCTCTCTTGGTCCTCGTCTCTTGCCCAAATGGTCAAGCTTGCCGACAGGCTGACGTTCGGGTCACCGAAAAGTACGCTATTGGCCTGCTGGACGCCGGCGAAGCCTAGCGTGGGATTGTAGGCGTGGGGGCATTGGTCTCGTCGGTGGCTTCAGCAAAGTAGAAATCCGGAAATAGATCTCTAGGGGTCAATTCGCCGTTGTTCGCGGACATCGTCCAGTTGATCGTGACCGCGTCGCCCGGCATCGAATAATTTGGTACCGTGTGCTCGTTCCACTGAGAACGAAGAAGTAGTTCACTGTAAAATCGACCATGGAGAGTCTCCACGAAACCTAGATGGCGGAATCGATCGATGCCATGTGCACGCCCTTCGCTAGGCCGTACAAATACAGCTGGCCCGCGCAAAAACGCTCATTGTCGTGATGGATCGGTGCCCGTTGGCGGCGGGCTGGGTCCTATCCGGGACGGCCCCGCAGATGTCCCAGGGACAAAACCTCCGTTAACGCCCCATTGGCGCAACTATACCGCTGGCGCACAACCACGCCAGAGCGCACGAGTTCTACGTCAGTTTTTAATCAGACATGGCGAAGCTCTCATGACAAGCCAGCTGGCGGTTGCGTCTCGCGGCCGGGAAATGGGTCTCGTTCACAGGATCAAGTTGCCGTCTTCCAGAAGACTGCCGACGCGATCATATCCAGCGCGATTGCGCCAAACACGAGAGTCCAAAGTCGCGGTTCGACCTGAACCGGCTGAGGCAGTTGTCCGCGTCGTCGATGTCGAGGGTCATGATCTGCCAGCCAAGCTGAGCGCCTGCGATGCCCATAACAATCAGGAACACGAGGCCGGCGCCGGCAGTGGTCCGCCATCACCATCGCGCTCCAAGCGAAGCCGTAGAACAAGCTCAGCCATGTCTGCGTCGCGCGGCCGAAGCGGAGCGCGGTCGACTTCATGCCGATCAGCTCGTCGTCCTCGCGGTCCTGATGCGCGTAGATGGTGTCGTAGCCGATGGTCCAGGCGATCGAGCCCGCATAGAGCACGATGGCCGAGGAGATCCAGGACGCCCAAAGCACCGCCGACCAGCCGATCTGGCGCCCCAATTGAAGGCAAGCCCCAGCACCGCCTGCGGCCAGTTGCTGATGCGCTTTACGAACGGGTAGAGCATCACGATCGGCACCACAGCGAAGCCGAGCACGATCGAGTAGGTGTTGAGGCTGAGCAGCACCGCGAGCCCGACGAGACAGAGCGCCAGCATGAAGATGACCGCCGCCGTCACTGTGACTTGGCCGCTCGGCAGCGGCCGCGACCGCGTGCGTGCGACACCCGCGTCGATATCGCGGTCGACGATGTCGTTATAGGTACAGCCCGCCGCGCGCATGGCGATGGCGCCAATGGTGAACAGGAGAAACAGCCACCGGATCAGGGTAAGGGGGCTTCGATACTCCGGCCGGCAAGCGCCACCGACCAGAAGCAGGGAAGCCCCAACAGAAAGAATCCCACGGGCCGGTCGGCCCGGGCGAGCCGGAGATAGGGCAGGAGCCATGCTGGCGCGTAGCGGTCCACCCAGTTTGCGGGTGCCGCGTCGGCGACGCTCTTCGCTTTGCCTTGGGCGGTGGGACGTGGCATGTCTCGCTCAGCTCGCTTCGTCATGCCGATACCAGCCCATGGCCTCTAAGCTCCAGCGGCTTTTCGTCAAGTCTCCGCTTCATGTTCGCGCCGAGATCGCGCTCGCGCCCGACCAGGCACATTATCTCGGCAATGTGCTTCGCTTGAAAGCCGGCGATCAAAGTGCTCTGTTCAGCGGCGCTGACGGCGAATGGTGCGCGCGCATTGCCGCCCTCGGCAAGAAGAAGGGACGCGTGACCGTCGAGCACCAGACGCGGCCGCAAGAGCACGGCCCCGATCTTCATTATCTATTCGCGCCCATCAAGCGCGCGCGCCTCGACTACATGGCGCAGAAAGCAACCGAGCTCGGCGCGAGTCTGCTCCAGCCGGTGATCACCCGCCGCACGGTTGCCGAGCGGATCAACACCGATCGCCTTCACGCCAACGCGGTGGAAGCCGCCGAGCAATGTGGCATCCTGCGCGTTCCCGACATAGGTCAGCCGAAGAAGCTCACGCAGCTTCTCGATACGTGGGACGCGGCGCGGCTCATCATCTTCGCCGACGAGGCGGCGCCGAGCGCTTCGCCGCTCGACACGCTGTCCGCACAGAAAAGGCGTCCGCTCGCAATGCTGATCGGACCTGAAGGCGGCTTCGATCGGAGGAACGCGCATTGCTGTTGCGCCAGCCTTACGTCATTCCCGTGTCACTGGGCCCGCGTTTGATGCGCGCGGACACTGCGGCCGTCGCGTGTCTTGCGCTCGTCAACGCGGTGCTGGGTGATTGGCACTGAAAAATGCGTAGAGAAACAGCGAAATACGCTTGACGCATTTTTCACAATGACTTCGCTTCGGGTGATTTAGGCTCGCCGAATCGCCCTGGAACGACTAGCCTTTGAGATTGAATCGCCTACCTGGCCGCTCAATCGAACCGCAAGACGTGATGGCGCGAACAACGCTTGCTTATCGATTCAAAGGACTAGCGTCGGCCATCGCCGCGGGCCTGCTCTGTGCGGGCTGCGGGTTCTTGACGAGCCCCGTGATGGAGCCGAACGGCCCCATAACGTTTGCCGAGCGGGATCTCCTATTTAAAGCCGTCGCCATCATGATGATCGTGATCATCCCCGTCTGGGTGATGTCGGCGCTGTTCATTTGGCGTTACCGCGGCACCAATCGCAAAAGCGCTACACGCCGAACCTCAACACTACTGGCCTATCGAGATCCTCGTCTGGGGCGTGCCGGCGGCCATCATCGTCTGGCTCGGCATCCATCTGTGGCACAACACCTACAAGCTCGACCCCTATAGCGCGATCGATCCCGGCGTGGAGCCGCTCAAGGTCGAGGCTGTCGCGCAAGACTGGAAGTGGCTGTTCATCTATCCCGACCACGACGTCGCCGCGGTCAATGAGCTCGCCCTGCCGGTCAATACGCCGGTCAGCATTCAGATCACCTCGGACACGGTGATGAACTCGCTGCTCATCCCGGCGCTGGCGGGGCAGATCTACGCCATGGCCGGCATGCGGACCCAGCTGCACCTCCTTGCTGACAAGCCTGGGCATTTCTGGGGCCGCAACGCGCAATATAGCGGTGCCGGATTCGCCAACCAGCAATTCGAGGTCATTGCCGGCTCGAAGGAGGACTTCGACGCCTGGGTTGAGAAGGCGAAGCAGTCCTCCGACACGCTTGATGCCGCCACCTACGAGCAGCTCGCCAAGCCGAGCCAAAAGGTGCCGGTGACCTACTACTCGGGCGTCGAGCCCGAATTTGTTCGACAAGATCATCGAAAAATACGCCGGCAACGACGCCGAGCTCCTGAAGCACCGGCTGAGCGGGCTCAGCGGAATAGGGCAATGGATATCTTGATGAACTGACGATCAGGTCATTGCCGTTCTGACGCCATCGCCGCTTCCGGTGCAGCGATCACCGTGCTCGGCGCGCTCTCGGTCGCGGGCGTCATCACCTATTTCGGCGCTTGGCGCCTCGTGCTGTTCGATTGGGTCTCGAGCATCGATCACAAGAAGATCGGCATCATGTACATCATGGTCGCGCTCGTCATGCTGATGCGCGGCTTCATCGATGCGGCCATGATGCGCAGCCAGCAGGCCATCGCCTTCAACAATGACTATCTGCCGCCCAGCCATTTCGACCAGATCTTCTCGTCCCACGGCACGATCATGATCTTCTTCATGGCCATGCCGTTCCTCTCCGGCCTGATCAATCTCATCATGCCGCAGCAGATTGGATCGCGCGACGTCGCCTTCCCCTTCATGAACTCCATCAGCCTGTGGCTGACCACGGCCGGCGCCGGTCTCGTGCTGGTCTCGCTCGTGATTGGCAAGTTCTCCACCGCTGGCTGGACCGGCTATCCGCCGTATTCAGAAAGCCAGTTCACCCCGGGCGTCGGCGTCGACTACTGGCTGTGGGCGGTGCTCATTTCGGGTATCGGCTCGACCATGACCGGCATCAATTTCCTGGTCACCATCATCAAATGCCGCGCGCCTGGCATGTATCTTTTGCGCATGCCGTTGTTCACCTGGACGGTGTTCGTCACCTCCATCCTGATGATTTTCGCCTTCCCCGCGCTCACCGTCGCCTGCGGCATGCTGGTGCTCGACCGCACGCTGGACTTCCACTTCTTCACCAACGAGCTCGGCGGCAACATGATGAACTACATCAACCTATTCTGGTTGTGGGGTCATCCCGAGGTCTACATCCTCATCCTGCCGGCCTTTGGCGTGTTCTCCGAAGTGGTCGCCGTCTTCAGCCAGAAGCGCCTGTTCGGCTATATCTCGCTTGTGTTGGCCACCATGGCGATCGGCCTTCTGTCCTTCACCGTCTGGCTCCATCACTTCTTCACCATGGGGTCGAGCGCGCGCGTGAACTCCTTCTTCGGCACCATGACCACTATCATCGCCGTGCCGACCGGCGTGAAGGTGTTCGACTGGCTCTTCACCATCTTCCGCGGGCGCATCATCTTTAAGCCGCCCATGCTGTTCACGCTCGGCTTCCTTGTGACCTTCACTATCGGCGGATTGTCCGGCGTGTTGCTCGCGCTGCCGCCGGTCGATTACCTGATGCACAACACGACGTTCCTGATCGCGCATTTCCACAACGTGATCATCCCCGGCGTGCTGTTCGGTTATATCGCCGGCTACATGTTTTGGTTCCCCAAGGCATTCGGCTTCAAGCTGAATGAGAAATGGGGCGCATGGTCGTTCTGGTGCTGGATCATCGGCTTCTATCTCGCCTTCATGCCGCTCTACGTGCTCGGCTTCTTGGGCATGCCCCGCCGCATGGAGCACTACGAGATTGCCGCCTGGCAGCCGCATTTGATCGTTGCCGCGATCGGCGCGTTCATCATCTTCCTTGGCATCGTCTGCATGGGCGTCCAGCTGTGGGTCAGCATCAGGGACCGCAAGCAGATGCTCGACCTCACCGGCGATCCATGGAACGGGCGCTCGCTCGAGTGGGCCACGTCCTCGCCGGCCGCGCCGTACAATTTCGCCGTCCTGCCGCAAGTACAGTCGGTCGATGCCTGGTGGGACATGAAGCAGCGCGGCGTCGCCTACGAGCGGCCTGATCACTACGAAGATATCGTCATGCCGAAGAACACCTTCATGGGCGCCGTCATCGGTGGCGCGGGCTTCGTCTTCGGTTTCGCCATGATCTGGTACATGTGGTGGCTCGCCATCCTCTGTCTCGTCGTGATCTTTGCCGCTGTCGTCTTCCGCGCCTCCGACGACGACAGCGACTACACGATGTCGGCCGCCGAGGTGAAAGCGATCGAGGATGAGCGCTTCGCTCAGCTTGCCAGGGCGCCCACGAATGAGATGGAGAACGACCCGGGCTTTGCGGGCATGCCGATGCCGGAGGCCTCGACATGACCGCCGCAGCGACAACTGTCAGCCCGCGCGACGCCGAGCGATACGAGGAGAAGGAGTTCGGCTTCTGGCTCTATCTCATGAGCGACGCGATCATCTTCTCGCTGCTATTCGCCACCTATCTCGTCATGGTCGGCAACACGGCAGGCGGACCGACGGGCAAGGAGCTGTTCAGCATCGAGCGCGCCGCCGGCGAGACCCTCGTGCTCTTGTTGAGCAGCACCACGTTCGGTTTCGCCGCCGTTGCCCTGGCGTCCGCCGATAGGGCCAAGGTGCTGATGTGGCTGGTCGTCACCTTCCTGCTTGGCGCTTGCTTCATCTTTCTCGAGGTCGGTGAGTTCCGCGGCATGATCGCGCAAGGGGCAGGGCCTGAGCGCAGCGGTTTTCTCTCCGGTTTCTTTACGCTGGTCGGCACCCACGGCCTGCATGTGAGTGTCGGGCTTATCTGGATTTTGGTGATGCTCGGACAGGTGCTCTTCAAGGGGCTGACCTTGCCGGTCGCCTCGCGGCTGATGCGGCTCGGCCTGTTCTGGCACTTCCTCGACATCATCTGGGTCGTGATCTTTTCGGTCGTCTATCTGCCAGGGTTATTGTGATGGAGACCTCCTCAGGCATTCCCGTCGAACGCACCATCAGGCCCTACCTGATCGGCATCGTCGCCGCGCTGGTGTTGACGGCGATTCCCTTCGGACTGGTGGCGGCTGGGACGCTTCCGCGCGAGACCACTTTGGTGATCATCGCCATCTTTGCGGTGGTTCAGATCCTGGTGCATTTGCGCTTCTTCCTGCATATCGGCATCGAAGCCACGCCACGTGAGAATCTGATCGCGCTGGCCTTTGCCGCGGTGCTCATATTCCTAATGGTCGGCGGCAGCATGTGGATCATGTTCGACCTCTATCACCGCATGATGGTGTGAGGGCCGATCAGCGTTTCGTGATAGGCCGACCGAGCCCCCTTGCCGGGGTGCATCCTAGGCGCGATATAGAGCCTCCTTCATCTCCGGAACCCTAGACCTTTCTCCCCAAGGCTGTGTTCCCTCGATCCAAGCGGAGTCCTCCACATGTCGACACGGGTGAGTGGGCCCCAGAGCCCCATCATCGAGTCGCGGGATTCCCTCGTCGCCTATCTCGAGGCGGGATCGAAGCCGGAAAGCGACTGGCGCATCGGCACCGAGCACGAGAAGTTCGGATTCAATGTCAACGATCACACCCCGGTCCCGTATTTTGGTGAGCGCGGCATCGCGGCGCTGCTCGAGGCCCATCACAAGACGTTTTGCTGGCAGCCGGTTCGCGAGAACGACAACATCATCGCGCTCTCCTGCGTCGATTGCCCGATTGGCGGTACCATCAGCCTGGAGCCTGGCGGCCAGCTGGAACTGTCAGGCGCGCCGCTCAAGACGGTTCACGAGACGGAAACGGAGCTACGCCAACATCTGTCGGAGGTCGGCGGCGTGGCGCGCGCGCTCGGCATTGGCTTCATCGGCATGGGCTTCACGCCGAAATACTCGCTTGATCAGTTGCCGCTCGTGCCAAAGGAGCGCTACCGCATCATGATGCGCTACATGCCGAAGCGCGGCGGCCACGGCCTCGACATGATGTTTCGCACGGCCACCGTTCAGGTGAACATGGACTTCGGCAGCGAAGCCGACATGGTGCAGAAGCTTCGGGTTGGGCTTGCGCTCCAGCCGGTGGCCACCGCGCTGTTCGCCAACTCGCCGTTCACCGACGGCAAGCCCAACATGTTCCAGTCCTACCGCGCCGAGGTATGGCGCGACACCGATCCCGACCGCACCGGCATGCTGCCGTTCGCATTTGAGGATGGCATGGGCTTCGAGCGCTATGTGGACTATGCGCTCGATGTACCAATGTATTTCGTCTTTCGTGACAACCGTTACATCGACGTTGCCGGCGCCTCATTTCGCGATTTTCTTGCGGGCAAGCTCGCAGGACTTCCCGGCGTCAGGCCGACCATGGACGACTGGGCCGATCACCTCACCACGCTGTTCCCCGAGGTGCGCCTCAAGCGCTTCCTCGAGATGCGCGGCGCCGACGCAGGTCCATTCCCGCATCTCCTGGCGCTGCCGGCGCTGTGGGCGGGCTTGCTCTATGACCGTACCGCGCTCGACGAGGCCACCGCCCTGATCGCCGACTGGACCGCAGAGGAGCGTCAAGCCATGCGCGACGAAGTTCCCCGTCTCGGACTAGCCACGCCGTTCCGCGACCGCACCTTGCGCGACGTCGCCCGCGACGTGCTCAAGATCGCCGAGGGCGGCTTGAAGCGCCGCGCCCGTGTCGGCGAAAGCGGCGAGGACGAGCGGCGGGCGCTTAAGCCTTTGCGCGAAACAGTGGAGGAGGGGACGACCCCGGCCGACCAGCTGCTCGCCGCCTATCACGGCCCGTGGGAGTGCGACATTGATCGTCTATTCGAGACCCAGGCGCTGTAAACTGAGAAATCAACGGTGAGTAGTCCACCATGCCACTTCTTTTCCCTGTAATCCTCGGTTCGGTGCGGCGCGACCGCCAAGGCATCAAGGCGGCCCGCTATGTCATCGACAAGCTGAAGGCACGAGGCGACGAACCGGTTCTGGTGGATCCTTGTGAGAAGGAGCTGCCGTTGCTCGATCGCATGTACAAGGAGCATCCCAAAGGCGAGGCGCCGCCTTTGCTCGAGGAGCTCGCCGACTTGTTTCGCCGCGCCGACGGCTTCGTAATCGTCTCGGGCGAGTACAATCAGTCGGTTCCGCCCGCGCTGAAGAACCTGCTTGATCATTTCCTCGAAGAGTATTTCTGGCGCCCCTCGGCTATCGTGTCGTACTCAGCGGGCCGCTTCGGCGGCGTCCGCGCTGCGGTCGCGCTCAGAACGATCCTCGCCGAGATGGGCATGCCGAGCGTGCCGTCCGTTCTTGCGATTCCCACGATCGGGAGCGCTCTGAACGATGACGGCTCGACCAACGAGGCGTGGATCGACAAGGCGGCCGACCGTTTTCTTGAAGAATTCGAATGGTATGCCGAGGCGCTCAAACGCCAGCGCGAGGCGGAAGGGACGCCGTATTAGTCCGGCTTAGTCCGTCAGCGCAGGGCAAGCCCAGCTTGAAAATCGGCCTGCGCGCGCCATATACTGACCAAGTCATCGTCCTTTCCGCGACCCTGCACGGAATGGGACGTGTGTCCGTCCCCCAAGACGGATGAATCGGCGGCAGATCTCTCCTTTTCTGCCGCCGATTTTTTTTGCGCTGAAACAGGTGGTTATTTCAGGCTGGCGAACGCGTCCGAGAAGCCTTGCAGGCTCACCGGAATGCCGATTCCAGCCTCCGGCGTGTCGAAGATAATGAACATGGCGTTCGTGCCCTTCTTCAGCTGGTTGATCACCTCATCCTGAAGAACCACCTCTGCGACGCAGCCGCGCTTGCCGCATTTGAGGAAGGGCGCATTGCCCACGTCCTGGTTGTCGATCTTGAGTCCGAGCCCCGTCGGCAGCAAAACCCCGAGCGGCACGACGACCCGCAACAGCTTCTTGTTCTCACCGATCGCCTTATAGAAAACCACCGTCAGCCCAACATTCGGCCGGTCCTCAGCAGTGACGCTCTGTACCAGAGCGCATTTCTCTTCCTTGGCGCCAGGCGGCGTGCGGCAACTGACCTGCCATGCGCCATGGGTCTCGCGCACGATGCTACCGGGCCCCGTAGCGCCCGGTGCGACGTCGGGTGATGCGCTTTGCGCCGCCGCCGGGCTCGCGATGCTGAGGACCAAGGCGAGCGCAAGGCTCACGCCCGTGAGCGGGCATGGCTTCAAGACCTGACTGTGAGGCGTTTGGGCCATGGATATCAAAGAGACCGGCGCTCCCGTCTAATCAAGGCCGAACTTGCGACCGGCACGTTAGAGCGCAAGCCGGGAAAGTGTGAAGCAGCCATGCCGGGCATGGAAAACGGCCATCGCCGAGTATTGGGGCCAAATTTCGGCAGTGCTTTCCGGGGAAAATCATGCCGCACTGCAAGTCCCTCTGACAAAAGCCTGAAATTCGCCTGTCAAGCGTGCATTTGCCGCAGCGGCGCCCTGAATCATGAGTGTTGCCAATCTATATCCTTTATGATTTTAACAACACAAAACAGCCTCCAGCCCGCGCGTTTGCGGGGGTCCTGGCAGCAAGAATTAGCGGGGGCGACGCCTTTATTTCGCGCCAATACTTTTCGCGCCGCCCCTCCTGAGAAGCGGCCTGGGCGAAGTTGCCCATGCCCAAGACAAAATTGGCCGGACCCGTCCTGATGGAAGGGAAAGGCGGGGGAGCAGGCTTTAGGAGTGAAGGGATGGCGATCTTCCACCGTACGCTAACGGTTCTTGCTGCGCTTACTGGTCTTGCTCTAAGCGGACCCGCCTTGGCCGGAGACGGTCAGCCGTCACCTTGGCAAATCGGTTTCCAGAAAGCTGCGACGCCGATCATGACGCAGATCACCGATTTCCACACCTACGTCACCATCATCATTACCTGCATTGCACTGTTCGTGCTCGGGCTGCTCGTCTTGGTGATGGTCCGCTTCAACGAGCGGCGCAACCCGACGCCGTCCCGCACCTCGCACAACACGCCGCTCGAGGTCGTTTGGACGGTGGTTCCGATCCTCATCCTGGTGGCCATCGCCATCCCCTCCTTCAGGCTGCTGTTTGCTCAGTATGATTTTCCGAAGGCGGATGTGAGCATCACCGCCACCGGCAGCCAGTGGTACTGGACCTACGACTATCCCGATGAGGGCATCCATTTTGATTCGATCATGGTGGCCGATGCCGATCTTAAGCCCGGCCAACCGCGCCTCCTCACCGTCAACAACGAGGTCGTTGTGCCGGTGGGCAAGAACGTGGTCGTCGGCTTGAAGTCAAATGACGTGATTCACGACTGGGCCATGCCGTCCTTCGGCGTCAAGCTCGACGCTGTGCCGGGACGTCTGCAGCAGACCTGGTTCCGCGCCGAGCGCGAAGGCATCTACTACGGACAGTGCTCCGAGCTTTGCGGCCGCAACCATGCCTTCATGCCGATTGCTGTTCGCGTGGTCTCCGAGGCCGAGTACGCGGACTGGGTTGCCAAGCACAAGTCGGCGCAAGTCGATAGCGCGGGCAAGGTAGCCGCCAACCAAGAGTAGGACCGCGAGCCACTAACGGTCTGCACCGACCGAGAACCAAGAACGACTAGGACTAAGGAAGACAGTCATGGCACATAGCGCCCAGGCAGACGCCGCCCACCACGATCATCATCCGACCGGCTTGGGTCGTTGGCTGTTCTCGACCAACCACAAGGACATCGGCACGATGTACCTCGTGCTGGCCATGATCGGCGGCCTTGTCGGCGGTCTGTTGTCGATGGGTATGCGTGCGGAGCTCATGGAGCCCGGCATGCAGATCTTCGGCAACCCCGAGATGTTCAACGTGTTCGTCACCGCGCACGGTCTGATCATGGTGTTCTTCATGGTCATGCCGGCGACCATGGGTGGCTTCGGCAACTGGATGGTGCCGCTCATGATCGGCGCCCCGGACATGGCCTTTCCGCGCCTGAACAATATCTCGTTCTGGCTGCTCGCTGCGGCTATGTGCTTGCTCACGACTTCTTTGTTCATGCCTGGCGCGCCCGGTTCCCAAGGCGTCGGCGCAGGCTGGACCGTCTACGCGCCGCTCTCGACCAAGGGCATTCCCGGCATCTCGATGGACTTCGCGATCCTGTCGCTTCACTTGGCGGGTGCGTCGTCGATCCTCGGCGCCATCAACTTCATCACCACCATCCTGAACATGCGCGCGCCGGGCATGACCCTGCACAAGATGCCGCTGTTCGTGTGGTCGGTTCTGGTCACCGCCTTCCTGCTGCTGCTGTCGCTTCCGGTGCTGGCCGGCGGCATCACCATGCTGCTCACCGACCGTAACTTCGGCACGGCGTTCTTCGACTCGGCCCATGGCGGCGATCCGTTGCTGTGGCAGCATCTGTTCTGGTTCTTCGGACACCCCGAGGTATACATCCTCATCGTGCCGGGCTTCGGCATGATCAGCCAGATTGTGTCGACGTTCTCGCGGAAGCCGATTTTCGGATATCTCGGCATGGCCTACGCCATGGTGGCGATCGGCGTCATCGGCTTTGTGGTGTGGGCGCACCACATGTACGCGGCCGGTATCGATGTGAACACGCAAGCCTATTTCGTGTTCGCCACCATGGTGATCGCGGTGCCCACCGGCGTGAAGATCTTTTCATGGATCGCCACGATGTGGGGCGGCTCGCTGAGCTTCAAGACGCCGATGCTGTGGGCGCTCGGCTTCATCTTCCTGTTCACTATCGGCGGCGTCACCGGCGTCGTGCTGTCGAACGCGGGCGTCGACCGCTCGTTCCACGACACGTACTACGTGGTCGCGCACTTCCATTACGTGCTGTCACTCGGCGCCGTGTTCTCGCTGTTCGCGGCTTGGTACTACTGGTCTCCTAAGATGACCGGCTACATGTACTCCGAGGCCATCGGCAAGCTGCACTTCTGGCTGATGTTCATCGGCGCGAACCTCGCCTTCTTCCCGCAGCACTTCCTGGGCCTTGCCGGCATGCCGCGCCGCTACGCCGACTATCCGGACGCGTTTGCCGGCTGGAACATGGTGTCGTCGATCGGCGCCTATATCGCTTTCGCGGGCTTCGTGGTGTTCCTTTACGGCATTGCCGCGCAGTTCGCGCGCAAGGTTCCGGCCGGGGCCAATCCTTGGGGCCCGGGGGCGACCACCTTGGAGTGGACGCTGCCGTCCCCGCCGCCGTTCCATACCTTCGAGACGCTGCCGCGCATCAAATGATGCCGGGATGCGCGGGCTCGAGGCCGTAGGGGACTTGAGTGAGTAGGCTGATGTCTGACGCTACGGTCCGAGCAGTGACAGGCGAATACGCCGCTCCCATCGGGGGCGACGTTGCCGACTATGTCGCCCTTCTGAAGCCGCGGGTCATGTTCCTCGTGGTGTTCACGGCGCTGGTCGGCCTCGTTGCTGCACCAGGGGAGCTGCATCCGGTGCTCGCCATAGCCGCGCTCACCTGCATCGCCGTCGGCGCCGGCGCCGCCGGTGCACTGAATATGTGGTACGACGCCGATATTGATGCGCGCATGGCCAGGACCGCGGCGCGCCCCGTGCCGCAAGGCGCTGTCGCCCCCGAGGGAGCCCTGAGCTTTGGCGTGGTGCTTGCGGTCGGCTCGGTGATCTGCCTCGGCTTGATGGTGAATTGGTTCGCGGCGGGCCTGCTGGCCTTCACCATCGTCTTTTACGTGGTCGTCTACACGATGTGGCTGAAGCGCTGGACGCCGCAGAACATTGTCATCGGCGGGGCAGCCGGCGCGGTACCGCCCATGATCGGTTGGGCTGCGGCCACCGGCACGGTCAGCCTTGAATCGTTCGTGCTGTTCCTGATCATCTTCTTCTGGACGCCGCCGCATTTCTGGGCGCTGGCGCTGATCCGCGCGAAGGATTACGAGCGCGCCGGCGTGCCCATGCTCCCGGTGACACACGGCCCGGATGCGACGCGTCGTCAGATTCTGATCTACAGCCTCATTCTTGCGCCGCTCGGCATGGTGCCGGCGGTCATGGGCTTCGGCGGCATGCTCTACACGATTGTCGCCTCGATCCTCGGCGCCTTCTTCGTGGTGTTTGCCGTGGACTGCTACCGCATCCGGGAAGGGGAGGCTGCCGACCGCGCCGCCAAGCATCTGTTCGCTTATTCGGTACTCTATCTCTTTGTGCTCTTCGCGGTGCTCTTGGTCGAGCTCGGTTTCGGTATTGACGGCAGCACGCTGCCGCTTAGCTGGACGTTGTAATGCAAGATGCAGAAGCTGAACGGAAACGCCGTCAACGAAAGCGATCTGTGGCAATCGCCTGGATTCTCTTTGCGCTCGTCGTTCTGTTCTTCATCGTCACCATCGTCAGGCTGGGCGGCAACATCGCCGTCCGGCAAATTTGAGCGGAAGGCATGACCGGTCCGAACCAGCATAACGACCGCAAGCAGGGGCGCCGGAGCTTCGTCGCCCTGTCGCTGGCTGGCTTGGTTGCCGCCATGCTCGGCTTGTCCTTCGCTGCGGTGCCGCTCTATCGCATCTTCTGCCAAGCGACCGGCTATAACGGCACGCCGCAACGCGCCGACCGGGGCGCGGACCACGAGCTGGATCGCACCATCACCATTCGCTTCGATTCCAATGTCGACAAGGGCTTGGATTGGAGCTTCGTCCCGGTTCAGAACCGAATGGATGTCAAGATCGGCGAGACGGCGCTTGCCTTCTTCAAGGCGACCAACAATTCCGATCGCCCCATCACGGGGAGCGCCATCTTCAACGTGTCTCCGGAGCAGGCCGGGCCGTACTTCAACAAGATCGAATGCTTCTGCTTCACGAAGCAAACTCTGGCCCCCGGCGCCAGCAAGGAGATGCCGGTGACGTTCTTCGTCGATCCCAAGATGGTCGACGATGACAGCAGCAAGAATCTGACCGAGATCACCTTGTCCTATACATTCTACCGCAGCGACGACCAGCCGGGCGTCGCCGCCGTAGGACAGGACCAGAACTCGGGTTCGTAAGCCAAGCGGCGCGATAGCAGCGCCATTGATGGAGACTGGGGAGAAGGGGAACGCGACGATGGCTCAAGCCCACGCTAAACCGCAACACGACTATCATCTCGTAGATCCGAGCCCGTGGCCGATCGTCGGCTCCATTGGCGCGATCTCGCTCGCCGTCGGCGTTCTCATGTACTTCATGTCGAAGAAGGCTGGCGATCCGCACCTCTGGTATGTCTCCCGGGCCTGATCCTCGTCATCATCACCATGTTCGGCTGGTGGCGCGACGTCATCAAGGAAGCCCATGCTGGACATGAGACGCCGGTCGTGCAACTCCATCTGCGCTACGGCATGATCCTGTTCATCGCGTCGGAGGTGATGTTCTTCGTCGCGTGGTTCTGGGCCTATTTCGACGTTGCGCTGTTTCCCGACGAGGCGATCACTTACGCACGCACCAAGGTGCTTGGCGGCGAGTGGCCGCCGATCCCGAGCGCCGACACCGGTGTGCCGGGGCTGGGTTATTTCGCGCACACCTTCAATCCTTGGAGCCTGCCGTTCGTCAACACGCTGATCCTGCTCACCTCGGGCACGACGGCGACTTGGGCCCACCACGCGATGCTGCATAACGATCGCAAGGGGCTCGTCTGGGGGCTCGCTTGCACCATCGTGCTCGGCATCCTGTTCACCTCGCTTCAGGCCTACGAGTACATGCATGCCGGCTTTGGCTTCTCGAACCACATCTATGGTTCGACCTTCTTCATGGCGACCGGCTTTCACGGCTTCCATGTGATCGTCGGCACCATCTTCCTGATCGTCTGCTTGTTCCGGGCAATGCAAGGACACTTCACGCCGAAGCAGCATTTCGGCTTCGAGGCCGCGGCCTGGTACTGGCACTTCGTCGACGTAGTGTGGCTGTTCCTGTTCACCTGCATCTATGTTTGGGGGGCGGGAGCCAACTACCCCGCCCATTAGCGGGCGAGACGCCGTCTTGATCGGGGGGCGGTCGAGTGCCGCCCCCTTTCCTTTGAGTGACTAGTCATTGCCATGAACCACCCCGAGACCGGCCAGACCTCGCACTCCCTAGGCTCGACGCTTTTGGCCGGCATTGCCGGCCGTTGCCCGGCCTGCCATCGCGGCAAGCTGTTCGCCGGCTATCTCACGCTGGCACCGCGCTGCAATGTCTGTGGGCTCGACTATGACTTCGCCGATTCCGGTGACGGCCCCGCGGTTTTCGTCATCCTCGTCACGGGCTTCGTCGTCGTCGGCTTGGCGCTCATCACAGAAATTCTGTACCAGCCGCCATACTGGCTTCACGCTCTTCTTTGGGGCACGCTCGCCGTCGCCCTGCCGCTGCTCCTGCTTCGGTCCTTCAAGGGAGCGCTGATCGCGCTCCAGTTCAGGCACAAGGCCGAAGAGGGCAAGCTCGCCTCTGACTAGCAGCTCTGATGCAGACCAGCGCGCTCATCAAGCTCACGGTCGCCACCCTGATCGGCCTTGCGATACTGGTGGGCCTTGGCGTGTGGCAACTCGAGCGCCTTGCCTGGAAGGAGGCGCTGATCGCCCGCGTCGAGGCGCGGACCGAGCGCAAGCCCTTCACCCTGCCGCAAGCCATTGAACTCGCTGGCGAAGGCCGCAACATGGAATACTACCCGGTCAGCGCCGAGGGCCGCTTCCACCATGCACGCGAGCGCTACCTCTACGCTCTCTCGCCCGACGGCGAATTGGGCTGGCACGTCATCACGCCGCTGGAGACCGTGAAGGGCACCGTCGTGCTGGTGGACCGCGGCTTCGTGCCGGATGCGCTGCGCGACCCAACGACCCGCAAGGCCGGCCAGCTCCAGGAGGTGGTTACAGTGACCGGGCTCGTCCGCGCGCCCGAGGAGCCCAGCCTGTTCGTGCCCGACAACGACCCTGAGGCCAACCAGTGGTTTACACGGGATCTGTCGGCCATGGCGCGGTCCATGTTTCCAGGTGGCACCGTCGATGTCGCCCCCTTCTTCTTGGAACAGCAGGCGAGCGACGTGCCGGGGGGTTGGCCAAAAGGGGGCCAGACCAGGGTGACGTTCCCCAACGATCATCTGCAATACGCCCTGACATGGTTCGGCTTGGCGCTGTGCCTGGTCGTGATCTACGCGGTCTATGTCTGGGGTGCCTATCGCGGCAAACGCTCTTAACGAGGCCCGCTTGGCCTTGTTGCGGGCGGGGTCGCCGCCCGGTAGGGTCTGCCGGAAAAGCCCCATTTTTCTGGCGAGAGGCAGGCCTTGAAATTCATCTCAACGCGCGGTCAGGCGCCGGCGCTCTCCTTTGAGGGTGCGCTGCTGGCTGCGCTTGCGCCCGACGGCGGGCTGTTCATGCCCGAAGCGTGGCCGGCACTCGCGCCGGACGAGATCGCCGCGCTTGCCGGCCTCGACTACGCCGACGCCGCCTACCGGGTGATGAGCCCCTATCTTGCCAGTGATGCCTGCCTCGGCGATCTCGAAGACGTTCTGACGGAGGCGTATGACGGCTTCCATCATCCGGCCGTGGCGCCGCTCACCCAGATCGGACCGAACGCCTTTTTGCTCGAGCTATTTCACGGACCGACACTCGCCTTCAAGGACCTGGCCATGCAGGTGGTGTCGCGGCTCATGAACCGCGCGCTGCTGCGCAGAGGCGCCCGCGCCACGGTGGTCGGCGCGACCTCGGGCGACACCGGTGCCGCTGCCATCGAAGCATTTCGCGGCCTCGACGCCATCGACGTATTCATTCTTCATCCGAAGGGCCGCATCAGCGATGTGCAGCGGCGGCAAATGACCACGGCCGCCGAACCCAACGTCCACAACATTGCTGTCGAGGGCACGTTCGACGATTGCCAGGCGATCGTGAAGGCGCTGTTTGCCGACCGTGCCTTGTCTGAGCGCCTATCGCTGACCGGCATCAACTCGATCAACTTCGCGCGGATTCTCGCCCAGATGCCGTACTACTTCACTGCCGCGGTGAGCCTCGGCGCGCCTCATCGGGCAGTGGCCTTTACTGTGCCGACCGGAAATTTCGGTGATATTTTCGCAGGTTACGCGGCCCGCGCCATGGGCTTGCCGGTCCAGCGCCTCGTTATCGCCACGAACCTCAACGACAGTTTACCTCGCGCGCTCGGGTCCGGCGTTTACGAGCCGCAGGCCGTGATTGCCACCTCGAGTCCGAGCATGGACATCCAGCTTGCGAGCAACTTCGAGCGCCTTCTCTTCGAGCTTGCTGGCCGTGATGCCGCCCGTGTTGGGGCGCTCATGGATGAGCTGCGTGCGAGGGGCACGTTCCGTTTGAGCCAAGGGGAGCTCGGTCAACTGCGCGATCTGTTCGGCGCACATTCGATCGGCGAGCACGACACGGAGATGACCATTCGGGGGGTATTCGAGGAGACCGGCATGCTGATCGATCCTCACACTGCGGTCGCCGTCGCGGCGTCGCAGGAGGAGGATGTCGGCACGACGCCTATGGTTGTCTTATCCACCGCGCATCCCGCCAAGTTTCCTGATGCCGTCAAGCGCGCGACGGGCCAAGTCGCCGAACAACCTGAGCGCTTGGCGCTTAGGCTGGGGCAGAACGAGCGCTGCACGATGCTTCCCAACAACGCCGCCAAGGTCGCCGAGTTCGTGGTCGGTCATGCCGCCGCGGCGCGCGCGGAGGCACGGGCGTGAGCGTCGAACGGTCAGAGCTTGCCAACGGCCTGATTGTGGTCAGCCACGCCATGCCGGAGGTCGAGACGGTCTCGCTCGGCATCTGGGTTGGCGCAGGCAGCCGATCCGAGGGGAACTCCGAGCACGGCATCGCCCATTTTCTCGAACATATGGCCTTCAAAGGCACGGCGCGCCGCAGCGCCCGCGACATCGCCGAGGAGATCGAAGCGGTCGGCGGCGATCTCAACGCGGCGACCGGCGTCGATTCCACGGCCTACTACTCCCGGGTGATGCGCAAGGATCTGCCGCTCGCCCTCGACATCTTGAGTGACATTCTCGTTGAGCCCGGCTTCGACAGCGTGGAGCTTGCCCGCGAGCGCGACGTCATCCTTCAAGAGATCGCGGCCTCAATGGATTCCCCCGACGACATCGTATTCGACCTTGTGTCCGAAGCCGCTTTTCCCGACCAGTCCGTGGGCCGTCCGATCCTCGGCACGGCCGCGAGTGTGAGTGGTTTCGGCCGCAATCATCTCGGTGCTTATCTCGGCACTCACTATCACGGCCCCAACATGGTGCTCGCCGCGGCGGGTGCCGTCGATCATGCGGCGCTCGTCGCCGAGGCCGAGCAGCGTTTTGCTGGCTTCCACAAGAAGAGCGCGCCGCAGCCTGACAAGGCCCGCTACGCCGGCGGCATCAAGCGCTCTGACAAGCCTTTCGAACAGACCCATCTCGTGCTCGCCTTCGAGGCCCCGCATTACCGCGCTCCCGACTACTTCACTGCACAGATTCTTGCCGGCGCGCTTGGCGGGGGAATGTCCTCGCGGCTGTTCCAGGAGGTGCGCGAACGGCGCGGGCTCTGCTACGCCATTTATGCCTTCGCCACCGGGCTCACCGATAGCGGCATGTTCTCGATCCATGCTGCCGGTGCGCCGGACCGGGCTCATGATCTATTCGCCGTGATCCGCGATGAATTGGTGCTCGCCGCCGAGCGAGGTTTCACGGAGGCTGAGCTCGGGCGGGTCAAGGCCCAACTCAAGATGGGGCTCCTCGCCGGGCTCGAAAGCTCGAGCGCCCGGGCGGAGCAGTTGGCCCGGCAGATCCTTATTCACGGCCGGATCCTGCCGACCGAGGAGCTGGTCGAGCGGGTCGAAAGGGTCCAGGCTGGGGATATACAATCGTTGGTTGAACGGTTGCTCGTCTCGCCGCTGAGCCTTGCCACGGTCGGGCCCATTGTTAATGTTGCAAGATTCGACGCGGTAGCCGAGAAATTCACAGTCCCTGCGAGCAAGGCTGCCTGAAGAGGGTGCTAGTCGATGGCATTGCTGCGTGCCGCTTCCCCGAGCGACTTTGGGCCGGTCATCGAGTCCGAGAAAGTCATGTTGCGCACGCCGCAAATGTCCGACTATCCCGCTTGGGCCGAGCTTAGGGCTTCGAGCCGCGAGTTTCTCATGCCGTGGGAGCCTTTGTGGACCGCCGACGAGCTATCCCGGGCTTCATTCAGGCGGCGTGTGCGCCATTACCTGCGCGATCTTCGCGAAGACGTTGGCTACGCGCTGTTCATTCATTCCAATGCAACCGGGGCACTTGTTGGCGGTCTCACGCTTTGCAACGTGCGCCGTGGCGTCACCCAATCTTGCACTTTGGGTTACTGGGTCGGCGCCAAATACGCTCAGCAAGGCTACATGTCGGCGGCGGTGCGCGCCGTCGTTCCATTCGTATTTGACCAACTCGAGTTGCACCGGTTGGAGGCGGCGTGCCTCCCAACCAATACGGCTTCAATCCGGCTGTTAGAGAAAACGGGTTTCCAGCGCGAGGGCATCGCGCGCCGTTATTTGAGGATCAACGGCATATGGCAGGATCACTTGCTGTATGCGCTGCTCGAGACGGACAAGCGACGTTAGGTCTCGCGCGATGAGGAACGGGGGAGCAATGGCGGAAAGAGACGCCTCGGCACGTGCTGATGCGGCTCGCCTATGGCAGGTCTGCCAAGGCCGCTTCCGCGCGCTTGCCGGCATTGTGCTCCTGGCGCTCCTCATCCTGCCGCCGGGCATGGCCCGCGCCATCGAGGCGATCCAAGTCGACCCGTCAGAGCCTAGGATCGACATCACCGCGAAAGGGGAGCTGTACGAAGGGCGCGGCGACCGGCTGCAGATCGAAACGGCGCCGGGTCCCGATGGTTATATCGGCCGTATGGCCGTGCAAGCCTCGACGCCTGGCACCAATCCTGGTTGGCTTGTGTTCGCCTTGTCGAACCCTACGGAAGAGCGCATCGTGCGCTGGCTCGTGGCGCCGCGCTACACGCTCGCCAACTCTGGCGTGCTCCGGCCAGAGCTTGACGCACCCCGCATCACGGCCGTGACGCCCTCGCTCGGCTTCCGGCCGGAGCCTCTGAAGAGCGACCGCGCCGACATGTTCCGACTCAACCTCGAGCCGGGGCAGACCGTGACCTTCGCCGCAGAGCTTGCCTCATCCAAGGTGCCGCGGCTTTCGCTTTGGGACCCCAATCCGTACCAGGCGAAACAGCAAGATCGCATGCTGTTCAACGGTGTGCTGCTCGGCATCACCGGCTTGCTCGCCATTTTCCTCACTGCCATCTTCGCCGCCAATCACCGCGCCATCTTTCCCGCGACCGCACTCATCGCCTGGGCCGCCCTGATCTATTTCTGCGTCGACTTCGGCTTCTGGAATAAGCTGTTTCCCGTGGGGCCCGACCGCACGGCGGTCTATCGCGCGGCGGCTGAGGCAGGGCTCGCCGCGAGCCTTGTGCTGTTTCTCTACACCTTCCTGCGTATAGGCCTGTGGCATATGTGGATCAGGACCGTGTTCTGGTGCTGGATTGCCGCACAGTTTGCCCTGATCGCCGTTGCCATCATCGACCCGCAAACCGCCTCGGGCCTGGCGCGCGTGTCCCTGATCGCCATCGCCGGCGTTGGCACCGGCCTCATCGGCTATTTCGCGCTGCGCGGTCAAGATCGCGCGCTGTCGTTGATCCCGAGCTGGATGTTGCTGATCGTCTGGCTATTCGGCGCCGCGATGATCGTGCTCGGTAAGCTGTCGGGCGAGGTCGTCGTGTCCGGTCTCGTCGCCGGTCTCGTGCTCATTATCGTGTTGCTCGGCTTCACTGTTACTCAGTTCGCCTTCCGCACCGGCGGAGGCGCCGTCAGCCTCGGTCCGCCGAGCCTCGTGCAGATGAAGTCCCTCGCCGTCGACGGCTCGGGCACGCATGTCTTCCAGTGGAACACAGGCCGGGATCTCATCACCGTCGCGGACGAAGTTGAGATGGAGCTCGGCCTCGATCCCGGGGCGCTCAATGTCACGGTGGATGAGTTCCTCCAACACGTGCACGCCTCGGACCGCGAGCGCTTCCGGCTCCTGCTGTGGTCGCTCCAGGAGAAGCTGGGCGGAGACTTGCAGATCGATTTCCGCCTTAGGCGGCACGACGGCACATATCTCTGGTACGACCTGCGTGGTCACGCCGCGCCGAACGAAAATGTGCGGCTGCTGCGTTTCGTCGGACTGATGCGAGACGTCACGAGCCTCAAGCGCGCTCACGAGCGGCTGATACATGACGCGGTGCATGACAGCTTGACCGGCTTGCCTAATCGCGAACTGTTCATGGACCGGCTGCAAGGCGCCATCACCCGCGCTGCCGAAGGCCAGGCCAATCGGCCGACTTTGCTGTTCATCGACATCGACCGTTTCAAGAACGTCAACAAGAGCTTCGGCCTTGTGATCGGCGACTCGATGCTTCTGACGCTGGGACGCCGGCTCGGTCGCCATCTCAACCCGCAAGACACGTTGGCCCGGCTCGGCGGCGATCAGTTCGCCATCCTGCTCATCTCCGAGAGCGAGCCTCATCACGTTGCGACCCTTGCCGAACGCGTGAGGCGCGCGCTGCGCACGCCCATGAAGATCAGCGCCAAGGAGATCATCCTTACCGCATCGATCGGCATCGTCGTGCATGACGGCACGCAGACCACCGCTCAGGACATGCTGCGCGAAGGCGAGATCGCCATGCTGCGCGCCAAGCGGAGCGGCGCCGACCGAATCGAGATTTTCAACCCGGCCATGCGCGGCGAGGACGAGAGCCGGTTACCGCTGGAAAGCGAGCTACGCATGGCGCTGGAACGCCAGCAGATCTCGGTTCTCTATCAGCCCATTACCCGGCTCGCGTCGAACCAGCTCGCGGGCTTCGAGGCGTTGCTGCGCTGGGATCACCCGACCCGCGGCCGCTTGGCGCCTGAGGATTTCATTCCACTCGCCGAGGAGTCCGGGCTGATCGTCGAGCTTGGCAGCTATGTATTGAGCAAGGCGCTGGAGGAGGCGGCGAGCTGGCACAAGGTGTTGCCACGCGATCGCGACCCGCTATTCGTGAGCGTCAACGTGTCTAGCCGCCAGCTGTTCCGCCAAGACATGGTGCAGGAGATCAGGCTGATGCTCGCGCGCGAGTCGGTGCCGAAGGGCACGCTCAAGCTCGAGATCACCGAGTCGCTCGTCATGGAGAACCCCGAGCGAGCCGTGGAAATCCTGACCTGGCTCAAGACATATGGCGCCGATCTCGCTCTTGACGACTTCGGCACCGGCTACAGCTCGCTGAGCTATCTTCACCGCTTCCCGTTCGACGTCATCAAGGTCGATCGCACACTTGTCCGCGATTCAACGCTCAACGGCCAGACGCCGCTCATCCTCCGTTCGGTCATTGCACTTGCCCATGAGCTCGGCAAGGAGGTGGTGGCCGAAGGCGTCGAGACGCAGGCCGACGCGAGCTATTTGCGCTCGATCGGCTGTGAGTTTGGGCAGGGCTATTATTACGGAGAGCCGATGTCGGCCAAGGATGTCGCCACCTTGCTCGCCGCGCTTGCCAGCCACCGTAAGCGCAAGCAGCGGGAGCGTGTGCGCGCGCCTGAGCAGCCGGAAGCACCGTCTAGTCTTGAGGTGAACGCGCCAAGCCAAGCGCCGCTGCCGGCCTTGCCCGGCACCGCGACGTCAGGCGTGACCTGAGTCGTTGACGAGGCGGATGGGGTCGACCCCGAGACTGGTCAAAGCGCGAGTATATTTGCGATCGACCTCGGGATCGAAAATCAGCTCAGGATCAGCCGGACAATTGAGCCAGCCATTGGCCTGGATTTCGTTCTCGAGTTGCCCCGGCGCCCAACCCGCATAACCGAGCGCGAGCAGCGCCTTGTCAGGGCCACTGCCCTTGGCGATGTCGCGCAAGATGTCGATGGTCGCGGTCAAGCACACACTCTCGTCGATGGGCAGCGTGCTCTCCGCCTTGAAGTAGTCGGCGCTGTGCAACACGAAGCCACGGCCGGTCTCCACCGGGCCCCCGAGATGAACGGCCATGGCGCTCAAACCGGTCGGAAGCGCGATGCGGTCCTCGGTCGGCACGATGTTCAGTTGCTCCAGCAGCTCGGTGAAGCTGATATTCGGCGCGCGCTGGTTAATGATGATGCCCATGGCACCCTCTGAAGAGTGCGCGCAGAGATAGATCACCGAGCGGGAGAACCGTGGATCGCCCATCGCCGGCATGGCAATGAGGAGCTGGCCATCGAGATAGCCTTCATCCTCGGGATGGGATCGACCTGACATAGTTATATGCTACAGCAGTTCCGGGGTTAAGGAAGAGCCAACGGTGAATTAAGGCAGCCCGGATCATTTTCGCCGCAGCCTGCTCACAAAAGAGTGACGCGCGCGCTGTCGCGTGACGTGCCCGGCGCGGCTAGATTTGCGGCCCCACCCTCAGCCCTTGCATGAATTGGAGCGAAATGGTCGGAATGAGCTTATCCACACGGTCCCCTTGCCCACGGCGTTGGCATTTGGCGCGCTGCTGAGCATCGCCTTCACTGGCGCCGCCACCTGTTCGGACGAGTCGCCATGGGCCGACCAGACCAACTCCAAGGTGCGGCTCGTCAGTGGCACCATCTCCCGTGATGGAGCGGAGGTTCCTTACGCCGGCGTACAACTTCGCATGGATCCCGGGTGGAAAACCTACTGGCGCAACCCGGGCGACTCAGGCGTGCCGCCGACCTTGACTGGTCGGGCTCGAAGAACTTAAAAACGCCGAGGTGTTGTACCCGGCCCCGCACCGCTTTGCCGATGCGGCCGGCACGGCGATCGGTTACGGCGACGAGGTTGTCTTTCCTATCGGGATCACTCCGGAGCGGGAAGGCGAGCCGGTGGAGCTAGTGCTGAATTTCGAGTACGGCCTGTGCAAGGACTTGTGCATACCCAATTCGGTCGAGCTCGATCTCGCCGTGCCGCCCGCGCTCGGCAAGGGTGACGCGCTATTGATCAACACCGCGCTTGCCCTTGTGCCGAAAGCTGCCGCAAAGGACGTGTTGCCACGGATCGAAAGCATCACCGCGAATCTGGATGGCCCAGCGCCGGCGCTTGAGGTCGAGGCCGCATTCCCCCAAGGCGCGACCTCGACCGATCTTTTTGTTGAGGCACCGGATGCGCTCGTGCCCGTGCCGAAGGCGCTCGGGCCGCTTCAAGACGGCAAGCAGCGCTTCGCCGTCGCCTTCATGACGCCGGAGGAAGCGGCCGCAATCAAAGGCAAGACGCTCACCTTCACGCTCGTCTCTGACGAAGGCTCGACCGAGACCGTTTGGACGGCCGAGTAGCGGTCTGCACTGCCTTGGCGCGCTGCGGCGAAGCCAGTATTGTGCGCGGGCGAACTAGGGATCAAGGAGAGGCCGAATGACCATCGCCAAAGGAGATAGCCTACCGGACGCCACGTTTAGAGTGTTGGACAAGGACGGCATCGAGACCTTGACCACCAAGGATGTGTTCGCCGGCAAGAAGGTCGTCTTGTTCGCCGTTCCAGGCGCCTTCACCCCAACCTGTCATTTGAAGCATCTGCCCGGTTTCATCGAGAGCGCCGACAAATTCAAGAAACTCGGAATCGACAAGGTCGTGTGCGTCGCAGTCAATGATCCGTTCGTGCTCGGCGCATGGGAGGAGAAGTCCGGCGGCAAAGGCAAGGTGCTCTTCCTGTCTGACGGCAATGCCGAGTTCACCAAGAAGATCGGCATGGACTTTGACGGCTCCGGCATCGGGCTCGGCACCAGGTCCAAGCGCTACGCCATGTTCGTCGAGGACGGCGTGGTGAAGGTGCTGAATACCGAGGAATCGCCAGGGGTTGCCGAGGTCAGCACCGCTGCCGAAGTGCTCAAGGAGCTCTAGTCGCGGCGTCCGCCGAGGAACGGCGCCATGCCTTCGCGCGCGAGCTCGTCGGCTCGCTCGTTGTCGTCGTGACCGACATGGCCTTTGACCCAGTGCCAACGCACCTCATGGCGCGCCTCCGCCTGATGTAGCCGCTGCCAAAGCTCGACGTTCTTCACCGGCTTTTTGTCGGCGGTGCGCCAACCGTTCTTCTGCCAGCCCTTGATCCAGCTGGTGATGCCGCCCCGCAAATAGTTGGAGTCGGTGTAGAGATCGACGTCCGACGGCGACTTCAGGGCTTCCAAAGCTTCGATCGCAGCGGTGAGCTCCATACGGTTGTTGGTAGTCATCGCCTCGCCACCCTTGATCTCCTTGCGATGCGAACCCGATTCGAGGATCGCGCCCCAACCGCCAGGCCCCGGGTTTCCCGAGCAAGCACCGTCGGTATGGATAACGATCTTGGGGCGCATCACCGTGCTCAATGCTCCCCAAGTCCATAGTCGCGATACGATGCCACACGCTGGTGGAACCGCAGCTTGCGCAGATACTCGCTTGGATCCTTGAACTTCACCAACGCGTTCTCGTCGGTGTTGAGCCAATCGTAGGTGCGCGTCAGCAGGAAGCGCAGCGCCGCGCCGCGCGCAAGCGTGGGCAGGTTGGCAAGCTCCGCTTCCGTCAACTTCCGCTCTTGCTCGTAAGCTTGGAGCATGACGCGCGCCTTGGTGATATTAAACGAAGCGTCGGGCTCGAAGCACCAAGCGTTGAGGCACACTGCGACGTCATAGGCGAGCATATCGTTGCAGGCGAAATAGAAGTCGATCAGCCCTGACACCTTATCGTCGAGGAAAAAGACGTTGTCAGGAAACAGGTCGGCATGGATCACGCCTTCGGGCAGATCCGACGGCCAGCTTCTCTCGAGATGATCGAGCTCGCCTGCGATCTCGTCCTTTAGGCCAGGGATCACTTCGTCGGCGTGATCGCGCACCGCCTCATAGAGCGTCCGCCATCCCGGCAACGAGAGGTCATTGTCGCGCTTCATGGCGAAGTCCTGACCGGCGAGGTGGAACCGCGCCAGCGCCTGGCCGAGGCCGGCGCAGTGCTCGATCCCGGGGCGCCGCACCCACAAGCCTTCCAGGAAGCTGATCAACGCGGCTGGACGTCCGGCCAGCTCCTTCAGCGTGACACCTTCTCGGTCGCGGACGGGCAGCGGGCAGGAGATGCCGCGCGCGGCGAGATGCTCCATCAACGCGAGGAAGTAGGGCAGGTCCTGCGGTCGCACGCGCTTCTCGTAAAGCGTGAGGATGAAGGGTCCGGCTTCGGTGTGGACGAGATAGTTCGAGTTTTCGACACCCTCGGCGATGCCCTTGAACGACGTGAGCGCGCCGATGTCGTAGCTTGCGATGAAGGCCTCGAGTTCCTCGTCAGAGACGTCGGTATAGACGGCCATCTACAGTGCCGGCATATCTCTGAGCTCGCGTGGGAGCTTGAAGGCGATGTTCTCTTCGGCCGTGGTGACGGTCTCGACCTGCACATCGAATCGCGCCTTGAAGGCGTCGACGATGTCGTTCACCAGCACCTCGGGTGCCGATGCGCCGGCCGTGATGCCGAGCCGGCTAATGCCGTCGAACAGAGGCCAATCGATCGCGTCAGCGCGCTCGAGAAGTGTTGCGTGCGGGCAGCCGGCTCGCTCGGCGACCTCGACGAGGCGCAGCGAGTTCGAGCTGTGGGGTGAGCCGACCACGATCATCCGGTCGCAGTTTGGCGCGATTCGCTTGACCGCGTCTTGCCGGTTTGTCGTGGCGTAGCAGATATCGTCCTTGCGCGGCACGGCGATCTGGGGGAAGCGGGCCTTGAGTGCCTCCAGGATTTCGCGCGTGTCGTCCACCGACAGTGTGGTCTGGGTGATCACGGCGAGCTTCCCTGCGTCGCGCGGGCTAAAGGCGAGCGCATCGGCGACCGTCTCGATCAGGTGCACGGCGCCCGCCGGCAGCTGGCCCATGGTGCCGACCACCTCGGGGTGACCCGCATGCCCGATCAGCAGGATCTCGCGATCCTCGCCATGAAGTCGCTCGGCCTCGACATGCACCTTGGAGACAAGGGGACACGTGGCGTCGAGCACGAACATGCGCCGGTGGCGGGCGGCCGCTGGCACAGCCTTCGGTACTCCGTGGGCAGAGAACACGATCGGCGCTTCGGTATCCGGGATTTCGTCCAATTCTTCCACGAAGATGGCACCCTTGGCCTTCAGCGTATCCACGACGTAGCGATTGTGGACGATGGCATGGCGCACATAGACCGGCGGCCCGTACTTCTCCAAGGCAAGCTCGACGATCTGGATCGCCCGGTCGACACCGGCGCAGAACCCGCGCGGTGCCGCAAGGTAGATGGTGAGGGGAGGGCGGCCGCCGTGGCGCCCGTTGCTATTGCTCATACCGGTCATCCGCGCTCCAGAAACGGCGCTTTTCGGCCTCAATCATAGTTGAGTCTGGCCCTTGTCGGGCCTGCCAGAGGCCGCTAGGTTTGCGCCCATCGGCGGCCCGAAAGCTCGCGCATTTCAAGCATTTCAAGTCGAGTCGGGGCATATCAGGCAGGGATGCCTGAACTGTCAAGCTAGGGACGGGGCGAGGTGAAGCTGATCGGCGTTCTTTCATGCTTACGCGCGTGCGGACTTGGCGTCCTCGTTCTCTGCCTGGTCCCCGTCGCCGGCTGCGGCGTCCCCAAGATCTCCAATCCGTTCGGCTCCAGCGACGATAGCTCCGCCGCCTCATTGGCGAACGATGACAGGCTGCCGGAGATGGGCGAAGTCGCGGCCAACCAGCCATCGAGCGGTGGCCTCAACTGCCCGCAAGTGGTGTCGTGGCCCAACGAGCGGTTGTTGACGATCTACCAGCCTGGCCATGACGGCGACCAGAAATCGGTCGTCCATCGCGGCGAGTTCACGAAGCTCTCCCGGGAGTGCCGGTTCTTCCCCGGCCAAGTCGTGGTCAAGTACGGGTTTGCCGGGCGTGTTCTGCTGGGACCTATGGGCAAGCCCGGAACAGTGACCATGCCCGTGCATATCCGCGCCGCCGGCGCCAACAAAGAGACCCTCGCCACCGACAAGATGACGATCACCACCACCATCCCGCCGGGGCAACCGGTCGGCTATTTCTCGATGGTGCGCGAGATGAGCTTCCCCATCCAGGTCGGCACCAGGCCCGAGGACTACAAGATCTTCGTCGCCTTCGGCAAAGGCTAGGGCCGGCGCGAAACAATGTCATTCCGACATACAGGGCTCGGCTTGGCGCTGCTCCTTCTCGCAAGTGCCTGGCCCCGCTTCTGCCGAACCATGCCGCAACGAGGCCTTCCGCGGCGCTTCGTACATCGTCTGCAGTTTCGATCCCGCCAAGGACGATCTCCGCATTGTCTGGCGAGGGCGGGACGGGCAGCTGTTCCGAACTTTCGATGCGCTTGCCGCAGAACTGGAGGAAAGCGGCAAGTCGCTGCAATTCGCCATGAACGGCGGCATGTATGAAGACGATCTCAGTCCCGTCGGATTGCACGTTGAGAACGGGCGAACGCTTGCCAAGGTCAACACGGTGACCGTCAAAGGCACCCCGGCCAGATCCCGAACTTCTACAAGAAGCCGAATGGGGTGTTCTATCTCTGGCGACGCGCAGGCAGGCGTGTCGCGACCGAGAAGATCTCGCCAAGCGGCCAGGCCAGCTTCGCCACCCAGTCAGGTCCGATGCTCGTTATCGACGGCGCCATCCATCCCGCCTTCATCGTCAAGTCGAAGGACTTGAAGCCGAGGCGACGGCGTTGGCGTGTCCAGCCCGACGGAGGTCCATTTCGTCATCAGCCGGGGTAGCGTCAGCTTTTACGAGTTCGCGCGTTCTTCCCGATCGCCTCGGGTGAAGAACGCGCTCTTCTTGACGGAGGTTGGCGCCCGGCCTCTATGCGCCTGAGTTCAAGCGCAACGATCCTCCTGCCCATGGCGGCTACGGGCCGATCATCGCCGTCGTGAAGTAGCGACCGCGCTTCGTTGCACTACCCCTGACGAATAAAGCCCCGCTGCCGGTTGGGGAACGTAGCAGCGGGGCTTCCGAGCCTGAGGGTTGGACTCCTCAATGCTCAAGTTTCGGGCCGCCCACCCGGCGAATGAGGGACCCCCGGAGCCTGGGTGCTGGCGTCGGGGGCTTCCGCGCGAGCCGAAGCCTACTTTGCGGTGCGCGGGAGGGTCGAGATCATCACCATGGCATAAATTGAGCGATTTACAATAGTAAAAATCACTCATATTATTCATATGTCTGAGGCTTGATCGTTCGACGAGGCTGGAATGCCGTCAGATTTTCCGGGATTTCGTGGAGGTGGCAGATGCGCCCCGATGCTTGGGCTCGCCGCGATCATGCTCGTCGGCGCCGGCGCGGCTTGTCCTCAGGACTTTCCGGTCCTGGCGCCGATGTGAACGCGAAGCCGGCCCGCAAGAGCGGTGGCGGGTTTGAGTTCAGGCGGAAATTGGCGGCAGTCGACAATCCGTATTGCGACATCGTCACCTACGTTCTGCCCGACTTTCCCGAACAGGCGTCATCGACCCAGACGGCGGACGGTCGCTCGGTGATCGTTATCGACGCATCGATGCTAAATCCGATCGGGACTACGCGATTTTCTGATGGCGCATGAATGCTGCCATCACACGCTGGGCCATACGAGGCTCACGACACAGCAATTGGGTAGCGTCGGCGTGCAACCGTTCTTCTATCTACGGCCCCTGCTCAAGAACATGGAACTCGATGCCGATGCTTGCGCGGTGCATATGCTCAAGCTCACCAAGGAACCTAATGCGATAGAGCACGGCCGCTTGAGAATGCTGAAATTCGGCGATCAGCAGACTGGCGCTTACTACCCGACCGGCATCGAGCGCGCCGATAACATCGCCCGCAAAGCACAAGAGGATTGATCATGAGCGCTGATGGTTTCTGCGGGAGAGGCGGCGCGACGGCTCGGCGTGGCACCGGCAACGATCCAGCGTTGGGTCGATAGCGGGATGCTTCACGCCGAGCGCACCGCGCGGTGGACATCGCCGCATTTATGTCACGGAACTGCGGCGGCTCATCGCGGCGAGCCGCCCGGCGGAGCTTGGCGTTGCATTGGCATATTGGCTCGACGTGTTGCTCGCCGGCGATCCCGCCGCGATCAAGTCGGTTCTCGATCGCCCCGGCAAAGACGGAGCCGGGCCGAGACGGCCGATGAGGTTGCAGCGGCGATCGCGGAGATCGGCAGGCGCTGGGAAGCTGGCGATTGTCCAGTGTTCGATGAGCATGTCGCGAGCGAGGCGCTCCATCGGGCCGCAGCCGCTTGTTGGCTGATATGAGTCCCGTGGCTGGGACGCGGAGCGCCGTGTTGTTCAGCGTCGCGGACGACCGTCATACTCGGGATTTCATTGGCCGAGCTCGTTCTGCGGAGTTTCGCTGGCGCACGACATGGATCGGCGAGGGGCCTGCTCGACGAGCTACAAACGCTTGTCGCCAAGCGCAACCTGATCTGCTGGTCGTCTCGTCTTCGGGGACAAGCAAGCCCGCCCATGTGCATCGCTATCAGTCTGAGCTGGTCGAGATTGCGACGGGTCGGAGCGATTCTTGGCGGCGGCGGCCATGGCGGCCAACACTCGCCGCAAAGCAGGTGGTGACCTTCAAAGACTTCCAAACCGTTCTGGCGGACCAACCGGCATGACCTCGATGATGCGTCGTCTGCTGGGGATTCTCGCAGCGGTGACGCTCAGCCTGTTGGCCGTGATCAATTTGGCCAGCGCCAAGGAGGCTACAGAGCTGCATCGATGACGCGATGATCGTGTTCGACGCTTCCGGCTCGATGTCAGGCAACGAGAAGCTTGGAATCGCCACTACGATCACCCGCATCGACGAGGTCAGGTCGGCACTGGCGCAGGTGTTGCCCGGCGCGGCGCGGCATCGCCGCGTTGGATTGATCACCTATGGGCCCGGCCCGTACAATCAGTGCAATGTCGAGCTAAATCTGAAGCCGGAACCGAACGCCGCGAAGGTCATCATGCGCGCGGTCGAGGCTCTGACTCCTGCGGGCAAGACACCGTTGACCTCGGCGGTCGAGCAGGCTGCCCATGTTCTCGACTTTCGTCACAAGCCCGGCGTGGTCGTGGTCCTAACTGACGGGGAGGAGACCTGCGGCGGCTCGCCGTGCGACCTGGGTCGCCAGCTGCATCAAGAGGCCGACCAGCTCATCGTCCACGTCATCGCCCTCCGCACGAGAAATTTTTCGTGGACGGGTGAGCAGAGCGTTCTCGGCATCAAATGCCTCGCGGAGGAAAACGGCGGTCTCTACGTCACGGCCGAGTCGCAAGAAGAGTTGGTGTCCGCCTTCCAGGAAACCTTGAGCTGCCCGATGATTTCTTCCCGCGCTCAGCCATGACGAATGCTGCGTCGGTCAATTGGTGGGCCAGCGTGCCGCGATCGTGTTCGTCAGCAGCTCCAGCCAGCTCCGTACCTGGGTAAACACCAGAAACTGATCGTACACCCGTTGTTGCGCGCTTTGCGCCAGAGACTTGCGCATGGTCGGATCTCCCAACAACGTATCGAGCGTATCGGCAATCTCGTTCGGGTCATCGGCGTTCTTGACCAGCAGGCCGTCGAGACCCGGTCGAATCTGCTGCCGGATCCCCACGGCGGACGAGCCCTGAAGCGCGACTCGCTTCCACATCGCTTCCGTTACTGTGAGTCCGAAGCCTTCCTGCAACGAGTTCTGTACGACGATGTCGGAGCACCGCTGCAGAGAATTGACGATGAGAGCGTTGTTCGTCGTCGATGACATCGGCAGCGAGACGATGGCGATGTCGCTCTGGAGCGGATGGGGCAGGGCCGCATACGCCGCGCACAGTTCCGCCAGCACTTCCTGACCTTCGGGATCGTCATCGATCGATCCTGGATCGGGGCCCGCCAGCACCAGCCTGACAAGTTGCAGCGTGTGGCGGTGCCGCTCCTCGAGATCGGTCCGCGCTTCTAGGCCCTGCTTGAGCATCGCAAAGCCTTCCATCAGCGGCCTGAAACCCTTGAGCCGGTCCCAGCGCGAGATTTGCGTGACGATGGGCCTGAACAGCAGCCCCATATCCTCAGGCTCGATAGCCGGAGCCCAGCTGCCGTCCGGCTGAAGCCGCTTGGCGGGCTCGGCGACTGGTGGCGTGAGAACCGGGCCCCAAGGCTTGACCATCGCTGCATTGGCGAGGACGCCGACGAGGTCGTGAACCGCGAGATGGCGGTTCTTGTGACTGAGCGGATCGATGGCCGGATGGATGATCGTCGCGCGGCCGGCGAGACAGCTTGGAATGTATTCGGGCGCCGTGAACACCGCGTGATCGTAAGGCGTTGCGCACGTGTCGAGAAAGGACCATGCGGCGTGAGTCTGGGGCGTCTCGCGGTCGAGCCCGATATGGCAACGCCAGATCGCCGCGATGTCCAGCTTCTTTCGGAGCATGGCGCCCGCCGCCATAGGCTGCGGGTCGTGGATCACCAGCACGTCCCCTGGCGAAAGAAACGTCTCAATCTTCCGTGCGTTCTCGGCGCTCACCCGCTCATAAAGCTCGTGGTCCGCCCGCGTGAGATGAGGGTCGCCCATGCCATGAATGAGGTTGTGCAGGTGCTTGGTCAGCCGGAAGAACGCGGGGTCGTGCGTTTCCATCACCAGCCATTGGGCCTGAACGCCAAGCTCGCGCATCAACGAGAGGAGGGGCGGTATTAGTTCGGCGACCCCGCCGCCATGGCTCGTGCTGTTGACCATGACGACGCGGCGGCCCTTGAGAGCGGGCAACCTGCTATACGCCTCCTGCCGGAGATTCCGGACGGTGGCGCTTAAGGGCGCGACGCTCTCATAGTCGGCGAGCGACACGGGGTGCCGTGGTTCGACGACATGCACCATGCCCTCGACCTTAGCCCATCAGTCCTAGCGAAGCGCGAAAATCTGGAGAGTAGCTAGTTCAGCTTGGTTTTCAGCGCGTCGATGCCCTGCTTGACGAACTTGTCGGCCGTCTCGGGCGTGAGCTTCTCGGCGATCACCATCTGCGCCGCGGCGACGGCCGCGTCAGCGGCCGCGGCGCGCACGTCGCGCATGGCATCAGCCTCGGCGCGGGAAATCTTGTCCTCGGCGATCTTCATGCGCCGATCGAAATGCTCCTTCATGGAGCGAGACGTCTCCGCCGCGAGAGCCTCGGCTTCCTTGGTGGCGAGCGCGACGATTGCGTCCGCCTCCTTGGCCGCATCGCCTTCCTTGCGACGATAATCGGCGAGCACCTTCTCCGCCTCTTCGCGCAAGTGTTTCGCTTCCTCGAGTTCCTTGGCGATGGCGGCTGCGCGGGCGTCGAGCGCAGCGGCAAGTTTCTTGTGAACCCCGAAGTAGAACACCAGCCCGAGAAACAGGAAGAACGAGACAGCAACCCAGAATTCTGGAGAGGACAGGAATTCCATGGTCAAGCCTTCCGCGCCGCGCCGACGGCCTCGTCAATCTCGGATTTGGTGGCTGCCGTGCCGATCAGCTGCCGCACGATGTCGGCGGCGGCGTCGGCCGCGACCGCGTTCAGGTCTTTCATCGCCGAGGCCTTGGCCTCGGCGATGCGCGCCTCAGCTTCTTCGCTCCGCGCGGCAAGCTCCTTCTCGAGCTTGGCCCGCTCGGCGTCGGTCTTGGCCTTTAGCTTGGTCCGGCTCGCCTCGACGATGGCATGGGCCTTCTGTTTCGCCTCGGCAAGCGCCTGCTCGTAGGCGGCTATCGCCTCCTCGGTCTCGCGCCGGAGCTTATCTGCCTGGGCGAGGTCGTTGGCGATATGGTTCGCACGCTTCTCAATCACACCACCAATGCGCGGCAGGGCCACCCACACCATCAGCAGATAGAGCACGCCGAAGGTGAGAACGAGCCAGAAGATCTGGGGCGCCCAATCGAGCGGATTGAGTTGCGGCATGGTCGCGTCCTTTGTGCGGAGCCTTCAGGCTCAGACTAGAACACGAACAGGATGATCAGCGCCACCACGAGGCCGAACAGGCCGGTCGCCTCGGCCAACGCAAAGCCGAGCAGCAGGTTTGCGAACTGCGTCGGGGCAGCCGACGGATTGCGCAGCGCGCCCTGTAGGTAGTTGCCGAAAATGGTGCCGATGCCGACACCGGCGCCGACGAGTGCGATCGAGGCGAGGCCCGCGCCGATCAATTTTGCTGCTTCTGCTTCCATGACGTCTCTCCTTGGAACGATAGAGGTGGTGACTGCTAATGCATATGAAGCGCATCGTTGAGATAGATGCAGGTGAGAATGGCGAACACGTAAGCCTGGAGGAATGCGACCAGGATCTCGAGGCCGGTGAAGGCGACCATGAAGGCAAGCGCCGCCCAGCCGCCCAGCAAGCCGAGCGCCACGACGAAAGCGCCGAACACTTTCAGCATAGTGTGGCCAGCCATCATGTTGGCGAACAGACGCACCGATAGGCTGACCGGCCGCGTCAGATAGGAGATCACCTCGATCACCACGAGCAGCGGCAGCATGACGAACGGCACGCCGGACGGCACGAAGAACTTGAGAAAACCGACGCCGTGCTTCCAGAAACCGATCAGCGTGACGGCGATGAAGATGAAGGCCGCGAGTGCGAAGGTGACGATGATGTGGCTCGTCACCGTGAACGAGTAGGGCACCATACCCAGCATGTTCAGCACCAGCACGAACATGAACAGGGTGAAGACGAACGGGAAATATTTCATCCCCTCGGTGCCCACGTTGTCGCGCACCATGTTGGCGACGAACTCGTAGGAGACCTCGGCCACGGATTGGAGCCGCGTCGGGACGAGCGCACCTTTGCGCATGGCGTACAGTGTGAAGAGCGTGATGACGCAGGCCGCGATCACCATGAACAGGGCGGAGTTGGTGAACGATGCGTCGAAGCCGAACAGCTCGAACGGCAGGATCCGCTTGATCTCGAATTGGTGCATGGGATCGGGCAGATTGGCGCTGCCGCCATGGCCGCCGCCGTGTCCCGCTTCCTCTGCGTAAGCTGCCCCGATCACCGCCAAAAGCCCCTAGTCATCGTCGTCCGTCACGTCCTGGCGCAGGTGATGGCCCGGCATCGGCTCGCCCTGCATCGATTTCGCTGTCCGCACCACGTTCATGATGCCGGCGCCTGCTCCAAGAATAAGAAGCGCCACCATCAAGAACGGGGCGGTGCCGAACAGCTTGTCGAGCGCCCAGCCAATAAAAGCCCCAACTGCGACCCCGGCGACCAGCTCGGTCGCCAGCCTGAGAGCCTGCCCCATGGCCTTGCCGCGGCCTTCCGGCCCTTCGGGCGTCGGCCCGCGGCGCCCTTGCGCCGTGGCGAGCTTCCCTTGGAGCGCGTCGAGCCGCTGCCGAATGTCTTGCGTGTCGCGGCCGCTTAGCTGGCGTCCGGACTTGTTTTCGGCTCCGGCCATTGGCACTGCTCAATTCCGGGAGAGCCCGATGGGACCGGTTGGTCCTCAAGCTTGGCGCGCACTTTAGTTGGGGAATTGCCCCTGTCAAGGAAGACAAAAGTGCTAGAGAGTGCCCAAAATCCCTTGAAAATCAGGGCTAGCTGGCGTCGCGGAGCTTCTCTGCGGTCTCCAGATCGACCGACACGAGCTGGCTCACCCCGCGCTCCGACATGGTGACACCGAACAGCCGGCTCATGCGCGCCATGGTCAGCGGATGGTGGGTGATGATCAGGAAGCGCGTATCGGTCTCCTTCGCCATCTCCTCCATCATCCGGCAGAAGCGGTCGACGTTGGCGTCGTCGAGGGGCGCGTCCACCTCGTCCAGCACGCAGATGGGCGAGGGGTTGGTGAGGAACACGGCGAAGATCAGCGCAAGCGCCGTCAGCGCCTTCTCGCCGCCCGACAGCAACGTCAGGGCTTGCGTACGCTTGCCTGGCGGCTGGGCGAAGATCTCAAGGCCAGATTCCAGAGGATCGTCTGAATCGACCAGCCTTAGCTCGGCCTTGCCGCCGCCGAACAGCGTCTTGAACAGATGCCCGAAATGGCCGTTCACCGTGTCGAAGGCTTCGAGCAGCCGCTTGCGGCCTTCGCGGTTCAGATTGGAGATGCCTTGACGCAAGCGCGCGATGGCTTGTTCCACGTCCGCCTTCTCGCGCGTCATCTCTTCCAGTTGCGCGGTCAGCTCCGCCTCTTCTTCCTCGGCGCGGAGATTGACGCCGCCGAGCCGCTCGCGATCGCCCTTTAGCTTGGCGAGCCGCGCCTCGACCTCGGACAAGTCTGGGATTTCGGCGCCAGATTTCAGGTTGGCCTTGCCAAGACATCCTCAGGCGCGCAGTCGAGTTGCTCGCGGATCAGCCGCGCGCATTCGCTCCTGCGCTCGCGTGCCGCTTCCAACCGCGCTTCGCCGCGCGCCTTGGCCTCGCGCGCCTCTGCCAATTTCTCCTGCACCGCGCGCAATGCCTTGTCTTCGGCTTTCAATGCCGTCTCGGCTTGCGCGAGGTCGTCGGCCGCCTTGGCGCGCTCGCGTTCTGCCTCGGCGATGGCGTCCATCAGCTTGGCGCGGCGCTGCTCGATCTCGGCGGGAAGATTGGTCAGCGCCTCGAGGTCGGCGCTGGTCTCGGCCTTGCGCGCGCGCAACGTCTCGATTTGCTCGCGCGCATTGGCAATCCGCTTCTGCCACAGCTCTTCCTCGGCGCTGATCGCTTCCATGCGCTCTTGCCGCAACCGCACTTCGCGCTCGAAACCTTCGAGCGCTGCGTCGGCGCGCGCAGCGCTTGCGCGTGCCGTCGCGGCCTTGCTTTGCGCGGCCTCGAGCGCCGCTTCGAGGCCGGCTAGCGTAGCAAGGGAGGTGAGGGCTGCTTCGGCGGCTTCGGCCTGCTCCTTCGCCTCGGCGAGTGCGGCCTTGGTGCGGGTCATCGCTTCCACGATGGCGCCGAGCTGCTTGCTCGACGCTTGCGCCTCATGCTCGGAGGCGGCGATGGTTTCGCGCGCCCGATCGAGCTCGGCGTGAATGTCCTTCGCCTCGATGCGAAGCGACTTGGTTGCTTGGGTGGCTGCCTCCGCCGCCTTGATCGCGTCGGCAAGCGCGGCCTCGGCTGAAGCTTCAGCAGCCTCCGCCTCGGCCTTCTTGTCCTTCAAGGCCGCGAGCCGGCTGCGCTCAACGAGGCGGGCGCCCGCGGCGCTCGCCGTACCAGCCTGGATGCTGTAGCCGTCCCAGCGCCACAGATCGCCGTCTTTGGAGACGAGCCGCTGCCCCGGCTTCAAAGCGGCCTGCATGGCCTGGCCTTTGGCGGCGTCGACGACGCCAATCTGAGCCAGACGGCGCTTCAGCGCGTCGGGCGCCTTGACATATTTGCTAAGCGGGACGGCACCGTCGGGCAGAGCCGGATCCTTGCCGCCAGCTTCCAGTTTGCGCCAATGCGCCGGCGCGCTTTCCTCTTCGGCCGCGTCGAGATCGTCGCCGAGCGCGGTGCCAAGGGCGAGCTCGTAGCCCGTATCGACCTTGACCCGCTCGACGATGGGCGCCCAGTCGTGAGCCGGCGCCAGCAGCTTGATCAAGGTGGCAAGCTCGGTCTCGATCTCCTGGCGCGCCAGCTTAGCCGACGCCGCAAGCGCGCGCAGACGCGCTTCCTCGGCGCGAGCCTGCTCCTCGTGCGCCTCGGCTGCGGCAAGCTCCGTCTCGGTCTCCTGCACGCGTCCGGAGAGCCGCTGTGCCTCGCCATGCAGCTCCACAAGCTTCACATCGCCGCCGGTCTCAGCCTCGAGCTTGGCAAGCTCCTGTTCGATCTCGGCACTTTGCGTCTCAAGCTGCGCGATCCGCACCGCGAGCCGCGTCTTCTCCCCGTCGAGGCGGCCGCGCTCGGCGCGCGCCTCGGCAAGCTCGGTTGTGGCTTGGCGCAGTGCGGCTTCAGCGGCGGCGAGCGTCTCGGCCGCCTTGGCCGCAGCGGCGCGAAGCTGTGGCTCCTCCTTGTCGCGGGAGCTTGCCGCATCGAGCCTGCGGTTTTCCTCGCCAAGCCCGCGCAGCATGCTTTCGGCCTCGGCGATGTGTTCCTCTTCACGGGCGAGATCGCGAGAGGCTTGCGCCAGCCGCGTCTCGAGCTCCGCCTGACGCGCCTTGGCGCGCGCCTCTTCGCGCTCGAGCGCGTCGCGCTCGACGCTCAAACGATGCAGTACCGCCGCGCGCTCGGCTTCCACGTCGCGCAACGGCTGAAGCTTCTCGGCCGCAACCGCCTGCCTGCGCAGCGCCTCGCCTTCGGCCTTGGTCTCTTGCGCGACCGCCGTGAGCGCCTCTTGGAAGGAGGCCTCGTCGGCCTCGACCTGGTCGCATGCGGCGGTCCAATGGAGGTGATGCTGCAAGGCCTCCATCGCATGGATCTTGCCGGAGACCTCGCGGTAGCGCTGCGCCTGGCGCGCCTGCCGCCGCATCGCCGCCAGTTGCGACGAGATCTGCCCGATCAGGTCGGCGAGCCGCGCGAGATTGGCTTCGGTCGCCTTCAAACGAAGCTCGGCCTCGTGACGGCGGCTGTGCAGGCCGGCGATGCCCGCCGCGTCCTCGAGCACACGGCGGCGCTCCTGCGGCGGTGCATTGACGATCTCGCCGATGCGGCCCTGACGCACCAGAGCGGGAGAGCGCGCGCCCGTCGCCGCGTCCTCGAACAGCAGGCGAATATCACGGGCGCGGGCGTCCTTGCCGTTGACCCTATAAGCGGAGCCCGCTTCGCGCTCGATCCGCCGCGTCACTTCGAGAATGTCGGCGTCATTGAACTCGGCAGGGGCTTTCCTTGCGCTGTTATCGATGAACAGCGTGACTTCCGCCGTATTGCGCGCAGGCCTGTCTTGCGAGCCGGCGAAGATCACGTCGTCCATCGCCGTGCCGCGCATGCTCTTGTACGAGGTCTCGCCCATGGCCCAGCGCAGCGCCTCGAGCAGATTTGACTTGCCGCAGCCATTCGGGCCGACGACGCCGGTCAAACCTTCCTCGACCAGGAGCTCAGTGGGCTCCACGAACGACTTGAATCCGAGTAGGCGTAGTCTGGTGATCTTCACTGTTTAGCGATCCTCAATTGGGAACAGCTACGCGCAAGGCTGACGCGGACTTCTATACGGAACCTGACAATGGTTCGCGATTCGCAACCGCTGCTCAAGACGCCTGAGGCTCGATCAGGGCCTTGATTTCCTCGAAGGTGACTTCACCTTGCGCTTTCCGGCCATTGACGAAGAGGGTGGGCGTACCGATCACGCCGTATTTCCGCCCCCGCTGCTTCACCTCCGTCAAGCCATCGATAATGGCTTGATTCGATAGGCATTTGTCAAACGTCTCGCGGCTCATTCCGCTCGATTTGGCCACCGAATATATGGCGTCCGGACGGACCTCCTGGCTCACCCATTCGGGCTGGCGGCGCAAGAAAGTCTCCATCGTCGAAAGATATTTCGACTCGGGCCCGCACCTGGTGACGATGGCCGCCGTTCCCGCCGTGCGCCCGATCGGGAATTCCCGGATGATATAGCGCACCTTGCCGGTATCGATGTACTGCCGCTTCACCTTGGGGAACACGTTGGCGTGGTAGTTGCGGCAATGGGGGCACGTCAGCGAGGCATACTCGACGATGGTCACGGACGCGTTGGGATTGCCGTATTCGCGCTCACCGAGTGGCCCCGGCGTCAGCAGCTCGTCCTTCAGTGCCAGCTCTTGCGCCGCAGGGTCAGCGGGCCCGGCCGGAGCGCCGCACGCCGCAAGCCCAAGCGCGACGATCAGAAAGGCTGCAACTCCAGTGGCACGCATCATCAATTTGGTGACCTAGCCGCTTGGCGGCGATTCCTCGCCGCCGCCGCCTTCGAGCACGGCATCGAAGTCGGTAAGTTCATGACCACCCTTCATCCGCTTGCCGTTGATAAAGAAGCTCGGCGTGGAATCGACGCCGAACTCTTCATGAGCCTTGCGCCGCACCTCGACGATATCGTCGAACAGCTTCTTGTCGGCGAGGCACTTGTCGAACGCCTCCTGCGAGAAGCCGGCCTGCTTGGCGATGAGCATGAGCTTCTGCTTGCCGTCTTCGCCCGGCACGGCCCAGGTCTCCTGGGTCTCGAACAGCCCCTCGATCATGGGGTAAAAGCGCGCCTTGTCCGAGCAGCGGGCGAGCATCGAAGCCGCGACCGCGAGCCCGTCGAGCGGGAACTCACGGAAGATGAATTTCACTTTGCCGGTGTCGATGTACTTCTTCTTGAATTCGGGGAAGACTTCCGTCTCGAAATGGGCGCAGTGCGGGCAGGTCATCGAGGCATATTCGACGACGGTATTGGGGGCGTCTGCGCTCCCGAGCGGAATGTCCTCGAGCGGACCAGGCGCCATCAGCGCGGCGACGTCGGGATCGCCCTTGGGAGCATTGGGATCGGGCGTCGCATCGACGCGCCAATAGATGACGCCGGCCACGATCGCGGCCGCGACTACCGCGCCGATGATATAGAGACCGGTATTGCTCTTACCGGCTTCGTCGGCTTCGGTCGGCTTTTTTTCATGCTTAGCCACGATCGCTACTCCAGGTGAGGGCTTGTCGTCAGGCCGCTTTGGCGGATTCGGGGCCTACAATCGTTGATAGGGTCCAATCGGGCAAGTGCGAGAAGTGGCGCAAGCCTCAAGCTCTCGTGAGCCGTGCCTTGGCACCTGCGCCGAGCCGCGACAGCGCGCGGGCCAAGCCCTCATCCTCGATTCCTGCCGATTTCGGCAAGGAATAGGCTGGAAGAGGCGGCTTTCTTGGTGACCGCTTGGGCGCGGCGCGGGCGATGGGCGCCTGTAGGAAGCGCATTTCCGTCACGGCGCGATAGCCGAAATAGCCGTTGACGCGCTCGAGGATCTGGGTCGCGCGGTGCTGCACCTCGATGGCGCGCGGGCCCTCGATTCTGAGCACCAGGGTGGCCCCTTCGAGCCGGCGTCCCCGGATCGGCGCCGCGACCTCGGCCTCCTCGCGCCGGCGTGGCCACACCACGCGGTCCGGCATGGTGAACTTGGCGAGTTCGCGGCCGACGATCGCCGGCCAGTCGCTGAGCAGCGCCGTGGTGGCAAAGCCGCGGGCCCGTGCCGCCGGATCGAGCGCGCGGGCCACATAGGTGCCGATGGCGCGTGCGCCAGGCTTCGGCTTTCGTGTGATGCCGGTCATCGCTCCTCGTGACGGTGGAGAGCCCGCGCTCGGCTCTTGCCCCGATGGGACCCGAGCTTACACCATGGCTGAAGGGCTCAAGCGTCCGGAATGGGAGTTATGCAGAAAGTCCACCGCAAGGGAGAAGGCTCAATCGCCGCGGCGCTGCTCGCCTGGTACGCCCGCGAGGCGCGTACGCTGCCCTGGCGTGCCGCGCCGGGCCGGAAGCAAGACCCCTATAGAGTGTGGCTCAGCGAGATCATGCTGCAGCAGACCACCGTCAAGGCGGTCACGCCGCGCTACGCCGATTTCCTGCGCCGTTGGCCCGACGTGAAGGCGCTCGCGAGGGCGGAGCTCGGCGAGGTGCTCGCAGCCTGGGCCGGGCTCGGCTACTACGCCCGCGCCCGCAATCTCCACGCCTGCGCCCGCGTGGTTGCTGATGAGCACGGCGGCACGTTTCCGAAGACCGAGGCTGAGCTTCGTAAGCTGCCCGGTGTCGGCGGCTACACCGCCGCGGCCATTGCGGCCATCGCCTTCGACGAGCAGGCCGCGCCAGTCGACGGCAATATCGAACGGGTGATCGCACGCCTGTTCGCCATCGAGACACCGCTTCCCGCCGCCAAGGCCGAGATCAAGGCGCTCGCTAGCCTCACGCCGGCAAAGCGCGCCGGCGATTTTGCGCAGGCATGATGGATCTCGGCGCCACCATCTGCACACCGCGCCGTCCGGCCTGCGGGCTCTGCCCGGTACGGGCCGACTGCCGTGGTTATGCGAAAGGCCTGGCCGAGGTGCTGCCGTACAAGGAGGCAAAGGGCGAACGACCGGTGCGCCATGGCGCAACCTTCGTGGTAATGCGCGCGGACGGCGCAGTGCTGTTACGGAGAGACCCTTGAAGGGTCTGCTCGGCGGCATGCTCGAAACGCCATCGACGCCATGGGTCGAAGCGGCGCCTGACAAGAAATCGGTGACCCGCCATGCGCCGCTGAAAGCGGACTGGGAGGTGCTGCCCGGCACTGTGGAGCACACCTTCACGCATTTTCACCTCGTGCTGACGGTGCATCTCGCGCATGTCGATGGTGACGCGCCGTTGTGCAAAGCCGCCGAACCGGAGCGCTGCCGGTGGGTTCATCGCCGCGATCTCGCTGACGCGGCGCTGCCGAGTTTGATGCGGAAGGTTCTCGCTCAGGCTTTCGAGGCGACCGCGCGACCTAAGCTTGGGGCGCGAGCTTCGTCCGCGCGACCGCGCGCAGCTCGTCGATCGGCTTGAGCCTGCCGTTCGCTTCGTAATGCCAGAAGGTCCAGCCGTTGCAGGCCATCGCCCCTTGCACGTGGGCGCCGATCTTGTGGATCGAGCCTTGCGCGCCGCGGCAAGCGATCGAGCCGTCGGCGCGAACCTTTGCCTCGTGGCGCGCGGCGGGATCGTAGAGCGCGGTGCCCGGTGAGATCAGCCCGAGCTCGACCAGAGCACCGAATGGGATACGCGCCTCGGCGCGCTTGCCCTTGGCGACTTCGAGAGACTCCGGATCGAGCGGCTTCAGGCCCTTGAGGCGCTCGCGCGCGGCTTGCGCGTAAACCTCCTCGCGCTCGATGCCGATATAGCTTCGGCCGAGCCGCTTGGCGGCGACCGCCGTGGTGCCCGAACCGAGAAATGGATCGAGCACGACATCGCCCGCGTTGCTCGACGCGAGGATCACGCGATGGAGCAATGCTTCCGGCTTCTGTGTGGGATGGGTCTTCTTTCCACAATCCTGCTTCAGCCGTTCGCCGCCCGAGCAGATCGGCAGGAGCCAATCGGACCGCATTTGCAGGTCTTCGTTCAGCGACTTCATTGACTCGTAGTTGAACGTGTACTTCGCCTTCTGGCCCATCGACGCCCAGATCATCGTCTCGTGCGCGTTGGTGAAGCGACGACCCCTAAAGTTCGGCATTGGGTTGGTCTTGCGCCAGATCACGTCGTTCAGCACCCAATAGTCGAGATCCTGGAGGATCGTGCCGACGCGGAAGATGTTGTGATAGCTCCCGATCACCCACAGGCTGCCGTTTGGCTTGAGCACGCGGCGGCAGCCCTCGAGCCATTCGCGGGTGAAGGCATCGTAGGCGGCGAAGCTCGAGAACTTGTCCCAGTCGTCGTCGACGGCGTCGACCCGGCTGTTGTCGGGACGGAACAGCTCGTTCGCCAGCTGGAGATTGTACGGCGGGTCGGCGAACACGAGATCGACGCATGCTTCCGGCAAGCGCGCCAACTCCTCGATGCAATCGCCGACAATGATTTTGTTGCGGGGAAGCCTAGGCTCCCCGGTGTCCCCCACACCCATGCCACCACTCTTTGTTACGCAAGTACTGAACTCGCCCGCAATCGTTGGCGGACCGGCCCATGCTGGCGGACTAGGGTAAAGGTGGACTTAACCCGCCGACGAGCAGGGGATAGACAAGGCTTTGGAGGAGATGCCCATGGGCAAGCACGTCGTCATGGTGCACGGGGCCAATTGCGGGGGCTGGTGCTTCGACGGATTCCGCAAGGTGTTCGAGGCGCGAGGCTTCACCTGCCACGCCCCCGATCTCATTGGCCACGGCGCTGACAAATCCACCGGGAAGGGCACCTTGGCGAGCGTCGGCATGGCCGATTACCGCGCCCAAATGGCGGCTTTCGTCAAATCGCTGCCGGAGCGCCCTGTCGTTCTCGGCCATTCCATGGGGGCGATCATCGCCCAGCAGCTTGCGGCGGAGGGACTCGCGGAAGCCTTGGTGCTCGTGAGCCCCGCGCCACGGGCAGGCATCGTTCCGCCGACCGGACCGGAGAAGCAACTTTGCCAGGACTTGATGACGCTCGGCGATTTCTGGACCCGCGCCATCGATCCGAACTTCGACCTTGCTTGCTATTACACGCTCAACCGTTTGCCGAAGGACGAGCAGCGCACAGTATTCGACAAGTTCGGTCCGGAGTCCGGCCGCGCCCTGTTCGAGACGTTCTTCTGGATGTTCGATCAGACGGGCGCGACCGCCGTCGCGACGGATGCGGTGCGCTGTCCGCTCCTATGCCTCGCCGGCACAGAGGATCACATCGTATCGCTGGAGACCGCAAAGCTTGCGGCGGACGCTTATCCGCAGGCGAAGTTCTGGGAGCTGAAGGACCACGCCCACATGCTGCTGCTGGAGCCCGGCGCCGACAAGATTGCAAGCCGCATCGCCGATTGGATTCCAGCTTAGCGCTAATCCTCTTCGACCGGCACGGCAATGCCGCGGTTCTCGATAATCCGTATCGCGCGCTCGATCGGCGCGAACGAGCGGCGATGATGGGTGCAGATGCCGTGCTTTTTGACCGCGAGCGCGTGCTCCGGCGTGCCGTAACCTTTGTTGCTCTCCCAGCCATAGCGGCGATAGCGCTTGGCGAGCCTCACCATGATGCGGTCGCGCGTGACCTTGGCGATGATTGACGCCGCAGCGACCGACAGTGACAGCGCGTCTCCTGATACGACGGCGCGCGCTTTGCCGGGAAAGCGCTTCGGCACGATGTTGCCGTCGATCAGCGCTGTAGCGCGTGGCACGTGCAAACCGCGGAACGCGGCACGCATCCCCCACAAGCTCGCTTGCAGAATGTTGATGCGGTCGATGCGCTTGACCGGGCCGATGGCGATCGCTACCGCCGCCGTCGCCATGATCTCCGCGTAACGGTCCTCGCGCGCGTCGGGCGTTAGCGCCTTTGAATCGTTGATCCCTTCAGGAATGCGGTCTGGATTGAGGATCACCGCCGCGACCACCACCGGTCCCGCCCATGGACCCCGGCCTGCCTCGTCGATGCCGGCCACCGGCAGCCCGTGCAGGTCCATCATCTCCTCTTCGAGATCGAAGGTCGGAACGCGTGGTAGAACGACGGCTTCGGCGGGCAATCCCATGGCCGGGACTCTCGCCCAAACCGCGCTCGATTGGCAACCGATCGGCCAGGAAGCCCTGAAGTTCTGTGGAAAAGCCGCCTAGAGCAGCCGGAGTTGCTGGCCCGGCCGCGCCGGGGGCGTGAACAGATCCGTGCGGAGCTCGCTCTTCTGCTGGTTCAGCCCGAGCCGCTCCACGGCCATTTCGAATCGTCGGCCGATCATCCAGGCGTAAGGTCCGTCACCCTCCATGCGCTCGCCCCACTTGGCGTCATAGAGCTTGCCGCCTCGGGTCTGACGCATCAGCGACAAAACGCGGCCGGCACGATCAGGGCAGTTGGTCTTGAGCCACTCGATGAACAGATCGCTGATTTCGAGCGGCAGCCGCAGAAGGACGTAGCCCGCCTCGCGTACCCCGGCGACCGCGGCGCGCTCGAGGATGCGCTCCATCTCGGCGTCGTTGAGGCCGGGAATGACCGGCGCCACCATCACCGAAGTCGGCACGCCTGCGGCGCTTAGCTTCTCCAAAGTCTCGAGCCGTTTGTCGGGCGTGCTGGCGCGCGGCTCCATGGCGCGTGCGAGCTTGCCGTCAAGCGTCGTCACCGACAGTCCGACCTTGACCAACCCGCGCTCGGCCATCGACTGCAAGATGTCGAGATCGCGCAGCACCAGCGCCGACTTGGTGACGATGCCGACGGGGTGGTTGGTGGCGCTCAGCACTTCGAGGACGCGGCGCATGATGCGGTAGCGCCGCTCGATCGGCTGATACGGATCGGTGTTGGTGCCGATCGCAATCATGCGCGGGCGGTAGCTCGGCTCGGCGAGCTCCCGCTCGAGGGCTTGCGCGGCGTTCGTCTTGGCAAACAGCTTGGTCTCGAAGTCGAGTCCCGGCGACAGCCCGAGAAAGGCGTGGGTCGGCCGCGCGAAGCAGTAGATGCAGCCATGCTCGCAGCCACGATAGGGATTGATCGAGCGGTCGAAGCCAATGTCGGGGGAATCGTTCTTGGTGATAATCCGCCGCGCCGGAACCTCCTGGACCTCGGTCTGGAGCGCCTCCAGCTCGCCGAGGGAGTCCCAGCCATCGTCGGCTGGCTCGTAGGAAATCGGCTCGAAGCGGCCGGAGCGGTTGGTCTGGGCGCCTCTTCCGTGCCGGCGCCCGAACGCGACGCCCGCCACCTCATGCGGGAAGCTTTCAGAATCAGCCGGTTTTCTCAGGTCCACGCTCATAGGCCCTATATAGTTAGCGAATGAGAACAAAGCAAGAACATATTCGGAGGCGACATGTGCCGTTGCCGCTTGAAAGGCAAACGCTATAGTCCGCCCATGATTTCCGTAGTTATCCCCACCTTTAATGCGGCGCCGACCTTGGTGCATACGCTCGCGGCACTCGTCCCGGCTGTGGTTGAGGGGGTCGTGCAGGAAGCCATCATTGCCGATGGCGGCTCGACCGACGATACCTGCACCATCGCCGATGCGGCCGGCACGCATCTGGTCACGGCGCCGCGTGGGCGCGGGCGGCAGCTCGATGCTGGCGCCGCCATGGCGCGCGGCGATTGGCTACTCTTCCTTCATGCCGACACGGTCCTCGAGCCCGGCTGGATGGAGGAAGCTGAATCGTTCATGGAACGGGTGGAAAGCGGACGCCGCCGCCAAGCCGCCGCCTATTTCCGCTTCTCCCTCGACGACGACGGATTCATGCCGCGCTTTGTCGAGACGTTGGTGAGCGTGCGCTGCGCGCTGTTCGGATTGCCTTACGGCGATCAAGGGCTCCTCATCTCGCGCGCGCTCTATAACCGGCTTGGCGGCTTCCGCCCGCTGCCGCTCATGGAGGACGTCGATCTCGTTCGCCGCCTGAAGCGGCGCGAGCTGGTGAGGCTGCAATCGCGCGCCGTGACAAGCGCGCAGCGCTATCGCAGCGAAGGATACTTGTCGCGGGGCTTCCGCAATATCGGTCTCGTGATGCTCTATTACCTGCGCGTACCGCCAAGGGTCCTCGCGCGTCTCTATGGCTAGGGGACGCCGCGCCAAGAAGCGCCGCACTTCCTTTGCTCCACGTCTCGTCATCATGGCCAAGCGGCCGGTCATGGGCCGCGTCAAGCGAAGGCTTGCACAGGAAATTGGCGACGTCGCCGCCATCCGCTTCTATCGGACTTGTCTGTCGCAGACTGTCCGGCGCCTGAGCCGAGATCCGCGCTGGCGCACGGTGCTCGCTGTCGCGCCTGACGTGGGTATCGGCACTCCGTGTTGGGCGGACCCTGTCGAATATGTACCGCAAGGCACCGGCGATCTTGGCCACCGCATGCAGCGCTTGTTCGACGCGGCTCCGCCAGGACCGGTCGTGATCGTCGGCGCCGACATTCCGGCAATGCGCGCGCGCGACGTCGCCGCGGCGTTCAAGCTGCTGGGTCAAGCCGACATGGTATTCGGGCCCGCGCCCGACGGCGGATACTGGCTCGTCGGCATGAAACGATGCCCAAGGCGTCTTCAGCCGTTCCTCGGCGTGCCGTGGTCGAGCGCGGAAGCGCTTTCGGCCACGCTCAACAATCTTGCTGGAGCACCCAGCGCCTTCGCACCGCGGCTAAGCGATGTCGACACGGTGGAAGACTATGGCCGCGAGCGCACTTCGGCGGAGCGGCTCGTGAGCCGCCGGACGACGCATTAAAGTGGCCGAAATCTTGGAATTTGCGGCCAGTCGACTGCCTGGATGAGCCTGCTAAAGTGCTCGTTAGACTGGTGGGGGAACGATGGCCCAACGAAACGGCGAATCGGACGCGGCTCTGAGCGAGGAAGGACCCGATCAAGCTCCGCAAACGCAAGCGGACGCCGACGTGACGCCGGAGCAACAGGTCAAATACTCGATGTCGCCCGGGCTGTCGGGATTCCTCGGCGCGAACAGGATCGGCATCGCCATCTCGTCGTATCAGTCCGGCAAGTTCTATCTGCTCGGCCAAAACAAGGATGGCGGGCTGCTCGTGGACGAGCGGTTCTTCCGCAAGGCCATGGGCATCTGCGTGCCGGACGAGCAGACGCTGCTGCTCGCCACGCTGTTCCAGGTCATCAAGTTCAAGAACGTTTTGGATCCTGGGCAAGAGGTCAACAACGTCTTCGACCATTGCTACGTGCCGCGTGAGCTCTACGTCACTGGCGAGCTCGATGCTCACGACATCGGCCAACTCAAGGATGGGCGCATCGTCTTCGTCAACACGCTCCACAACTGCCTGGCCACGCCATCTGAACGCCATAGCTTCACGCCGATCTGGAAGCCGCCCTTCGTTTCCAAAATCATCAAGGAGGATCGCTGCCACCTGAACGGTCTCGCCATGGAGGACGGGGTGCCGCGTTACGTCACGGCGGTGAGCAAGTCCGACACGATCGACGGCTGGCGCGACCGCAGATTCGACGGCGGTATCGTCATTGACGTGGCGACCGGCGAGATCGTCATCGGCGGATTGTCCATGCCCCACTCGCCGCGCATGTATGCCGGTAAGCTCTGGGTGCTGAACTCAGGCACCGGCGAGCTCGGCTGGATCGAGCGCGCGCCGAAAGCGGCGGACGCCAAGTTCCATGTGGTGGCGTTCTGTCCTGGATTCGTGCGGGGCTTAGGCTTCTACGGCAAGTACGCTTTCGTCGGGCTGTCGAAACCGCGCTACGAGCGTTTCGAGGGCCTCGCCCTCGACAAGAAACTGGCCGACGCGGACTCAGAGCCGTGGTGCGGCGTGCAGATCATCGACCTCGACTCAGGCGCTTGCGTGCAGTGGTTCCGTATCGACGGCGCGGTCGGCGAGCTTTATGACGTCGCCGTGGTTCCGGGCATCATGCGTGGCATGTCGCTGAGCTTCGCCTCGAACGAGGTGCTGGGCCTCATCACCCATGATCCGTTGTCGGAGGAGCCGTCCTTCTAGAGCGGCTTTTCCCTATCGGCGGACCACCGAGTTGGCGTCCGGCCGGGCCCCCTGTGGCGAGCAGCCCAGCCGGACCCTGTTACGCAACGGAAGTGGAACACCATGCAAGGCCCCGGCCCGTCGCTCTTTTTTACTGTGGTAGCGCCGCCGCTGATGGGCGTCCATGCGCACACGGGGGTATGTGAACAGATTGAGACACCAGGCAAAGAGATTGATACGTCCTGCAAATCAATCGGAAACGGGCGCACAATTTCTCCCCAGGCAGCACCGGCCGCATGTAAACTTGATGAAGAGGCTTTCGGGGGATCGCCGTGGCCGAGTTGACCTTCAAATCACCCGTGCCGGCGCGGCTTCAGCTTCACGTTGAGGCCGGCAGTGCTCGTGACTTCGAGCTATGGAATTGGGCTCTCTCACCCATGTTTGCTCTGGACGTCCGTGACCCCACGGACCGGGCGTCCTTTGCATTTGACTCCACGTCATATTCCTTCGGCAATCTGTCGGTCTCTTCATCCACATCGTCGCCCAGCGAGTTTAATCGGAGTCCTCAGGTCATTGCGCGAAGCGGTATCGATCACCTACTTGTGCAAACGTATCTTGGCGGCGGGTATTTTTTGGAAGCCGACGGTCGCGAGGTCGAAGTCAAGACCGGCGACGTTTGCATTGTCGATTTCACACGGACCAGCCGGCTACAGACCACATCCTTCAGCCAGCTTTCGGTGGTATTTCCCCGCAGCGTCATGGAGTCGTTGATTCCCGACGTCGACGTCCTCCACGGGCTTGTGTTGCCGCGTGGCACGCCGCTCAACACGATCCTGGTCTCGCATTTGCGGACGCTGCTTGCCCAGGCGCCGGGCTTAAGTCTTGAAGAAGGACGCGCGGCCGCGCGCGGAACGGCGGCGCTGATTGCTGCCTTCGCCGGTCCGAGCACCGATGGGCGTGATGCTGCGGCACAAGCGTTGGCCATGGCCTCGCTACGGACTCTGCGCCGTGTCGTCGAGGCCAATCTCGACAACCCCGAGCTCGGACCGAATTTCCTGATGCGGCATGGTGGAGTTTCGCGGGCAACGCTTTATCGCTTGTTCGAGCCGCTCGGCGGCGTCAGGAACTACATTCAACAGCGCCGCTTGATGCACGCGTTCCAGACGATCTGCGATACGGCTATGCATAAGGAGCGGATCGGCGTGATCGCGCGCCGTTGCGGCTTTACGGGCGATGCGGTGTTCAGCCGCGCTTTTCGCAATGCCTATGGCATGTCGCCCAGCGAAGTGCGTGACACTGCAAAGTTAGGTTATTTGGACGCCCAGGATTCGGAGCACAGATCTGGCGGTTCGTTCTGGGAGCTGAATCGCTGGCTGCTCGGCCTGGACACTAGCGCCATGACTTCGCCCGCCCAGCAACGACGCCTAAAACAGCCAGGTGAAGCGGCCTTTGACGGCGTTGTCGGTGACGCCGTCGCCGAACTGACCTGAGTACGACACGCCGGCCGTGGCGTTCTCTCCCAGCGCGAAGTCGAGCCCTGCGTCGATCAACGCCGTATCTTCCGCAAGCGGCACGCCATAGACCGTGAAGCCGATGCCGGTCGAGGCAAAGGCGAGGCCGGCGTCGGGTGTCAAGTCGTTAAAGGCGTGGAGCCACGCAACCGAAAGGTTCGGCGTAATCGCCATCCCGCCCCACTGAGTGACCATCGCTGCGCGCACGCCCACGGTCGAGTAGCCCACGTCCTCCTCAGAGCTGCCGCGCAAGCTCGCAAGCGCGCCGCCGTGCTCCTTGAAGCGATCGGTGTCGATCGAGACATAGGCCAACCCGGCGAACGGCTCGAGCGCGAGATCCCACATCGTTGTCGGATAGGCGACCTCGCCGAAGATCTGCCGGTATCGGCATCGTACGAGGCCTTCTGGCGCTCGTAGAAGCCGGGGAAGATCACGGCGCGGTTGGTGTCGATGTCGCTCCAAGTCCAAGTGCCGCCGCCACGCAAAGCGAACGTTCCAACCATGCCGCCCGCGTAGCCGCCGAGATTGAAGCTGTCCACTTCGGCTGACGAGTGCCGCGCATCGACATCGACATTGGAGAATGACGCGCCGGTCGCTAAGCCGACGCGCCAAGAGCCGCCGATACTCGCATCCATGCCGGAGACAAAGCCACCGAGATTGCGGTCTGCGGTCGCCGCGTTGCCGTCGCCGTCGAAATCGCCCCAGGCCCCATAAGCCCGCGTCCAGAAGGTAAGAGGCGCAGACGCCGGCGCGGCCAAGGACTTGTCGTCGTAGCCGAGCGCCATGGCGGATGAGTCGAGCGAAGCGACTTGCGGTCCGGCTGCGCCGAGTGCGGCACTGCCGCCGGCGTTGTTAGTGTAGGTCGCCTGCACCATGCGCCCGAGGATCGCATCGCGCACATAGCGGCTGTCGTCGGCCAAGGTGCCGGCGACCGTCGCATGGATTTCGCCGGACAGCGCGTCGAACGCTTGCCGCGCCCCTTCGAGCGTCTGATTGAGCACGGCAAGATACAGCGCGTTGTCAGCGGGGAACTGATCCAGTGCCGTGGCCACGTTGCGCTGGTTGCGTGTCTTTGCCGCCGAGAAGAAATTTAAGCCATTGGTGAGCAGCGTTAGCACCACGTCGTTGCCGTCGCCGCCATTGTAAGAGACGAACGGCGTGAGGAAGGCGAGCGCGCTGGTGATTTTGGCGAACTTGCCTGTGACCGCGTCGCTGCCGTCGTTGTCGATGATCACGTATTCGGTGCTTGTCTTGTAGTTGCCGTTCTCAGGCAGCACCCGCAGGATCGCGCCTGTCAGGTTCACCGTGCCGTTGACGATCACCTTGTCGCTTTGACCGGCGGCGTTGGTTTCCACCTCGAATACGGCGCCAGGATTAATCGAGAAGGCGCCGTTCACGGTCATCGTGCCGATCGAGTTGCCCGGCGCCAATGTTCCGCCATTGACGGCGAGAGCGCCGAACGTGCCGGTGCCTTTCAAGGTCCCGCCATTCACCTGAGCATCCGCCGTGGTGACGCCGCTCAGGCTCCAGGTGCCGGCCTCGACGTCGATGTCTTCAAAGTTCTGCAGTTGGCTCACATTGAATGCACCGCTGCTCGCGCCCATCAGGGCGAGCGTGTCAGTGCCCGTGCCGCCGATCACGTTACCGTTGACGGTTGCGCCCGTCACCAAATTCAGACTGTTGGCGAAGGGATTGGTCTGATCGAATTGCACCGCGCCGCCGCCGCCGCCGTTCAGCGTACCCGCGACCGTGACTGTTGCCGCGCTGTTCGCTGTCTCAATGGCGAAGTCGTCGGCGTCGACGCCGTTGCTGGTCACCGAGACGCCCGAGCCCACCGTCACGCCGATTGACGGTCCATAAGAAGCAAAGATGCCGTCGTCAGTGCCGCCCGTGACATTGCCGAGTACGCTGACGGTCGTCGCGTCGCTGCCGATGTTGAAGGCGGCGATGCCGGTCTTGGCGCCCGTCACATTGGAGCTTGCGCCGGTGACGATGTTGAGCTGGGTGCCGCTGGCGTTGAGGGCATTGATGCCGTTGCCCGTGCTGCTGGTGACGACGCCGTAGACTTCGACGCGGTTTGTGCCGCTGCCGTCATTCTGGGAGAAGATGCCGGTATCGGCCGCCGTCACCTTTCCGCTCGTACCGACCGTCACGGTGACATTGGTGCCCGCAACATTGTGGGCATAGACGCCGACGTCGCCCGCGGAATCGACTTCGCCGCTGAGCGTTACAGTTAGCGCGCCGCTGGTGCTGTTGCGGGCGTCTATCCCGACCGCGTCACTGGTGATCGAGCTATAGGCGCCCGTGGTCACGGCGACATACGTACCCGCTCCTGTACCCGCTCCGAGGGCGTAGACGCCCCGCGTCGCACCGCCGCTCACGCTGCCATTGGCAATGACCTTCGTGGCGCCGGTGCCGTTGCTGAGCACCGCGATGCCGCCATTGCCCGAGACCGTGCTGGAGGCGCCCGTGGTGACGGTGACGTCGGTCGCGGAGGTCGCCGCGAGGGCACGTATGCCTTCATAGTTCGTACCGTACACCTGGCCGAAGGCGGTGATCTCCGTTGCGCCGGCGCCGTAGTGATAAGTGAACATGCCGCGCCGCGTGCCGTCGAGCGTCGTGCTGGCGGCGCTCGTGATGTGAATGTCGTCGGCTCCGTAGGATATGCCCACGATGGCCGTACCGTAGTTGGCATAGACGTTGCCGTTGGCGGCGATGCTCAGAAGGCCGCTGCCGTTCTGTCGGGCGGTGATGGCAGACGCGCCGCCGCTGACAATCGTGCCTACAGCCGTCGTGATGCTGAGGCCGGTGGTTGTGGTCGCCGCGTTGTAGCCGCTGATGGCCACGCTCGCTGTGCCGGTGACGTTGCCGTTGGCGGTGATGGTCGTCGCGCCCATGCCGGAGTTGCGGCCATAGATGCCGAGCGTGCCGCCCGTGACCGTCGTGCCGGCGCCGGTGGTGATGCTGAGATTGGTGGCGCTGGCGTCGTTATAGGCGGAGATGCCGTCATTGGCGGTTCCGGTGACGTTGCCGCCTGTGGTGATGGTCGTCGCGCCGCTGCCGTCGTTGACAGTATCGATGCCGCCCCTGCCGCCTATGATGGCGCCTGTGCCGGTGGTCACCGTGAGGTTGACGCCGGAGTCGTGGTTGTACGCGTAGATCCCGTAATTTTGCGTGGTGCCGTTGCCGACCTGGCCGTAGGCTTTGACGGTCAAGTTACCGATGCCGTAATTTTCCGTGTAAATGCCCACCTTCCCGCCGACGACCGTCGTGCCTAGGGCGGTTGTTACCGTTAGGTCGGTGGTGGTGCCAGTGTTGTCGTTGCGGGCATTGATGCCATTGGTCGTGCCGCTGGCGTTGCCGTTGGCAGTGATGCTCAAATAGGTGCCGCCGTTGACGGCACTAATGCCGTGCAGCGTGCCGCCGGTCGCAGCGCCATTGGTAGTGACGCTCAAATAGCCGCTGCCTTGATTGTGGGCATCGACGGCAGAGATCGCGCCCGACACCGTGCCGCTGCCGGTGACCACGATCAGGTTGGTGCCTGCCGCGGAATTGTTGGCATCGATGCCCCTGCCGGTTGTACCGGTGACGCCGCCGATGGCGATGACGCTCAAATAGCCGCTGCCGCTGTTCGTGGCACTGATACCGTTGTTGCCGCCCATGACCGTCCCGGCGCCGGTCATCACGGTGATGTTGGTGCCGTTGTTTGAGGCCTGGATTGCGTTGCCGGTGGTGCCGGTGACGTCGCCTTGGCCGTGATGGAGGTTGCGCCCAAGCCGGAGTTGGCGGCATAGACGCCGACGGTGGCGCCGGTGACGGCGTACGCTACGTCGTGACCGAAGATCGCCGGACATCGCGCCCGTGCTCCGCGCGTCGATGCCGCGGGTCGTTGTGCCGTGACGATGCCGGAGGCGTTGACGGTCAAGGCCCCCGTGCCGGAATGATTGGCGTAGATGCCTGTGGTACCGCTGACGGCATGACCCACGGCCGTGAGGATGTTGGTATCGGTGCCGGCCGCCGAGTTGGTCGCCTGAATGCCATCGCCCACGGTGCTGGAGACGTCGCCGTCCACACTGATTGTCAACAGGCCGTCTCCCAGGTTGCCGGCCCTGATACCGTTGGTGGATCCGGTAACCGTCGAATATACACCGATGGTCACGTAGAGATTGGCGCCATTTATGCCATTCGTCGCCACGATGGCTTCGCTGCCGGTGACGTTGCCGTTTGCGGTGACGGTCAGGTCCCCGTAATCCGCGTTTGTGGCGAAGATACCGTATATGCCGCCCGAGACGGTGGTTCCCGCGCCCGTCGTCACGGTGACGCCGATGCCGGGATTGGCTTCAGCGGATCCATCGGCAATCGCACGGATGCCCGAGCCGCCGATGCCGGTCACATCGCCGTTAGCCGCGACGTTCAGCAAGCCATCGCCCCCGGTTGTGGGCGTAAATGCCGTCCGGTGTCGCCCATGACAGCGGCGGCCGTGGTAACGGACAGGTTGGTACCAGTGGAGGAGTTGTTCGCTTGGATGCCGTAACCGCTGGTGCCGGTGACGGCGCCGTTGGCGGTGATATTAATAGCGCCAGTTCCGGAGTTGCCGGCATAGATGCCGATATTGGCGCCGCTGACGGTGTATGTGCCCGAAGGTGATGTAAAGATCGCTGCTCGTCGCGGACAGGTTCTCTGCGAAGATGCCGTTCAAGGCACCGGTGACTGCGCCATAAGCGTTGATCGTCGTCGCGCCGCTGCCGTTGTTGGTGGTTTCGATACCATGGCCGCCACCGACGCTGGTTACCCGTAGTGCCCGCCGCTGTCGTCACGCTGAGATAGGTGCCGCTGTTCGTCGCTAGGATAGCTGAGGCCCCAGTGCCGGTGACGTCGCCGTTGGTCTCGACCGTCAGAAAGCCACTGCCAGCGTTGACGGCCGCAATGCCCACTGTTGCCGTTGCCCGTGACGGCTCCGCTGCCGACCGGTCACGGAGAGATTGGTGCCATTGTTGAGGAGTGAGGCCAATGCCGGTGTTGCCAGTCACAGCGCCGTTGGCGGTGACGGTCATCGCGCCGGTGGCGTTTGTTCCCACAATACCGTTGCTGCCGCCGTAGACGGCTGCGGTGGTGATGCTCGCGCCGTTGCCGGCCTGAAAATGCATGCCCGCGCCGCTGGTGCCGGTCACGTTGCCGTTGGCGGTGATGGTCAATAGACCGGTGCCGCCGGAGTTGTGCGAAGATGCCTCGTAACTGGCCCGTGACGGTGGTGGCGCGGCCGTGGTAATCGTGAGGGCCGCGCCCGAGTTCTGTGCATTGATGCCGTACGTCGTCGTTCCGGCAACACTGCCGTAAGCGGAGATGGAGATGTCGACGTCGCCGGTGCCAGGCGTTCGTGACATGGATGCCCTCGGTCCACCACTCCAGGGCGGTGTTGGCGTTGATGGTGACGCCGCCTGGCGTGCCGCCGTCATCGCCGGTCCCGGTGATGTTGAGAACGTTCCCGGCCGCGGTAGTGAGCGACGAAAAGTAGATGTCGGTGAAGGACAGGGCGCCGGCACCGGTGATTGCGAGGGCATTTTGGGTGGGGGTGCCGACGGTGAGGATTGGGCTCGTGCTCAACATCGCATTGAGTGGCTGTGACGGACCGGGAACGCCAAAACTGCCCGTACGTGTAGACGCCGCCACCGCCAACGCAGGCTCACCCACAGCGGACTGGGCGTGACCCCGTCCAGCATAGCCGGTCAGCGCTCCGCGACCACGGTTGTCGAGTAAGAGCTGACGCCGAATTGCGCGTGCATCCCATCGCTGTGTCCCCCAGCGCCAGGACTGCACGCGCGGCGCTGATCCCTGGGAACACAACTTTGAATAGGCAGACGTTAACAGGTGGTTACCAAGTGTGCCAATTTGCAGCGGATACACGCTGAACGGGAAAAATACCAATTCAGAGCAGCAGCAAGACCGTCGCTGGCGAGCCTACGCCTTTGCTTTTTTTTCTTGCTCTCGTTGAGGCGCGGCATGATCTCGGCGAACGAGCAGGGGCGGTGGCGGTTGTGAGTTGGTGTCTTTGAGGATACCGGTCCAGGCGTCTTCGCACGCACCTGGCGATCCTGGCACGCAGAAGATCATGGTGCCGTTGGCGATGCCGCCGCACGCGCGCGACTGGACCGTCGAGGTGCCGACGCTCTGATAGCTCAGCATGTGGAATAGGACGGAGAAGCCGTCGATCTCCTTCTCGAACAGTGGCCGCACGGCTTCCGGCGTCACGTCGCGTCCGGTGAAACCGGTGCCTCCAGCGGTGACGACGACGTCCACGTCCTTCGCCTTGATCCACTTCTTCACTTGCTTGCGGATCGCCTTCTCCTCGTCCGGCACGATAACGTGCTCGGCCACTTCATGACCCGCCGCCTTGATCAGGCTGACGAGGAGAGGGCCTGACTTGTCGGTCTTTTGCGTGCGGGTGTCCGACACCGTCAACACCGCGACGCGAACTGGGATAAACGGACGGCTCTCGTCGATGCGGGCGGTCATGCGCTTGCTTCCTCTAGTCGCGCTTTCAACATGAGCAGGTCGCGCCACGCGTAGCGCTTGGCCTCTGGGTTACGCAGTAGATAGGCCGGGTGCAGCGTCGCGAGGGTCGGGATGCCGCCGTCCACGCTGTTGTAGATCTTCCACTTGCCGCGAAGCCGCATGATGCCCTCGGTCACGCCGAGAATGGATTTGGCGGCAGCTCCGCCGAGCAGCACCATCACTTGCGGAGAAAGCAACTCGATCTGCCGCGCGAGGAACGGCGCGCAGGCCTCGATTTCCTGCGCTGTCGGTGTGCGGTTCCCCGGCGGGCGCCAATAGATCGTATTGGTGATGTAGACGTGATCTTCGCTGAGCCCGATCGCTTCGAGCATGCGGTCGAGCAGCTTGCCGGCGCGGCCCACGAACGGCTTGCCTTGAATATCCTCGTCGCGGCCCGGCGCCTCGCCGATCATCATGATCCGCGCTTGATCATTGCCGCGAGCGAAACACAAACTCTTTGCCGTGCGCTTGAGCGCGCAGCCTTCGAACTGGGCGAGCAGCGCCTCGAGCTCGGCCAGCGTGGACGCCGCGTCGAGTGATGCCGGCGCGGAGTCGGAAGGCGGGGCAGGGCGTTGCCGCGCCACGGTGCTTGGGGGAGCTTTGGCTCCCCGGGCTTGAGGCGGCGGGGCGAAGCGGTCGATGGGCTCGTCCCCGATCGCCTCGTCGGCGCCCATGGCCGCGTACCAGGCGAGCAGGTCGGCGGCAGCTTTTGCTTGGCTTCCAGTCATTTGCGATGCCCGTGTTGATCCTCTATTTGTCATTGTCCGGCTTGTCCGGGCAATGACGTCGCTGGGCCAATCGATACTAGCATTGATAAGCCGTGGCCGCGGGACCTTGCCGGGGCGCGCTAAAGTCTTGGAATGAAAGGGGCGAGATGAGCGAGCAAGTCGAACGAGAAACCATGGAGTTCGATGTGGTGATTGTCGGCGCCGGGCCCGCCGGCCTCGCCGCCGCGATTCGCCTGAAACAGCTCGCCGCCGAAGCCAACAAGGAGGTCTCCGTCGTCGTCCTGGAGAAGGGCTCGGAGGTCGGCGCACATATCCTGTCCGGCGCCGTGGTCGATCCCGTCGCCCTCAATAAGCTGATCCCCGATTGGCGCGACTCGGCGCCGCTCAAGACCGAGGTGACCGAGGATCGCTTCTACTATCTTGGCGAAGCGGGCGACCTCCGCCTGCCGAACATCTTCATGCCGCCACTGATGAGCAATCACGGCTGCTACACCGGCAGCCTCGGCAACCTTTGCAAGTGGCTCGCCGAGCAAGCCGAGGCGCTCGGCGTCGAGGTCTATCCCGGCATCTCGGTGACCCAAGCGATCATCAATAGGGACGGCGCTATCGAGGGCGTGATCACCGGCGATCTCGGCGTTGCCCGCGACGGCAGCCACAAGGACAGCTACACGCCCGGCATGGCGCTCATGGGCAAATACACCTTTCTAGCTGAAGGCGCGCGCGCTCGCTGTCGAAGCAGCTCATCAAGAAGTTCGGTCTCGACGAGGAGAGCGGCCCCAGAAATTCGGTATCGGCCTAAAAGAGCTTGGGAAATCCCGGCCGAGAAGCACAAGCCGGGTTTGGTGCAGCACACCATGGGCTGGCCCCTCAACGACAAGACCGGCGGCGGTTCGTTCCTCTACCATTTCGGCGACAACCTGGTCTCGGTCGGCTTCGTCGTCCATCTCGACTACGCGAACCCTTACCTCAATCCTTTCAAAGAGTTTCAGCGCTCCAAGCTGCACCCGCGCATCGCCGAGCATCTGGAGGGCGGCAAGCGCATCGCCTATGGAGCGCGCGCGCTGACTGAAAGGCGGATGGCAGGCGATCCCTCAGCTCGCCTTTCCGGGCGGCGCGCTGATCGGCTGCGCCGCAGGGTTCATGAACGTGCCGCGCATCAAGGGCTCTCACAACGCCATGCTGTCGGGGATGATGGCGGCGGAAGCCGCTTCACCGCGCTCCAGGCGGGCCGGGCGCACGACACCCTTCTTGAGTACCTCGAAGCGGTCAGAACGAGCTCGATGGCGAAAGAGCTGAAGAAGGTGCGCAACGTGAAACCGCTATGGTCGCGCTTCGGCACGCGGCTTGGCGTCATGCTGGGCGGTATGGATATGTGGCTGAACACGATCTTCCCGTTCTTGGGCCACACGCTGAAGCACAAGAAGCCCGACTACGCGAGCCTAAAGCCGGCGGCGCTCGAAGCCCATCGACTATCCGAAGCCCGACAACGAACTCACCTTCGACATTCCTTCGTCGGTGTTCCTGTCGAACACGAATCTCGAGGAGGCGAACCGGTGCATCTCAAGCTCGCCGATCCCTCGATACCCATCGACAAGAACCTGCCTGAATATGCCGAGCCGGCGCAGCGTTACTGCCCGGCCAATGTCTACGAGGTCGTGGAGGAGGGGGGCAGCGTCCGCTTCCAGATCAACGCCCAGAACTGCGTCCACTGCAAAACCTGCGATGTGAAGGATCCGGCCCAGAACATCACCTGGGTGCCGCCCGAGGGCGGCGAAGGGCCTAACTACGCCAATATGTGACGCGGGAACTCGCTATTTTGCCGCTATTGGGGCCATAAACGCGCCGCGATTAGCCATCAAAACCTTTGCTGTTTGAAAGGTGGCCAAAACCACTTACCTTTGGTCGGGGGTCAATACCAACTACAACTTGGGGCGGTGGATAGCCGAGCCGACGACATGATGAATCCCGAAAGAGGGGCTCTGCGCAGATGGGCGTGGAGGTCACTCCTCCTCGTTGCAATCCTTGCGGCGCCTGCAGCCTATTCCGAAGTGATCCCTGCCGATGGCCGCGGGACCGACGAAGACGGCACACTTCTTGGCAATTACCTTGCCGGACGCGTCGCGCGCGGCAGTCACGATACGACCGCCGCAGCCGAGTATTACTCGAAGGCGCTCGCCGGAGACCCGGAAAACGAGATCATCCTCGAGCAGACCTTCCTGCTGGAAACGGCCTCGGCCGATTGGGACCGCGCCGTCGAACTCGCCAAGGAACTGGTCAAAATCGAGCCGTCGCACCGTATTGCCCAGTTCATGCTCGGCGTCGATGCCTTCAAGAAGAATGACTACAAGGCGGCGGACGAGCATTTCGCGGCGGCGCGCCAAGGCCCGATCGCCGATCTCACCTCGACGCTCGCCCGCGCCTGGGTGCAGGAGGCCGATGGCAAGCACAATGAGGCGTTCGCGACGCTCGACACGCTGAGCAGCGCAGACTGGGCGCAGTACTATCAGCGCTTCCATCGTGCGTTGATCGCCGACGTGGCCGGTCGCCACCAGCTGGCGAGCCAATCCTACGCGCAAGCCTTCAAGCGCAACCCGACAACGCTGCGCGTAGCCGACGCCTATGCGCGACATGCGGCGAATGCCAATGACAAGAAGCTCGCCCTCGAGATCCTAAAGGCGCACATGGCGAAGGCTTCGCCGCATCCTCTGTCCGAGGCGCTGCTCAAGGAGATTGAGAGCGGCGAAAACGTGCCTCTGATCGTCGCCAATCCGAACCAAGGACTCGCAGAGGTGTTCTACGGCGTCGGTGATGCGCTCGCCGGTGAGGGCGGTCTCGACATGGGCATCATCTTTCTGCAGTTCGCCCTCTATCTGAAACCCGATTTCGACCTTGCCAACGTGGCTCTCGCGGAAGCCTACGAGACGGCGAAGAAATACGATGACGAGATAGCGGCCTTCGATGGCATCTCGAAAGACTCCCCGCTCTGGATCAACGTTCAGATCCAGAAAGGCTTCGCGCTCAACGCGATGGAGAAGGTCGACGACGCCAAGGCGCTGCTCGAAGAGCTGATCGCCAAAGATCCTAGCGATGGCCGTCCCCTCGACGCGCTCGGCAATATCCTTCGCTCGCACGAGCGGTACCAAGAAGCGCAAGGCTATTACACCAAGGCGATCGAGCTGATCGATAAGCCGGAGCCAAACGACTGGGCGCTCTTCTATTCGCGCGGTGTGTGCAACGAGCGGCTGAAAGATTGGCCCGCCGCCGAGGCCGACTTCAAGCAGGCGCTCGAGCTTGCGCCCGAGGAGTCGCTGATCCTCAACTATCTCGGCTACTCCTGGGTCGATCAGGGCCTCAATCTGAAAGAGGCTATGGACTACATCCGCAAAGCGGTGAAGCTGAAGCCCGATGACGGCTACTATGTCGACAGCTTGGGCTGGGCCTACTACCGGCTTGGCAATCTCCCGGCTGCCGTGGAGCATCTCGAGCGCGCCGTCGAGCTCAGGCCCGACGACCCGATCATCAACGACCATCTCGGCGACGCCTACTGGCGCGTCGGCCGGACCCTCGAGGCGAAATATCAATGGGACCAGGCCTTGTCGCTGGAGCCGGAGGACGAGCAGGCCAAGGAGCTGCACAAGAAAATCGCTTCGGGCTTGGAGGACGAGAGCGAGACCAAGGCGGCCGCGGAACGCACCACGCACGTGGACCAGCCGACCTCCCAGTAGTCTTCTCCGGTCACGGTCGGCCCGGCGTGCCACCCCTATGACGGCACTCCGCGAAATTGCTTGGGCCAAGCTCAACCTCACGCTTCAAGTTCTGGGGCGCCGCCCCGACGGCTTCCACGAGATCGAGAGCCTCGTCGCGTTTGCCGGTGTCGGAGACACAGTAGAACTCGACCCTCTCGAAGGGCTGGACCTTCGCGTCGAAGGTCCATTCGCTGCCGCTCTCGACGGCGGCAATCTCATCACCAAGGCCGCGGAAGCTGCGAAGACCAAAGTGCCTGGCCTCGCTCTCGGAAGCTTCCGCCTGGTCAAGGTTCTGCCGGTTGCCGCCGGGCTCGGCGGCGGCTCGGCCGACGCTGCCGCGGCTCTCCGCCTCGTCGCCAAGGCCAATCCTGGCAAGGCGACGGACTTGGGCTTAAGTGAGCTTGCAGCGACGCTCGGCTCAGACGTTGCCGTGTGCCTCAAGAGTGAGCCGGCCATGATCACGGGCCGGGGCGAAGTGGTGAGCCCGGTTGAAGGCTTCCCGCCTTGTGGTGTTGTGCTCGCCAATCCCGTCGTGCCGCTCGCGACGGCGGCCGTCTACGGAGCGTTGGGGGCGCCGCAGCTTGCCGCGCCGCCGCATCCTCCAGATCCCCTCGACTTCGGCCGGGACTTCGACAGCCTCATCGACTACGTACGTCCGCGCGGCAACGACCTTGAACCAGCCGCGGCTCGCCTTGCGCCGCAGATCGTGGAGCTTCTTGCCGCGCTCGCCGCATTGAAGGGGGTTCGCTTAGTGCGTCTCTCCGGAAGTGGACCGACATGCTTCGCACTCTTCGCGGAGCCCCGCGCGGCGCATCACGCGGCAGCTGAACTCGCGCATTCGCATCCGGACTGGTGGGTCGCTGCGAGCGGTCTCGGTGATTCAAGCCGATAAAGTCAGAACGGCCGGTCGATGGAGAACTCGATCGCCTCGAGCAGCGCCGACTTGATCTCGCTGTCGGGGAAGATGGCAAGCGCGTCGCGAGCGATGGCGCCGTAGTGGCGGGCGCGCTCCATCGTATCGGCAAGCGCGTTGTGGCGAACGATGAGGTCCATCGCCTCTTGCAGGTCGTCGTCGCCGATGTCGCCTTCTTTTAGGGTGCGCTCCCAGAACGCGCGCTCGGCCGCGTTGCCGCGCCGGTAGCACAGCACCACGGGAAGCGTGATCTTCCCTTCGCGGAAATCGTCACCGACGCTTTTACCCAGCGTCGACTGCTCGCCGGAATAGTCGAGTGCATCGTCCACAAGCTGGAACGCAAGCCCGAGATTGCGCCCGTAGGAGCGCAAAGCCGCGGCTTCGGACTTCGGACGTTCTGCAATCACCGCGCCCACCTCCGACGCCGCCGCGAACAACGCCGCGGTCTTGGCGTCGATCACCGCGAGATAGTCGTCCTCGGTCGTCTCGGTATTCTTGGCGGTGGTGAGTTGCATCACCTCGCCCTCGGCGATAACCGCGGCAGCGTTGGACAGGATGCGAAGCGCGCCGAGCGAGCCGACATCCACCATCATCTTGAAAGCCTGGCCGAGCAGGTAGTCACCGACCAGTACGCTCGCCTCGTTGCCCCATAGGAGCCGGGCTGCAACCTTGCCGCGTCGCAAGCTGCTCTCGTCCACCACGTCGTCATGAAGCAGGGTAGCGGTGTGCATGAACTCGACGGATGCCGCGAGCCGCACGTGGCCGTCGCCTCCGTAGCCGCACAGCTTGGCGGCGGCGATGGTCAGCATGGGACGCAGGCGCTTGCCGCCGGAATCAATCAAATGCCGGGCGAGTTCGGGGATCAGGTCGACCCTGGAGCGGGCGCGGTCGAGGATGATGCGGTTGACATGAGCCATGTCCTCCTCGACAAGCGCCACGAGCGGCGCGAGGCTCGCACCCGGGTCCCGTGAACCGGAAAGTTTGACGACGACTCCCAAGGGGTACTCCTTCATGCCGAACGGGCGTCTTGGGGGATATTGTCGGCGGTCAGTGGCGGAGGTCAAGGCTGAGGCATGAAAGAACTCTTGCGTTCCAACGACCCCGTGCTCCTGTCATTTGTCAGTTCGCTTTTGGAGGAGGCCGAAATCGCCTTCATCGTTCTCGACACGAATATGAGCGTGCTCGAGGGCTCGATTGGCATTTTGCCGCGGCGTGTCCTGGTCGAGGACGATGGCATCGACCGGGCCCGCAGTCTTCTCACTGAGGCCGGCGTCGGCCATGACATCACCAGCGACAAAAAGGGCTAGCGCGCCCAAGGGGTGCAGCATCGACGATTTTCTCGGGGGTCGTATCTCAGCCGTGCAGCCGCGAGTTGGCCATCGTGCCGGCAGCGACGCCGTGTTCCTGGCCGCCGCCGTCGAGGCGCGGCGAGGCGAGCGCATTCTCGATGTGGGGGCGGGCGTCGGCGTCGCGGGACTGTGCGTCCTTGCGCGAGAGCCACACGTCGAGGTCACCGCCGTGGAGATCGACCCCGAGCTGTGCGCACTTGCCACGGCGAACGGTGAGCGGAACGGCGTCGCCAGTCAATTCACGGTGATTGAGGCAAACATTACCGCGCCGGCCAAGCTCTCGCGCGCGGCCGGTCTGGTCCGTGAGGGCTACGATCACGTCATCGCCAACCCGCCATTCTATGCCGAAGGCGCGGTGAGGGCGGCGCCCGCCCGGGCGAAAGCACATGTGATGGGCCCGGATGCACTTCAGTCCTGGGTGCGATTTCTCACCACCATGGCGGCGCCCAAGGGCACGCTGACATTCATCCACCGGCCCGAGAGCCTCGGCGAGCTTTTGCGGCTGCTTGATGGACGTTTCGGCGACATCGCCGTCTTGCCACTGTTTCCGAAGGAGGGCGAACCAGCGGCACGCGTAATCTTGCAAGGGCGCAAGGGCAGTCGCGCACCGATGCGGCTGCTACGCGGGCTCGTTCTGCATGGACCGGATGGTGCATACACTGCGGCAGCCGAGACAGTGCTGCGGAAGGGGGGCGCGCTGTTTTTCGGTGACGAAAAGAGGAAGGGCCGCCGTCCAGGGGGGAAGGACGGCAGCCCCATTTCGCCCGAGCGTGAGGAGAGCTCTCGGGCGCGTAAGGTCCGCTAGTAGCAGACCTTCACGTCTCTCCAGACCCACGCGTAGTAGACGCGTCCTCTTCGGTCCCGCACCTTGACGCGGACTTTGCGCGGCTCGTAGCGGCAACGCGACGAGTACCAGGGGTAGCCCCACCAGAATGAGTTGAAGCTGTTGAACTTGTGAGAGTTGTGATGGTGGCCGCCGCCACCGCCGTGGTCGCCGCCGCCACCGTGGTTGCCGCCGCCTCCATGATCGCCACCGCCGCCTCCATGATCGCCACCGCCGCCACCGCCGCCATGGTCACCTCCGCCGCCTCCGCCGCCATGGTCACCGCCGCCGCCTCCGCCGCCATCCCTCGCGTCGGCCGTCGTGGCGCCGAACGCAATCAAGGATGCGGCAACTGCCGCGATTAGTGCCTTCGTCATTGTTGTGCACCTCCAGCTTGGCGCGATGCGCGCCGCTTCGTTCGTTGCAGCGAGGCACCGTTCCTCGTCATGGCGCCGTTCTAGACGGCGCGCTCTGAACCCATGCTGAGATGCGCGTTCATCCTGCGTTCATCGCAGGGAGAGCCACAAACAAACGAAAAGGCCGCCCCCTTTCGGGAGCGGCCTTGAAATTACCTAGGTGGTGCTCGGGCTTAGTACCAGCCGCGCCAGTAGCGTCCGCGCCAGTAGGGATAGTAGGCGTACGGATAGCCGTAGCCGTAAGAGTAACGGTATGGCCGGTAATAGTAGCTGCTGCGCGGTGCGTAGTAGCCATAGCGCGGCCCGACATAGACCGAGACACCAGGTCCCCTACCCCAACGGCGCCAGCCGGCCTCCGCGGAGCTCGGGGACAAGGTGACGATGGTGAGCGCGAGCGCTCCCACTGCCACCATCAAAGTTGCAAGCTTGCTCATCAAATCCTCCTGCATGCGCAGAGCGACACCCTCGGCCGAAAAACGCGCCGCTCAAGGTGGTGTTCCCACCCTGGCGAAGAGTATAGCAAGCGATCCCGGACGGCCTTATGACCGCCGCCCGACTGCGTTAAGCAAACGCTTCGCCGCTGCCCACGTCTGGCCTTTATTGGCACAGATTTAATGTCGCGGCTTTGATTTGCGTCACTGTGGGCGCTACGGTGAAGGTATGAGCGATAGTGCAGCGAACGAAGGCGGCCTCCTCGAGGTTGTAAAGTCCTATGTTCCGGCTTCATGGGTGAAGTCGGGGCCGCTTATTCCCGTGCTCCGGTTCACCGGCCCGATCGGCATGTCCATGCCGCTCCGCCCAGGCCTCACGCTTGCTACGAGTGCCGGCGCCATCGAGAAGGCGTTCTCCATGCGTGGCGCCAAGGCGGTCGCCATCCAGATCAATTCGCCCGGCGGCTCGGCCGTGCAGTCGACGCTGATCTACAAACGCATTCGCGCGCTCGCCGCCGAGAAAAATCTCAAGGTCTACATCTTCGCCGAGGACGTCGCCGCGTCAGGCGGCTACATGCTCGCGCTCGCCGGCGATGAGATCTATGCCGACGAAAGCTCGATCGTCGGCTCCATCGGTGTGATCAGCGCAACGTTCGGCTTTCCAAAGCTCATGGAGAAGATTGGTCTCGAGCGGCGTGTCTACACCGCCGGCACCAACAAGGACACGCTCGACCCGTTCCTGCCGGAAAAGCCGGCCGACGTGAAACGCATCAAGTCGATCCAGCAGGACGTGCACCAAGCCTTCATCGAGATGGTGAAGTCGAGGCGCGGCGATAAGCTCGCCAAGTCGGACAAGGAGCTGTTCACCGGCGAATTCTGGTCTGGCAAGCAGGCGCTCGAGCTCGGGTTGATCGACGGGCTGTCGGACCTTCGCACCAAGATGCGTGAGATCTACGGTGACGAGGTGCGCTTCAAGCTGGTGACGCCGGCCAAGTCTTGGTTTCGCCCTAAGCGCAGTGTGTTCTCTGAGGGCATGGGGTTCGATTTCGACCTTTCGCCGGGCGGTCTGGCCGCCGACCTCATCTCCGCGATCGAGGCGCGTGCGCTTTGGTCGCGTTTCGGATTTTAGGCCATGCCGCAGCTCCTTCTCATCCTTGCCGCGGGCGCCGGCCTCTTCCTCGCCCGCCGTTGGATACGCGACCATCAGGCCCGCGTTGCCGCCGAGATCAAGGCCGCTCAAGAGGCCATGGAACGGCGCGAGGTCGAGAGCGCCGTGCCGCTGGAAGAGGACCCCGCGACTGGCATCTACCGTCCGAAACGGACACATTAGGGCGACAAAACGCGCGCCTTAACGGCTCGGCCATTGCTATCTTGGACAAGCTAGGGCTTCCCTTGTCGCGCGCGAGCCAATAGCGTGCCGCGCAAATCCCGTCATCGCTGAGTCGACATGGCCAAGCTTGCGAAATCTCAGGGGGCCAGGCCTGCGCCCTCCTTCCAGGACCTGATCCTGAAGCTCGAGCGCTTCTGGGCCGATCGGGGCTGCGTCATCCTCCAGCCCTACGACATGGAGATGGGGGCGGGCACGTTTCACCCGGCCACGACCTTGCGCTCGCTGGGCCCCAAGCCCTGGCGCGCCGCCTATGTGCAGCCTTCGCGCCGGCCGAAAGACGGCCGTTACGGCGAGAACCCCAACCGCCTCCAGCACTACTACCAGTTCCAGGTGATCCTGAAGCCGTCGCCCCCCGACATCCAAGACCTCTATCTGGAGAGCCTGTATGCCATCGGCATCGATCCCAAGAACCACGACATCCGCTTCGTCGAGGACGACTGGGAGAGCCCGACCTTGGGCGCCTGGGGTCTTGGCTGGGAGGTATGGTGCGACGGCATGGAGGTGTCGCAGTTCACCTACTTCCAGCAGGTCGGCGGCTTCGACTGCGATCCCGTGTCTGGCGAACTGACCTACGGCCTCGAGCGCCTCGCCATGTATGTGCAGGGCGTCGATAACGTCTACGACCTCAACTTCAACGGCGGCACCGGACAAAGCAAGGTCACCTATGGCGACGTGTTCCTGCAAGGAGAGCAGGAATATTCGCGCTACAATTTCGAGGCGGCCGATACCGCGAAACTGTTCGAGCATTTTCGTAACGCTGAAGCCGAGTGCAAAGCGCTTCTCGCCAAGGGCGAGGACGGTGACCGTCACTTGATGGTGCTGCCCGCCTACGACCAGGCCATCAAGGCGTCGCACATCTTCAATCTTCTCGATGCCCGCGGCGTAATCTCCGTGACCGAGCGTCAGGCCTATATCTTGCGTGTGCGCGACCTCGCCAAGGCGTGCTGCGCCGCGTGGCTCAAGACCGAAGCGGGCGGCGCTGCCAATGGCTGAGCTTCTGCTTGAACTGTTCTCCGAGGAAATTCCGGCGCGCATGCAAGCCCGCGCGCGAGAAGACTTGGCGCGCCTGCTGGGCGAGAAATTGAAGGCCGCTGGTCTCGAGTTCGGCGACATCAGAACTTTTGCCACGCCACGTCGCCTGACCGCGGTGGTCGACGGACTGCCTAAGCGCTCGCCCGACATCAAGGAAGAGAAAAAAGGTCCGCGCGTCGATGCGCCCGAGCAAGCGATCGCCGGATTCCTCAAATCTGCTGGACTGAAATCGGTCAAGCAGGCGGAAGTGCGCGAGGACAAGAAGGGCAGCTTCTACGTGGCGATGATCGAGAAGCCAGGCCGCGATACGGCTGATGTCGTCGCCGAGATCGTCCCCGAGATTGTCAGAAGCTTCCCCTGGCCGAAATCCATGCGCTGGGGCGCAGGCAAGCTTCGCTGGGTGCGGCCGCTTCATTCCATCCTCTGCCTGCTCGACGGCACGGTGGTGAATTTCGAGATCGACGGCATCAAAAGCGGCAAGGAGACTCGCGGGCACCGCTTCATGGCGCCGAAAAGCTTCGCCGTGCGGAACTTCAAGGACTATGCGCAGAAGTTGAAGCAAGCCTTCGTCATCCTCGATGGCGATGAGCGGGCCGCGCTGATCCTGAAAGATGCGCGCAAACTCGCCGAGAAGCAGGGCCTCGAGCTGGTCGAGGACGAAGCGTTGCTTGCCGAGAATGCGGGCCTGACCGAATGGCCGGTCGTGCTCATGGGATCATTCGACGAGGATTTCCTGAGCGTGCCGCCCGAGGTGCTCGCCACCGCCATGAAGGCGCACCAGAAATGCTTCTCGCTCAAGAAGCGCGATAAGCTTGCCAACCGCTTCATCGTTGTCGCCAATCTGAAGGCTGAAGATCGCGGCAAAGCGATCATCACCGGCAACGAGCGCGTGATCGCAGCTAGGCTCGCCGACGCCAAGTTCTTCTACGATCAGGATCGCAAATCATCGCTCGAAGATTGGGTACCCAAGCTGAAGGAGATCACCTTCCACGAGAAGCTCGGCAGCCAGTATGAGCGCGTGAAGCGCATTTCGGCGCTTGCGCGCGAGATCGCGCCGCTTGTCGGCGCCAAGCCGGACGATGCCGAGCGTGCCGCCTTGATGGCCAAGGCGGATCTCGTCAGCAACATGGTCGGCGAGTTCCCCGAGCTGCAAGGTGTGATCGGCCGCTATTACGCGCTCGACCAGAAAGAGAACCCGGCCGTGGCCGACGCCATCGCCGCCCATTACAAGCCCATCGGTCCGACGGACGAGGTGCCGCGCGAGCCCATCGCTATCGCCGTCGCGCTCGCCGACAAGCTCGACACGCTGGTCGGCTTCTGGGCCATAGATGAGAAGCCGACCGGCTCGAAGGATCCTTATGCTTTGCGCCGCGCGGCCCTTGGCGTCATCCGCATTATCCTCGAGAACCAAATTCAAATGAAGCTAGACCCGCTGCTGTTCAGACCGCACGGGAGCATTTCCTATCAGCAGTTCAAGTTCAGCTCGGCCAACTTTGGTGCCCACTTTGATGCGGTGAAGCACTTGTTGAAGAACGAGGCCATCAACAAGGTTCTGAAAGCATACGAAAAGGGATACGAGGCGGCAGCGAAAGAATTCCATTTCGAAAAGGCCGTAGCTGATATTGAGAACCTCCTCGACTTCTTCGCCGATCGCCTGAAGGTCTATCTCCGCGACCAAGGCGCGCGGCACGATCTTGTCGACGCCGTGTTCGCGCTCGGCGGTGATGACCTCTTGATGATCGTGCGCCGCGTCGAAGCCCTCGCCCGCTTCCTCGACACCGACGACGGCGCCAATCTGCTCGCCGGCGTAAAGCGCGCGACGAATATTCTCCGCATCGAGGAGAAGAAGGACGGCCGCGCTCACGATGCCGCGCCTGATCCCGCCCTACTCGAGCAGCCGCAAGAGAAGGCACTGGCCGACGCCGTGGAATATGTCGAGGACGCGGCAGCGACAGCTGTTGCCAGCGAGGACTTCGAGAAGGCCATGACCGCCATGGCCAAGCTCCGCGCGCCAGTCGATGCCTTCTTCGATCATGTCATGGTCAACGCGGACAATCCGAAGCTGCGCGAGAACCGCTTGCGGCTCCTGAACCGTATCCGCGCCGCGACGCTCGAAGTCGCCGACTTCTCCAAGATCGCGGGGTCGGCATGAAGCCCACGGTCAGCCTGATTACCCTTTGCGTTGCCGACATTGCCGAGGCCACGGCGTTCTACGAGCGGCTGGGCTTCGTCAAATCGAGCGCGAGCCAAGAGGCGGTGACGTTCTTTCAGGCTGGCGCCGTTGTGCTCGGGCTCTGGAGCCGCGATGAGCAGATCGAGGATGCCAACGCCGGGGATGTGTGGACAGGCAATGGTGGCATTTGCATCGCGCAGAATTTGCCGAGCGAGGCCGCGGTTGACGAGATGATGGCGAAGGCCGAGGCCGCTGGAGCGCGCATCCTCAAATCTGGCGCCAAGACCTTCTGGGGCGGCTACAACGGCTATTTCGCCGACCCCGATGGTCATTTGTGGGAGATTGCCTTCAATCCCTTCTGGCCGCTGCGCGAGGATGGCCGGGTCGAACTGCCCGCTTGATCTGGGTCAAAAGTACAATTGGTACACGGCCAAAGACCACGCTAAGGGGCAGCATCCACAGGTCTGTCGCATGTGGTTTTCCCATCCGTGTAGTTCGAGCCCAGAGAGTGTTGTTCAGCCCGCATGAAACAGCCGAACCACCTCTTCGTTTACGGCACGCTCCGCCATGAGAGCCCGCATCCCATGGCGCGGCGCTTGCGCTTGCAGGCGCGCCATGTGGGCAAGGGCAGCGTGCCGGGGCGTCTCTACGATATGGGCTGGTATCCGGCGGGTATCCACGACCACGCCGAGAAGCGGCGCATCGTCGGCGACATCTATGCGCTGAAACCCGACAGCCAGATCCTCGCGGAAATCGATGTCTACGAGGGAGCCGACGACACCTATAAGCGCGTGCCCCTCGTGGTGAAGCTCGCCACTGGCGGCACGGTCACGGCCTGGGCCTATGTCGTCGCCAAGTCGCCGCGCGCCCGGCTCATCGAAAGTGGCGACTTCATCGCCCATCAGAGCATCAAGAACCCACGTCCGGTCCGTCCTTAAGCCTTCCCGTCGCGCCCGTTTGTGCGATGCTTCCAGGACGGCTAAAACGCGTATTCGTGGGAGCCATGGAACCAGCAATGAGCAAAGCCGAGGCGGAAAGCACGGCGCCGAGATGGGTCTACACCTTCGGCGACGGGCGTGCTGATGGCTCGGCCCAGGACCGTGACATTCTCGGCGGCAAGGGCGCGTTCCTGGCCGAGATGTCGCGGCTCGGCCTTCCCGTGCCGCCTGGCTTTACGATCTCGACCGAGGTCTGCACCGCCTATTACGAGCTCGGCCGCAAGCTCCCCGACGAGCTCAAGCCCATGGTGGATGCTGCCCTGGACAAAGTCGGCAAGATGACCGGCGCCCAGTTTGGCGACCTGGACAACCCGCTACTGGTGTCGGTGCGCTCGGGTGCCCGCGCTTCGATGCCGGGCATGATGGACACGGTGCTCAACCTCGGTCTCAACGATCAGACCGTCGAAGGTCTTGCGCGCCGTTCCGACGACCGGCGATTCGCCTATGACACCTATCGCCGCTTCATTCAGATGTATGGCGACGTGGTGCTCGGCATCGACCATGGCCTGTTCGAGGAGATCCTCGAAAACTACAAGAACCTGAAAGGCCTTGAGCTCGATCCAGAGCTGACGGCTGAGGACTGGCTTGAGGTCATCTCTCGATATAAAGCCTTGGTACAGACCGAGTTGGGGCAACCGTTCCCGCAAGACCTTCGCGAGCAGCTTTGGGGCGCGATCGCCGCCGTGTTCGGCTCCTGGCAAAACGCGCGCGCCATTGCTTATCGCCGGCTTCACGACATCCCCGACGATTGGGGGACAGCCGTCACCATCCAGGCCATGGTGTTCGGCAACCGCGGCGATAACAGCGCGACCGGCGTGGTCTTCACCCGCAATCCTTCAACCGGTGCCAACGAGCTTTACGGCGAGTTTCTCCTGAACGCGCAAGGGGAGGATGTGGTCGCGGGCCTGCGCACGCCACAACCGCTGACCGAGACGGAACGGGGCGCGTCAGGCAACGGCAAGCACTCCCTCGAAGCGCTCATGCCCGAGGCTTTCGCCGAGTTGAAGAAATCTTGCGCCATTCTTGAGAAGCGCTTTCGCGACATCCAGGACATCGAGTTCACCGTGCAGGAAGGCAAGCTGTTCATGCTGCAGACCCGCGCGGGCAAGCGATCGACGCAAGCCGCGATCAAGGTCGCTGTCGACATGGCGGGCGAGGGGCTGATTACTCGCGAAGAGGCGGTGGCGGGCGTCAACCCGTCTCAGCTCGATCAGTTGTTGCACCCGACCCTCGATCCCAATGCCGAGATGACGGTGCTCGCCAAGGGCCTGCCCGCGTCTCCCGGCGCGGCCTCGGGCGAGCTGGTGTTCGACGCCGACGAGGCGGTGCATCTCAAGGCCCAAGGTCACACCGTGATTCTCGCCCGCATCGAAACATCGCCCGAAGACGTGCAAGGCATGCATGCCGCAGCCGGTATTCTTACCGTGCGTGGTGGCATGACGAGCCACGCCGCTGTGGTTGCCCGCGGTATGGGCCGACCGTGCGTGGCCGGCGCCGCGGCGGTGCATATCGATCTCGATCGCGGAATCCTCGAGGCTTCAGGCGAGCGGCTCCAAAAGGGCGACGTCGTCACCATCGACGGATCGAGCGGCAAGATCATCAAGGGCCGCGTCACCATGCGCGAACCCGAGTTGTCAAAGGACTTCGCCACCTTGATGAAATGGGCGGACGGTTTTCGCCGCATGGAAGTTCGCGCCAATGCCGATACGCCCGACGATGCGCGTCAGGCGCGGGGCTTCGGCGCCGAAGGCATCGGACTCTGCCGTACCGAGCACATGTTCTTCGAGGAGCACCGCATCCTCGCCATGCGCGAGATGATCCTCGCCGACAGCCAGGAAGGCCGGCGCAAGGCGCTGGCGAAGCTCCTGCCGGCGCAGCGCCAGGACTTCATCGAGCTGTTCGAGATCATGGCGGGCTCACCTGTCACCATTCGCCTGCTTGACCCGCCGCTGCACGAGTTCTTGCCGCATGGAGAGGATGCTATCGCCATCGTCGCCGCCGATATGGGGGTCAGCATAGAGCGGTTGAAGCGCCGCATCGCGGTGCTCACCGAGTTCAATCCGATGCTCGGCCAGCGCGGCGCGCGGCTCTTGGTTAGCTATCCCGAGATCGTCGAGATGCAGGCCCGCGCTATCTTCGAGGCGGCGATCGAAGCGGGCAAGGCTCTACATGACAGGGTAATCCCCGAGATCATGGTGCCGCTTGTCGCAACGAAGGCCGAGCTCGACATCGTCAAGCAGCGCATCGAGGCTACGGCCCGCGCCGTGCAAGAAGAGCGGCAGACAAGTGTGGCGTTCTCGGTCGGGACCATGGTCGAGTTGCCGCGCGCGTGTCTGATGGCCGGCGAGATCGGCAAGAGCGCTGAATTCTTCTCGTTCGGCACCAACGACCTGACCCAAACCACGTTCGGCCTGAGCCGCGACGACGCCGGTCGCTTCTTGAGCGAGTACGCCGAGAAGGGGATCGTCCAACACGATCCCTTCATGACACTTGACGTTGCCGTCGGCGAGCTGATGCGGATCGCGACAGAGCGCGGTCGCGCCGTCAGGCCCGATCTCAAGATCGGCGTGTGTGGTGAGCACGGCGGCGATCCCGAGACGATCTTCTTTTGCGAGTGGATCGGCCTGAATTACGTCTCGTGCTCGCCCTACCGCGTGCCCGTTGCCCGGCTCGCGGCGGCCCAAGCCACGCTCAAAAAGCGTACTGCTAACGGATAATTAGCCCTTGGCGTCCGAAATAGGCGGCCGTTGCCGTTCACCACAATTTGCCCTAAGTTTTCGGGCAGCGTTTACGGTAACAGACGGGGTTCCGGGCTAGCACCGGGTGGGGGACTTTCGACTTAAACCGCTGATTTCCCACCGCTTTTGCCTGGTTATATACGGGGACGCCCTCGACGCCGCGCTAAGGGAATGCCGGTGTTAGGGTAAACAACGGGGAACTTCTGGGACGGACCAGTGGTTCTGCCGAAAGTACGGGGACCTGGAGGGATAATGCGCCGGCGCTCGTCTCGTCGGATGTGGCACGCGATAGCTGCGCTTGTGCCGCTTCCCCTCATCGGCTTGGGTGTTGTCATTGCCAGTTCCGGCAATCCGCTTGCCGTGGAGGTGGAGCTTTTCCTCTCTGGACCTGGCTCCGACTACCAGATCACACGGACCGCCGACGCGTCCGGCTCCCCATTGCCGGGCGTGACCGCCAAGCTGTTTACCTCAGGTGGCAAGGGCCCAAGAGCCGATCACTACGCTGCCGCCCAAGCCGTCACCGACGAAAGCAAGCAACTGATCACGGCGAGCCTTACGAGCGCGCCGAGCTTTACCCGCGCCGTCGCTGCGGTGGACCGTATCGGCAAGGGCGATCGCCTGAAGCCGACCACCAGCGACGTGGCGATGAAGCGCCCGCCAGCCGACAACTCGCTGTTCGCGGCCAATTACACATCGCCCTTCGCGGCGAACTTCGACGTCGCGTCCTTCAGGCCGTCACCTGACGAGATCGCCTATCGGCCGACTCCTGAGGCTCTCAACTTCCGCTACCAGGGCGAGACCCAAGCCGAGTTCGAGACGCGAGAGCGCCGGTGTCTCGCCGTCGCCATCTACTTTGAGGCACGGGGTGAGCCTGAGCGCGGCCAGATTGCCGTAGGCCAGGTGATCCTCAATCGCGTGCGCAGCCCGCTGTTCCCGGAGACGATCTGCGGCGTGGTCTATCAGGGGCAGATGCAGAAGGGTTGCCAGTTCTCCTTCACCTGTGACGGCCACACGGACAATCCGAAGGACAACGATCAGTGGGAGTTGGCCCAGGATCTCGCCAATAAAATCATGACCGGCGAGGAATGGCTTCCCGAGGTTGGATATTCAACGTTCTATCATGCAAATTACGTAAGCCCGCGCTGGGCTCGCAGCATGAACAAGATCGACAAGATCGGTCGGCATATCTTCTACAAGAAGCGCAACGAGGAGCCTTACCTCGTCGAGGCGTCGATCGAGCCTGATGAGGGGGCCAAGCCCGACGACGATGATTCCGGTTACCTGCTGCCGACGCTCTCTCTGGCCTCTGCCGTCAGCGCCGTCTCCAGTTCAGTTAGTGCGGTATCGACCTCGGTCGGCAGTTCTATGACCGCTGTAGCCGGTACTACTACGCCACCACTCCAGCGATGAGTCTAGGTTACGCGGCGAGTGAGTAAGCGCCCCGACCGAGATCAGGTCGACGCCCGTCGCTGCAATTTCCCCACAGTTTCTAGATCGACGCCGCCTGATGCTTCCGTCAGCACCTTGCCCTTGGCCATCGCCACGGCCTTCTTGAGGGTCGCGGTGTCCATATTGTCGAGCAGCACGGCGTCGATAGGGAAGCGCAGCGCGTCCGCGAGCTGATCGAGCGTATCGACCTCCACCTCGATCTTGACCATGTGGCCGGCACGCGTACGTAACAACTTCAGCGCCGCCTCCAAGCCGCCCGCCGCTGCGATGTGGTTGTCCTTTACCAGGACAGCGTCATACAGCCCGAAGCGGTGATTGACCCCGCCGCCGCACCGCACCGCATATTTCTCGAAAACGCGCAAGCCCGGCGTTGTCTTGCGCGTGCAGGCGATATGCGCGTCGGTGCCTGCGACTTCTCCACGTATGCAGCCGTCAGCGTGGCAATGCCGCTCAACCGGCCGAAGAAGTTGAGGGCGGTCCGCTCGGCCGTGAGCAGCGCGCGTGCACGTCCTTTGACTTTGCCACGGTGGTCCCGGCGTCGACCTTTGCGCCGTCGTCCATTATCCGCGTGAAAACGGCCTCGGGGTCGAGGGCTTTGAAGGCCGCTTCGGCGAGGTCGAGACCCGCGATCACGCCCGGCTTGCGCACCACGATCGCAGCTTCCCCCCACGCGTCAGGCGGGATGATCGGGTCGGTGGTGATGTCGCCGGCAAGGCCGAGATCCTCGGCCAAGGCCGAGTCACGGCCTGGTCCACGAGCAGCTTGGGCAGTTCGGACTTGAGAGGGTGCGCTTGCGTCATCCTTGAGCGACCACGCGAAGGCGCGGCGGGCTCGAGACGCCAGCCGCCTCGCGGGCAATGTGGTCGGCCTTGGCGAGGGTGAGATAGCTCCGCTTGGCTTGGGCCTCATCTGAGGCGGGATAATCGCTACGGAACTGGGCACCGCGACTTTCCTTGCGGGCAAACGCGGCCGCTGTAATGAGCTTTGCCGTAGCAAGCATGTTGGCGAGACGGGCATCACCGTCAGCCTCCCGCTCGAGCGTAATGATGGTGCTGAGGGCCGTAGCGAGCGAGCCGGCATCGCGGATCACGCCAACGTCCTCAGACATAGTGCGGCGAAGCGCTTGCTCGGCCTCTATGTTGTGGCCGTTTGGCAGAAGGTCGATTGTCGCCGCCGCGATCGCGCGTGATGGGAGCGGGGGCAGAGCATCAGCGATGTCGCCTGCAACCCGCGCACCAAACACCACCGCCTCGAGCAGCGAGTTCGAAGCAAGCCGGTTGGCGCCGTGCGCGCCGGTCGAGGCAACCTCGCCGCACGCCCAAAGTCCATCGACGGTGCTGCGGCCCTGGGCGTCCGTCAGGATGCCGCCCATGTGATAGTGCGCCGCCGGTGCCACGGGGATCGGCTCGCGCGTGGGATCGATGCCGGCAGCCCGGCAAGTCGCAGACACGGTCGGGAATTTCTCGGCCAAGCCCGATCCGATGGGCCGGCAATCGAGGAACGCGCCGCGTCCGCTCATGATCTCGCGGTAGACGGCACGCGCCACCACGTCGCGAGGCGCAAGCTCGGCGTCCTCGTGTACGGCGCGCATGAAGCGCTCGCCCCGACCATTGATCAGGAGCGCGCCTTCGCCGCGCAGCGCCTCGGTGGCGAGCGGCGCGGGATCGCGGCCGATGTCGATCGCCGTGGGATGAAACTGCACGAATTCCGCGTCGGCAATCACTGCACCTGCGCGTGCGGCGATAGCCACGCCTTCGCCCCGCGCCTCCTTGGGGTTGGTGGTGACGGCGTAAATCTGGCCGGCGCCGCCGGTTGCCAGCACCACGGCGCGTGCAGGGAGCACCAAGCCTTGCGTGTCCGTCTCGCTGTCGGTAGGCGCGAGCGCGATGCCCTGCACCCGGCCATTGCGCACAATCAGATCCCGAGCCGCATAGCCTTCGAGCACGGTGATCGACGGCGTGGCGCGCGCCGCGCGGTAATTGCCGCCATGATGGCACGGCCCGCGGTATCGCCCTTGACGTGCAGGATGCGCCGGGTCCGGTGAGCCGCCTCATGTCCCAGACTCAAATGGCCCTCGAGGTCCTTGTCGAACGGCACGCCATAGCGAAGCAGGTCCTCGATGCGTTCACGCGCTTCCTGCGCCATGAACAGCGCCACCTTCTCGTCGACGATGCCGTCGCCTGCGCGGATCGTGTCGAGAGCGTGGTCCGCAGGGGTGTCGCCTTCAGCGAGCGCCGCTGCGATACCTGCTTGCGCCCACAGGCTTGAAGCGCCTTCGCCGAGGCGGGCAGGGGATATCACCGTGACGGGAAGCGGCGCGAGCTTCAGGGCGGTGAACAGGCCGGCAAGGCCGGCACCGACGACAACGATGTTGTCGCCGGCCGCATGCGCGTGAAATTGTGGCTTACCAAAGCTCATCGCGTTCCGCCTGGCGCCCGATGGGCGCGCCCCGTTAGTGGTTGAGGTTGATCATCCGCTCGACCGCGGCACGGGCCCGGTCGGCAACTGCCGGATCGATGGTCACCTCCTCCTTCATGAAGACGAGGCTATCCAGGATCTTCGGCAGGGTGATGCGCTTCATGTGCGGGCAGAGATTGCACGGCCGCACGAACTCGACGTTCGGCGCCTCGACCGCCACGTTGTCACTCATGGAGCACTCGGTCACCAGCAGCACCTTGGACGGCTGGTTGTCCATGACCCACTTGATCATGCCCGAAGTCGAGCCGGTGAAGTCGGACTCCTCGATCACGTCCGGCGGACATTCCGGATGCGCGATGATCTTCACGCCAGGATCGGCCTCGCGATAAGCGCGCAGCTCTTCGGCCGTGAAGCGCTCGTGCACCTCGCAATGGCCCTTCCAGGTGATGATCTCGACGTCGGTCTGGGTCTGCACCCACTTGGCCAAGAACTCGTCGGGGATCATGATCACGCGCTTGGCGCCGAGCGACTCCACCACGCGCACCGCGTTCGACGAGGTGCAGCAGATATCGGACTCCGCCTTCACGTCGGCAGAGGTGTTGACGTAGGTCACCACCGGTACGCCGGGATAGGCTTCGCGCAAAGCGCGCACGTCAGCGCCGGTGATCGACGCGGCGAGCGAGCAGCCCGCGCGCAGATCGGGGATCAGCACCTTCTTGTCCGGATTGAGCAGCTTCGAGGTCTCGGCCATGAAATGCACGCCGCACTGCACGATCACCTCGGCGTTGGCCTTGGCCGCCTCGCGGGCAAGCTGAAGCGAGTCGCCGATCACGTCGGCGACGCAATTGTAGATCTCCGGCGTCATGTAGTTGTGCGCCAGCACGACCGCGTTCCGGGCCTTCTTCAGGTCGTTGATCGCCTTGATGTAGGGCGCAAAGCCCGGCCACTCGATCGGCGGGATCACGCGGGCGACGCGCTCGTAAAGATGCGCAGTCTCGCGCGCCACCTCGGGCGTATAGGCGAGATCGGGCAGGAGCGCCTCGGGAAGGGCGGCTTGCGCCTTCGCCTCCCACTCCGGCGTGCCGATTTGAACTGTCGCCATGGAACCAGGGCCTCCTGTAGCAGTAATGCTCATACTGAGTATATATGGGGTGTAAAAAGGTCCGGCACAAGGCCGGCCCACCCTATTCTCAAACGGAGTATAGGAGTTCGAAGGGCCGTATCAAGGCCCTTTGATTGGCGAACGAGGGCCTCCCCGAGGGGCCAAAAACCGTCCAGACGCCTAACCATGAGGCAATTCGTGGTGGCTGTTTGGGTCATCTGCGACTAACCTGTGCCCTTGAGCGGGGTTCAGTGGGATGCGTGGACGGTCTTTAGTCGCGATCCTTGGCGCGGCAGGCATACTTGGTCTTGCCGCAGCGTTGGCTGTCGGTCTCACGGCTGGCGAGCAGCCCGAGACGGCTGCAACCGCCGTGATCATCGATCTTCCTGACAATCCGGCGGCGCTTGCCGCGACCGAGGCGCAAGAGGCGGAGTCGGTCGCCAGCCTGCCCAGCGGCGCAGACGAAAGTCCCCTTGAGCTCGAGGAAGCCGTGGTGCCTTCCGAGCCCGCGGTGCCCGAGAAGCTCCAGATCGTCGACACCGTTCGTCTCAAGCTGAACGATCCCGCCTTGCGCAAAGGCGCGCATCCCGACGACCTCGCCGCAGCCGAGGCGTTCTATGCCGCGCATAGCGGGCCCGCATTGTGGATGACGACGGCCGGACTTTCACCTGAGGCGCAAAGCATTGTTGCCGAGCTTGGCAGGGCCGATGAGTGGGGTCTCAATGCGAGTGCCTTCGCCGTGCCACCGGCCGACTATCAGCCGACGGTGCCAGAGGATCAGGCGGCCGCCGAGGTCGCGATCACACTCGCCGTCCTGAAATATGCGCGTCAGGCGCGCGGCGGTCGTGCTGACCCCTCGGCGCTCAGCAAGATCGTCGATCAGAAGCCACGGCTCCGCGATCCCAACACCGTGCTGACCGAGATCGCCGCGGCAGAGACGCCTGATGCTTACCTCAGGGAACTGAATCCGAAGCACGCGCAATTCCTGCTGTTGCGCCAAGCGCTCCTCAAGGCGCGCGCAGGCGAAAGCAAGCAAGACATCAAGAAGCTGCTCGTCAATATGGAACGCTGGCGCTGGATGCCGACGGATCTCGGGTCGCTTTATGTGTGGCTGAATTCGCCCGAGTTCATGATGTACATCGTCAAGGACAACAAGACGATCCATTCGGAGAAGATTGTCGTCGGCAAGCTGGCTTATGCCACCCCCGTGTTCTCTGCCGACATGAAGACCATCGTGTTCAATCCCGAGTGGACAGTGCCACCCACCATCGTCAGAGAGGACCTCTTACCGAAATTGCGGGGTGGTGGCGGCTTGTTCAGCAGCAATACGGCCATCCTGAAGCAACATGGCCTCAAAGTGAGATACAACGGTAAGCTGGTCGACGCTGGAAGCATCGACTGGAAAAGCGTGAATATGGGAGCAATCAGCTTTCACCAGGCGCCGGGACCGAACAATGTCTTAGGTAAGGTGAAGTTCCTCTATCCCAACAAGCACATCGTCTACATGCACGACACGATCAAGCGCGACCTGTTGGACAAGGAGGTTCGCGCCGAGGGGCACAACTGCCCGCGTGTCGACAATCCCGGCAAGGTGGCTGCGGTACTGCTAGCTGAGGACAAAGGTTGGCCGACGAGCAAGGTCCAGAAGCTTCTCGATGACGGCTATGACGCTTCCGTCGCTCTCGACCATCATATTCCCGTCCATACAACCTACTTCACCGCCGTGGCCGATGCCGACGGCAAGGTGCGGACCTTCGCAGACGTCTACGGGCTCGACGGCGCGGTGGCGGCTGCGATCGACGCCACTGATGCCGTATCGCCCCCCGCTTCGACGCCCGTTGCCGAAACGGCACCGGTTCCGCCGCGGAAGCCCGAGGGAAGCCTCGCCGCGTCGACTCCCTGATTTCGCCTAAAACGCGCTGAGCGCTGCCTGTCGCAAGGATATTCTTGCACAGGGCGCATGATCTTTGATGCCCCCGAGCGCCGTTTTGGCTAGGCTTGAGTGGTCCAGCAGGAGTCGTCCATGCAGTCGCAATTCACCGTCGGCATCAGCGTTGAAGGCAGGGGTGACCGGATCGTGGTCAGAGCCGAGGACGCCCTGATTGCGGCGCTCAAGGTCAAGGCCGAGCGGCCGGACGCGACGATTACCTACGTACGCCGCCTGAATCGGCGGGGCGATCAGCGCCATCCGCCGCACCGCTTGAGGGCGTCCTAGTCGTCGTTCTCGGTGACGACGCCCGCTCCTCGCGCACGCATTGCCGCATAGATCAAGAAGCATCCAAGCAGAAGTCCCCCGGCGATCGCGGGCGCACGCCAGTCGCCGGTCGAAACGCGCACCACGATCAGCGTGAGGCAGACGACCATGCCAAGCGCCGGCACGAAACTCGGAATCTCGAATGCACCCGGGGTCTCGCCCTTGCGCCGCTTCAGGATGAAAAGCGACCCGTTCACCACGGTGAACACCGCGAGCAGAAGCAGCACCGTGGCTGACGCCAGCTCGGAGATCGTGCCGGTGAGCGCAAGAGGCGCAAGAATGAGAAACAGCGCGGCGATGGCGATATGGGGGGTACGCCGGCCTACATGGACGTTGCCGAGAAGCGAAGGCAGCAGCCCCTGGCGAGCCATGCCGTAGAGCAGCCGAGAGGCCGTGACGTAGTTGACGAGCCCGGTATTGGCTACGGCGAACAGCGTGATTCCAGTGAATACGACAGGCGGGATAAAGGGTGCTGCGCGCGACACGACCTCGGTAATGGGACCAGGTGCTGTCGCAAGCTCCTGCCAGGACACGACGGACACCGCCGTGATTGCTACGGCGATATAGAGCACCGCGGCCACCGCCATGGCGGTGATCAGCCCAATTGGAATGGTTCGTCGCGGGTCGCGCACTTCCTCGGCGACGTTGTACATGTCCTCAAAACCGATGAAGGCAAAGAAGGCGAGAACCGCGCCCTGCATGACGAGCAGGATGGCATGATCGTCGCCCGGCGCCGCAGGCGTCTCCAGATAGTCGACCGAGCCCCAATAGGAAATGCCGACTACTACGACCAGGATAAGTCCCGACGCCTCTACCAACGTGCATAGCACGTTCACCCACATCGACTCGCGAATGCCACGGAACACGATGCCGGTCATGACGAGCAAGAAGCCCAGCGCGAGCCAGGCGATCGACACCCCCTCGAGGCCGAATAGCTCGATCAGGTTGGCGGCGAACACGCGGCTTTGCGTGGCGATCGAGGTAAGGCCGGAGCACACGAGCGCAAGCCCGACCATGAAGCTTAACAGCGGGAAACCGTAGGCGCGCTGGGTAACGTAAGCCGCGCCCGCCGCGCGCGGATAACGCGAGCCGAGCGATGCGTAAGAAAGAGCGGTGAGCAACGCGGCAATCAGTGCAACGACGAAGGCAAGCCACACAGCATTGCCGACTTGACCCGCGGCCTTGCCGATCAGTCCGTAGACGCCGGCACCGAGCATGCTGCCGAGGCCGTAGAGGGCCATTTGCGTCGGCCCGATCGAGCGGTGAAGTGTCGGCTCATCACCCGACTGCAGCGTGCCTGTTGCGGCGTGGTCAGCCATTTTTCCCCCGTTCACCCGATTTCTGCTCGGTCCCTAACATGCAACGGCATCAAGCGCCTTGTAAAAGCCACTGTTACAGACTATGTAGCGCAAATCGACATTTGGCCGGACCATGTGGCCGTCGCGTTTTGCGCACGTTCAGACCCTCCCAAACATCGACATCACGCTTCAGACCATGCAACCGCTTGGTCTTGAGCACGACTGTACCGACTAAACGAAAGGACGACCCGATGACTACGGGAACTGTGAAATTCTACAACACGCAAAAGGGCTTCGGATTCATCCAGCCTGACGACGGAGGCAAGGACGTGTTCGTCCACGCCACTGCGCTTGAGCGTGCCGGCATGTCTAGCTTGGCTGAAGGCCAGAAGGTGTCGTTTGACACCGAAATAGACCGCCGCAGCGGCAAGACTGCTGTTGCAAATATTAAGGCCGCGTAGTCCTCAGCGGACGACGCAGCCTTGGTGAAACGAGAGCCGTCCCTTCGGGGGCGGCTTGTTAGTTTTGGCGCTTTCTTGCGCGCTTCGTTTTGGCGGCGCGCGACGCCCGCTTCCGAGGAAAGTCGGCGCGGTCATACAGGCGCCGGATTCCCTGGCTGTCGAACCGCTCCTCATCGACCTCGAGATAGGTGCCCAACAGGCACTCGGGCGGAAGCTCTTCAATGGCATAACGGACAGCTTCAGCAGCGTCATCGAAGCGCTTGTAGCTGATGCCGCGCGACCGTGCCTTCCAGCTCCTGGCGGGAAAGAGTTCTGCTGATGCTGTGAAATCGATTGAGGACATGGAATGTTACCTTAGTTCGAGCGAAAACATTGGGAAAATTCTTTTGGAGCAGGTTGATCTATATATAGGGGCTTAGGACACTAAATACTAGGCAGCCGGGCGCACTAAGTCTGCGGCATTCTGCCAGCCCAAGTCTCGGCGTTCACCAACTCTAGAAATTGCTGAAATCACGCCGCGCTAGCTTTTCAGCCGATAGCCGGTCTTGAAAATCCACCAGACGAGGCCGAGGCAGATAACCAGGAACAGCGCGATCATGGCGAGACTGACTTCCACGCTCACATCCGCTGTGCCGTAGAAGCTCCAGCGAAAACCACTGACCAGATACACAACCGGGTTGATGAGCGAGATCTTTTGCCAGATCGGCGGCAGGACGTTGATCGAATAGAACGTGCCGCCAAGGAAGGTGAGGGGGGTGATAATTAGCAGCGGCACGAGCTGGAGTTGCTCGAAACCGTCCGCCCAAATGCCGATGACGAATCCAAGCAGGCTGAACGTCACGGCCGTGAGCACCAAGAACCCCACCATCCACATCGGATGATCGATCTTGAGCGGCACGAACAGCGTCGCCGTCCCAAGAATGATCAAGCCTATGATGATCGACTTGGTGGCCGCGGCACCCACATAGCCGGTCACGATCTCGACCGGCGAGATCGGCGCCGAAAGATGCTCGTAAATCGTGCCGGTGAAACGCGGGAAGTAAATGCCGAAGGACGCATTGGCGACGCTCTGAGTGAGCAGCGTCAGCATGATCAGCCCCGGCACGATGAACGCGCCATACGGCACGCCCTCGATCTCGCTGATGCGCGAACCGATAGCGGCACCGAACACCACGAAATAGAGCGACGTGGCGATGACCGGTGAGACCAGGCTTTGCAGGAACGTGCGTCCCCACCGCGCCATCTCAAACTTATAAATCGCGATGATTGCCGGCAGGTTCATCGGTCGCGCCTCACCAAGTCGACGAAGATGTCCTCCAGTGAGCTCTGCGTCGTATCGAGATCCTTGAAGCGGATGCCGGCCTGCCCGAGATCGGTTAGCAGGTGCGTGATGCCGGTGCGCGGCCCCTGGCTGTCATAGGTGTAGATGAGCTCGCTGCCGCCATTGGCCAAGGTCAGGTGGTGGCCGTTGAGCTCAGGCGGGATGTTGTCGAGCGTCTCATGCAGCTGGAGGGTCAATTGCTTCTTGCCGAGCTTGTGCATCAACTCGTCCTTGTCCTCTACCAGGATCAGCTCGCCCTTGTTGATGACGCCGATCCTGTCAGCCATGTCCTCGGCTTCATGAATGTAGTGGGTGGTGAGAATGATGGTCACGCCGGAATCGCGCAGGTTCCGCACCACCTGCCACATCTCCTTGCGCAGCTCGACGTCGACGCCGGCGGTGGGTTCGTCAAGGAATAGGACCGTCGGCTCGTGCGCTAAGGCCTTGGCGATGAGGACGCGCCGCTTCATGCCGCCTGACAGCGTGATGAGCTTGGAATCCTTCTTGTCCCACAAGGAAAGATCCTTCAGCACTTTCTCGATATGGGCCGGATTGGGCCATTTGCCGAACAGCCCGCGGCTGAACGAGACCGTGCCCCACACCGTCTCGAACATGTCGGCAGTGAGCTCTTGGGGAACGAGCCCGATCATTTCACGTGCGGCCCGGTAGTCCTTGATGATGTCGTGACCGCCCACCGTGACCGTTCCTGACGTCGGCGTGACGATGCCGCAGACAATGCTGATGAGTGTTGTCTTGCCGGCGCCGTTTGGTCCGAGCAGTGCGAAGATCTCGCCCTTGTTGATGACGAGATTGATGCCTTTGAGCGCCTCGAAACCCTGGGCGTAGGCTTTCCACAAATCTTCGATGGAAATGATTGGTGCCATGAGGTTCGGTCGTAAAGGTCGGGGCGGTTGCTGGAGGGCGCCTTCAATCGGCTGCCAGTGCGGCAACAATAGGTCCTTGGTCGATTTCAATCGGAAGCGGTTTCTAGCCCAAAGTGCTCGATCACGCTCGGCTGAATCACTTTTGCATGAAGTGTCAGCAGGATGAGCCTGGCGTCGAGGCTCGTGCCGTGGGAGAGCGCAGCCTCGATCCGCCGCTCGACTTTTTCCGCTCGTGCAGGCCCATTGGCCGCGGCGAACGCATCCGCGCCAATCATGCAGTAGGCGATGACCTCGGCCGCCGCGCGTTGCGCGTCTGGACCGGGCTCGTCGCGCCCCGTTTGTTCCATGATCATTTTCACGGCGGTGAGCTTGACTGCCTCAGGAACGAGGTTCGGATGGAGATCGACTTCACGCAATGCGGCATCGAACGCGCGCAGAGCAGGCGACCGGCCAAACCGCCCGAAAAAGCCCAAAGAGAGCGGGGGAGTCACGGACTATCGGCCGTGAGGCGCAGAACCTTGCCGTCCGCCTCGTCGGTCAGCACGTAGACGGCTCCGTCCAGCCCTTGTGCCACGTCGCGGATGCGCGCGCCCATGGGGATGCGCTCCTCGCCCGTGACCTTTTCGCCGTCGAGGGTGAGTCGCGTGATGGCTTGAGAAGAAAGTCCGCTGATCAAGAGATTGCCCTTCCACGCGGGAATGGCATCTGCAGTGTAAAATGCGATGCCTGACGGCGAGATTACGGGCGTCCAATGATAAATGGCGTCGGCGAATTCAGGATGGGTCGGCGGATCGGGGATGTCTTTGCCGTCGTAATGATCGCCCCAGCTCACCACCGGCCAACCGTAGTTCATGCCGGGGGCAGGGATGTTCAGCTCGTCGCCGCCACGTGGACCGAATTCGGTCTCCCATAGCTTGCCCGTCTCGGGATGAATAGCCGCGCCTTGAACGTTGCGGTGACCGTAGGACCAGATCTCCGGCTGCGCATCCTTTTGGCCGATGAACGGATTATCGGGCGGCACCGAACCGTCAGGATTGATGCGAACGATCTTGCCGAGATGGCTGTCGAGATCCTGCGCCGGATCGAATTTGAACCGCTCGCCGAGGGTGATGAACAGTTTGTCGTGCGGTGTGAAAGCGAGCCGGCCTCCGAAATGATTCCCACCCGAGACCTTCGGCGTTTGCCGGAACACCACCTTGACATCCTCAAGTCCACTCTCAGTCAGCCGTCCGCGTGCCACCGCAGTGCCTGCGCCGCCTTCGCCGGGCTCCGCATAGGAGATGTATACGAACTTGGTGGTTTTGAATTTCGGCCCGATGGCTACGTCGAGCAGACCGCCTTGTCCTTTGGCGTAGACTTCGGGCACGCCGGTAAGCGGCTCAGACAAGGTGCCGTCTTGACCAAGGATACGAAGCCGGCCAGCGCGTTCCGTCACCAACATGCGCCCGTCGGGAAGAAATGCGATCCCCCAGGGCCGCTCAAGTCCTGATGCCAAGGTTTCAACCTTGATCTTGCCCGTCTCGGTGGCGATGACCTCGTCTTGCGCTTGACCTGATGCAGGCATCAGCAAGGTCATCACGAGCGCAACGATCGCCAGTCCGTGCGGCCGCAAACTTCTTCCCACTTTCGCCTCACCACGCATAGGCACTCCGACTAGCCTCGACCCGCCTTGACCCGGAGCCCGGGAGCCGGACGCTCGAGCACCACCTCGCGGCGGAAGCGGTAAAGTCGGGCCGGCCGCCCGCCGGTCTCCGTGGAGACGTTGCCGGTCGGCTCGACCAACCCGCCTTTCTCCACCAGTCGACGGAAATTCTGCTTGTGCAGCAGCGTGCCCGAGATCGCTTCAACCGTCTTTTGCAGATCGTAGAGGGTGAACTCCGGCGGCAGCAGTTCGAACACCACGGGCCGATATTTCAGTTTGCCGCGCAAGCGCCCCATCGCCGTGGCCAGGATGCGGCGGTGATCGAGCGCCATGGGCCGGCCGAGCTCGGGCAGCTTGTCCCAGTGCTGGGCGGCGGACCTCCCATCGCGCTTCGCCTCCTCCACGAGACCTGCCTCATAGAGCAGCTCGTAGCGCTCCAAGACTTTCTCCTCGTCCCAGCCGCCGCCGATGCCGAAGCCGATCTTGAGCCGTTCCGGCCGGCGCAAGGGACGAGCGGGCTCATCCCGGGAAGGGGGCCGCTCCGCCCATGCCTTCAGCCGCGGCTCGATCTCCTCGGTGAGGATCTCGAGGCTTTCCATGCCGCCAGTCCTCCACGGAAATAGGCGTACCATAGGGCCAATGGGACCATCATCTCTCCGCCAGCGCCCCGGTCAGCGCCAGATAATACAAAGGCGTGTGGCCGCACCGCCAGGCTCGCTTTACCGTCCCAGTCGCCGAATGTGTAGAGTTTATCCACATGGCCGAGTTCGATGCCCGTCTGGCGCTTCACCCGAACCAACAGGCCCGTCCAGCGTGCGGGTGAGGCACGCGGAGACAGGGCCGAACGGAAGCGCGTCACGGTGCCGGGCCCGCCGTCCCGGCTGGGCGGCGAATGGCGAGCTGCTGATCGCGCACCGTGACGATGGCGGCGACGGGTCAGCTCGATTTAGTTCGCTGTTAGACGTCTCCGCGGGCGTTGCCGCCTTGCGGTGAGCTTGAGCCATGGCTCAAGCGGCCAGCCTGGCTGGGAGCGAGAATCACCTGGCCCTCCTCGGCGAGTTGGCCGCGGCCGATATGCTCGACCGCCTGGCTCATGCGCCCCTGCCGCGACAGCACCGAATCGGCGAGCGCCACACCAGACGCCGGTTGGGATAGGCGGTGGGTGAGGCGCGCCTGTCGCCGGCAGCGCATTGCTCGATCCATGTCCGGGTTGAGCGCGCAGGCGAGATCGAGAGCGACGCCGTGGACCCGTGATGCTGACCCCGGCGATGGTCAAGAGGGTGCCTTCTTGGCCGATCAGGCGAACTGGATCAGTTCATCGACATGAGATTCGCAAGGGACGACGAGGCCGGGCTGCGGGTCGCAAATATCGTTCATCGACAGCCTGAGATGCCGGTTCTGCTCGATCGTCGGTGGCGTATCGATCATCATCTCCCCAGTGGTGAGGTGCGGTGGCTCACGCGGGCATCGGCGACGGTGGCCTGCACGAGGCTCAAGGGGGCGACGAAAATCGTATCGGGAGACATGGCGGACGCTACCTTAGTCGGTCTCGGGGCGAAATCAGCGTATCCATCGGGCTCTGCCTTCCGAATCACTATCTGTGGTTTCGCCCCTCATCTGACAAGCTCATGAAACCGTTTTAAGAACCTTGCCTCTCCCTCTGCGGCAGGAAGGGGGCCTAACTGCGACAGCCTGTTGACAAGGGCCGAGCTCAAGCCCCGGGGCTGGCCGAAAAACCGCCGCGCTTCCTCGGGAGAATTCCCGCAAGGCCAGTCGCCTCATAATAAGCGGCGATCTTGTCGGCCCGCTTGATCAGCTTGGCGGCGTTCTCGGGCAGCTCCGGCGGCAGGCCAAAGCGGACATGAATGGCGGCAAGCAGCTTCGCCTCGAAGGCGCGATAGTCGAGCGTGAGCGCCGCCTTGAACGGGCTAATCAGGTCGCCGATGACGTATTCGGGCGCATCGTGCAGCAACGCGGCCAGCCGGAGGTCTTGCGGCAGAGCAGGACTTGAGATAAAGCCGCGATCTCCTCGACCAGAGGCTGTGCTCCAGCCACCGAGAGGAAGCATGATCGCCACGGGGTCTGCCCATTCCACCTACCGACGCGCGCGAGCCCATGAGCGATGTCCTCGATCTCGATGTCGAGCGGCGAGGGGTCGAGCAGGTCGAGCCGCCGCCCGCTCAGCATGCGCTGCCAGGCGCGCGGTGCTGAATTGGTGTCGGCGTTACTCATGGTTGTCTAGTCCTCGTCGAACGCGCTGCGGCTTTGGTCCAGACCAAGCCAATACGTCAAAGGCCTTGGTTAGAAAAAGCAAAGCAGGACGAATGGTCTTGCCAGTGCCATTCATACTGGGTCTCGCTTGCGTATTTGAGTAGAGGCAGCCTCAAATCAGAGAGTCAGGAGACGCACAATGGCGAAACTGCCCAGATATTCCCTTAGCCACAACGATAAGACCAAGAAATGGGAATTGAAACACGAGGGCTCAGGTAAAGTCGTGAAGAGGTTCAAGACCAAGGCGGCAGCCACAAAAGGCGGCGTCTTGGCGAGAGCCGTCAAGAAAATGGGGTCCGTTCGCATCCGCAAGCGGAACGGCAGGATCCAGGAGGAGCGCACCTATCCGCGCAGCATGGACCCGCGCGGCCGCGGTTAATCAAGATCGGCCAAGCGCGATGCAGGCCGCATGGCGAGGACAGCTCGTCAGGTGGTCGTTGACCATGCCGGTCGCCTGCATGAAAGCGTAGACGATCGTCGGTCCGCAAAATTTGAAGCCCCGCAATTTTAGGTCCTTGGAGATGGCGCGTGACAGCGCCGTCTCCGCCGGGACTTGCTTGATCGTCTTGTAGCGATTGACGACCGGTGTGCCGTCAACGTAGTCCCACAGCAGCGCTGAAAACCCGGGACCCCTCTCCATAGTGTCCAGCCAGGCCGCCGACGCTAATCGCGCCCTCGATCTTCATCCGGTTACGTACGATGCGCACCGTCCTGCATCAACGCGGCGACTTTCTTGGGCTGATAGCGGGCGATCTTCTCCGGCGCGAAGTCATCGAACGCCCGGCGGAAAGCGTCACGCTTGCGCAGGATCGTGATCCCGAAAGACCGGCCTGGAATCCATCGAGGACGAGCTTCTCGTACGAGGCACGATCGTCGCGCTCAGGCACGCCCCATTCGTCGTCGTGATAGGCGACGTAAGGCAGATCAGTGCCAGGCCGGGCAACGTTTTGACTCTGAACGGTTCATGAGGACACTTTCGACGGCACGTCGAACGTTGCGAAAGATGGGCGGCGTAGCGGCAGTGGCGATATCGCCAGCCATGAGCGGTGTGCCTCGTGCCGCCGCATCGCCGGCGCGGTCAGGCCTGATCATCACGAGGCCCGATGTGCCGGCAACAGATCCGACAGAGCCGAGCGGCAAAGCCGCCTGCCTCGACGTCGGCGCCAACTGTCAGGTGAGTCTCCCACAACCGGAACAATCCGGCTCCGTGCTGTGCCGCGATGCTCCATGCGCACAGCCTCCTGTCCGACGAAGCAGCCCTTATGGAAGTCGACGCCGTTCAGCTGATCGAATAGAGCCTCATGCGGAAACGTCTCGCCGAATGCGTAGTCACGGCCGCCTTCAGGCACACCGAGCTTGATGCGCTGCGTATGATACTCCGCTTCCGGAGCCTCGCAACCAAGCGTGCGTGCATCTGCGTCCGAAGCAAGGATCGCGCGCATGCCAAGCTCGGGCAGCCGCGGATCGGCAAAAGCAATGGCGCCATCAGGAAGGTTGGGTGTGTCGCCCCACACCGCCCGACCTCAGATCCCGAAGTTTGCTCGGCAATCTCGACCGCCGCCCGCAAGCGATAGAAGCCGAGCCGGGTTACGAGTTCCACTGCCTTCTCCCGTGCGACGTCGATGAGGAAGCCGTCGTTTGCCGCCACCACGAAGAAGTCGAACAGGATCTTTCCTTGTGGACTGAGCAGCCCCGTATGGATGGCGTGTCCTGATCGACCTTGTTGATATCGCTGGTGATGACGCCTTGCAGAAACTTGCGCGCATCCGCGCCCGTGACGCTGAGTACGGCACGGTCTGAAAGCACTGCCGCTTGGCAATGGCTCATGGGACGCCCTTCTGCTACCAAGGCGGACGAATCTATGGGCGCGGGCGGAGGCCCGCAAGGAGGCTGACCCTCGATCATGGCCGAGACCTACGATCTCGTGTTCAAGGGCGGGACCGTCGTCAACCACGCTGGCGAGGGCATCGCCGATATTGGCGTGATGGACGGGCGAATTGCGGCGATCGGCGATATCGCCGAGGGGCTCGCCGGCGAGACCGTCAATGCGCAGGGTCTGCATATCCTTCCCGGCGTCATCGACACCCAGGTGCATTTCCGCGAGCCGGGGATGGAGCACAAGGAGGACCTTGAGTCCGGGAGCCGCTGCGGTAGCGGCGTCACCGCTGTATTCGAGATGCCGGGCCACGAAGCCCCACCACAAGCGGCGAGGCCTTGGCCAAGAAGGTGGCCGCTGCTACCGGCCGCATGTATTGCGACTTCGCTTTCTTCATTGGCGCCTCCCGCGACAATGTCGATCAGCTTCGCGATCTGGGCGCCTGCCGGGCGCCGCTGGCGTCAAGGTCTTTGCCGGCTCATCCACCGGAGACCTGTTGGTTGACGACGGGGAGACCCTGGCGCGGGTTCTGGAGAACATCAGGCGTCGCGCCGCCTTCCATTCGGAGGACGAGGCACGGCTGAAGGCGCGTTGGCGTGCAGCGACAAGGCGACCCATCGAGCCATAGCGAATGGCGTGATCCGATCGCGGCGCTCTTCCACCGAGCGTCTGCTGCGCCTCGCCACGAATGCGGGCAAACGCATTCATATTCTCCACGTCTCGACCGGCGCCGAGATGGAGCTTCTCGCGCTCCACAAAGATGTCGCGAGCGTCGAGGTCACGCCGCAGCATCTCACGCTTGCCACGCCCGAGGCCTACGAGATGCTCGGCACCAAGGCGCAAATGAATCCGCCGCTTCGCGATCGCGCGCATCAGGAGCTGTTGTGGTGGGGCGTGTCGCAAGGCGTGGTCGACGTGCTCGGCTCTGACCACGCCGCACCCTTGAGGAGAGGCCGGCACCTATCCCGCCACCCCGTCTGGCATGCCTGGTGTGCAGACGCTGGTGCCGGTGATGCTCGACCACGTCAACGCCGGTCGCTTGAGCCTCGCACGCTTCGTCGATCTCACCAGCGCCGGCCCGCAGCGCCTGTTCGGCATCGCTGGCAGGGACGCATCGCCGTTGGCTATGACGCCGACCTAACGATCGTCGACCTCAAGGCGGAGCGCATCATTGACGATGCGTGGATCGGCTCTAAATGCGGCTGGACCCCGTTTGCCGGACGCAAAGTCAAGGGCTGGCCGGTCGGCACCGTCGTGCGCGGCAGGCTCGCCATGTGGGACGGCGGTTAGGTCAAGCGGGCGGCGCGCCGGTACGTTTCGGTGAGGCGCTGCCCCACACCCTACTGAATGAAATAATGCCAGACGCCGTTTGGCGAGATGCCGAGCCGGTAGTAGTCGTACTTCCCGCTCTTCTTCATGGCGGCCGCGCGCTCGGGTGGCACGGCGCGGTAGAACTCCACCTGTTGTGCCGGCGTGAGCTTGGTGATGTCGGCCTCGGCGAAATAGGGCCACACATACATCGCGTCTGAGCCCTCGCCCGTCAGCACGAAGCCAAAGGCGAGCATGTTCAGCATGGCGGCGAGCACATCGCGCCCCGTGCCATCGATGGAGTGTTCTTTCCAGTATGCAACCGGGTCGGACACGAATTCGGCTGCGACCATAGGCTTGAACTCGCGCGATTCGAGCACCGGCCGCATCGCCTGCATGCTGCCCGTCTCCGCCGTGAAAATGATGTCGGCTAGCGTGCGCTGTACGGGCTCCGGCAAAGGCTTGAAGTCGTACAGCACCTTGAGTTTCTGACCGTCCGACTGGATCACCTCACTTGTTCTGGCTGGTTCGGACGGAAGGTCGCCGTCGGCCTGCGCGCCAGCGGCCTCTTTGGGAACTTGTGCCGCTTTCTCGCCGTCCTTAGCGTAGACAAGGGCGGCAGTGCCAGCTACCAATGCGGCAATAATGACCACGTATTTCCAGCGATTCATGCACCACTCCATGAGCGCTCAATCAATCTCGCAGATCGGTCGACAAGCGCAAGCCTGGGTCTCGCGTGGGCGAACGCGCATCGCCGGCGTTCCCGCCGTGAGTAGCGAATAGGCCAGAAGCATTGCACGCAGGAGCGCAAATTGTGCTGTCCGGCATCCAGCTCGTGCTCGCCGGGCTAGGCATCGGCGTGCTCATGGCCGCCCCGATCGGCCCGGTCAATGTGCTGGTGATTCAGCGGGCGGTGTCGCGCGGGTTCTGGGGCGGCTTGGCCGCCGGTATCGGCGCGGTGCTTGGTGATGGTGTGCTGGCCGCGATCGGCGCCTTCAGCGTCGCGGCCATCTCAGACGTCATGATTGCCTATGGTGACATCATCCAGTTTGTCGGCGGCATCCTTCTGATCGGCTTCGGCCTGGCGCTCCTGCTGTGCCGCCCGGTGATGATGACGCCCGCACACGAGCGCTCCCATCTTCTGGAGCATACCGGGATCATCCCGCAGACCTTCGTACTGACGGTCACCAATCCAGGCGCCATTCTCGGCATGGCGGCCATGATCGGTGGCCTCGGCTCGCTGATCGGCGGCCTCAACACCAATCTCGAGGCACTCATTCTGGTCGCCTCGATCATGGGTGGCAGCCTGCTTTGGTGGCTCGGGTTGTCGGAGCTAATTGCCACCATCCGGCACAAGCTCACCGAGAGCCGGTTGAACGTCATCAACCGGGTTGCCGGCTTCATCCTGTTCAGCTTTGGCGCCGCGTTGATCGTAGAAGGATTGGTGCGCTACTTCCGCTAGGGCCCGCTACTGCGCTGTGCGGCGGAGCGTAAACTCGCCGTGCTGGATCCGGCGCGACAACCCGCTGGTCATCTTCGCCACCGCGTCTTCGCCATAGGAGTCGATGAGATCTGCCAGGGCTGCGAACAGAGCAGCATTGGCCAGCATTTCCGGCTCGATGCCGTCGTGCAACGCTTCCTCCCACGCATCGAGGATGTAGCGCAGCGCCGCGTGCTTCTGCACCTCGGTCATCGGCGATTGCATTGGTCGCTTTGCCGTCCGCACCTGGAGTGCCCCTCTCGGCATTCGAGAACCCTGGAGTGTCACAATTACACCCCTGTTCCGCCGCCGGTGGGACAGAGTGAACTAACGGTTAACTGTTACGCTTAATTGGGACGCCTAATCGGGCGGTTCTGGCTCCGCTGGCCTTTGCGATGCAGCCGCCTGCGGAGCGGCACCAGCGCCTTGCGCGTCGGCGTTAGCCGGTTTCTCCTGGACCTGAGCGGTAGGTCCGCTGGCGAAGACCGAGGTCTGGGCGAGCGCCGCGGCGATCGTGGCGCCCTCGCTGGAGAACCGCCGCGTGGCCAAGGTGGCTGATTGGGTGCAGGTCCGGTAGGTGCGGCGGAAGCCCCGGTAACCATCATTGAAGCTGTTGACCAGCTTTGCCCGACGTACGGCGGTCGTCCCCTCGCTCTTGAGGATCTCCTTCATCTGGTCGCGCCACAGCTGGCCCTCGTCGGCGCCGCACAGCTCACGCAGGTAGTGCACCGCGCCGAGGATCTCGGCGAGCCGCATCAGCTTGTTGTCGTAGGGCCGGTCGTCTGGCGGCGGCGGGGCCGAGCTTTCACGCGGTGTGATAGGAGGCAGATCGTCCCCAGGCGGTCTGGCCCGCGCTCGTGGCTTGGCCTGCTTCTTTGGTTGATCGAACCACCAGAAGAACTGGGCTTTGGCTTGATGGGGCGCAGCACACGTTCCCAGGGCGACCCATAGGGCCCCTGCGGCCAGTAGCACCAGACGCTTTGGAAACAGTCCCATCAGGCCCTGAGTAGCGCCAATTCTTGTTCAAATCTAGCCGCTGGGGCAGGAGCCGCCAGGCCCCAAAACCGCGCTGTCAGCGGTCGTCGAACAAGGCGTCGATAGCGGCCTGGCCGCTTGTCTCGCCACGGGCCTCGGGCTTTCCGGCCCCATCGACGACGTCGCCATTGGCGATGGCGTTCGCCTCTTCGATGAGGGTGCGCAGCCGCTGGGCCGCACCGAGGCAGGTCTTGTCCAGCCCGTTGCCGCTTTCGATTTGGGCGCCAACCGTGGCGACGAGTGTGAGAGCCTCGCCGTGAAGCCGCGCCACGGCCTCATCGAATCGCGCGCGGATCTTGGGCGGTGCGCGGCGGTAGGCGGCGATCGCGAGATTCTTGTCGCGGAAGCCCGACTGCGAGAAGTGCTCCTCGTAGGTCAAAGGCCGCCACGAGAGAAGGTCGTTGGCGAAGGCTTCCGGCTCGGAGGACAACGCCTCGAGCAGCATGATGAGCTCGTGGAAATGGTTGAGATAGTCGCTGGCAAGCAGCGTCGATTCGTTGATGTTGGTGCCCGGAATGTGCGAACGAAAGTGGCCGACCATCGCCGTCCGGAAGGCAGAGACGATGTCCTCGCGGCTTACATCTTCCTGGATTTCCGCCTGGCGGGCGTTACGATTTTCGTCAGCGAACATGGACGCGATACCTGAGAGTCCTCAACTAGAAGCTGCCCGATCATGATTGCCAAAGTGTTACTAAGGTTCTCGAATGTGCTCGCGCTATAACCTGACCACGCCGCCCGAGGCGGTCCGTGCCTATTTCGGCTACGCCGACACGCCCAATTTTCCGGCGCGCTACAACATCGCCCCGACGCAGCCAATTCCCGTGGTGCATCTCGATCGAGACGGGGCGCGGCGCTTCGCGCTGATGCGGTGGGGGCTGCTGCCGGCCTTCGTCAAAGACCCCAAGACTTTCCCGACCCTGATCAACGCCCGCTCGGAGGAGGTGCTGACCAAGCCCTCGTTCCGCAACGCCATGCGCTTTCGCCGGTGCTTGGTTCCGGCCGACGGCTTCTACGAGTGGACCGGGCCCAAGGGGAAACGGCGGCCGTTTCTGCTAAGTCCGCGAAGCCCCCGGCTGATCGCCTTCGCCGGCATCTACGAGCGCTGGCGCGATCCGCAAGGCGGTGAGATCGACACCGTCGCGATCCTAACATGTCCCGCCAACCGAACCGTTGCGGCACTCCACGACCGCATGCCCGCGGTGCTGGAGCCGGAGCAGTATTCCGCTTGGCTCGACGTTAACGACACGAAGGCCGAGCAAGCGATTGCCTTGCTTGCACCGGCCGCAGATGATCTGTTCGACATGACTGAGATGCATCCGAAGATCAACGATTCACGAAAAGACGAGCCCGGCATCCTGGAGCCGCTCCAGCCATCGCTGCTCTAGGCGGGTGAGGGAGGAATTGAACGATGCTTTCGGCCAAGGTCATCGAGCGTTATCGCGTCACCGATGGTGAGAAGTTCAAGCTCAAGGACTACGATCCAGGCGATACCGGCGACGTCGACTTCGACAAGAAGGACGGCAAGGAGATTCTCGAAGCCGACGTGAAGCGGCTCTCCAAGCTCCAGGAGAAGCTCTACGCCGAAGGCAAGTGGGCCATCCTCATGGTCCTGCAGGGCATCGACACTGCCGGCAAGGATGGCGTGATCAAGCACGTGTTGTCGGGCGTCAATCCGCAAGGCTGTCAGGTTCATTCCTTCAAGCAGCCAAGCCACGTAGAGCTCGCCCACGATTTCCTCTGGCGCTGCTACGTGGCACTGCCCATGCGCGGCAACATTGGCATCTTCAACCGCTCCTACTACGAAGAGACCATCGTGGTGCGCGTGCACAAGGATCTGTTGGAGAAACAAAACATCCCGCCGAAGCTCGTCACCAAAGATATCTGGAAGCAGCGCTTTCAGGACATCAACGACTTCGAGCGGCACCTGGCGCGAAACGGCACCGTGCCCCTCAAATTCTTCCTCAACATCTCGAAGGAAGAGCAATTAAAGCGCCTGCTCGCCCGCGTGGACGATCCCGACAAAACTTGGAAGTTTTCCCCCTACGATGTGGCCGAGCGCAAGCTATGGGATCAGTATCAGGAGGTCTATGAGGACACGATCCGCAACACCGCCACCAAGCACGCGCCCTGGTATGTGATTCCCTGCGACAAGAAGTGGTTCGCGCGCCTCGTGGTTGCCGGCGCTCTTGCGGAGCAGATGGAGGCGCTGGATCTCCAATTCCCGAAGGTGAGCGATGAGGACAAGGCGGCCATCGACAAGGCGCACGCCGAGCTTTTGACCGAGAAGAAATAACCTACGGGTTTTTGGTCACGAGCACGACCGCAAGGCCGTCATGGCCTTTGTTGCCGACAGTCTGAAAGGCAGTGGCGCTGACGCGCGGATCGGCGCCCGCACGCGCATAGAAACCGCGTAAGCCCTTCACGTGCTTGTTGTCACTCTGGGCGGCAAGGATTGCACCCTCGCGCACCACGTTGTCGACCACGATGAGCGTGCCCTTGCGGGCTAGCCTTACTGCCCAGTCGAAATAGTCGGGCGTGCTTGGCTTGTCGGCATCGATGAACACGAGATCGAACGGGCCAGCGCCTTCTTCATGGAGCTTGGCGAGCGTGTCGAGCGCAGCCCCGACGCGGACCTCGATGCGGTCGGCCAATCCTGCATTGGCAAAGTTGCTTCGGGCAACCTCGGCATAGTCGGGGTTCAACTCGAGCGTCGTGACGCGCCCGCCGTCGCTGAGCCCGCGCGCGAGCCAGATTGTGCTGTATCCGCCGAGCGTGCCGATCTCGAGGACGTTCCGCGCCCCGACGGCCGTGGCCAGCATCATGAGAAGCTTGCCCTGGAGCGGGGCCACCTGGATCCCGGGCAAACCCGCCGCCTCGCTGGTCTTGAGCGTCGCGTCGAGCGCCGGGTCTTCCTCGAGGAAGTGCTCGGCGATGAACTCGTCAATCGCCTCCCAGTTCGCGTCCCAGGTCCGATCCCAAGTCTTGTCGGTCATAGCAGCTTGCCCGGGTTCAGAATGCCATTCGGGTCGAAGCTCGCCTTGACCTTGCGCATCAGCTCGATGGCGACCTCGCCCTTGGCGTGGGGCAGGAGGTCCCGCTTCATGCGGCCGATGCCATGCTCTGCGCTGATCGAGCCGCCGAGATCGAGCACGATCTCGTGCACCGCGGCGTTGAGCGCCTCCCAGTTCGACAGGAATACGGTCTTGTCCATGCCGGGCGGCTGGCTGACGTTGTAATGGATGTTGCCGTCGCCGAGATGGCCGAATGGCACGGGTCTCGCGCCTGGGATCATCAACTCGACGAGTTGATTGGCCCGGGCGATGAATTCAGGTACCCGGGCGACGGGCACCGACACGTCATGCTTGATGCTGCCGCCCTCGTGCTTCTGTACTTCGCTCATCAACTCGCGCAAGCGCCACAGCTCTTTGGCCTGCTTGAGCGATGTCGCCACGACAGCGTCTTGGACCTCGCCCGCCTCCATCGCCTCCTGCAGCAGAGCCTCGGCAAGGCGATGCGGCTCCTCGCCGACGCGCGGGCTCGTAAGATTGAACAGCAGATACCAGGGATGCAGCGAGGGGAAAGGATCGCGCACGTCAGTCGCGTGATTCAGCACGAACTCGATGCCGGCGCGCGGCAGGATTTCGAACGCGGCCAACATCGGCCCCGCCGCGTCGTAGACCCGCGTGAAGAAGTCTGGCGCACGCTCAAGCTCATTCACTCCAGCGAAACATGTCACGGCCTCCATCGGCCTCGGGAACAGACGCAAGACTGCGGCAGTGATGATGCCGAGCGTGCCTTCGGAGCCGACGAACAGGTCCTTGAGGTCGTAGCCGGTATTGTCTTTGCGCAGGCTTTTCAGCCCGTGCCACACGCGGCCGTCCGCAAGCACGACTTCGAGCCCAAGCGCGAGGTCTCGCGCCGTGCCGTAGGCGAGCACGGCAAGACCGCCGGCGTTGGTGGCAAGCACCCCGCCGATCTGACAGCTTCCTTCCGAGGCGAGGCTTAGCGGAAAGAGGCGCCCCGCTGTCTCGGCTACCTGCTGCGCTTGCGCCAGCGTAAGCCCGGCCTCCACCGTCATGGTGTTGGTGGCGAGGTCGATGTCGCGCACATGGGTGAGGCGCTCCAGCGACACCACTACTTCGTTGCCGCTTTCGAATGGGATCTGCCCGCCGACAAGACCGGTATTGCCGCCTTGCGGCACGATCGCCGTCTTCGTCTCGTTGGCGCATTTGAGAACGCGCGAGACCTCATCAGTCGAGCCCGGCTTGAGCACGAGAGCCGCCTTGCCGTGATAACGGTCGCGCCACTCGCTCAGATAGCGCGCCATGTCCGCCTCATCGCGGATCGCATGGCTCTCGCCGACGATATGCACGAGCGCATCGAGCGTTTCGGGGCTTGGCTTCCGGAGCTTTGGCGTCTTGCTCATGGGGCAGGGCTAGCGCGCCTTGGCGGCGCGCTGCAAGCGATCGTTGATGGCCTCGCCCAGCCCCGTTGCCGGGATCGGCATAACGGCGATAGCCGAGGCACCGGAGTCGTCGAGCGTGCGGAGTGCGGCGAACAGGTTTGTTGCGGCTTCCGCGAGATCGCCCGACCGACTGAGATTGACCATAGCCGCCGTGCCATCCGGGATATCCGGTCCAAAGGCGAGGAGGGCTTCGCCCTTCCGGATATCGATAGCCTCGAGCCGCAGCGGCGTGTTTGGCGCGTAGTGGCGCGCGAGTTGTCCCGGCGAGGCGATGGCGGCATCGCGATCCGGTCCTACGAGCTTCTGTTCAAGCACGTCTTCAATAGTCTCGCGCGGCACCGCGCCAAGCCGGAGCAGCACAGGCGCATCGCCGGTCACGCCAACCACGGTCGATTCGATTCCCAGCGGACAGGGACCGCCATCGAGGATCATCGCGGGGATGTCGCCCAGCTCTGCCTCGACATGTGCGGCACGCGTCGGGCTCACTCGTCCTGAGCGATTGGCGCTTGGGGCGGCGATGGGAAGCCTTGCCGCGGCGAGAAGCGCTTGCGCTATCGGGTGCTGTGGTGCGCGCAGCGCGATCGTGTCGAGCCCGGCCGTAACAAGGTCGGCGATGCCGCTGTCAGCGCGCCTTGGCAAGACCAGAGACAATGGTCCGGGCCAGAACGCCTCGGCGAGCTTGCGGGCCGTTCCATCGAGCACGGCATAGGTCTCGGCAGCGGTAATGCCCGGAACATGGACGATGAGCGGGTTGAAGCGAGGACGCTCCTTGGCGGCGAACACCTTGGCCACGGCTTGGGCGTCACGCGCGTTGGCCCCGAGCCCGTAGACCGTCTCGGTCGGAAACGCCACGACATCGCCGCGTGCAAGCGCTGCTGCGGCCTGTCCGATGGCCTCTTCTGTGGCGGGGATGACGGGCATGGTGGGCCCTCATTTCGCGTGTTACCAGGGGCCGGTCAAGCTACCGCCTCGGGATCAGTCAGCTATCATGACCGGCGTATGACGACGCTTCTCCTTACCCATCCCGCCTGCCTCGAGCACGATACGGGCTTCGGTCATCCCGAGCGGGCAGATCGCTTGCGGGCCATCGCCGATGCGCTAGCCGCATCTGAGTTCAAGGGACTGAAGCGCGAGGAAGCGCCCCGAGCCGATCTTGCAGTCATCGAGCTTGTGCATCCCAAAGCCTATGTGGAGATGGTGCAAGCGGAGATTCCAAAGCAGCACCACAACTGGCTCGACCCCGATACCGTCGTGTCCCCGGGAAGCTGGGAAGCAGCTTTGCGGGCGACCGGCGCGGTGCTCCATGCGGTTGATCAGGTCGCGGGCGGCCACGCAAACAATGCCTTCTGCGCCATTCGGCCGCCGGGCCATCACGCCGAGCCGTCCAGGGCGATGGGCTTCTGTCTATTCAACTCGGTCGCAGTCGGGGCGCTCCATGCCCGCGTCGTCCATGGCGCCGAGCGTGTTGCGGTGGTCGACTTCGATGTCCACCACGGCAATGGCACCCAAGCGGCATTCTGGACCGACAAGGACCTGTTCTACGGTTCGACCCATCAGATGCCGCTGTTTCCCGGCACGGGCGCTCTGAGCGAGACAGGCGTGGGCAATATCTGCAATGCGCCGCTTGCGCCAGGCGACGGCAGCGAGGATTTCCGAGCCGCCTATGAGGGCCGCATCTTGCCTGCGCTCGACAAGTTCGCGCCCGATTTCCTCCTCGTGTCCGCAGGGTTCGACGCTCATCTCAGAGACCCTCTGGCTCAACTTCGCTTGCTTGAGCCCGATTTCGCCTGGGTTACCGAGAAGTTAATGGAGTTGGCGGCCAAGCATACCGGCGGCAAGCTCGTCTCGACTCTCGAAGGAGGCTACGATCTCGACGCTCTTGCGGCGTCGACCGCCGCCCACGTGAAGACCCTCATGAGCGCTTGATTGCGGCCAGCGGAAAGGGCTAAGCCAAGCCATGGCAAATCCGACCGACCAATCCGACATCAAAGCGATGAGTTTCGAGCAAGCCTTGAAGGAGCTCGAGACCATCGTGGACCGCCTCGAGAAAGGTGACGTCGAACTCGAAGCTTCGATCGTCATCTACGAGCGCGGTGAGGCGCTGCGCGCCCATTGCGATGGCCTGCTGCGCCAAGCAGAGGCGCGCGTGGAGAAGATCTCCCTCAACCAGAACGGCGAGCCCACCGGCACAGAACCCCTCGACGTCGAGGATTAGGCTAAAGGCCGAAGACAAACGCCTTGGGCCCAGGCCGCTGCTCCGCTAAGGTCCAAGGCCTTGTTGCCAGGCGGCAAAAGGGCCAAATAGCAGGGGCCGACCAGGTTTAACGTGCTGATCTTTAGCGATTTTCCCGACAATTTCGCAGGTGGGAGCCTATGAGCGCTGAAACTCCGACGCCCCTCCTGGACCGCGTCCACACCCCTGAGGACGTTCGCGCGCTGTCCGATGAGGAGTTGAAGCAGCTCGCCGATGAGCTGAGGCAGGAGACTATCAGCGCCGTCTCCGTTACCGGCGGCCATCTCGGCGCCGGCCTCGGCGTGGTCGAGCTCACCGTTGCCCTGCACCACGTGTTCGACACGCCGCGCGACAAGTTGATTTGGGACGTTGGCCACCAATCCTACCCGCATAAGATCTTGACCGGGCGCCGCGACCGCATTCGCACGCTGCGCCAAGGCAGCGGCTTGTCCGGTTTCTGCAAGCGCGCCGAAAGCGAGTACGACACGTTCGGCGCCGGCCACTCCTCGACCTCCATCTCGGCGGGGCTCGGCATGGCGGTCGCGCGCAATCTTTCCGGCGATACCAACAATGTCGTGGCCGTCATCGGCGATGGCGCCATGAGCGCCGGCATGGCCTACGAGGCCATGAACAATGCGGGCGCCATGGACTCGCGCCTGATCGTCATCCTAAACGACAACGACATGTCGATCGCCCCGCCCGTCGGTGCGATGAGCGCGCATCTTGCCCGCATCATTTCCGGTGGTACCTATCGCAGCTTCCGTCGTTGGATGAAGCAGGTCGCGTCGAAGCTTCTGCCCAAGAGCTGGCAACGCCGCGCTGCGCGTGCCGAAGAGTTCACCCGCGGCTTCTGGACTGGCGGCACCTTGTTCGAGGAGCTCGGCTTCTACTATGTCGGCCCTATCGATGGGCACAATCTCGATCACCTGCTGCCCGTTCTGCGCAACGTCAAGAAGATGAAGAACGGGCCGATCCTGGTCCACGTCGTCACGCAGAAGGGCAAAGGCTACGGCCCGGCCGAAGAGTCCGCCGACAAGTATCACGGCGTCGGCCGCTTCAACGTCGTCACGGGCACGCAGGAGAAGTCGGCGCCGGGCGGTCCGCCAAGCTTCACCAAAGTGTTCGCCAACGCTTTGATCGCCGAGGCGCGCGCTGACGACAAGATTGTCGCCATCACCGCGGCGATGCCGTCCGGCACTGGGCTCGACAAGTTCGCGGAAGTCTTTCCGGATCGCTGCTTCGACGTCGGCATCGCCGAGCAGCACGCGGTGACCTTCGCCGCAGGGCTTGCCGCCGAAGGCTACAAGCCGTTCGCCGCGATCTACTCAACCTTCCTCCAGCGCGCCTACGACCAGGTGGTGCACGACGTTGCGGTCCAGCATCTGCCGGTGCGCTTCGCCATCGACCGGGCGGGACTGGTCGGCGCCGATGGTCCGACCCACGCCGGCGCTTTCGATGTCGCCTATCTCTCCTGCCTGCCTGGAATGGTGGTCATGGCAGCCGCCGACGAGGCGGAGCTGGTTCACATGGTGGCGACCGCGGCTTCGATTGACGACCGGCCCTGCGCGTTCCGCTATCCGCGCGGGGAGGGGACTGGCGTCGCCTTGCCCGCGCGCGGCATGCCGCTCGAACTCGGCAAAGGTCGGGTCGTGCGTGAAGGGTCGGCCGTGGCGCTGTTGTCGTTCGGCGCGCGGCTTAGCGAATGCCTGGAGGCGGCTGACGAGCTTGCCGGCTTCGGCCTTCCCACCACTGTGGCCGATGCGCGCTTCGCCAAGCCTCTCGACATGGATCTGCTGCGCCAGCTCGCCAAGAACCACGAGGTGCTGATCACCGTTGAGGAAGGCTCAAGCGGCGGCTTTGGGGCTCAGGTGCTTCATGCGCTCGCCGCTGAAGGCCTGCTTGATCGCGGCGTGAAGGTGCGGACGCTGACCTTGCCCGATACGTTCATCGAGCAGAACAAGCCGCAAGTCATGTACGCGGAGGCTGGTCTCGATACCCGCGGCATCGTCACGGCCGTGTTTGCGGCGCTGGGCAAGGAGGCCGGGGCGTCAGACTCCGCGCGCCTCGCCTAGTCCAGCACGCAATCCTTAGTGAACTGATCGACCGACTGCGCGAGATTGTGATCCGCGAGCTTTAAGGTCGCATCACCGGCTTTGACGGTGATTGGGCCGTTGGTGCGTAGCACTTCGACAATAGGCTTGACCTTGATGTCGCTCGCCTCGGCGTAGGTCGTGCCGGTCGTCTCGTCGCGTGCGGCCTCGCCTTCGACGGACGCTGTGGCCCCGCCGCCTGTGAGCTCAATGGCGAGGGGCGCGCCGGTCTTGGTGTCACCGAGGTCCGGGCGCAGAGTAAGCACGGCGATACCCATGCCGTTCAAGCAGGACAGCATGAACAGCGGATTCTTCTGCGGATCGAGCGGCCCATAGCTCAGCGTGACGAAGCTGCCGCTCGTCTTGGCGTTCCAGATCAGACTCTCTTGCGCCAAGCTCACGCCCGACAGCGACATGCCCGCAAGACCTGCGACAACAACTATGCGTAGCCATGAGATCATTAGGCGAGGGCCTCGCGAGTATCAGCTCGCCTTGCTTAGTCTAGCGGGCAGGACTTGGCAAATTCGGCCGTTGCCTCGGCCCGGCCGTCAGCGGGCAAGGTTGTTTCGACACTTCCCGTCTTAACGATGATCGGTCCCTCGGCGGCCAGAAGTTGCACCACTGGCTTGATCTCGACGTCTTGGGCTTCAGCGAACAGGAAGCCGCTCATCTCGTCGGTCCCGATCTTGCCCGGAACTTCGAGCCTAGCATCGCCGGCGCTGAGATCGATGCTCACAGGATCGCCCACCTTCGTTCCGGCGATGTCCACGTAGACAGTCATGTTCGACGACTTGTCGGCACCGCAGAACACGTTGAACAGGTAGTCCTCGCCGGTCTCCGTCGAGCCGTAGGTGAGATACGCGTTGCCCTCGTCGCCACCGGCGATCCACGCAAAACCAGGATAGTCCTCGGCACGGGCCGCCGCCGCGCCAAACAGCGCGGCGGCCAAACCGAGCGAGACGATCCTAAGGATGATTGGCGTGGAGCGTCGCATCGATAGTTGCGGCAGGGATGCCTGGCAGAAAGCCCACGAAGTCCGGGTCGAACTCATGATAGTTGCAAGTGATCTCGTCCCCTTCCGCGATGTCGACCAGAGCATAGCCCTTGTCGAAGATCCGGAAGTCGGTGTTCGGCGCCAAGCTGTGGTTCATGAAGCGCCCATTGTCGGCGTCGAGCACGCGATAGCCCGGCATCTCGAGATGCGGATAGCTGTACCGAGAAATGAAGCCCCGCATATGCGGCGGCAGTGAATCCAGCTCCGCCATATGCACGAAGATGTCGAACTTAGTATTGAGAGACCAAATCAAGCTTCCACGCGGCACGTATTCGCCTGCGAACACGCCGAGCCCTTCGATAGGGCTCTGGGCCACATAGGTGCTCATCAGCAGCATCAGTGTGCTCCTAAGATTTCTGTTGGTTGAGGGTTTGGGAGGCGGGCGCCAAGGGGCGCCCGGTACTACTGCCGGGGGTCATCGAGAACCCCGGGTGCTGCACTCGCCGCGAAGGCGAGAGCCCGCTTACGCTTCGAACGCCGCGACGCTTGGCTTGCGCGCAAGGCATCGATGCGCCGTTGTAGATAGGGCGAGAAGTGCCCGGCGTAGCGCTCCCACAATTGTGGATCGCGCCAGTCATCGCCAGTCACCTTGCCCCGGCACATTGGCGAGCCGCACGCACAGTCGAACTCGTCGTAAGGCGAGCCATCGCACATGGCGTAGTCGATGGTCACCTCTTCGCCGGGCAGGATGTGCCGCATGGCGACGATGGCGATTTGGCCAACGAGGCCTGCGTTCGGCTCGCAACAATGATTGATGAAGTCCGGTGGTTCTTGTCCGTTGATCGAGGCGAGATAGAACTCCTCCTCGACTTGCACGGTGTGACGCCTGATCTCCTCCGGCAAATCGTCGAGCGCGTCGGCGGGGACGATGCGCCCGCTCCACACGCCGATGAGTTCGCCGGAAAGGATCCCCTCCCGGGCGACGACGGTATGACCGCCGGCTACGTCACTTTTTCGGACTTCGCATTTATCGGTAAGGTAAGCCGTCGTCTCTTGGCTCACGAGACCTCCGCGAGTGCGCGCCGAGCGGGGCGCTTCGCAGTATGTAGGATGCGGTGCCGGCCGCTCCCGGCCTTCATCCGCGCGCGGGGATTCCCGACGCAGGCGCGAGAATATGAGAAGCGAAGTTGGCCAGCTACAAAAAAAGACGCCTTGATCAAAAATTAGTTGAGGCCGGTCTCGCCCCCTCGAGGGCGCGTGCCGCCGACCTGATCCGCCGCGGCTGTGTCACCGTGGCGGGGGAGATCGCCCGCAAACCTGGCGCGTTTGTCGCCGCCGACGCGGCCGTTGCCCTGACGGAGGGAGCCGGCGACTGGGTCTCCCGCGGCGCCCTCAAGCTCGAAGCGGCGCTCGACGCCTTCCGGTTGGACCCGACGGGCCACGTCGCGCTCGACATCGGCGCCTCGACCGGCGGCTTTACCGAAGTTCTGCTTGGGCGCGGCGCCGTCAAGGTCTTTGCCGTCGACGTCGGCCGCGGCCAGCTCCATGACCGCCTGCGCGCCGACCCGCGCGTGGTGTCGCTGGAGGCGACCGATGCGCGGAGCCTCGACACCGCGCTGATCCCGGAGGCGGTCGGGATCATCGTCGCCGATGTCAGCTTCATCAGCCTGACCCAGGCGCTTGTCCCGGCGCTCAAGCTTACCGCGCCGGACGCTTGGCTCGTCGCCTCCAGAAGCTGCACTGAAGCGGGCCGTGAGGCGGTCGGGAAGGGCGGGATCGTCCGCGACGAAGCGGATCGCGCCCGCGCCGTGGAGCGGGTGCGCGCGTTCCTGGAAGGCGAGGGCTGGCATGTCCTTGGCGTCGTCTCGTCGCCCATCGAAGGCGGCAGCGGCAATGTCGAGTTTCTGATTGGCGCACGCCGCGGTGCCTGAAGGATGCTAGCCACGGAGCAGTGTCTCGACATAAGCCGGCACGACCTTGGTCGCCTCGCCGTAATGGGCTTCCTCGAACAGGCTCGCTCCCATCTGACGGATCGAGATTGAGCCTGACCGTGTGGGCGCTGGTGTTCGTTGCCCTCGGCGACGAAGCCGGTGCGCGGGGTAGACCGTTCCGCTGGTGCCCACCGACACGAACAGGTCGCAGGCGCCGAGCGCCTCGTAGATGTGCTCCATCTCCCGCGGCATCTCGCCGAACCACACCACGTCGGGCCGCATGAAGCCCGCCTTGTGGCAGACCGGGCAGGGGGTGGTGAGCGACAAGTCCTTGCCTAGCGCATGCTGGTACTGCAGCGCGCGCAGAGCGCCCGCCGAGCTGCCGCATACGCGTGGATCACGTGATGAGAGCCCGCCGCTTCGTGCAGGCCGTCGATGTTCTGGGTCACGGTGATACCGAGCCGGCGCCGTACTCTTCTCCAGCTGGGCGATGCGCACGGTGGGCCGCGTGCTGGGCTTGGCCTTCTTCAGCCAGGAGCGGCGCAGATTGTAGAAGTCATGCACCTGGACGGGATTGCGGGCTAACCCTTCCGGCGTCGCCACCTCCTCGAGATCGAACTCGGTCCGTCCGCCGTCGGTGCCGCGAAACGTGCCAAGTCCGCCTTCGGCCGAGAGCCCCGCGCCGGTCAGGATCACGATTCTCTCGAACGCCATGCGAGGAAGCCGTCAGCCCTGGCCGGTCTGTGCTCGGTGGCGGAGATAGTGGTCGGCGAGCACAAGGGCGACCATCGCCTCGCCAATCGGCACAGCGCGGATGCCGACGCATGGATCATGGCGGCCCGTGGTGGAGACCTCGGTCTCGTTGCCGTCCTTGTCCACCGTCTCGCGCGGCATCAGGATCGACGAGGTCGGCTTGACCACGAAGCGGGCGACAACCGGCTGCCCCGTCGAGATGCCGCCCAGGATGCCGCCGGCGTTGTTCGATTTGAACTGCGGCCAGCCTGGCGGCCGGTTGCGCATCTCGTCGGCGTTCTCCTCGCCTGACATGGCGGCGGCGGCGAAGCCTGCGCCGATCTCGACGCCCTTGACCGCAGGGATGCTCATCAGACCCGAGGCAATGTCCTGGTCGAGCTTGGCGTAGACCGGCGCGCCGAGCCCGGCCGGCACGCCGTCGGCCACGACCTCGATCACCGCGCCCGCCGACGAGCCGGCTTTCCGCACCTCGTCGAGAAACTTGGTCCAGGTCTCGACCGCTTCAGGGTCCGGACAGAAGAACGGGTTGTTGTCGACCTCGTCCCAGCGCCAATTGGCGCGATTGATCTTGTGCGGCCCGACTTGCACGAGCGCCCCGCGTACGCGCAGGTCCGGTATGACTTTGCGGGCGATGGCGCCGGCCGCGACCCGCATCGCCGTCTCCCGCGCGCTCGCGCGTCCCGAACCCCGCCAGTCGCGCACGCCGTATTTGAGGAAATAGGTGTAATCGGCGTGGCCCGGCCGGAACTTGTCCTTGATGTCCCCGTAGTCCTTGGAGCGCGCATCCATATTCTGGATCTCGAGCGAGATCGGTGTGCCCGTGGTGACTTGCTCGCCGCCCTCGTTCTCGAACACGCCGGACAGGATCTTCACCGTGTCAGGCTCCTTGCGCTGGGTGGTGAAGCGCGATTGTCCGGGCTTTCGCTTGTCGAGATAGACCTGGATGTCGGCCTCGGTCAGCGGAATGCCAGGCGGGCAGCCGTCGACCACGCAGCCGATCGCCGGTCCGTGGCTCTCGCCCCAGGTGGTGATGCGGAAGAGATGGCCGAAACTGTTGTGCGACATGGGTTCTTTTAAGCGCGTCAGACGGTTGCGTAAAGCGAGGCCAGGATAGCGCCGAGGTTGCAACAAACCGTTTCAGGGATGCGGGCGCAGCTCATCCTCTCGCCGGGCGTCGCCCGCGAGGCATGAGGGGATGGCGCGCCGAAAGACGCAGTCCGTAACGGTGTCGCGGTTCTTTTCGGAACCGCGCGGGCGCCTTCCGGCGCGCCACAGCGGCGATTTTCCGGACCGCCGGGCCGCGCTTTCGCTTGGGTGCGGCTCGAAGTGAACCGCCGCTGCGCGCCTCAGATCAGCGCGCCTTCATTGCGCTCAAGGTGGCCAGAGGCCGATAGCGCAACGAACAAGTCGTCAGCCTGCTCCAGGCAGGGCCTCGTAGTGGACCCGGGCGGAGCCCCGACGCCGCCCGAGAACTTCAGTGCGAGTAAAGTTCGCAGGCGCCGCACCTCGTCCCGCCGTCACGAACGCCTCGCGAAGCGCCCCTTCAACGAACGAGGTGCATGCATTTTACCTGAGCTTTGAGACGCGGGGATAATCCGAGGACACGAGCGAAGCGACCTGTGCGACAGGGCGTCGCCCTCGAAAAGTCAAACGCCGGAGTTCCGCGACTTTCTGGCAATGAGGCCGACCGAGCCTCCAAATCGACTCCTCCCCGCCCCGTCTGAAGCCGACTTTCGTCTTATTTTTCCATAGCTTGCCCGCACGCGCATTCGCGCGGACCGGCTGAGACTTCGCCGGTTTCTGAAACCTCCCAAGACAACAAGTAAGGAGTAACCGATGCGTGCTGCGCATGGTGTTTTCATGATGTTGACTGTTCTCTTCCTGGCGAGCGCCGCACCGCTTGCCCCAGCCGAAGCCTTCCCGTCTCCATTCGAGAGCGATGCTTCGAAGCCAGCCAGGGCCGCAAAGCCCGCGCACGTCAATGTGGGCCCGCGGCCCGCGCGCTGGTGCGGCTGGTGGATGCGCACCCAGAAGGGCGGCGGTCCTGAACTCAACCTGGCACGGAACTGGGCTAGTTGGGGCCGTCCGTCCGGTCCGCGCGTCGGCGCCGTGGTGGTGTGGCCGCATCATGTCGGCATGATCACCGGCCGCACGAGCGACGGTCAGTGGATTGTGAAGTCAGGCAATGACGGGGGCCAGGTCCGCGAGCGTCCGCGCAATGTGAGCGGTGCGGTGTTCCGCGTCGGCTAGGTCAAAGACAAGAAGGGCGCGGGCGTTTTGCCCGCGTCCGTCATCGTTCATGACGGCTCCGTGACAGGCGTCACCCCAACTTTTGGCGAAGCGGGTCGGCTCAAGACCGTGCTAAATATTGCCCGCGCTATCGGCTCGTTGTTTGGAGACCAGCATGAAGGTCGTAGTCATAGGTGGTACCGGTCTCATTGGTCGCAAGCTTGCAGACAACCTTCGGTCGGGCGGACATCAGGTCGTTGCGGCTTCGCCATCGACCGGAGTCAATAGCCTCACGGGCGAAGGCCTCCAGGAGGCATTGACCGGAGCAGACGTCGTCGTTGACGTCACCAACTCCCCATCATTTGAGGACAAGGCCGTCCTGGAGTTCTTTCGGACCTCGACCGGACACTTGCTAAGCGCTGCCGCGTCTGCAGGCATCTCCCACTACGTCGCGCTCTCTGTCGTGGGCTGTGATCGGATTCCCGACAGCGGCTATCTCCGGGCTAAGCGTGCCCAGGAAGAAATGATCGAAGCGGGCGGCGTTCCTTACACAGTGCTCCGCGCAACGCAGTTCTTCGAGTTCCTCGGTGCGATCGCCGACGGCGGTACGCAAGGCAACGTCGTCCATATGTCGCCTGCGAAGTTCCAGCCTCTGGCGGCGGACGACGTGGCCAGCACCCTGGCCGATATCGCGACGGCGCCGCCGAAAAACGGCGTCGTCGAACTGGCCGGCCCGGAAGCCTCCGGCATGGCCGAGTTCATCCAGCATTTTCTGTCGTCAATCGGCGACCGCCGGAAGGTCGTTGCAGATCCCGATGCGCAATACTTCGGTGCGGTCCTCGACAAGAAGGCCTTGCCCCTTCGGGCAAATTCATTGCCGGTAAGACCCGCTTCGACGATTGGCAGCGCGCCCAATCCTGACCCTCATCAAAGGAGAGCAGCCTTGAACAAGATCGCCTTGCTTCTGCTTGCAGTCTCACTGCTGTCGGCCAATGCGGCAGCTGAGGAGCAAATCCGCCGATGTCGAAGGTGACGAAAATTTTCGACCAAGAGCTGCCCAACGTACCGGCAAGAGCATGCGTGCGGTACTCGTCGAATACGGCCCCGGCGCCGCTTCGCCCTCGCATCGCCATCCCAACTCTGCCTTCATCTACGCAACTGTGTTGGAGGGTGAAATCCGGAACCGGAACGTGGCGCCCTCGTCACCAACACGGACATACTCCGTTGCGGCGCCAAAGACTTCATACGGTGGGGCGAAGTTGGCCAATGACGAAAACACACTGCCTGTCCGGCGCTGACAGGCCAGACAGTGGCAAACACCGACTCCGATTGGCTCGCCCTGAACCTCAATGCGCAGTTGACCGCAGGAACATGAGCCTGTCCGGGAGCCCATCGAGCACCTCGTAATATTGCGCGAGGCCGCCGCTACCCCTTCACCACGGAGATGTCGGGCGCGTCCTCGTTCTTCATGCCGACCACGTGGTAACCGGCATCGATATGCAGGACCTCCCCGGTGACGCCGGCGCCGAGGTTTGACAGGAGATAGAGCCCGCCGCCGCCGACGTCCTCGATGCTGACCGTGCGCCTGAGCGGCGAGTTGTACTCGTTCCACTTGAGGATATAGCGGAAGTCGGAGATTCCTGACGCGGCGAGCGTCTTGATCGGCCCGGCCGAAATCGCGTTGACGCGGATATTGCTCTTGCCGAGATCCGCCGCGAGATAGCGCACGCTCGCTTCGAGCGCCGCCTTGGCCACGCCCATCACATTATAATGGGGCATCACCTTCTCGGCGCCGTAATAGGTCAAGGTCAGAAGCGAGCCGCCGTTCGGCATCAGCGCCTCGGCGCGCTTGGCGAGCGCGGTGAACGAGTAGCAGGAGATCAGTAGCGTCTGGACGAAGTTCTCTTCCGTGGTGTCGACATAGCGGCCGTCGAGTTGGTCCTTGTCGGAGAAGGCGACGGCGTGAACCAGGAAATCGATGGCGCCCCATTCCTTGCCAAGACGTTCGAACACCGCGTCGACCGAGGCGGAGTCGGTGACGTCGCACGGCAGAACGAGCTTGGAACCGATCTCCTTGGCGAGCGGCTCGACACGCTTCTTAAGGGCGTCGCCTTGATAGGTGAGGGCCACCTCGGCGCCTTGCGCAGCGACGGCCTTGGTGATGCCCCAGGCGATGGACCGGTTGTTGGCAACGCCGAGCACGAGCCCACGCTTGCCAGCCATGAGTTGTCCGCCGTCGGCCATTACCCCTCCTTCGCGCTCGAATTTGGGGCTTTATACATGCCTCTGAAGCAAGGCCGGAAGGCCTTTTGCCCCGGGTGCGCCGGGACCAATCCGCGCGGGGCCTGGAAGCGCTTAGTTCTGGAAGCGCGGCACCGGAACGAGGCGGGACAGCTCGCGATGAGTCTCGCGGCCGAGCGCCCGCGCCCGGGTGACATAGGACCGGAGCGGCGTGAACCGCAGGCTCTGGCCTTGCGTGTCGCGGTCCCGGCCGGTCTCCTCGACGGAGGTCTTGGCAGTTATTGTCTGAGATTTAGACATCGAAAATCCCCTCTAGCCTGAGATCGACCAGCGGCCGTCCTGCTCGCGGCAGGCGTCGCCCTCGATCGTCCTTAGATACGCGCCGATCGTCAGCGAATAGACGACGTGGCGGCAGATGCGGCCCTCGTCGTCCCGGAAGGCCGAAACCGGACTAACCCGGCCGACCACCTGGCTCGCTGGACGCCGCCATACCAAGGTCGTCCCGTCGCCGAGCTCGTTGAGCGCCATTTGCAGCGCCTGGAGCGCGACTCTTTGATCAGAATGACCGAGAGTGGATTTGAGTTCCGTCAGGCCATGCGGTGCCGGCTCTGTGGCCGCCGCGGTAACATTCGCCCCGGTCTCCTCGGCCTTGAGAGGAGGGGCGGGCAGCAATACTGATAACACTAGAGCGCCCGCCCCAATGATAGGGGCGTTCCAATGGAACGTACGCATAACAAGATCGTCCCCAAACTGTGACGCGGATACTCAGATTCCCCACCGCGCCCACTATCAACAGGATCGATGGTGCCTTATCAGAATGAGCAAAACGTAAATGCCCGTGCCGCGCCGGGATTTTTTGTCGGACCCGAATGAGCCGTCGAGATGGACGAAAAAGCCTTGAAACCTAAGGATTTCACCGAGGCCGAGGAGCCGTTCGCGCTGTTCCGGGCATGGCTTGCGGAGGCCGAAAATTCGGAGCCTGCCGACCCCGAGGCCATGGCCGTGGCCACGGTTGACGCAGACGGCATGCCCGACGTGCGGATGATTCTCTTGAAGGGCGCCGACGAGAGGGGCTTCGTGTTCTACACCAATTGCGGAAGCGCCAAGGGGCTTGAGCTCGCGGCCAACCCACAAGCCGCGCTCCTGTTCTACTGGAAGAGCCTGGGTCGCCAGATCCGCATTCGCGGTCCCGTCGAGCCCACCACCGAGGCCGAGGCCGACGCCTATTTCGCCACGCGCCACCGCGAAAGCCGCATCGGCGCGTGGGCTTCGAGCCAGTCGCGGCCGTTAGCGAGCCGGGTGGCGCTGGAACAGGCGGTCGTGGCATTGACCGAGAAGTTCGAGGGCGAAGACGTGCTGCGGCCGGAGTACTGGCGCGGCTACCGGGTCAGGCCGCTGCAAATCGAGTTTTGGCAGAGCGGCGCGTTCCGCCTGCACGACCGCATCGTGTTTCGCCGCGACAGTCTCGACGCGGCGTGGACCAAGACCCGGCTTTATCCATGAGAGTCGCGATCACAAACCTGCCACCTCCGCGGTTTAGCGCTAGACTGGTGATCATGAGGAACGACTGACGTGACCGCGAACTACTCCATGGCGCGATTTTCGACCGCGCGCTTTGCCGTTCCCGAGGCATGGGAGGCGAAGTGGGCGCGCCGGATGGCCTTGTTCTTCCTTCAGCTCCTCATCCTCACCGTCATCCTGCACCGCTTTCTCGGCCTCGGCACGCCGGCGGCCGTCAATCTCATCGGCGTTTCGATGGTGGGCATGTTCATCGCTCTCGTCATTGCGCTCGTCTCGCTGGTGCGCATCTGGTTCGGCGGGCAGAGCGGCGCCGCGCAGGATTTCGGCGCGATCACGCTGGCGCTGATCGGGCTGGCGCTGCCCACGTTCTTTCTGGCGAAGGCCGTGATGCTGCCGCAACTGACCGACGTGCAGACGAACCCGGCCGATCCGCTCCAGTTCACGATGGTGAAAGAGCAGCGCCCGCGCGACGCCAATCCTCTCAATCCGCCAAACGCCGAGACGGCGGCGATGCAAGCGAAAGCCTACTCCGACCTCGGACCCATGTATCTCGAACGCTCCGCGCCCGAGGTTTTCGCCATCGTGAGCGAGGCGGTCAACCGTCTCGGCTGGAACGTCTTATTGAACGAGGCGCCGGGCGAGAGCGGCGTTGGTCGCATCGAAGCCACGGACCACACCATGATCATGGCGTTTACCGACGATATCGTGATCCGGGTGAGGGGGGACGACACCCATGCGATCATCGACATGCGCTCGGCGTCACGCTACGGCAAAAGTGATTTCGGCACCAATGCCGACCGCATCAGGAAGTTTTACGCCGAGGTGAACACCACGCTCGAGAAGGGCGAGAAGACGGTACTTGAGCAGGCGGCGCCCAAGAAAGACGAGCAAGCCGCCCCGGTCGAACCCGCGCCAGTCAAGAAGAAGCGGAGCGGACGTAAAAAGCGCTGAGCGGATCCGCCGCGCCTTCCGCCGTGACCATGTCGCGCGCGATGAGATAATCGAGATGCGCCAGCACCGATAGGGCGGCTGCCTCTTTCAGCTCGGCGCCGAGCGCGCCATAGAGCTTGTTGACGATGCGCGGGATGGTGCACATGCCCTCGTCGAGGCAGGCGAGGATGGTCTGCTCACGCCATCTGCGGTGCGTGATATAGGCGCGCACCACGCGTTGCGGGGTCTCGATGCGGCCGCCATGGCCCGGCAGAAACATCTTGTCGTGACGCTTCATCAGCCGGTCGAGTGACGCAAGGAAGTCGGTCATGTTGCCTTCGGGCGGCGCGATGACCGTCGTGTTCCATCCCATCACGTGGTCGCCGGTGAACACCGTGCGCTTGCCGACCAGTGCGAAGCAAAGATGGTCGGGCGCATGCCCCGGCATATGCAGCACGTCGAGGGAGAAGCCGCGGCCCTTCACGCTGTCGCCGTCGCGCACGGCGCGGTCGGCCACGAACGCCGCGTCGACGAAGGCATCGCCAAGCCCTGGCGTGCCGGCGCCGCGTGGGCTCATCGCCGGTCCGTAAGCGACGATCTCACCGCCGAGCATCGCCTGCAGCGGCTTAGCGCCGTCGCAATGGTCGCGATGGCTATGCGTGACGAGGATATGAGTGATGCGCTCGCCGTTGGTCGCCGCGGCGATCGCCGCGAGATGGGCCTCGTCCGCCGGGCCGGGATCGATCACCGCCACATGGCCTGAGCCGACGAGATAGGTGTTGGTGCCGAGGAAGGTGTAGGGGCCCGGATTGTTGGCCACGACGCGCCGGACGTTCGGCGCGATCTCCTCGGCCACGCCATAGTCGACGTCGACGCTACGATTGAAAGCAAGCTCCGCCGACATGGTCCGGACTTCTTGTTGGTCTTCTGTTACCCGCGCGGCATCTTAGCGGAGCGGCGGCCGGGGGGCAGCGCCATCGGCCTCTAAGCGTTAAATTCCCATGGCTTTTTGCGCAAAATGTGACTGTTTTCGGCCGGTTTTCCGCGACGAAGCGGCGCTTCCGCAACGTCGGCCGCGGTAGGAAAGGGCCAAAAGCAAACCATCGAAGATGGTGGTCGGAGTGGCAGGATTTGAACCTGCGACCCCCTCGTCCCGAACGAGGTGCGCTACCAGGCTGCGCTACACTCCGAAATGGCCAAAGGCGGCTGAAGAGCGACGTATATAGACGCCCGCGCCTTGCCCTGCAACAAAGCCGGGCCCTGCGCGAGAAGACCCATCCCCGCGCCACTAGGGCGCATTCCCCCCGGCATCGGCACCGCCTATTTCTGCCGCCGATCCCGCTCGGCATGTCGATTCCCGCCTCAAGGGGGCCCCCGCACGACGCGTCTGCCGCGCGGGCTGTTACCCGTGAGCGGAGCGACTCGCCTCGAGCCGACTTTTTGCGAGTGTCGCATGGAGGCAGCCCTAAGACCCCGAAGCCGGCAAAGGCCGACCTTTGCCGAACTCTATACGCCGAAGCTCGTCACCGTCCTGCGCGAGTGCTATGGACTCAAGCGACCTCCGCGCCGACGCCATCGCCGGGCTCACCGTCGCCATTGTGGCGCTGCCCTTGTCCATGGCCATCGCCATCGCTTCGGGCGTCGGGCCCGAACGTGGACTCTACACGGCGATCATCGGCGGCTTTCTCGTATCGGCGCTCGGCGGCAGCCGCTTCCAGATCGGCGGGCCGGCCGGCGCCTTCATCGCCCTGATCGCCGCCATCGTCGAGCGGCACGGTTATGACGGTCTGGCGCTGGCCACGCTGGTCGCCGGGCTGATTCTAATTGCTAGCGGCTTTTTTCGGCTCGGCACCTACGTCAAATACATTCCCTTTCCCGTCACCGTCGGCTTCACGGCGGGGATCGCCGTTATCATCTTGGCAAGCCAGCTCAAGGAACTGCTCGGGCTTGACCTGCCGAGCGAGCCGGCGGCCTTTGTGCCGAAACTCGAGGCGCTGTGGGCGGCGCGGGGGACGCTCAATCCGCAAACTCTCGCCGTCGGTCTGGTCTCGCTCCTGGTGATCCTGGGTTTGCGCAAGTGGCGACCGGCGTGGCCGGGATTTCTTATCGCGGTGGTGGTCGCGGCGGTAATGGCTTGGGCGCTTCATCTCGATGTCGCCACCATCTCCTCGCGCTTCGGCGGCTTGCCGCGCGATCTACCTCCACCGTCTCTGCCGCCATGGAGTCTCGCCAAGCTCAGAGCCGTGCTCCCCGATGCGGTGACCATCGCGCTGCTCGGCGCCATCGAGTCTCTACTGTCAGCGGTGGTGGCTGACGGCATGTCAGGCCGTCGGCACCGTTCCAATTGCGAGCTCGTGGCGCAAGGTGTGGCCAATGTCGGTTCGACTCTCTTCGGCGGCGTTCCAGTCACCGGCACCATCGCGCGAACCGCAACCAATGTCAGAGCCGGCGCCGTCGGCCCGGTCTCCGGTATGTTGCACGCAGGCTACCTCTTGCTGTTCATGCTGATCGCCGCGCCGCTTGCCGGCTACATTCCGCTCGCCGCTCTTGGCGCCGTGCTGATTCTCGTCGCCTGGAACATGGCAGAGCGAGAAGATTTTATCGTTCTACTCGGCAGCTCGGGCGGCGACAGGCTCATCCTGTTGGCGACCTTCCTCCTGACCGTGTTCGTCGATCTCACCACAGGCATTGGCGTTGGTGTCGTCCTCGGCGCCTTCATTTTCCTTCACCGCATGGCCGAGACCGTGGAGGTGAACGGGCAGGGGCAACTGATCGCCGACGACAGGGCCGATGATTACGCCGGCCGCGCGTCTTACGACCCGGCCGCTGCGTCTGACAGCGACGTCGTAGTTTATCGCATCAGCGGCGCGTTCTTCTTCGGGGCGACGGCCGCCGTCAGTGGTGTTCTCGACAGGATCGGCAAACTGCCCCGCATTCTCGTACTCGACTTCTCGGAGGTGCCCATGGTCGACAGCACCGCCGCGAAGGCGCTTCTGAGGTTCGCCGAGAAGCTCGCCAGGAGTGGGACGTCGGTGTTCCTCGCCGGCGCCACGCCCGGCGTGCGAAGGGTCCTGCTGCGGGCAGGCTTGAGGAAGCCCTTGGTGCGCTATGCGAGGTCCGCAGAGCAGGCCCTGGCCCACGCCGTACCGCGGCCGGCCCCCGAGCCGGATCGCGGGACCTAGGCGCCCCACGTCCGGGCCCGGGCGGTCTGCGTTGCTCGAAGGCGCCGATACTGGTAGGAGGGCACCCCGCCTGCCATTTATATATGAGTAGCGGGCTCTCTCATAAGACGCAGGCGCGATTGGGGCGTGGCCAAGTGGTAAGGCATCGGGTTTTGGTCCCGTGATCCCAGGTTCGAATCCTGGCGCCCCAGCCACCCAGTCGTGGCGTTTCTCGCTCTCTCCACGCTGTCACTACCCCGTCCCTAATAGGCTCGGAACCGCGCCACCGGTCAGCGAGGACTCAAGCCGTCACGATGAGTCTTCGTCGGCTTGACGCATATCAAGGATGCGCGACAGGAAGCCGCTGGTTCTGGAAGTTGTCGCGCTTGCATCTCGCAAAGCATTCGCCCGGCCGTGCGCGGGCGTCGCGCCACATCGGTTCAACGAACTTGGTTCTCTCCCGCATGTCGTGACCCGCAGCAAGCACGGTTTTGCCTGAGCGAGGAGTAGGAATCGCCATGAACGTCAACCGTGACCATGGTGAGTATTGCATCACCGAATTCTCAACAATCTGCGAGATTATTCGGCGCCTTCTCGCGTGCCGAACGCCTTTCTCATCAACTCTTCTTAAAGGTGGTGAGACAAGAATAATCACTCAATTTCAGAGCGAGGAGCCAATGTCCCGTCTTGTCGCCTTCATTTCACTGAGCATGACATTGGCTTTCGCAACGCCGGCCGTGTGCGAATCACAAGATGAAATGGCGTGGCCGGATGTCATTCAGGCCAAGAATTTCGACGAGCTTCGGCAGAAATGGTGCGCGGCTCCACGAGACGTCGACCACGTTTTCGTGCTGCCGGCGTCATTGTTTGTGGATAGCCGAGAGTTGGTTTGCGATACCGGCACCTACAAGCTTTACAGAGTCGTATCAGTCGATGATCCTGATGACTACGAGTACTACCTCGATCCTCCGTTCGGGAAAGAAAACCGGCTGGGCTGCGATGGGAAGGCAGGTCTGAAGACGAAGGTTGTCGCCATCAACTGCCGGCCTGAATAGCAATGGTTGAATTTGTCAGACGGAACCGGTGGCAAGTAGGAGGCCTCGCCCTCGCGGGTCTCTTTGCCTTTGCGATCGGTCTTCTCTCCATCGCGTGGGTCGGATCCACCATCTGGGCGCAAGACGCCGCATTCGATCCCTCTATTCGGCACGAGATCAAGGAGCCGGTGACGCTCGCGAGCAAGGACGGCGTGCTCGAAGTGCGGCTCACGGCGCAGCAAGGCGAGGCCAACCTCGATACGGTGGCCAAGCCGGTGCAGAGCTTCCTTCTGTTCGGCTACGAGGTGCTGCAGGGCACCGCATCGAACGGACAAAAGTCGGGATCAAACCAATATCCCGCACCCACCTTGCAGGTGTATCCGGGCGACAAGCTCATCGTTCATCTGGACAACGCACTCGCGGGGCTGACCATCCGGGACTTTTACAATCCCGCGTTCACGCCGAAGGGCGGCACGCCGCCGACCTATCCGGAGCAGTTGACCCAGGCCCCGATCAATCTTCATACCCACGGACTACGCGTCAGCCCCAAAGGCAACTCGGACAACGTGCTGCTGCATGTCGGCGCCGGTCTGACCAACACCTATACATATGAGATCCGGAAGGACCATCCGCATGGCGCGTACTGGTACCACCCGCACCTCCACCAACTCACGTCGCCTGAAACGTATTTGGGATTGACCGGAATTCTCGCCATCGGCCGGCTTGATGGCAACGTCCCGTTGGTCACGGAAAAGAACCTCCCGATCCGGAACATGGTGCTTCAGTACAATTTTGTGTTCGACCGGAAAGGCGGCGGCGCCCAGATCAACAACCCCAACTGGAGTCAGTATGTCAGCACCCTGACCAAACCGAAGGGCGATGAGCTTTCAGACGGCACCTACCGTCCGCTGCTGGCGCCGGTCAATTTTTTGGACTCCAAGAAGGGGACTGTGTACTTCACCGTCTGGTGGACTGGACCGCTCGGCGTCAACAACAACCGCGGACGCCTGCAATTCATTCCAAGCAATTTGGTGTCCTTCGAGCAGAACCCCGGCGGCGGCGGGCGCGCGATCCCGGCCGACCCATCGCAGCCCGACTATCAGCGTGACGTGCAATTCACGGTCAACGGTCAGTTCCAGCCGGTCATCAAGAGCAAGCCCGGGCAGACGGAAATCTGGGTGCTCTCGAATATCAGCGACATGGCCTACATGAACGTGCAGCTCACGGAGACGGCCACCGGGCGCCACCCGAAGATCGCCATCTTGGCCACTGACGGAAATCCCGGCACCGTCGTTCGCTATCCGCCCGCCGACGACGGCACGCGGCTGCTCATCCCACCGGCGACGCGTTACGCCATCGCCGTGACCATGCCGGAGGAGGGCGACCTTATCCTCGAAATGCCTCCCATCGGCAAAGGCATGAAGGCGATCAGCGAGCCAGGGATTCTCTACACCAACGACGGCACCGACAACCCACCCGCCGTTACCGGCGTAGTCACCGCGTTGCCGTCAGCGCTCAGTCACGACGACGGCTTCTTCGCATTTCCCACGCAGGTGCTCGCAACAGCCAAGCCTGAGGGCGAGCGCGGTGTCACCGCGACCTTCGCCGAAGGGCAGGAGATCAATGCACCCAACAACGGGTTCTTCGATACGTCGAAGGTGACGCCGGATCTCGTGCGCAGGCTCGATTCGACCGGCGGGTTTCTGAATAACTTGGCCAGCAACAACGATCCGAAGGCCTTCGTCTATGCCTTCAACAAGCAGGGCTTTCCCAATGGTCCGCTGCTCCAGCCGCGGCTCAACTCGATCGAGGAGTGGAGGTTTTTCAACCTCAACAACGACTCCCATCCGATCCATGTGCACGTCAACGACTTCCAGGTCACGCACTCTTACAATCCCACCACTGGTCTGACCGTTGGGCCGGGCCCATGGGAGGCAGACACCGCCGAACTCTCAGTGCCCACCCTGCTTGTGGGTGAGGACGTCGGCGTGCCGGCGGAGCTGTTCTTCAGAACCCATTTCGAGGACTATATCGGCCTCTTCGTGATGCATTGCCATCGCCTCAATCACGAAGACAACGGGCTGATGGTGCTGGTGAACATCATCCCGAGTGTCTCGACCTACGCGGTGGCGGTTCCGGGAGCCTCGGACAAGCCGGCTAAGGTGAACGTCTATGACGGCGCCGATGACAAGCTGGTCGCGACGGTCACGCCGTTCGAGGACTTCGAGGGTGCGCCAAGCGCGGCCATGGGCGACGTCAATGGCGACGGCGTCTACGATTTGGTCGTCGGCGCGGGCGAAGGTCATGCCCCGGACGTGGTCGTCTATTCCGGAAAGGCCGACGGCGACAAGGCGGCATTCTCCACGGAGCTGACGCGGTTCGAGGCTTTCGACTCCAACGCCACGGGTGGCCTTACCATCTCCTCGGACCAAATCGATGGCAGCACGTCCGACAATATTATCGTCGGGTCCGGGCCAGGCATTGCGAGCGAGGTCAAGGTCTTCACATATAAGACCGACTCGTCGCCCGAGCTGTTCTCCTCGTTCAATCCCTATCCCGGCGACACATCCGGGGTGAAAGTCGCATCGGGCTTCGTCAGCTTCATGTCCGGCCGCAACAGCATCGTCACCGTGCCAGGTCCCGGCAGCCCGGCGGTGGTGAAGGTGTTCGACTACTGGCTGATGAAGCCGGCGCCGATCAAGATCAATGAAACCAATATCCCGCTCCAGATGTGCGCCAAGGGTGATGGAAAGCCGGCGATGATCGCCGAGTTCACGCCGTTTGGCAGCGACTATAAAGACGGCGTCTCGCTGGCGACCGGCTGGCTCTACGGACAACTCGGCGGCAGCAAGCGTATCATCATCGGCCAATCGTCTGGGCAGGGCGAGGTCAAGGTGTACTCCACCGGGTCGGCGCTTCAAGGCGGCCCCGAAGATGAATTGCGGAGCCCTGTCGAGCACGGCGAGCCGCCGCAATACGCCGAAGACTTCAGCTTCATTCCGTTCGACGGGACGTCTGGGGTGCGTGTCGCCACCACGAGCACCACGCTGGGCGCCGACCTGCTGGTCAGTGGCGCGCAGGGCGATGCCGCGAAGGTTGTGAAGTTCGAAATCGTGCCTCCCGACGAGACGTCGGACAAGCTGCATGCCGTGAAGACCAATGAGGTGTTCTCGGCCGCCGGCTCGAGCCCGCTCGTCATCGGCGGAGACTAGTCTCATGTCCGGCCGGGCCCTGACACGGCGTCGTGCGATCGAGGGCGCGGGTCTGATTAGCGCGAGCGCCTTGATCTCGGGCCTCATGCCGATACGCTCCGCGCGCGCCGCCGAGCTCACAATCGGCTTCATTTACATCGGACCTCGCGACGATTGGGGCTGGAACCAGTCCTTTGCCGAAGCCGGAGAGGAGGTCAGCGCCCTGCCTGGCGTCAGCGTCATCGAGGCGGGCTACCTGCCGGAGAGCACTGACTATTCGAGCGGCAAGGACAGTCCGCAAGCAGACACCTACGCGGAGGAGATCGAAGGGCTTATCAATCCCGATGGGGCTGGGATGGTCATCTCGACCTCATTCGGCAACGATCCTTTCCTGTTCGCCGTCGCCGCCAAGCACCCGGAGATCATTTTCCGCAATGCCACGGTGTTTCCATACGATAACGCGCCGCTGAATGTCGGGGGCCAGAACGCCCTGATCAACCAGGGCCACTATGTGAACGGCGTCGCGGCCGGCCTTTGCACGAAAACGAACAAACTCGGTTTCATTGCCGGCGAACCCGAGGGCACTGTTCTCGTCAACATCAACTCTTTCCTGCTCGGTGCCCGGCGAACCAATCCCGACACGACGGTGCATGTCTGGTTCACGGGCGGATGGGAGAATGCAAAGCTTGAGACCGCCGCAACCAACAAGTTGATCGACGAGGGTGCGATGATGAGCTCCCATCTGGACAGCTCCAAAGTCGTCATCGAGACCGCCGAGGGCAGGGGCGTAAAGACCTGCGGCCACGCTTACGACCAGGGTCCGCTCGCCCCCAAAGGCTACATCACCGGCGCCGAGTTCATCTGGACCGGGATGCTCAAGCACTTTGTCGAAATGATCCAGAAGGGCGAGGCGCTGCCGCCCTTCGTCATCGGCGGATATGACAAGGGTTACGTCAAAATCGAGCCCGTTCGGCGCCGGCGCGAACCCGGCGGCGATCGAGGCGGCCAAATCTGCCATCCAGGCGATGAAAGACGGAACGCCGATCTTCGTCGGGCCGATCAAAGACAACACGGGCAAGGTGGTCGTGCCGGCCGGCACGACCTATGGGCCGTACGCGCCCGAGCTATTCAAGACGAACTATCTGATCGAAGGCGTCGTAGGCTCGATTAGCTGAGCGGCGAGTTCGGGCCGCGCTGTGGATTTACAAAGGTCAAGGCGACGGACGATGGATGGACGGCGCAACATTGCAACCGGGGTTCTTGCGCTCGCGGTTGACTGGCGGCCACCTCCGCAAAATCCCAGGACGCCCAAGCACCTGCCGCGACGGAGCGCCCCACCGTCGGAATCAGCTCCAATCCCGCGGCGACGTCCGATCTGACGGGCACGGGTTGCTGGGACGCCAGCTCGGGATTACGAAACCCGGTGTGGAGCTTGGCGGTGTGTGGATCGGCGCCGGAAACTATCTGCTGTCCGGCGGCGTGGACCCCGGCGCGGATGGCAACAGCCAGCTCGTCGTCAATCTGCGCGTGGATCTCGCACAAACCTCCGGTCTAAAGGGAAGCTCGTTTGGCGTGCAGCTCTTGCAGTTGAACAGCGCGGCGACCAATGACGCGGCCGGTACGGTCCTCGGCTACAATTCGATCGATAGCAGCCCTCCCTTGGACCGCAGCTCTCTCGTACAGCTTTGGTTTCGCCAGGCGATGTTCGATGAGCGCTTCATCTTGCGGATCGGCAAATCCAACCCCGGCGCGGATTTCGCAAATGTCGTCAACCCGGTTCAGACGACGCAGCCCGCGCGCGACATCAACACTGTGTCTGACCTTCTATTTGGTCCCCTCTATACACCGGCAACGCTCTACGGCGTGTTTCCCGGCTTTTACGAGACCTCAACCGGCATCACCACTACATGGGCGCCCAACGAGAAGGTCTCCGTCGCCTATGGTGTTTATGACGGCAACCAGGCGCGGGGCGTTGCCACCGGACTCACGGGACCTGAGTTCAACGGCTATTACTTCCATATTGCCCAAGCCGGCTTGAACTGGGTGGCGGGGCCTGAAGCCAAACCGGGATTCTTTGCAGTCGGTGGGTGGAGGCAGACCGGCGAACTCTCAACCGATAGCGGCATCACGGAAGACGGAGCCACCGGCCTTTATGTCTACGGCTCGCAGCTGATCTGGTTCAAGGACGCCGAACCGATCAACAACGCGGGCATCAGCGCATTTTTTCAGTTTGGCTGGAATCACACGAAGACCTTGATATTCGACACCTATGTGGGTGCCGGCCTGACGTTCCGCTCATTGATACCCAATCGGCCTCAAGACTCCTTCGGCGTCGGCGTGGCGTGGGGTCGGCTGAACCCCAACATCTTCGAGAACGACGGCGAGTTCATCACCCAGGCGTACTATCAGGCTCAAGTCTCCGGCTCGATCTATACCGAGACCGCTCTCAGTTACATTCCGAAGCCAGGCGCGGAGCCTGACCTGCCAGCGGCTTTGGCAGTGACGCAACAGCTCATCGTGCCGTTCTAGCCCCCGCAAACGGAGGACGTTCCGATGTCAGCACACGCTTTGACTTTTGCCGCGGCGCTCCTGGGTGCCGTCGCCGGTCTGAGCGCGGCGCCTGCGGCTGCGGACGAGATGTCGGCTCAGTTGGCCAAGTTCGTCGGATGCTGGGTATCAGAGAAAGCCTTTGGAACGATGTTGACGACCGACGCCTTCAAACCGGACGGCTACGAACTGGAGGAGGAAGTCGTGGCCGTAAAGATCGAGCCGGTCGAGGGCGAGGCCTTCACCAGTCTCGTCAAGGGAACTCTCGATATTTGGTCCGAGAAGGGCGACTACTACATACCGACGATCTATTATGGCGGTGTCTACGATCCGATTCGCGACGCCATCCTTACGGATTCGACGTTCTACGTCGTCGGCGATCGGCTCTATTTCGTGCATTACCGAACGACGGAAAGACGTGCAGACCGCGCTTTCCGAATTCTGGATCGCGTCGATTGTAGCGTTTTGCAGGCCAAGCGCGACGAAGCGCAGCGAACGTACAAGCCTGCTCCCGAGAAATAGTCAGTGAAGCCGAATGGCGCGTCAGCGTTGGACGCTATTTAGGTTTGAGTAACAGCGAAACAGCTACGATTCGCTTTTATGAGAGGAGCGGAAATAGGTGCAGCCCGGCTGGTTAACGCGGCGCCAATTCTTGAAGGGCACAGCGGCGGCCGGCACTGCGGGCCTCCTCGTCTCCACGCTCGATCTCGCTCAACTCGCGCGATCTCACGCGGCAACGATGGACCCGCCCAGTGCTTGGAGCGGCGCACCGGGACAGGCCCGCTACCGCATTGACGGGCTGGCGAAGGTCACCGGGCAAAAGATTTACGCGCGCGACTTCCGGCCGATCGACCTGCCCAACTGGCCGACGAATTTCCGGCACGCGCTCGTCGTTTGTGCGCCGTTCGTCGACCGGGTCTTCGACGGGCTCGATCTGGATCAGCTTCCAAAGGAGCTGCAGCCCTCAATCGTCATAACCGCCGCCGATCTCGCCCGCGATTCCATCGGCATCGCTGAGGACGACTATCCGGAAGGCGAGTATCTCGTGCCAAGCGGCAAGCCGCCGATCTATCTCGGCCAAGCCGTGGCGATCCTGCTTTACGACGAGTTGGCCGCCTATAACGGTGCGAAGGAAAAAATCGTATTCGACGGCAAGGTGATCCGTGCCGGCAAGGCCGCAAGCCCGCCGGCTCCTGTCAGCTACAAGCCGGAAACCAGCATTATTCACGCGGTCACCAGAGAAAGTGGCGCACAGCATTTTGCGCAGACGATCCACGGACCGGTTCACCCCTCACAGCCCGGGGCGGAAAACAAAAAGGCGATGCAACTCGTCGACAAGATCGACAAGGTGCTGAAGTCTCCTGACCTAGATATCTACCGTCACACCTACGAAACGCCGGTCATCGATCCGATGTTCATGGAGCCGGAGTCGGGCCTGGCGTGGTTTGATCGTGATGCGAAGACGCTGCGTATGCTGATTGGCACGCAGTCGCCCGGCTACGACGTGAACTCCGCGCGCGCTTTGTTTGCACCAAAGAACTGTCCGTTCGAGATCGACGACGTGCACCTCTATGCCGCCTACCCGGGCGGCGGATTCGGCGGACGCGACACGTCCATCCTGTGTCTTTATCTTGCGCTCGCCGCCGCCTATTCGGACAGGCCGATCCGGATCGCGCATGACCGCTTTCAACAGTTTCAGTCCGGCATCAAGCGTCATGCGTCCAAGATCGAGCTCACGCTCGGTGTCAACGATGAGAATCTCATCGAGGTGTTCCGCAATGATTCCGTCCTCAACGGCGGTGGGCGCCGCAATGTCAGTGTCTATGTCTGCAATGTGACTGGCATCGCGGGAACGGGTGTATACCGCGCGCCTCTTGCCGATGTCTGGTCGCGGGCAATGCACACCACGTCGCAAGTGGCGGGCTCCATGCGCGGCTTCGGCTCCTTCCAGTCGACATTCGCGGTTGAATCGATGATGGACGAGATCGCGGTCGCGCGCGGGCTCGACCCTCTCGAGTTCAGGAAGCTCAATCTTCTTCATCCCGGAGATTCGATCGTCACCGGCGCGCCGCGCACGCCGCCGGGGCTCGGCGACATTTGCGAGAAGGCGTTGGCTCACCCGCTGTGGACAAATCGCGCCGCCGATCAGAAGCAATTCTCGACCGAGGACGAGCGCTACGGCGTCGGCGCTTCGATCACCATGAAGAATTTCGGGTCGGGCGCCGACGCAGTGATGTCGCAAGTGCGGATCCGCCCCGACGGCCGCATAACCGTCGTCACCAACAACGTCGACATGGGGCAGGGCGCCGCGACGGCGCACGCTCTGATGACGGGCAAGGCGCTAGGGCGCAATGCGGACGACATCGATACGGGACGGACGGAGATCTTCCGTGAGCTCCAGCTCGTCGGCAGCTTCAAGGAGCAGCCCACAAATCCGCGTTGGACACCGATCGTCTGGAACTCAACCAAGGCCACGGCAGGCGTGGGCCGTTGGCTGCATGCCACCGAGCAGGCGTCGGATGTTCTGCTGAAGACGGCGATCCTGCCCGCGGCCCGTTCGATCTGGGGCGGCGTGGCCGACAAGGTCGGCGCGGCGGACGTGTCGTGGCGCGACGGGCGCCTCGCCAGTGAGGGCCTCGAGCCGATTCCCTTCTCGGCACTCGCCGCCGAGCTCTACGCCAAGAAGCTCGTGACCAGCGCCATGATCCATGCCTTTTTCAGCGGCCGCTGGATCGAGGCCGACTACACGGTTGATGGGACCACCGATCGTTGGAAGATCGATGCCTTGGCGATCCAGCGCGGCGACGATCCGGCCTATGTGCTGATCGACCGTCAGAACCCCGAGCTCTTCACCACCGAGAGCATGTGGGAGCAGAACGGACAGAGCTTCTCCGCCGCCGGCGCGATCACAGCCGTCAAGGTCAACCGCAAGACCGGCGCGGTGCGCCTCGTCAAGGGCGTGCATCTTCTGGCCCCGGGCACGGTGGTCCAGCAGGACCTGCTCGAAGGTCAGATGGACGGCGGCTGGGCGATGGGCGTGGGCCACGCGTTGCTCGAGGAACTGCCGGCTGACGCGAGCGGCGCGGCAAACGGCAAGTGGAACCTCAATCGCTACCATGTCGCGCTGTCCGCCGACTGCGCGATCCACGACGTCGAAAAGATTCTCATTCCGCCCGATTCCGAGGACCCGAGTCCGCGTGGCATTGCCGAGCTCGTCCTGACGCCTGTGCCCGTAGCGATCTCCAATGCGGTGACGAACGCCATAGGCCATCGGTTTCGGTCATTGCCGATCACGCCCGGCAAGGTGCGGGCAGTCTGGAGCTGACATGGGCAACATCGCGCTCAATTTGATCGTCAACGATGAGCGGATCGTTCGCGAGTCGATCGACGGCGATATGTGGCTCAACGACTTCCTGCGCAACGAGATCGGCCTCACAGGCACCAAGTTTTGCTGCGGGATCGCCGTCTGCCGGGTTTGCACGGTTGCCGCCGCGCGCGTGCCGGGCGCGCTTCCGGAGCCGCTCAGGACGTGCACCACGTCATTGCGCTCGGCCAACGGCAAGATCATCACCACCGTCGAAGGTCTCAGCAAGAACGGCGAGCTTCACCCGCTCCAGCATGCGTTTCTGAGAAATTTCTCCTTCCAGTGTGGATATTCGGCGCCGGGCTTCCTCATGGGCGCCTACTGCCTGCTCAACCGCTTGCAACGCAGCCCAATTCCGAAAAGCGCCGTAGATGCCGCCATCGAGGACGCCGTCGGCCAGCACATTTGCCGGTGCAGCGGCTACGTCCGCTACCACCGCGCCATTCGCGAAGTGATTCTCGAAACCCCCGGACTTGCCACCTGAGGATTGGAGAGCGGAGGCATGAAGCAGCAGTGGATTCGTGTCGCGATTGTCGCGGCGGCCGCATTCGTCCTCGCGGGCGATACGGTTGCACAAGACAATGACGACTACGACGTCCATGCCTATGGGCAGGAATGTGCCCAGCTGATCGCCGAGATGCCGCCATTCAACTGCCTCGACGGCGAGATTGTTCCGATCACCGTGGACGGCAAAACGCCACAAAAATACACGCGACACATGCGCTGCGACCGGCCGGCCTATCTCCCATATCCGGAGAAGACGGACGGCCAGTGCACGCCGTACACACGGATCAGAGCGGCACGCGACGACGACATTCAAATGGTTCTCTATTGCCGCCGCATGTACATCCGGCCGCCCGACGACCCGCGCTTCGATTCCATCGAAGCCATCATGCACAACGTCAAGACGGGCAGCACATGCTTTTTCATCTCGAAGAACTTCGGCGAGAAACCTGACGGCGACGATGGTCGGCGCGTGCCGCCGCCAACCGAGGAGACGCCGCCGAAGGGCTTCATTTCCGCGAAGGAGCTCTGGGCGACGCCCCAGCAAGTTGTCAACCACGGCTGCATCTTCTGCCACGACAGCGACCCGTGGATGCATACGCCGTGGATCGACCAGACCGCGCAAGTTCCCGCCGATCCCTGGGGCTACCACTCGGTCGATGTCGGCGGACCGTTCGTCGCGTGGCCAAAGCCCAAGAGCATTTCGACCCGCGGCAACTCGTGTACGGGGTGCCACCGCATTGGGTCGCTCAATACCTGTCAGGCTGAGTTCGTCGGCGATTTCGGTGAGCAACCGGCCAAGATGCTGCAATCGATCGGCCAGGCGCCGCACGGCATATTTGGCGCACTCAAGGGCACGGCCTACGACAATCCCGATCCGGTCTACACAGCCTGGGGAACGCAGCCCCATGGCTGGATGGGCATTCGCCTGCCCGACGTCAATAGCCCTCTTTGGAACGAATACGACGCCAAGATCAAAGACCTGCAACGCTGCTGCAAAGATCATTCAGCGCCCGGCTGCGTCGTCGAACCCATCGAGAACCTGAAGCAATGGCTCGCGCGCCAAGACGCGGCATCCAACGAATAGGGAAGAACGGCGATGAACCTCGTTGAGCCCCCTCTCGCGCGATCGCGCACGCACGATCCGATCGAGATGGCCCGCGAGTGGCTTGAGGCGTTCGATACCATCGCCTTGGCGACCGTCGTGTCGGCCTGGGGCTCGGCGCCCGTGCCTGTCGGCGGGCAGCTTGTCGTCGCACCCGATGGGCGTTTCGAAGGCTCCGTGTCGGGCGGATGCGTCGAGATCGACGTCATGACGGAGGCGCAAGACGTCATCGCCAACGCCAAGCCTAGGCTGCTCGAATTTGGCATTGCCGACGAGGCCGCGTGGCGGGCCGGACTTCCCTGCGGCGGAACGATCAAGGTTTTCGTCGAGCCTCTGTGCGCCGCGGATGCGGCATATCTGGACGAGATCGTCGCAGCGCGCCGGTCGAGACGCCTGATGGCCGTGGCGACGAACCTCGCGACGGGGAACCGCAGCCTCATTGAGCCCGCGACTGCTACGGACCCCGCTCTTTCCGCGCAAATCTCCGCAGGCGACAGTGGGATCGTCGCGCAGGCCGATGGAGAGATCTTCCTCCACGTCTTGATGCCGGCCGTCCGGCTCGTCCTTGCCGGCGCGACACACATCACTCAAGTCCTTGCCGACCTGGCTGCCCGCGTTGGCTACGACGTCGTCATTGTCGATCCGCGCCCTGCATTTGCGAGCGCGGGACGCTTTGGCCGCATGACCATATTGGAAGAATTGCCGGAAACGTCTACCGCGTCGGCGTTCGACGGGCGGACGGCGGTCGTCGCGCTGACCCATGCCGCGCATCTTGACGACGAGGCGCTCACGACCGCGCTCCGCTCCGATTGTTTCTATGTCGGGGCGCTCGGCTCGAGGAAAACCCACGCCAAGCGTCTTGAGAGGCTGCGCGCTGCCGGCATCACGGAAGACCAACTCGCGCGCATCCACGCTCCAGTCGGACTCGCCATCGGCGCCAAGGGACCGGTCGAGATTGCGGTCTCGATCCTCGCCGAAGTCGTCAAAGTCGCACGCGGTATAAAATGATGCGCGCGCTTGGCGCAGTTCTGCTGGCTGCCGGTGCATCCGAGCGGTTTGGGACGGACAACAAGCTTCTAACCGAAATCGATGGGCGGCCAATGGTGCGGGTCGTGGCCGACACGCTTCTTGGCGCCACCTGCATCAAGACGTGCTCGTCGTCACGGGACACAGGCGCCTGCCGTAGAACATGCACTCCAAGGCGCGAATGTCCGCTTCGCCTTCAACACGCATTGGCGTGATGGCATGGGCGGATCGATCGCGCTTGGCGTTTCGAAGCTCGCCGCGACGCTTGACGGCGCCGCCATCGTACCGGGGGATATGCCCTTCCTCACGTCGAGCGTGGTCGACATGCTCGGCGCGAAGTTTCAGGAGCTCAACGAGAGGAGTCGATCGTCTTCCCAACGACGCCTACCGGAGAGCAACGCAACCCCGTGATTTGGCCGCGCCGGTTATTTGGGCGTCTGGAGAGCCTGACGGGACCCGAAGGGGGCAAGAGGCTATTGCTCGAACTGGCCGAGTCCTGCAGCGGGGTTCTCATTGCAGACGAGAAGGTGCTGCTTGATATTGACGCACCCGACGAGCGATCTGGTAGTGCCTGACGAAGCTAACGCACCTCAGCGCCCAAGAGCGTGGGGAGAACGGCGGTCAGCTCGGGGCCATCTATAAAGATATCGGAGCCTCTTATCATGGCGTCTCGCCGCGCGACGCCGCCGAAGCCGACAATGAAAACGCCGAACGCCCGTGCGGCGAGATCGGTGGCGCCGTCGCCGACCAGCGCGACTGAGGCGCGATCTTGCGCCAGTGCGCGGCACACCACGCCCTTGCCATCGGGGCGCACGAGCGGCGACTGGCGATCGAAGTCGCGATAGGTCCCGTCTTCGGTAAAGACCATATCGACGGCATGGATATGAGAGGCCGGAACGCCGAGCGTGGCCGCGAGCGGTTCGATGGCCAGGCGCAGCCCTCCGCTCACGATGTGCACGGGCACGCCGGCGCGGTCGAGCGCTGCGACCGTCTCCTGGGCTCCCGGCACCAACTCCTCGATATAGCGCCGACCGAGCCAGTCGATCGCCGCACGGTCGGGGCGAACCATCGCGAGGCGCTCCGCATAGACGGCATCGAGCGGGAGCGTGCCCGCCATGGATGCCGCGGTGAGCGGCGCCACCTCTGCCTCGACGCCCGCGCGCCGCGCCAGTTCGTCGATACCTTCGATGCGGCTCAACGTGCTGTCGCAATCGAAACAGACGATGTCGAAAAGTCGCTTCGGCGGCGTCACAGCTCGAATTCCACGGCCTGCTCGATCGGCGGCAACGCCCTGATCTCGGCGAGAGCGCTTGTCGAGAGGGGGGCGGAGATGCTCACCAACGCAATTGCCGTCTCGGAAGACTCGCCGACGCCAACATGCATACCGGAGATGTTGATATTCTCGCGGCCCAAAATGCCGCCGAGCGCGCCAACGACACCAGGCTGATCGTGGTGGCGCGTAAATAAGAAGTGTCCCTCGGGGACCGCCTCCACGTCGTAATCGTCGATGCGCACCAGCCGCGCATGGCGCTCGCCCAGCAACGTGCCGGCGACCGTGGTGCTCTTGCCGCCTGAAATCGCGCAGATCTCGACCAGGGAGACGAAGTCGCGGGCATTCTCCGTCCGCGACTCCCGGACTTCGATGCCCTGCGATTTGGCGAGGTGGGCAGCGTTGACGCGATTGACGCGACCGGTCATGCGGCGGCTCAAGAGCCCGACCAGCGCCTCCGCCGTGATCGGCCGGGAATCCAATTCGGCGACGCGGCCGAACAGGCGCACCACGAGCTCCGATATGGGGTCTTCGCACAGTGAGCCCACAAGCCTGCCGAGCGCATGGGCGAGCTGTTGATAGGGAACCGTGCGGACGAGCTGCTCGGAGCTAACTCGCGGCAAGTTCACCGCGGTTTCCGCCGCGCCGGTCGCCAGGAACTTGACCACGTCTTGGGCGATCCTGAGGCTGACCGCCTGCTGTGCCTCCTCGGTCGACGCACCGAGATGGGGCGTGAGCACCACAGTGTCGAGCGCTAGCACGGGCGAGCCGACCGGCGGCTCCTTCTCATAGACGTCCAACGCCGCGCCGGCGATATGTCCGGATTGAAGTGCGTCGGCCAATGCTGCCTCGTCGATGAGGCCGCCGCGCGCGCAATTGATGATGCGCGCGCCGCGCTTCATCATTGCCAGCCGGCTCGCATTTATCAGGTGGCGCGTCTTGTCGATCAGGGGGCAGTGAAGAGTAACGTAATCGGATTGCCCAAGAAGCGCGTCCAACTCCGCAGGTGTGGCGCCGCTTTGCTCCATGATTTCGGGCGCGACGAACGGATCGTAGGCCAAAACCCGCATCTTGAGTCCGGCGCAGCGCCGAGCCACCAAGCGACCGATCGTGCCGAAACCGATTATACCGATGGTCTTTCCGGCGAGCTCCACCCCGGAAAAGCGCGCCGGCCGCCACTCGCCTTGCCGGACCGAGCGATCGGCCTGCGGCAGATGGCGGCTCAAGGACAGCAAATGGGCGAGCGTGAGCTCCGCCGTCGTCGTCGCGTTAGCGTCGGGCGTATTGAACACGACGATGCCGCGCTCGGTGGCCGCTCCGACGTCGATATTGTCGACGCCGATGCCGGCCCGGCCGATGGCTCGGAGCCGCGTGGCGGCGGCGATCACCGGCTTGGTGACGCGCGTCTTGGAGCGCACGATAAGCGCGTCGTACTGCGGTATTCGTGCGACAAGCGCCGCCTCGTCGAGCCCGGTTTCCACGTCGACGTGGAGCCTGGCATCGTTTGCGAGCAGCGCACGGCCATCTTCATGGATCGGATCGGCAATAAGGATGCTGTAGAGAGGATTCATATAACTTCCGCTGTTTTGAAGCTGCTTCAGCCGTGCGACGTCCGCGGTTGCTCTTCGGTCGCCTCCGAAGCCTTGACGTAGGATTCCATCGGGGGACACGAGCAAACCAGGTGGCGGTCCCCGTAGACGTTGTCGACGCGATTGACGGGGGGCCAATACTTGTCGACGCGAAACGCGCCGGCCGGGAAGCAGGCATTTTCCCGCGAGTAGGGCCGATGCCACTCACCGATCAAATCTTCGACGGTATGAGGGGCGTTCTTCAAGGGGTTATTGGTGCGGTCGGCCCGGCCCTGTTCGATGGCGCGGGCCTCCTCGCGGATGGCAAGAAGCGCGTCGCAGAATCTGTCCAGCTCCTCCTTGGTCTCCGATTCGGTCGGCTCGATCATCAACGTTCCCGCCACCGGCCAGCTCATGGTCGGCGGGTGAAACCCGCAGTCGATCAGCCGTTTGGCCACGTCATCGACCGTTACGCCGGCGCTCGTCTGAAGAGGGCGTGTGTCGATGATGCACTCGTGAGCGACGCGTCCCCTGCTTCCCGTGAAGAGGACGTCGTAGGCGCCGGCCAGCCGCCGGGCGATGTAATTGGCGCTCAGAATCGCCACGC
>JAWKWG010000001.1:285000-313796 GCA_041397675.1 Hyphomicrobiales bacterium | reverse complement strand
ATGACAGGCAATTGTTAGTGCGGCGTGCGCGGCCTAGCCATAGGCGCCGTGGCAATGCTTGTATTTCTTGCCTGAACCGCACGGGCAGGGCGCGTTGCGCTGGACCTTGCCCCAGGTCGACGGATCGGCTGGGTTCGCGGGCGCGGCCGCGGCGGCGGCTTTGCGCGCACGCGGTGCGGCCTTGGTCGCGGCTTGGCCATTGCCGCCCGGTCCCGCCGTCGCGCCCTCGAGCGCGAACTCATCCTCGCCGGTGGTCGGATCGACGTGATGGATCTCCATCGGCGGTAGCTCGGCGCCTTCGAGCGGCGGCACCTCGTCCTGCTTGGCAAGCTCGACATGCATCAGCTGGCCGGCCACTGCTTCGCGAAGCCGCGCGAGCATCTGCTCGAAGAGGGTGAAGCTCTCACTCTTATATTCGTTCAGCGGGTCGCGCTGGCCGTAGCCGCGCAAACCGATCACCTGGCGTAAGTGCTCGAGCGTCACGAGATGCTCACGCCACAGCCCGTCGAGGGTCTGGAGAAGGATGGCGCGCTCGATCTGCCGCATGACCTGCGGGCCGAACTGAGCCGCTCTCTGAGCGGCGCGCTCGTCGGTTGCCTTGATGAGGCGGTCGTGGACTTCAGCCTCGTCGATGCCTTCCTCCTCCGCCCATTTGGTCAGCGGCAGGTCGACGTCGAAAATACCTTGGACTGCTTCTTTCAGCCCCTCCATGTCCCACTGCTCGGGATAGGACTTCTCGGGAATGTGCTGCGCCACCAGATCGTCGACCACGTGACGGCGCATCTCGGCGACGGTCTCGTTGAGATCGGCATCACCCAACAGCTCGAGGCGCTGCTCGAAGATCGCCTTGCGTTGATCGTTCATCACGTTGTCGAACTTGAGCAGGTTCTTGCGGATATCGAAGTTGCGCGCCTCGACCTTGGCTTGCGCCTTCTCCAGCGCCTTGTTGATCCAGGGATGGACGATGGCCTCGTCCTCTTTCAGCCCAAGTGCTCCGAGCATGCCGTCCATGCGCTCGGAGCCGAAGATGCGCATGAGGTCGTCCTCGAGCGATAGGAAGAACCGGGAGCGGCCGGGGTCGCCTTGGCGGCCCGAACGGCCGCGTAGCTGATTGTCGATGCGCCGGCTTTCGTGGCGCTCGGTGCCGATCACATAGAGGCCGCCGGCTTCGAGCGCTTGCTGCTTCTTCTTGGCGATGTCGGCAGCGATCTCCGTGCGCTTCTTCTCTACCGCTTCAGGAGTGGGCTCCTTGCCTTTGGCCTTCTCCTCGGCGAGCCAGTCGTCGAGCCGCATGTCGGGGTTGCCGCCGAGCTGAATGTCGGTGCCGCGGCCCGCCATGTTGGTGGCGATGGTGATGGCGCCGGGAACGCCCGCCTGGGCGATGATGTGGGCTTCCTGCTCGTGGTAACGCGCGTTCAGGACGTTGTGAGGGACCTTTTCCTTCTTGAGGAACTCAGACAGCACCTCAGATTTCTCAATGGAGGTGGTGCCGACGAGCATGGGCTGCCCACGCTTCTGGGCATCCTTGATGAGTGCGACGATCGCCCGATATTTCTCGTGGGCGGTGCGGTAAACCTCGTCGTCCTCGTCGTCGCGGATCATCGGCATGTTGGTCGGGACCTCGACCACATCGAGCCCATAGATGTCCATGAACTCGTCGGCTTCGGTCGCGGCGGTGCCGGTCATGCCGGCGAGCTTCTCGTAGAGGCGGAAATAGTTCTGGAAAGTGATGGTGGCGAGCGTCTGGTTCTCGGGCTGGATGGTGACATGCTCCTTGGCCTCGAGCGCCTGGTGCAGACCTTCGGAGTAACGCCGGCCAGACATCATGCGGCCGGTGAACTCGTCGATGATCACCACCTCGTCGTTCTTCACGATGTAGTCGCGGTCGCGCAGGAACAGCTTGTGAGCGCGAAGCGCTTGCTGCACGTGATGCACGACGCTGACGTTCTCGACGTCGTAGAGAGAGTCACCCTTGAGGAGGCCGGCGTCGTTCAGAAGCTGCTCGACATGCTCGTTGCCGGCTTCGGTCAAGGTCACGTGACGCGTCTTCTCGTCGAGCTCGTAGTCGCCTTCGACCAGCTTGGGGATGAATACGTCGATGGTGGTGTAGAAGTCGGAGCGGTCGTCAAGCGGACCGGAGATGATCAGCGGTGTGCGCGCCTCGTCGATCAGGATCGAGTCCACCTCGTCGACGATGGCGAAGTAGTGACCGCGCTGCACCATCTCGGTGTCGGTGTACTTCATGTTGTCGCGCAGGTAGTCGAAGCCGAACTCGTTGTTGGTGCCGTAGGTAACGTCGCAGGCGTATTGCTCCTTGCGCTGCGCGTCGTTGAGTTCGTGCAAGATGGTCCCGACAGTGAGCCCGAGAAACTTGTAGATTGCGCCCATCCACGCGGCGTCGCGTCTGGCGAGGTAGTCGTTGACAGTCACGACGTGGACGCCGCGGCCGGCGATCGCGTTGAGATAGACGGGAAGGGTGGCGACCAGCGTCTTGCCTTCGCCGGTCTTCATCTCGGCGATGCGCCCTTCGTGCAGCACCATGCCGCCGACAAGCTGCACGTCGAAATGGCGCTGGTGAAGCGTGCGCTTGGCGGCCTCGCGAACCGTGGCGAACGCCTCGGGCAGGAGATCATCTAGCGTCTCGCCGTCGGCGAACCGCTTGCGGAACTCGTCGGTGCGGGCGCGAAGCGCCTCGTCGGACAGGGCGGCGACCTCTGGCTCCAGCGCGTTGATCGCGTCGACCACGGGGCCGTACTTCTTCAGCTTGCGGTCGTTGGCGGAGCCGAAAACTTTGGTGGCAAGGGCGCCAAAGGACAGCATGGATCAGAGCCTCATGTGGCAAGAGCGGGACCCGTAAGGACTTTGCCCTAAGGAAAGCCCAGGCGGCCGCGTCGGTGTCTTAAGTGCTGCGTCCTCCGCCGATCCTCGACAGAAACACGCATAAAAGCGGCGAAAAATGGCGGCGAATAACGCGGTTGAGACATAAGAGGCAGCCTTACCCTTGTCAACGCGACGAGAGGGCAGGGCGGGTGCTCAGAGTCCTGTCTAGGCCGGCTCTTTGGAGGCTGCCGCGCCGCTCCGGCCGATCTCGTCGAGGTGCCTCTGGAGCGAGAGCTTGCTCAGGCTTGCAAACGGCAGGTTGACGAAGATCGAGATGCGCTGATTGAGCATGCGGTAGCAGTCATCGAACGCCAGGGCGCGCATCGCCTCGCTGCCGTCTACCGCGGCGGGGTCCGGCACGCCCCAATGGGCTGTCATGGGCTGGCCCGGCCAGATCGGGCAGACCTCGCCTGCGGCGTTGTCGCAGACCGTGAACACGAAATCGAGCTTCGGCGCACCCGCCTTCGCAAACTCATCCCACGACTTCGAGCGGAGGTCCGAGACGTCGTAGTTCAACTTGCGCATCAGGTTGATGGCCTAGGGATTGACGTTGCCGGTGGGATGGCTGCCGGCGCTATAGCCGCGGAACTTGCCCATGCCTTCACGGTTCAAGATGCATTCGGCCAGGATCGAGCGCGCCGAGTTGCCGGTGCAAAGAAACAGGACGTTGAAGGGATTGTGGCTGTTCGAGGCGGTCATGACGAACACTCCTATTGATCGGCGCAGCACGCGGCGAGGGCGGACTCGATGACCGGCGCGCAGACCGACGGCTCACCCTGGCAGCAGTCCTCCACCAGAAAGGACAACAGTGCGCGCGTGCCGTCGAGGTCAACCGCGTAGATCACCGAGCGGCCGTCCTTTCGGGCGTTGACGAGCTTGGCCCGCGACAGAATGGCAAGATGTGATGACATAGTGTTGTGCGGCACGTGAAGGGCCCGGGCGATGTCGCCGGCCGCCATGCCGTTCCGCCCAGCCCGGACCAGCAGGCGAAAAACCTTCAGCCGACTTTCCTGGGCAAGGGCGCCAAGGCCTCCAACGGCAGCTGTTGTGTCCATAACTCTAGACATATCGAAATAATTGCCGACCGTCAATTCGACTGCTTGGCAATGCCCCGACCCGAGGATAAGAAGGCCCCGGGGGAGTTACACCCAAACCAGCTCGCCGCCGCGAGCAGAAGACGAGGAAAAATCCTGTGAAAATCTGGTCAGTCCCGCTGCTTTTGGCAGCCACCATCGCTTTCGCCCCGGTTGCTGGCGCTGCCGAGGATGAGGTCGTCGCGCGCGTCAACGGCGCCGATATCAAGCAGTCCGATCTGGACTTCGCAGCATCCGAGGTTGGGCCGCGCTTGGGGACCATCAGGCCGGAGGACCGGCGCCGGGTTCTTCTCCAGTTCGTGATCGAGAATGAGCTGATGGCGGGGGCGGGCGATGAGGAGAACCTCGACGAGACCGACACGTTTCCTGCGCGGGTGAAGTATCACACGCGCCGCGCGCTGCGTGACGCCTTCTATGACGCGGAGATCACCGGCGGCGTCTCTGAGGACGACGCCAAGAAGATCTATGACGAGAAGATCGCCACCATGACGCCCGAGCAGGAGGTGCATGCCAAGCACATCCTGGTCGAGACCAAGGAAGAGGCCGAGGAGATCGCCAAGCGTCTCAAGGACGGCGAAGACTTCGCCAAGCTTGCCAACGAGAAGTCGAAGGACGCCAATGCCGAAGGCGGCGACCTTGGCTTCTTCACGCGCGGCCAGATGCTGAAGCCGTTCGAGGATGCCGCCTTTGCGCTCGACGTCGGCGAGATCTCCGAACCGGTGCAAACGCAATTCGGCTGGCACATCATCAAGGTCGAGGAGAAGCGTGACCAGAAGCTGCCGACCTTCGACGAGGTCAAGGAAGCCATCATGGCGCAGCTTGTGCAGCAGAAGGCGCAAGTTGTGGTGACTGGGTTGCGTGACAAGGCCGAAATCGAGATCCTCGATCCGAAGCTCAAGCGGTCGATGGACGATGCAGCGCTTCGCGGCGAGGCTCCGCCTCTGCCGGAAGAGGAGACCGACGAGGACCACTAAGCCTTCGCGAGAGTCGTGGCTAAGATTTCGCCTTTTGCACCGAAGAAACTTCCGAAGCTGCCGGCCATTGACGGCGTGCGCATGGCCGCGTGCGCGGCCGGCATCCGCTATCCGGGCCGCACGGATCTCCTGCTTGCGTTGTTCGATCCCAACACGACGGTCGCCGGGGTTCTGACCCGCTCGAAGACCGCGTCGGCGGCGGTGGAATGGTGCCGCGAGCATTTGCGCCACGGCATGGCGCGAGCGCTCGTGGTCAATTCCGGCAATGCCAATGCCTTCACCGGGATGCGTGGCCGCGAGGCGGTAAAGCGCACGGCGCACGCTGCTGCCGAGGTGGCGAGCTGTCTCGATGCCGATGTCTATATCGCCTCGACCGGCGTGATCGGCGAGCCGCTCGATCCCGGCAAGTTCACCCATCTCCTCGATGAGCTTGCCGAGAAGGCGGTGCCAGACTCATATGAGATGGCAGCGCGCGCCATCATGACCACCGACACCTATCCCAAGCTCGCGACGCGCACCTGCCAGATCGACGGAATTGACGTCACCATCAACGGCATCGCCAAAGGCGCGGGCATGATCGCGCCGGACATGGCGACGATGCTCGCATTTCTATTCACCGATGCCGCGATCGAGCCCGCCGCGCTCCATGAGGTGATGGCGCCGCTCGTGGACGACAGCTTCAACGCCATCACGATCGACAGCGACACGTCGACCAGTGACACGGTGCTGCTGTTCGCCACGGGCACGTCTACGGCGCGTGGTGCGCCACGTATTTCGCGTGGCGACGATCAGCGCCTCGACGGGTTCCGCGACGCGCTGTTTGAATTGATGACCGATCTTGCGCACCAGATCGTCAAGGATGGCGAGGGTCTGACCAAGTTCGTGAAGGTGACTGTGACCGGCGCCGAGACGAAGGATGCGGCGCGGGCAATCGCCAAGTCGATCGCCAACTCGCCGCTCGTCAAGACGGCGCTGGCCGGCGAAGATCCCAATTGGGGCCGGATCGTCATGGCGGTGGGCAAGGCGGGTGAAGCGGCCGACCGCGACCGGCTCGCGATCCGCTTCGGCGACATCCAGGTCGCCAAGGACGGTGAGGTGGCGCCGTCCTACCGGGAGGCGGACGGCGCGAAGTATATGAAGAACGCTGAGATCGAGATCGCCGTGGACGTGGGTGTCGGCGAGGCGGCGGCAACCGTTTGGACCTGCGATCTCACTAAGGACTACATCGCCATCAACGCCGATTACCGGTCCTGAACGACCGTGGTTGCAGATGCGCCAGGACGCACCGTGATCCTCGTGGCGGCCTGCGCGCTCGTCGATGACGCGGGCTGCGTACTGATCACGCGACGGCCGCCAGGCAAGCCGCTTGCCGGTCTTTGGGAATTCCCAGGCGGCAAGGTCGAGGCCGGCGAGACGCCGGAACGCGCACTCGTCCGCGAACTAAAAGAGGAACTTGGCATCGTGGTCGCGACCGCCAGTCTCCGTCCGTTAACTTTTGTCAGCCACTCTTATCCGGAGTTTCACCTCGTCATGCCGGTCTATGTGTGCCGGGAATGGCGAGGCAACATGGCCGCGCATGAAGGCCAGGAGATTGCCTGGGTCAGGCCCGAGACGCTTTCGGCATACGATATGCCGCCGGCCGATGAGCCCCTCAAGCAGACCTTGCCGAGCCTGCTGGCGCTTTAGGGACGTTGACGATGAGCGCAGCGATCATGAACCGAGCCGCCACCGCCGCGAGGCGCTTCTCCGCTAATCACACTGGCTCGGTAGGCATCGAGTATGCCGTACTGGCCGTCGTCCTCGCTACGGCGGTCGTGGCTTGCGTCGCCGCGCTTAGCGGGCCGCTTAGCGGCATCTATGAGTACATCATGAACGCGGTGACCGGCCTCTAATCGTCTTCGTCGTCCTGCCAAGTTGCGGGGAACGATGCCTTGTCGCCGGCGGACTGTTCCTCGGTATGGAGCGCGTCGGCCAGACGTTGTGCGGCACTCCCTGGCTTGAGCGGCTTCTGCTGGCTCGGATCGGGCGCCCAGCCGCTCATATAGATGAACTCGAACGTCGCGGTGATCTTGCCGTCTTGTGTTCCGTGCCGCTCGCGATAGATCGCCTCGGCGCGCTCGAGCGTGCGTCGCGGCAACGGGGTTCTGCTGCGGGCGAGCAGCACGTTGCCGCCGCCCAGCGCGCGCACCTCGCGCATCAAATCGCGGGGCGCGCCATATGTGACCTTCAGAGTTTCGGCATCGGTCACCGGAAGGGCGAAGCCCGCGCGCTGAAGGAGCGCGCCATAGGCTCTGACATCGCCGAACGGCGACACGCGGGGCGATGCGCCACCTGCCGTCTCGCCTTCCGCTTCGAGCAGCGCTTGGCGAAGCTCGATGAGCGCGCTCGATCCCAGCGCCGCCGCCATGAACAGGCCGTCGGGTGCGAGCGCGCGCCGGATCTGAATGAGCGCGCCGGGAAGGTCGTTGACCCGGTGGAGCGCCAGTCCCGAGACGACGAGGTTCAAGCTCGCGTCCTTGAATGGCAGCATGTCCTCGTCACACACAAGCGCAGGCCGAGGGCAGAGCGCCGCATACTCGAATGCACTCTCGGCGTAGATCATCTCGCCGACGGTAGGGAGCGCGGCAACGGTTCGGCCGAGCAAACCATGGTAGGCCCCGAGGTCCAACGCGCGCGGAAACTCGCGCAGCATGATGCCCACCCGCTCGGCGATCTCACGCGCGACATGCGCGATGAGGAACTCGCGTCCGCCGATCTCGTGAGCGAAGCGGGCGCGGCGCTTTCGGAGCAGACTGCGGTCGAACAGGATGCGCTCGTCGGTCATGCAGCAGCCCGTCTCCTCTCTTCTAGAACCACCCTCCGGCGCTGTATCATGGGAGCCATGCTTGCAAGCGGGACAAGCTTGAGGCCGCAAGGACGGCCTGTCTGGCGGGGGGCGGCCGAGATGGTCGCCGATCTCCTCCTACCGCCGGTCTGCATCGGCTGCCGAACGCGCATCCGGAGCCACGGGCTCCTGTGCGGCGACTGCTTTGCCAAGATCGACTTCATCGCGCCTCCCATTTGCGCGCGGCTCGGCGTGCCGCTGCCCTACGATGCGGGCGAGCCTGCGCTCTCGGCGGCGGCGATCGCCTCGCCCCCAGTCTACGACCGGGCGCGGGCCGTGGCGCGCTATTCGGAGACCATGCGCGATCTCATCCAGAGCTTCAAATACCGCGACCGCCAGGAGGGCTTGCGGCTGTTCAGCCGGTGGCTGGCGCGGACGGGCGCCGAGCTCCTTGCCGACGCCGACCTGATCGTGCCGGTGCCGCTCTACCGTTCGCGGCTGTGGTGGCGCCGGTTCAATCAGTCGGCTCTTCTGGCGCAAGGTCTGTCCCGCCAGACCGGCGTTCCGGCCGACTGCTTCGTGCTGGCGCGCGTGAAGCGCACGCAATCGCAAGTGGGGCTCTCCGCCGAGCAGCGCAGGCGCAACGTGGCGGGCGCCTTCAAGGTCGTGCCTTCGCGGACGTCTGACGTCAGAGGCAAGAAGATCGTGGTCGTGGACGACGTGATCACCACGGGCGCCACGGCGGACGCTTGCGCGCGGGCTTTGAAGCGGGTCAAAGCGGCGCGGGTCGATGTGCTGGCTCTTGCCCGGGCGGTCGAGCCGGCCGCCTTCGTGCTTTGATGCCACTTGTGCAGCTCGGGTTAAGAGCCCAGTTAACTCATGTCGAATAGATTGCCTTTCCGGCGACCACGGCGATGACCCACATTCTTCTCTACACCCACCCCTACTGCGGCTTCTGCCTTGCCGCGAAACGCCTGCTCGATCGCAAGGGACTCGCGTTCGAGGAGATCGATGTCGAGTTCGACGAGGAGAAGCGCGCCGAGATGAACGCGCGGAGCGGCGGTGCGCGCCGGGTGCCGCAGATCTTCATCCAGGGCCACCACGTCGGTGGCTACGATGAGCTCGTTGCAATCGAGCGCGCCGGCGAGCTCGAGGCATGGCTCGCGCGCGAGTTTGCCGCGGAGGAGCGGTCGGCATGAGCGCGCCAGACAAGACGCAGTTTCGCGCCGCCTTGGTGCAACTGCGGCAAGGCCGCGATATCAGCCCCAATCTCGATCGGGCCGAGGCGCTGATCCGCCAAGCGGCGAAGGGCGGCGCCGACTATGTGCAGACGCCTGAGAACACCGCCCTGATGGAGCTTGAGCCGGAGCGTGTGCTCGCGCTGGTCCAAAGCGAAAGCGATAGTGAACCGCTGAAGCGCTTGCGCACGCTCGCCGCAGAACTTGGACTTTGGCTCCATGTCGGCTCGCTCGGCATCAAGCTCGGCGAGGGCAAGGTCGCCAACCGCTCCTATCTGATCGACCCCAACGGCGAGATCACCGCGCACTACGACAAGCTCCATATGTTCGACGTCGATCTCGCGGGCGGTGAGAGCTATCGCGAGTCGCAGTACTACGGTCCGGGCTCGAAGGCGGTGATTGCACCTTTGCCTTGGGGCCGGCTCGGCATGACCATCTGCTATGACCTGCGCTTCCCCGGACTCTATCGCGCGCTGGCCACGAGTGGCGCCAACCTCATCGCCATTCCCGCCGCCTTCACCAAGCAGACCGGCCAAGCGCATTGGCACGTGCTGGTCCGCGCCCGGGCCATCGAGACCGGCGCCTTCGTGTTCGCCGCGACCCAAGGGGGCTTGCACGACAATGGCCGCCAGACCTTCGGCCACAGCATGATCGTATCGCCGTGGGGCGAGATTCTCGCCGAGGCGGGCGAGGAACCATGTGTGGTGTTCGCCGACATCGACATGGGTGCATCCGAGGAGGCGCGGGCGCGCATCCCCTCGTTGAAGCATGGCCGCGACTTCGATCTCGAGGTCGCCGAGCGCGCTGCAGCTGCGCGGCGGGAGGCGTCATGATCCGTTTTGCGCTCACTTGCGATCAGGGCCACGTGTTTGACGCCTGGTTTTCGTCGGGCGACTCGTATGACGAGCAGGTGGAGGCGCGCGCCATCGTCTGTCCCGATTGCGGGAGCAGCCACGTGGAGAAGGCGCCCATGGCGCCAGCAGTTCTACGGGGCAAAAGCAGAGAGGGGACCGGCGAATCATCTGGCGATTCAGAGCGGCGGAAAACCTATGCCGTCCTCAAGGGGCTCCGGGAGCATCTCAAAGCCAACGCCGACGACGTGGGCCGCGCCTTCCCCGAGGAGGCGCGCAAAATGCACTACGGCGAGGCGGACGCCCGCAACATCTATGGCGAGGCCACCACGGAAGAGGCTAAGGCCTTGCACGAGGAGGGAATTCCCGCTCTGCCGCTGCCCCCCTTGCCGGAGGAACACAACTGAAATCGGGACGTTTCCGTCATGACGTTGTCTTGGTCAGGCGCTCTTCTCCGGCTAGGGTAACGTCTTGTTTGGGGGCCTCGGGCTAAAAAGAGGGACAACTTCTCGCGAGGCGCCCTGGTAACGCCTTTAAGCCTCTATATTGTGGAGCTGCCGGGCGTTGGTTTGCGCGTAACCAGGGAACGAACAATGCGCTTCTCTTCGCTGCTACGACTCAAGACTCTGCCCCTATCTCTGATCGGTGCTGGTCTCCTCGCCTTCATGCTCGCGATGCCGGCAAGCGCCGAGCCTGCAACCGGGCACGCGGTCCAGCCCGGCCAGTCCGCGACTGAGACTCCGGCCGACGACGCGGCCGCCGAGATCGACATCGATCCCCCGCCGGACGCCGACACCGCCGCGACCGAAGCTCAGTCCGATCCCGATACCGAGGCTGCCGAAACCGAAGGTCAGTCGGATCCCGACACCGAGGCCGCCGAGACCGTTGAGAGCGACCAGGAGGAATCCGCGGCCGAGCTCGCGAAAGATCCGACGGTGATCGTCACCGTCGACAAAGGCACTCAGCAGATGACCGTTTGGGTCGACGGCGTTGAGAAATACACGTGGCCCGTCTCGACCGGCATCGCCGGTTACTCGACGCCGTCAGGCACCTACACGCCGGGGTCGATGAACAAGATCTGGTACTCGAAGCAGTGGGACAACGCGCCCATGCCGCATGCCATCTTCTTCACCAAGAAGGGTCACGCGATCCACGGCACCACGGACGAGAAACATCTCGGCAATGCGGCCTCGCACGGCTGCGTGCGGTTGTCGCGCAAGAACGCGGAGACGCTGTTCAATCTGGTCGCGGACAGAGGGCTTGAGAACACCGAGGTGGTGCTGACAGGCGTCACGCCAGGCGGTGAGTACAAGGTCGCTCAGCCGCCGCGGCAGAAAAACGTCTATCCGCAATATCCCGGCTATCCAGGCTATTACGGCCGCTACGGATATTATGACGAAGCGCCGCCGGTGATCCGCCGCAATGGCCGCCGCAAACGCCTGTTCCAGCCCTATTACCAGGCGCCGCCCCAGCAGCCGCAGTACCAGCAGCGTCGCGGCTGGTTCCGTCCGCCCGGCTACTAGGCGCGGCCGGCGGTCGCGAAATAGTTCACGTCGGTATCGGGTGACAGAAACCACTCGTCGGCGAGCGGGTCGTAGACCATGCCTCTGGTGTCGGCGAGGGTGAGCCCCGCGCCGCCAAGCGCCGCCTTCAACTCGTCGGGTCGCACGAAGCGCTCCCATTGATGGGTTCCGACGGGCAGCCAGCGCAAGATGTACTCGGCGCCGACGATCGCAAGCGCGTAGGCTTTGAGGGTGCGGTTCAAGGTGGAGAGGACCATCATCCCGCCGGGCTTCACCAGCGGCGCCACGCGCTTCAGGAACGCGGGTACGTCAGGCACATGCTCCACCACTTCAAGCAGAAGCACGGCGTCGAATTGCTGTCCCTGGTCGGCCAGGGCTTCGGCGGTGTTCGCCTCGTAGCGGATCTTCAGGCCTCCGCCCGCCGCGTGGGCCTTGGCGGCTTCGATGGTCTCTGGTGCCGGGTCGATGCCTGTCACCTCGGCCCCGAGACGGGCCAGGGGCTCGGCGACCAGGCCCCCGCCGCAGCCGATATCGAGCACGGTGAGGCCGGTGAGGGAGGGTGGTGCTTTCGGGTCGCGGCCGAACTGCCGGCAGAGCTGGTCGCGAATATAAGTGAGTCGGGTGGGGGTTATCTGGTGGAGCGGGCCGAACGGGCCCTTGGGGTCCCACCATTCCGCCGCGAGCTTGGCGAAGCGGTCGACCTCGGCCTGGTCGAGTGTGGCTGATCTGTCGGCGGTTTGGGCCATGCCCGGCATTGGCGGCGGGCCTTAAGGCCCTGTCAAGGCGCCCCGGGACATAGCCATGTTGCGGGCCGCGGCCCCAGTCAGTATGAAGGACCCGATTTTTCCCGGCCGGTCCAGAAAAAGGACCGGCCCTCTTGTTGTGAGCGCCATGTCTCTCTTGGTGTTGAAATTCGGCGGGACGTCGGTGGCGGATATCGACCGCATCCGCAATGCCGCCCAGCATGTGAAGCGTGAGGCCGATGCCGGCCATGCGGTGGCTGTCGTCGTGTCGGCCATGGCCGGGCAGACCAACCAGCTCGTCGCTCTCGTCGAGGAGGCGTGGAGTTTCAAGACGCGCAAGCAGAATGGCGGCGAGGTGTCCGCGGCCTACGACGAGCGCGAGTACGATGCGGTGGTCTCGTCTGGCGAGCAGGTCACGTCGGGCTTGCTTGCGCTCGTGCTCCAGTCGCTCGGGGTCAAGGCGCGCTCGTGGCAGGGTTGGCAAATTCCGCTGCATACCAACGCCGCTCATCGCGCCGCCCGCATCACCGGCATCGATGTCGGCGACATCAAGGCCCGCATGCTCGACGGCGAGGTGGCCGTGGTGGCGGGCTTCCAGGGCATCGCCCCGGGGAACCGCATCTCGACGCTCGGACGCGGCGGCTCCGATACGAGCGCCGTGGCGCTGGCGGCGGCGCTCCTGGCCGACCGCTGCGACATCTATACCGACGTGGACGGGGTCTACACGACGGACCCGCGGGTGGTGCCCAAGGCCCACCGCATGCCCCGCATTTCCTACGAGGAAATGCTAGAAATGGCCTCGCAAGGGGCCAAGGTGCTGCAGACCCGCTCCGTCGAGCTCGCGATGCAGAAAGGCGTGCGCGTGCTGGTCCGCTCGAGCTTCGATGGGCCCGATCTTTCGGGCAAGGGCGACCCCGAAACCGGGGAAGGAATTGGTACACTGGTTTGCCATGAGGATGAGATCGTGGAGCAGAACGTCGTCAGTGGAATTGCCTACGCGCGCGATGAGGCCAAGGTGACGCTACTCAAGGTAGCGGACAAGCCGGGCGTCGCTGCGCGGGTGTTCGGCCCGCTGGCTGCGGCCAACATCAATGTCGACATGATCGTCCAGAATGTTTCCGAGGATGGCCGCCACACAGACCTCACTTTCACGGTGCAAAGTGCTGATCTCGACCGGGCGCTCGAGGTGTTAACGAAAGCCAAGGATCAAATCGGCTATCTGGAGGTGCGCGGGTCGACCGACATCGCCAAGGTATCGGCTATCGGCGTCGGCATGCGGAGCCACGCCGGTGTTGCTGCGCAGATGTTCAGCGCGCTTGCCGAAAAAGGCATCAATATCGAAGCGATCTCGACTTCCGAGATCAAGATCAGCGTGTTGATCGATGCTGCCTATGCCGAGCTTGCGGTGCGAACCTTGCATTCGCTGTTCGGATTAGACAGCCGGTAGCGGACAAAAGCGGCTAACCTGACCCTCTGCTGAGGCGTGGTCCGCCGCTTGGAGCGGTCGGCGAGGACTAGGTTTTGTTATGCCTACCACCCCTGTAGGTGCCCCGAGACAGCTGCTGCGTCGCCTGCGCGAGGTGATGGCGGAGCCGGAGAGCGCGCAAGCCCGCCTCGACAAGGTGGTGGTGCTGATCGCCTCGAATATCGTGGCCGAGGTGTGCTCGCTCTACTTGCGGCGGCGCGACGGCTCGCTCGAGCTGGTGGCGACAGAAGGCCTCAACCCCGTGGCCGTCCACAATACGCATCTCAAGCCCGGCGAAGGTCTCGTCGGCCTGATCGCCGAGCAGGCCGAGCCGAAGCAGTTCGCCGACGCCCAGCATCATCCGGCGTTCTCGTATCGGCCGGAGACGGGCGAGGAGATCTACCATTCCTTCGTCGGCGTGCCGATCTTACGCGGCGGCCACACCATCGGCGTGCTCACGGTGCAGAACCGCACCAAGCGCCACTATGGCGACGAGGAGGTGGAGGCGCTTCAGACCACCGCCATGGTGATCGCCGAGATGCTCGCCTCGGGCGGCATCGTGACCGAGGAGGTCACGGCGGAGACACGGCGGGACGGCAATGTGCGGTTCGAGGCGCAACCCATCTCCGAAGGCGTGGCGCTCGGCCATGTCGTGCTGCACGAACCGCGCATCGTAGTGACGCGCCTGATCGCCGAGGACGTCGAGCTTGAGCGGCGGCGGCTGCTTCAGGCAATCGAAGACCTCACCGGCCAGATCGACGAGATGATGGAGCGCGGCGACCTCGCCCGCGCCGGTGAGCATCGCGAGGTGCTGGAAGCCTTCCGCATGTTCGCCCACGACCATGGCTGGCGGCGTCGCCTCGACGAAGCGCTGGCCACCGGTCTCACCGCCGAAGCGGCGGTACAGCGCGTGCGTAACGATACGCGGGCGCGCATGCTGCGCATGCCCGATCAGCGCTTCCGCGATCGGCTGCACGACATCGACGATCTGTCCAACCGCCTGTTGCGCCTGTTGTCGGGCGGCACCGAGACCGCTGCCATGGGCAGCATTCCTGAGGACGCCATCGTCGTCGCCCGCACCATGGGCCCGGCCGAGCTCCTCGACTACGACCGTCATCGCCTGCGGGGCCTCGTGCTCGAGGAAGGCGGCGCCAATAGCCATGTCGCCATCGTCGCCCGCGCGCTCGGTATCGCCGCCATCACCCAGTGCAAAGGCGTTCTCGAGGCGGTCGATTCAGGCGATGCGGCGATCCTCGACGCCGAAGTCGGCGCCCTGCATGTGCGGCCCACGCAAGAGGTCATCTCGGCCTATGTCGACAAGGTGCGCTTCCGCGCCCGGCGTCAGGCCCAGTACGCCGCCTTGCGCGACGTGCCCGCCATGACGCTCGATGGCGAGCGCATCGGACTCAACATCAATGCGGGGCTGTTGTTTGACCTGCCGCATCTTGGCCAGTCGGGTGCCGACGGCATCGGGCTTTTCCGCACCGAGCTGCAGTTCATGATCTCGTCGACCTTCCCGCGGCTCGAGCAACAGACGCGTCTTTACAAGTCGATCCTCGACGCTGCCGGCGACAAGCCTGTGGTGTTCCGCTCGCTCGACGTTGGCGGCGACAAGGTCATTCCTTATTTCCGCGCTGGCGCCGAGGAAAACCCGGCACTCGGCTGGCGTGCGATCCGCATGGCGCTCGATCGGCCGGCGCTGTTCCGCACGCAGATCCGCGCGCTGTTGCGTGCCGCGGAAGGCCGGGAGCTGCGCGTCATGCTGCCGATGATCTCGGACGTATCGGAGTTCGAGAGGGCGCGGGGATTGATCGACCGCGAGCTGACGATTCTCAGGCGGCATGGCCGTACCGAGCCGAAAGCGCTGATGGTCGGCGCCATGATCGAAGTGCCGGCGCTTCTGTGGCAGCTTGAGAGTATTCTGCCGCTGGCCGACTTCATCTCGGTGGGGTCGAACGACCTCATGCAGTTCTTGTTCGCGGCCGACCGTGGCAATGTCCGCGTGGCGGAGCGCTTCGACGTGCTGAACCCGGCGGCGCTCAGGGTGCTACGGCAGATCGTCGAAGCCGCGCAGAAGCATGGCGTGCCGCTGACGCTGTGCGGCGAAATGGCCGGGCGTCCGATCGAGGCCATGGCGCTGATCGGCCTCGGGTTCCGGTCGATCTCCATGGCACCGGCCTCTGTCGGCCCCGTGAAGGCCATGATCCTGTCGCTCGATGCCGGCAATCTCAAGCGGAAGCTGGACGAGCTGCTGACGCGTCAAAAGACATCCATTCGCGAGGATTTGAAGCGGTTTGCCAGCGAAAGTGGCGTACAGATCTAGGGGTTTCGCGCCGCCGAGGGCCTGCAACCGCCGCATTCGGTGTGGTAATCTCGCAAGGCTTGCAAACGCAACGTCATTGGGCTTGATGTTAGCTAAGGACTGCAGGAGATGGCGCTGGCCGAGCGATGGCAGCTGGGCCGTAATAAGGGCCAGAACCGTCGCCGGACGCCGGGCGGCGACATCTCTAAATTCACGGGATAAGGAAAATGTCAGCCGGCTATGATGCGGAAGTGGCCGAGCTGTTTCGGGACCTCAGGGCCGCCAGCAACCTCACCGAAACAGACCTCGCCGCGCGGATTGCCACCCCGATCGAGGTGGTCCAGGCCCTGGAGCAGGGCGCGCTCTACGCGCTGCCGCCCTGGCCGGAGACCTGCCGCGTGGTCAACGCCTACGGCACGCTGCTCAATCTCGACACGCGTCCGCTGCTTCGGCGCATCTACGCGCAACTTGAAGCTGGCATCGTCGAACTACGCCCGAAAGCCATGCCCGACATGCCGACCATGACGCCGCAGGCGGCGCCGCAAGCGCCATGGCCGAATGGTCCTCAAGCCGCGCCGCAGCCGCGTGCGCCATCCCCGCAAGCGCCGGCTTGGCCGGGCGGCGCGCCACAGTTCCCGCAAGGTGGCATGCCCGGCGGCCAGGCGCCGCAGGCCCCGTGGCCAAACGGTCCCCAGCAGATGCCACCCCAACCGCAGGCGCGTCCCGCGCAGCCGCGTGCGCCGCAGCCCCAGGCCCGTCCGCAGCCGCACCCTCAGCAGCCGCAGCGTCAGCAGCCGCAAGGGTACCCGCAGCCCCAGCCGCAAGGGTATCCGCAGCAGCCGCAAGCCGCGGCGGCGCCGCTCGAAGATGCCTTCATGGACGAAGGCGAAAAGCCGAAGTCGAAAGACAAGGCCAAACGACCCGCGCTGCTGAAATGGGGCTTGATCGCTCTCGTTGCCTCGGTCGTCCTGGTTGGGCTATGGCTTGCGCTTGGCAGCTCGTCAGGCCCCTCGACGTCCTCGGGCGTGTCAAACGGTTCCGAACCGGTGCTTGATCCTGACGATCCGCGTAGCCGCAAGGCCGACCGGCTCCCAAATAATTTCTAGGCGTTCCCGCCTCAATCCATGACGACGATTCCCGCCGAGAAGCTCGACAAGCTTGTGGCCCGTTGGCAGGCCGTGCAAGGCAGCCTTGCGTCGGGTGCCGACCAAGACAACTACGTCAAGCTGTCGCGCGAATTCGCCGAACTCGACCCCATCGTCGCCACGATCAATGCATTGCGTGGAGCGCAGCATGAGCGCAACGGCTTGCAGGAGATCATCGATGACCGAAGCTCCGATCAAGCCATGAAGGATCTCGCATGGGAGGAGATCGGCGGACTCGATGAGAAGATCGAACAACTCGAGCACCAGCTGAAGGTGCAGCTTCTGCCCAAGGATGAGGCCGACGAGAAAAGCGCGATCCTAGAAGTGCGCGCTGGCACCGGCGGTGAGGAGGCTGCGCTGTTCGCGGGCGATTTGTTCCGCATGTATCAGCGCTACGCCGACCGGCACGGCTGGAAGGTCAACGTCATGTCGGCGAGCGAATCGGCGTCCGGCGGCTATAAGGAGATCATCGCCAACATCACGGGCAAGGGCGTGTTCGCCAGGATGAAATACGAGTCTGGCGTGCATCGGGTGCAGCGTGTGCCGGAGACGGAAGCGCAAGGGCGCATCCATACCTCGGCGGCGACGGTGGCGGTGTTACCCGAGGCGGAGGAGGTCGACGTCAAGATCGACGACAAGGACTTGCGCATCGATGTGTTCAGGGCGAGCGGTCCAGGCGGCCAATCGGTCAACACCACCGACAGCGCGGTGCGCATCACCCATATTCCGTCGGGCCTCGTGGTCAGCCAGCAAGACGAGAAATCCCAGCACAAGAACAAGGCCAAGGCCATGAAGGTGTTGCGCGCGCGGCTCTACGAGCTGGAGCGCGAGAAGCTCGACGCGGAGCGGGCGCAGGACCGGCGCAGCCAAATCGGCACCGGCGACCGGTCGCAACGGATCCGCACGTACAACTTTCCGCAAGGCCGCGTGACCGATCACCGAATCGGGCTGACGACGCATCAACTCCAATACGTGCTCGAGGGCACGGAGGCGCTGGACGAAATCATCGATGCGCTGATTACTGAGCACCAGACCGGCCAGCTTGCGGCAATGGAGGGGCAAGGCGGTGGTTGAGACCTTTGAGCAAGCGGTCGCTGGCGCTGCGGGCGCGTTCCGCGCGGCCGGTCTCGCGACGCCCGCACTCGACGCGCGGCTTCTGCTCTGCAATGCCGCGAACCTCCCGCATGAGACGTTGATCGTACGCGCGCGCGAGCCGCTACCGGCCGACACTGCGGCGCGGTTCAAGGCGAGCGTGTTGCGGCGGGTCGAACGCGAGCCGGTTTCGCGCATCACGGGGTCGCGTGAGTTCTACGGCCGTGACTTCTGCATCGGCGCCACGACGCTCGACCCCCGTCCCGACACCGAGACATTGATCGAGGCAGCACTTGATATCGTCGCGCAGCGTGGCTGGCATGACCGGCCGCTCAAGCTGCTCGACCTCGGAACCGGCTCGGGCTGCATTCTCCTGACGCTGCTCGCGGAGTTGCCCCGCGCGGAGGGGCTCGGTGTCGATATCGACGAACGGGCTCTCAAAATCGCCTCTGAGAACGCGAGCCGCCTAGGCGTCGCGTCCCGTGCCAGGTTCGCTGTGGCCGATTGGTTCGAGGGGCTCGACGGCCGGTTCGACCTCATCGTCGCCAACCCGCCCTACATCCCCACCGGCGAGATCGCAGGCCTTGCGCCCGAGGTGGCGGACCACGATCCGCGCACGGCCCTGGATGGAGGCGCCGACGGGCTCGATGCCTACCGGCGCATCGCGGCCCGGGCGGCCAATTTCCTCGCGCCCGAGGGTGCGCTTTTGGTCGAGATTGGCGTGGGCCAGGAGGAGGCCGTGCCGGCGCTCCTTCAGGCTCAGGGACTTAGGGTCTCTGGCGACGGTGTTCTACCGGACCTCTCCGGCAGGCCCAGGGCCGTCCTCGCCGAGGCCCCGGAATGGGCAAAAATGCGCTTGGAAAGGCGCGATGTTCAGGGTAGGTTCGTTTTAACGGAATAAGGATATTCGGCTAGCGCGGCGTGACGCGCGGCTGGTTGCATGGCAACAAGAGCGGATATTTCGTGAACCTCGATTGACAGGCGGCGCGCCTCTCGGGTCGTTCAGGAGACGCTCAATCGCTCATCAGATTTTGGTTGGCCGGCGCTAGACCAGGGATTCAGGACGCGCAGCGCCGGAGCCGACCCAAGACAAGGCAGCAAGAAAGTTTTGTGAGGACTGTGTGGCCGATTTGGCTTTCCAGGCACGAAGTGTGCCTCGGAGCGCAGTCTTGGAAGAGTGAGCAGGGAAGGAAGGCCGCGGCATTCACGCCGCCGATCAGGTGAAAAAAGGACTATGAGGCAAGGACAACAGAACCGCAGGGGACGTGGCCGTGGCCGCAAGCCCCAAAATCCATTGGCAAGGAACTACGAGTCGAACGGGCCCGACGTAAAGATCCGCGGGACCGCGTCGCACATTGCAGACAAGTATATGTCGCTCGCACGAGACGCGCTTGCTTCCGGCGACATGGTGACGGCCGAGAGCTATCTTCAGCATGCCGAGCACTACAACCGCATCATCATGGCCGCCCAGACGCAGCAAGGCGCGCAAGGCGCGCAAGCCGGCGAGGGGGCCAATGGAGGGCCCCGGCAGAATCGCTGGCATTCGGACGCCGACGATGACGGCTCCGAGGGCGATACAGCGGAAGCCGGCGGTGCCCAAGGCGGCGGCAGCCAGGATCGCGAGCGCCACGCAGGCAATCGCGAGCATCACCCCGCCGGCAATGAGCGCGGACGTGGCCGCCACGGAGCCAATGGCGCCGAAGGCGTGCGCGATGTGAACGGTGCGGAGCCTGCCGAGGCCAGCGCCGACGAGAGCGAGACCGCCCCCGACCAGGTTAGCTAGGTCTTGATCTTTCACGTTGAGACATGACCCCGTCGCTCGACCAACTGCGCCAGGCGCTGAGCGCCGCGGGGACAGCCCACCACGATTACGAGCAAGGTGTTCTGAACGGCCAAAGGGACGAGCTTTGGTCGGGCTTCTACGCCGCCTACGTTCTCGGCAAGCTCGGGAATTTCACGACCGCGTCCAAGCTTTCGCGGTGGCTCGAGGCGGCGCCATCCGGCGGCGACTGGGCGGCGCAGGCGGCGAGCTATGTGTTGTCGAAGCTAAAGTGAGCCTGGCGCTATTCCGCCTGCGGTGGTCGGTTCGACGTGCATTCTTCGACCAGTTCCCAGAACGAGGGCGAGGCGGCAACGAAGGCGTCGATCACATCCTTCAGATATTGGTCGGTGACGCCACGAAAGCGGATGTAACGCTGCAATGTCACATAGTTCGGGCCAAAGCCCGTGGCGCCTCTGCCTTCGAGGTTCCAGTGCCAGAGCGTGCAGGCCATTGCAGTGCGCGACGGCAATCCGCAGATCACCCCCGAGCACCTGCTCAAGGCGCTGCTGGACGATAACGAGGGGCTTGCCGCGGGGCTGATCGGCCGCGCCGGCGGCGGCGCCAAATGGCGCTCCAGCGGACCGACGCCGCTCTTGCCAAGCTGCCGAAGGTCTCTGGCTCCGGCGCCACCCAGCCGCATATGACGCCCGGCCTCTCTCGCGTGCTGGATCAGGCCGAGCAGATGGCGACCAAGGCGGGCGACAGTTTCGTCACCGTGGAGCGCGCGCTCCAGGCGCTCGCCATGACCAGGGGCGACACCGCCAACATCCTCCAAGACCGGCGTCACGCCGCGATCGCTCAACAAGCGATCAACGATCTGCGCAGGGCCGCACCGCCGATAGTGCCGGCGCCGAGCAGCAATACAGGTACGCGCTCAAGAAATACACCCGCGACTTTGTAAGCCGCCGCCAAGGGCGAGCTCGATCCGGTGATCGGCCGCGACGAGGAGATCCGCCGCACCATCCAGGTGCTCTCCCGCCGCACCAAGAACAATCCCGTGCTGATCGGCGAGCCGGGCGTCGGCAAGACGGCCATCGTCGAGGACTGGCGCACCGCATCGTCAAGGGCGACGTGCCGGAGAGCCTCAAGGACAAGAAGGTGCTGTCGCTCGACATGGGTGCTCTGATCGCCGGCGCCAAATATCGCGGCGAGTTCGAGGAGCGGCTGAAGGCCGTGCTCAGCGAGATCGAGTCCTCGCACGGCCAGATCATCCTGTTCATCGACGAGATGCATACGCTGGTCGGCGCCGGCAAGGCCGACGGCGCCATGGACGCCTCCAACTTGCTCAAGCCCGCGCTCGCCCGCGGCACGCTCCATTGCGTCGGCGCCACCACGCTCGATGAGTACCGCAAGCACGTCGAGAAGGACGCGGCGCTGGCGCGGCGCTTCCAACCGGTCTATGTGTCCGAGCCCACGGTCGAGGACACCATCTCGATCCTGCGCGGCCTTAAAGAGAAGTACGAGCTGCATCACGGCGTGCGCATCTCCGATGCGGCGCTGGTCACGGCGGCGACGCTCTCCAACCGCTACATCACCGACCGCTTCCTGCCCGACAAGGCTATCGACCTCGTGGACGAGGCGGCGTCGCGGCTTCGCATGCAGGTTGACTCAAAGCCGGAAGAGTTGGACGAGCTCGACCGGCGCCTCATGCAGCTCAAGATCGAGCGCGAGGCGCTGAAGAAGGAGACCGATAGCGCCTCGAAAGACCGCCTCCAGCGGCTCGAGAAGGAGATCGTCAATCTCGAAGAGATCCGCCAATGCGCTCTCGCAGCGCTGGCACGAGGAGAAGGAAAAGATCGCCGGCGCTCCAGAAGATCAAGGAAGACCTCGATCATGCGCGCAACGAGCTTGAGCAGGCGCAGCGCGCGGGCGACCTCGCGAAGGCAGGCGAGCTCGCATACGGCGTGATCCCCGACCTCGAGGCCAAGCTCGAAGAATCGAAGAGACCGAGGCCGCCGGCGGGCTCGCACAAGAAGTCGTCACCCCCGACCTCATCGCGCAGGTGGTGTCGCGCTGGACCGGTATCCCGGTCGACAAGATGCTCGAAGGCGAGCGCGAGAAGCTGCTCGCCATGGAGACCGAGATCGCCAAGCGCGTGGTCGGCCAGAAAGGAGGCGGTCGAGGCCGTGTCGACGGCGGTGCTGCTCCGCGCGCCGGCCTCAAGACCCCAATCGGCCGATGGGCTCGTTCATGTTCTTGGGCCCGACCGGCGTCGGCAAGACGGAGCTCTCCCGCGCGCTCGCCGAGTTCCTGTTCGACGACGAGCACGCCATGATCCGCATCGACATGACGGAATATATGGAGAAGCACGCGGTGGCGCGGCTGATCGGTGCGCCTCCCGGCTATGTCGGCTACGAGGAGGGCGGCGCGCTCACCGAGGCCGTGCGCCGGCGCCCCTATCAGGTCATTTTGTTCGACGAGATCGAGAAGGCGCACCCGGACGTGTTCAACGTGCTGCTCCAGGTGCTTGACGACGGAAGGCTCACCGACGGCCAGGGCCGCACGGTCGACTTCCGCAACACCCTCATCATCATGACGTCGAATCTCGGCTCGGAATATCTCGTCAACCAGAAGGAGGGCGAGGACTCTTCAGCCGTGGAGACCCAAGTGATGGACGTGGTGCGCAGCCATTTCCGGCCCGAGTTCCTCAACCGCGTCGACGAGATCATCCTGTTCCATCGCTTGCGGCGCGAGGACATGGGGCAGATCGTCGACATTCAACTGAAGCGGCTCCAGAAGCTCTTGGCCGACCGCAAGATTACCATTCAGCTCGACGATAGCGCCAAGGAGTGGCTCGGCACCAAGGGCTACGACCCGGCCTATGGCGCGCGGCCCTTGAAGCGCGTGATCCAGAAATTCATTAGGATCCGCTCGCCGAGATGGTGCTGGCCGGCAAGATCCACGACGGCGAGACCGTCAGTCACCGCCGGCAAGGACGGGCTGATGTTCAACGGCGCAGCCATAAACAGAAGGCGGCTTGGGGGCGCTCCCAGCTCCGAGTTACGGCCGGGCTCAGCCGGCCGCTAAACCTGCCATTATGCATCATCCTCTTAGGATCTCCGCGTTTGGCCATTTGTCCCAATGCGGCGGTCTTTCGCCGGGCGCGGATCATAGCTATCTCTTTCGCCCATTCCTTGAACAGCCGCGCGGGCGTTCGCCATGCGCTCTTGCGGCAACGTCATCTTTTACATGCGCCATGCCGGCAATCAGCGCCCCAACGCCGACCGTGACATGCTCCGCCACCCCGAATGGGCGCCCATGATGACATGGTCGCCGAGGCGTGCCGATCCGGCCACGCCCGATTGGGGAAACAATGATGCAGTGACGTCCGAGGTCACGTTGTGGGCGATTTGCACCAAGTTATCGATCTTGGTGCCTTCGCCGATGGTCATGTCCATCATGAATCCGCGGTCGACGGTCGAGTTCGCTCCAATCTCGACGTCGTTCTCGATAATGACCCGACCGATCTGCGGCTTTGAGATGCCGTCAACTCATGGCGTACCCGAAGCCATCCTGACCACCGGCATGAACGGTCACGCGGTCGCCGATCAGGCTGTGCGTCACCGATGCGCCTGGCCCGATATAACAACCTTTGCCGATAAAGACGCGGTAACCGACGATTGCGCCGGCGGCAATGGTCGTCCCGGCGCCAATTTTTGCCTCGCGCTCCACGATGGCGCCCGTTCCGAGCGTGACGCCTTCGCCGATGTCGGCGGTGGGATATCTGAGCCGGTCTTCATCCCGTGAGGGCTCGGCAACTAATCGAAATGCGTCCGGGTACGGGCGCAGCCGCCGTTAACCAAACCCGCGCGCTGCGGCGCATCGGTGATGACCCGTGGCCGAGCTCGCGGGCACCATGGCAGCGTTGTTGCGATGGATGAGACAAGCAGCCGCCCGTGTCCGTGCCAATTGCTTGATGAACGGCGCCGGCGCAGAAGGTGGATGCGCGTCGCGGCATCGCTCAGCGGCCTGAGGTCCTCGATTTCTGTCGTCCCGTCGGCCGCATCAAGCAGCTCCGCACCGACCGCGCTGGCAATGACGTGCAGGGGGAATGGTCCCGCCCGCTCAAAGAAACCGGGATGGTGCATTTGTTCTCCAGTGCGGGAAGCAGGTCGTTTCGACCCGCGAGGCGCGCATTGGCGCGGCGAGACAGCATCATAGCCCATAACCAAGGAGCGTCCCAACGCTATTCCTCGCCTTGAAACCAACGAGCCGCCCCAAACAAGGGACGGCTCTAAAAATTCCAGCGAGTTTGCTTGGCCTAATGAGGCTATGCAGCCTCGATGTTCGCTACGGCCGTCTTGCCGCTGCGGCTATCAATCGCGGTGTTGAAGGCAACTTTCTGACCTTCCACCAGGTTTGTCATGCCAGCGCGCTCAAGAGCCGTGGCGTGGACGAACACGTCGTTTCCTCCATCGGCGGGTGCAATGAAGCCAAAGCCTCTATTTGCGTCGTAAAATTTCACGGTACCCGGATTCGTCGGGGTTCCTTTCCGTTCAGTCAGGTATGGTCGTGCTCATAGACGTGCGAATGCACGGCGGAGCGGAAATGTCGATGTTTGGGAGGGTCTGAGCGTGCGCGCAAGCGCTACGGCCAATAGTCCGGCCAAATGTCGATAAGCCAACATAAGAGCGAAGCACGGCACTTGCAAGGACCATCTCGTTGGCGCGATCCGTTGCCGCATCCTTCAGCTAGACGTCGCTTTTTCCCGGCTCGGACCATCTCTCGACTCGCTATTCGCCTGGGAAGGCGCATGGTGAGAAGCTCATCGTCGAACAATAAGTGACGTGTCGCAACGGCCGGGGGTCCAAACACCCGGCTCGCGCAGGCGCTACATGGCCTCGGAACAGGCGTTCGACTCCGCATTCGCGCGCGTCGCGATCAGTAAGACAAGCCGCTTGGCTCTTGAGCGGCGCGCCACCACCAGGCCGAGGTCACTGCCATGAACGACGGCCTCCATCGCGGGAACCGGGCTCTCTATCGCGCGAGCCGCAGCGGCCTCATGTCTCACGGCGTCATCACGTCCACGCCGAGCCGCTTGCCCGGCATCTTCTCGTTCCTGCTCACGGGCGCGCTGTTCGCACGGCTCAGTCGTGATCTTGACCTTCAGCTAGGCTGACTGCGATGATCTACATAGCGGCGGCTTACGCGCTGAAGTACTCACCGGTCATCATCATGCTGGCCGTCGCCGCTCTCGTGTGGTTTACGGTGAGCTCGTGTCTCGGTTTCTTACAGTGCAGATCCCGGCGGCGTTGCCGCGCTGTCCACCGACGGCGATGCCTGAAGACCGCGCCGGCCGTTGCAACCCAGTGCCACCAAGCTCTGACGGAGATCACCAACCGCGGCCAACGTCTGCGCGGGTGTCTGACGTGCAATCTATGGGCGTCCGTCGATGGCGAGCGTTGGATAAGGTTGTCCGAGGAGGACCTGCGCTCGCTTCATCGATTGCGGCGGCCGAGCCCGAGGAAGCCGCTGACGCCTGAAGCCGCACCCGCCACACCAAAGAGGATACTCGTGATGAAGGCTGCAAGAGGTTGCGCGATGTCGAAGTGCGGCGCCTATTGCTTCCCGGACGCCCATGCGCCGGAGGTCTGTGAAATCGGCCGGTTCCAGGCGCAAAACGCCGCTCATCAACGCCCCGTCAGGTGAGCCCGACAGTGCCCCGGCAGCCGCGAAACGCGGTGGGCGCTGGATGCGCTGGCTGAGGAGCTGGCGCCTTTCCCCACCTTATCCCCGACCTCCAAACCTCCCTTACATTTAGGCCACCTCGTCCTTCTGAAGGGGCGCTTTCGCGAGGCGTTGCGATAGCGGGACGGGGCGCGGCGCCTGCGGGTTTCGTTCGCTACGGAACGCTCGGGCGGCGTCAGGGCTCCGCCCGGGTCCACTACGAGGCCCTGCCTGGGGCAGGCTGACGATCCAGGGTCCAAGCCAAACGCGGCACAGCCTCGATGAGGTGTCGAGAGACTGAAATCGATCGCGGAGATCTGGGACAGCGCGGCCCGGCGTTTCCGAGAAAAATCGCCGCATGTGGCTACGCGCCGGACGGCGCCCGCGTGCCGAAAGGCACGAGCCATAGGATTGCGCCTGCCGGCGCGCCGCCCCCCTTCCTCGGGTCAGGCGAGGACAGGCATGCCTCGCGGGCTAAGCCCGGCTGAGAAAATTACGGCGTGCGTTCTTTTTCATCCCTCCCCCTCGCGGGGGAGGAGTCGCGCTCGAAGAGCGCGACGGGTGGGGGGGATGGACTTGCAACAAGGAGACCGGCAATCTATGACGCAGACCCCACCCCAGCGTCGCCTCGCTATGCTCAGCGCCGCCGGACCTCCCCGCAAGGAGAGTAAGAGAAAACGTGTGCTCACGTTTCGGCGGGCGGCGTCGGCTTCGCGCGTGCGCGCGTCAGCTTGCGATAAGGCGATGAACGGCCCACAGCGGTGTGACGAGGAGAAGGGCGATGAAGGGTGCTACGAGCACGATGATCGACAGCAGTACGGAGCCGCCAACGGCGGTGGCGAAGGCGCCGCGTTGCGAAGCCCGCCGTCAGCACCGTCGACTTGGCGCGCACCGCTGCGGTCGCGCCTTGCGTGACGCCGGCGATGCCGCCGCCGGCGATGATCGCCGTGGTCCATTTCAGCATCGGCGGCATGTCGGTGAGCACGGCGGCCGAGACGATGGTGCCGGCGATCAGCGCCGCGGGCGTGGCGATGGTGTCGAGCAGATTGTCGACGCCCGGCACGTAGTAGGCGATGACCTCGAGGATGGCGGCGACAGCCAGCATGATCAGCGCTTGCGGCGTGCCGGGGCGGAGCAGATCCGTCGGATAGCGGCAGGTGCCGTGCTCGTGCGGCCGCGCTCGCGGTCAGCATGGGCAGGAACACGCGCAAGCCCGTCGCCGCGGCGAGGCCGATGCCAGCGCGATCGGAGCCGATGGTGAGCTCGAACTTGTCTTCCGCCTCTGCTGCTTCCGCCGGCCGCGAGTCTATCCGGGCGAACCAGTCTGCAACTGGCTCACAGCAGAGCGGTGCCGTCTCCTCGAGGCGCTTGTGCGACACGGGCTTGGACAGGACGGGCGCGCCGGGCACGCGTTCATGGATCCGCGCGATCGTGTCGCGGTCGGTGTGTCCGGTAACGAATACGACCTCGGACCCGCACACCTCGCGCATCCAGCGGGCGACCTCGATGCCCGGCGCGGCCGCCTTGCAGATTGATGTCCATCAGCACGAGATCGGGCGCCTCGCTCTGGGCGAGACTGCGCGCCCGGTCGGGTGTCGGCGCCAGCCCCGAGATGTAGAAGCCGAGTGCCGACATGAATGCTCCTCGAGATCCATCGCGAGCAGGATCTCGTCTTCGACGATGACGCACGGGGAAACTTGCATAAGCGGACCTCGAGGTTGTGCCCCAACCTTTAGGTACCAAGTGGCCTATGCTGGTTCGGTTCCCGTGGCGCCGAAGGCTTTGCCGAACTGATTGTGGGAGAAGGAAAAAAAGAGAAGGAGACTTTACTGGATCGGGGGGTCGCCTGGGCGACGCGGGCGGTGGTGACCGGATCGAGCTGCATCAGGGCTTCGATGCGGCGCCGCTCTTTTTGGAAGGCGGCGAGCTCGCGGCCTTCGAGCTGGAGGCCGCGCGGCACGGCGATGGTCATCGGGTTTACGAACTTGTTGTTGACCAGGACCTCGAAGTGACAGTGCGGGCCGGTCGACATGCCGGTCGAGCCGACGAAGCCGATGATCTGGCCTTGCTTCACGGACGCGCCGGGCTCGATGCCGGGGGCGAAGCGGAGCATGTGGCCGTAGGCGGTGGCGAAGCCGTTGGCGTGGCGGATGCGGATGTAGTTGCCGTAGCCGCCGTGACGCTCGGAGATCTCGACGGTGCCGTCGCCGGCGGCGAGGATCGGGGTGCCGGAGGGCGCGGCCCAGTCGACGCCGGTATGCATGCGGATGCGGCGGAGCAGCGGGTGCTTGCGGTCGCCGAAACCGGATGTGTAGCGGCCGCCTTTGACGGGGTTGCGCATCAGGAACTTCTTGGCGCTGTTGCCCTGCTCGTCATAGTAGTCGACCGTGTCGTCCGGGGTGCGGAAGCGATAGAACTTGCGGGTCTCGCCGCCCACCGTCATCGAGGTGAACAGCAGTTCGCCGACCTCGTCGTCGCTGTTGCCGCCGTCGAAGAACAGCTCGAAGGTATCGCCGGAGCGGACCTTCTGCTTGAAGTCCACGTCATACGAGTGGACGCGGAGCAGCTTCATGATCGTGTCGGCGGGCAGGTGCTGATTGAGCGCCGCCTTGTAGAAGCTCTGATAGAGCGTGGCGCGGTTCGAGGCCTGCACGACCGGGGCGTCGTCGGGGGCGTTCTCGGTGGAGGCGACATAGTCGCCGTCGCGGTTGCGGGCCGCGGTCACGATGTGGGTGCCGTTCTTTTCGTAGATCGAAACGCGCACCGGCTCCATCTGGCCTGAGTCAGACGGGGCGGGGACCAGCCGGAAGTCGACCTGCTGGCCGGGCTTCAGATCGTCGGATTGGAACACCGCGTCGAGGCTGTCGAGGATGTCCATGGCGAGCGCCTTGTCGGTGCCGGCCTTGAGCATCAGCGCGAGAAGGTTGTCACCCTTTTGCACCTCGATGACCTTGGTCTCGGCGCCGACCACGGTGTCGTCGCTCAGATCCTCGTCCTCGTCGAACGACTTCTGCATCACCGTGGTGTTGGGCATCATGCGCGGGCGCTCGACCTCGTCGGGACGATAGGAGGCGAGTTGCAAGGTGGCCTCGGGTCCGCCTTCGCCGAAGCTGAGCGGCGACTCGGCGTAAGCGAAGTTCTCGGCCGCCTCGGCGACGATCTGGTTCACCTTGTTG
>JAWKWG010000001.1:0-280000 GCA_041397675.1 Hyphomicrobiales bacterium | reverse complement strand
GATAAGGAGTGTGAGAGACACTCCCGCCGAAAGTCCAAGGGTTCCTGCGCAATGCTAATCAGCGCAGGGTTAGCCGGCCCCTAAGGCGAGGGCGAAAGCCGTAGTCGATGGGAACCACGTTAATATTCGTGGGCCAGTGGGTGTGTGACGAATTCCAAAAGTTGTCAGGTCTTATCGGATTGATCTGGCCGCGAAGGAGTTCCAGGAAATAGCCCCCACATCAGACCGTACCCTAAACCGACACAGGTGGACTGGTAGAGAATACCAAGGCGCTTGAGAGAACTGCGTTGAAGGAACTCGGCAAAATACCCCCGTAACTTCGGGAGAAGGGGGCCCCATGTCTGGGCAACCAGGTGTGGGGGGCACAAGCCAGGGGGTGGCGACTGTTTATCAAAAACACAGGGCTCTGCGAAGCCGCAAGGCGACGTATAGGGTCTGACGCCTGCCCGGTGCCGGAAGGTTAAGAGGAGAGGTGCAAGCCTTGAATCGAAGCCCCGGTAAACGGCGGCCGTAACTATAACGGTCCTAAGGTAGCGAAATTCCTTGTCGGGTAAGTTCCGACCTGCACGAATGGCGTAACGACTTCCCCACTGTCTCCAGCACATACTCAGTGAAATTGAATTCCCCGTGAAGATGCGGGGTTCCTGCGGTTAGACGGAAAGACCCCGTGCACCTTTACTACAACTTTGCACTGGCAATCGTGACTGCTTGTGTAGGATAGGTGGTAGGCTTTGAAGCCGGGGCGCCAGCTTTGGTGGAGCCGCAATGTGAAATACCACCCTAGCGATTATGGTTGTCTAACCGCGGTCCGTTATCCGGGTCCGGGACAGTGCATGGTGGGTAGTTTGACTGGGGCGGTCGCCTCCCAAAGAGTAACGGAGGCGCGCGATGGTAGGCTCAAGCTGGTCGGAAATCAGCTGTCGAGTGCAATGGCATAAGCCTGCCTGACTGCGAGACTGACAAGTCGAGCAGAGACGAAAGTCGGTCATAGTGATCCGGTGGTCCCGTGTGGAAGGGCCATCGCTCAACGGATAAAAGGTACTCCGGGGATAACAGGCTGATGATGCCCAAGAGTCCATATCGACGGCATCGTTTGGCACCTCGATGTCGGCTCATCACATCCTGGGGCTGGAGCAGGTCCCAAGGGTTCGGCTGTTCGCCGATTAAAGTGGTACGTGAGCTGGGTTTAGAACGTCGTGAGACAGTTCGGTCCCTATCTGCCGTGGGTGTAGGAGAATTGAGAGGATCTGTCCCTAGTACGAGAGGACCGGGATGGACGCACCTCTGGTGGACCTGTTGTCGCGCCAGCGGCACAGCAGGGTAGCTAAGTGCGGACGGGATAACCGCTGAAGGCATCTAAGCGGGAAGCCTACCTCGAAACTAGTTCTCCCTTGAGAGCCGTGGAAGACCACCACGTTGATAGGCTGGGTGTGGAAGCGCAGCAATGCGTGAAGCTAACCAGTACTAATCGCTCGATCGGCTTGATTGCTTTCATTGTCAGTGCCCATCTCTTTGAAGCGCGCTACCGGCCTCTGGCCTACTTGAGCGCGAAGATGAGATGTGTGTTGAGACCAGATTCAAAAACCGCCCTTTGCTGGCCTGGTGATATTGGCGGAGTGTGCACACCCGATCCCATCCCGAACTCGGCCGTGAAAAGCTCCAGCGCCGATGGTACTAAGTCTCAAGACTTGGGAGAGTAGGTCGTCGCCAGGCTTGCCAAGGGCGGTTTGATACGCATTACGCTTCGGACTTCGGTCATGTGAGCGCGATGCGGCGCGCTACCGCTCTCTGAGCTAAGCGCAACACGGGCTGCCAGAGCCCTCATCGAGACAACGCAAGCGATCCTTGCGTTCCCCTCTTCCGATAGTTGGTTTGGCCAGCAATGGCAGCCACGAAGCACAGCCGCCGCCGAGGTTTTCCTCGCGGCGGTTTTTTGTTGCCGCTGAGCATTGCGATGCGAGGCGCTCGCGGCCATAGTCGCGCGCAATTCCAGCCAACAACACGAGGGACCGGCACAGCATGTCTGATCGCATTGTCTTGAGAGTGGGCGAGAGCCTCGTCGCCGGCGGACCGCCCGGCACGGCAGCCGAGCCCGAAGTTGCCATCGGCGAGATGGATGGGCCGTTCGGCGCCGCCTTCGCCAATCTGCTTGGCGACCAGGTCAAGGGGCACTCACGCGTGCTGGCGCTGCTGAACACCGACGTCATGGTGCGGCCGCCGACCCTCTGTGTGAGCAAGGTCACCGTCAAGGATACGCGCTACACAAACATCCTCATGGGCACGGTGCAGTATGCGACCGCCATGGGGGTGCTCGACAGCGTGCGCGCGGGCGACATCCCCAAGGACAAGGTCGACGAGCTCGGCATCATCGTGTCGGTATGGCTGAATCCCGGCATCGTGGATGTGAAGGATCTCGACCATCAGGTCCTGTTCGACATCCACCGCAAGGCGACCGCGCTTGCGATCCACAAGGCGATGACCTTCCAGCCGTCGATCGATTGGCTGCTCGAGAACCAAGACAAGGTCGTGCACAAATATTTCGAGAAGGGCCTGAAGGGCGAGGGCTAGCGGCCCGCGGCGTCGGTCTCGCAGGCGAGCGAGATGGCGCCGAAGCCTTGGCTCGCGTCGCAGGACTGTGCGCCCTGGCTGCTGGCCGCAAGTGCCGGGCCGCCGCCAAGCAAGCGCCCAACGAGACTCTGTTGCGGAGGCTCTGAGAATGCAGCGGCCTCGACGGGCGTCTGGATGGCGCCGGTCGGCGCGCTCGCAATCTGAACATCACGGAGGCGACGCGGCTTCAAGTAGAAGGCGTTACCGCCAGCGACCGCCACATACTTGGCGGGGTAGGGGTTCTTGAACGCCGCCATGTGGAAGTGCATGGCGTTGCCGACCGGCTTGTAGCGCTCGCCGGCGAGGATCGCGTCGGCGGCTTTCGCGGCTGGACCGACCTGCCGTGGGTCGAGCGGTGACGTCATGACGCCGGCAGCGAACTGCCCATGCTGGCTCACGACCCCGCAAATTGTGTTGGGGAACCGGGGGGAGGCGACCCGGTTCATCACCACGGTGCCGACCGCCATCAGCCCGTCGCGGCTCGAACGGTTGGACTCGAAATACAGGGCTCGGACGAGACAGTTTCGCTCGGCGGTAGCGCCGGTCAGCGACGCAGTTTCGGCTTGGCCGCCGCTAGGCGCGCGTCCGGTGCAGCCGTGAAGCCACGGCGTGGACGCAAGCACAAGGGCGATGACAAAGCCCCAAACTGGTGTTCGCCCCATGTCCCCCGCTCTCGGCGAAACGCACTTCCCTCGGACGATCCAGGATTAGAGCATCCCGGCCTCGCCTGTCAGTCGGCAAATTTGCCTGGCATGCCTTAATTCCGTCTAAGCTTCGGGCATGGCCAAGCGAAGTGCCGGCATCTTGATGTATCGCGGTACGGGGCCGGCGCTCGAGGTTCTGCTGGTCCATCCAGGAGGCCCGTTCTGGGTAAAGAAGGACGCAGGCGCGTGGTCAATCCCTAAAGGCGAATACGACCATGAAGATCCGCTCACTGCTGCCATGCGCGAGTTCGCCGAGGAGCTGGGACGTCCGCCGCCGCAAGACGTGGCCGCCTATCTCGATCTCGGGGAGGTGATGCAGCCCGGCCGCAAGACCGTGCGCACGTTCGCCGTCAAAGGAGACTTCGATCCGGCACGGCTTGCATCGAACACCTTGGAGATAGAGTGGCCGCCAAAAAGCGGGCGCCGGCGGAGCTTCCCGGAGGTGGACCGCGCGGCGTGGTTCTCGCCCGCGGAGGCCGGCGTGAAAATCCTGCCGGGGCAAGCCCCGCTCATCGAGCGGTTGCTCGCGCGGATCCCCTGAGAGCGGCACGTTCAGGTTGCGGCGCGACCCTTTGACCGAGGAGATCACCGGGTTACCATGGGCGCCATCAAAGTCGGGTGAGGGACCTCAACCTTGCGAAGAAGCGCCAAAAGGCCGCTTTCGCTATCACTTTTGTGCCACGGAATCGTGCGTGGTTACGAGGCCGTGGTGTGCGGCGCAGAAAACCGGGAATTCACTGACGCATGATCTTTGACATCTTTCTCCGCCGCGGCCCCAGGCTTCCCGTCGCCGTGAGCGCCGTGGCACTCATGGGCGCTGCTGCTTGTCTCGCTGCGTTGGGGCAACCGAGCGTCTCGCGCGCCGATCCTCTCAATCCCTACAGTGTGTTCACCGATAGCGGCCCGGTCACGCAGGAGGAGAAAGACCGTCGCCAGGCCGAGCGCGACGCACTCTACGATCGCTTTGCCGGGCAATATCAGATGGACGTGCCGTTCGTCAGCGAGGCGGCGATCGTCGGGCTCCAACAGGCCATCCAACGCTATCAGCGTATCGTTGCCGCAGGTGGCTGGCCGACCGTGAACAGCAACGTGACGCTTCGACCCGGCGACACGGGCGCCGAGATCACCACGATCAGGAAGCATCTCATCATCGAGGGCGATATGCCGCCGGGCTCGAGCTTGAGCCCGAAATTCGATGCGGAGTTCCGCGATGGGCTTGCCCGCTTCCAAATCCGCAACGGCTTGCGCGTCTCCGGCTTCGTCGATAGCCGCACGCTGAAGGCGCTCAATGTCACGGCGTCTGAGCGCTTGCTGCAGCTGAAGACGAACGTGCCGCGCATTCAGAAGCTGATGAGCATCAACAAGGCGCCGCGCTATGTGTTGGTGAATGTTCCGGCCTATACCGCGCAGGCGGTGGAGAAGGGCCAGCTCGCGCTCGACAGTGCCGTGGTCGTCGGCAAGCCCTCACGCGCCACGCCGCAAGTGTCGGCGAAGATCGTCGAGGTGAACTTCTACCCGACCTGGAGCGTGCCTGATAGCGTGGCGCGCAAAGACCTCATTCCCGCAATCCGCAAGGACCCGAGCTATTTCTACGAGCAGAAGTTCAGCGTGATGCGCGATTGGAAATCGCCGCCGCTCGATCCGAGCCAAGTCGATTGGATGTCGCCGCAAGTGGTGAGCTACAAGTTCCGCCAGGATCCGGGCCCGCAGAATGCGCTCGGCGTGGTGCGCATCAACATGCCCAACAAGCACGCGGTGTATATGCATGACACCCCGCTGAAGCGTCTGTTCAGTCAAAGCGCGCGTGCTTTCAGCTCGGGCTGTGTGCGCGTGCAAAGCGTGTTCGAGCTGGTGGCCTGGCTGCTCAGCGATCAGGGCTGGACGCTTGGGAAGGTTCAGGCGCAGGTGGATAGCGGCCAGAAGCTCAATGTCAAACTCAACCGGTCTGTGCCGGTCCACTTCGTCTATCTGACGGCTTTTGCCAACAGTGCCGGGGTCGCCCAGTTCCGGCCCGACATCTATGGCCGCGATGCCGCGGACGAAGGTATCGATGATGTGCAGGATGCGGTGGTCATGTCCGAAAGCCGCGCCGTCACGCCTTAGTTTCAGCTGTCCAACGCACTCAGCTGTCGATCCAGTCCCAAGCGCGGCTGGGGGTGGCGGAGCGCCGCACGCGACACCAGGGCGCAACACAGCGAGCGTCCGTCGTCATAAACAGAGCATTGAGACTTTGCGGGTAAGTAACCGCCCATGCTCTGGAGGAGGCAATGGTTCGGATGTCCAGGCTGCGCGTGATCGAGATCGGCGTGGCCGTCATGCTCACCGCGGCCGCCCTGCTATTCGTGGCGCTGACGGTATGGGCGGCCGAGCCCGGCATTGCCGTGACGGACGCTTGGGCGCGGCCGACCATCGGCGAGGGTCGCACCACCGCTGCCTATATGACAATCACCAACAAGGGCGCCGAGGAGACTCTCTTCAGTCGGCACGCTCGGCGCGGGCCAAGGCCGTCGAGTTGCATCAAACCAATATGAACCCCGCCGGCGTCATGCAGATGCGTGAAGTCGAGGACGGCCTGTCAATTCCGGCCAATGGGGTCGTCGAGCTCGCGCCCGGCGGCATTCATGTGATGGTGATGGGGCTCGATTCTGCGCTTGCCGCGGGCGACGAGCTCCCGCTCACCCTTCAATTTGCCAAGGCGGGTGCGATTGATGTTGCCGTGCCCGTCAGCGTGGCTGCGCCGGCCGATCCCCACACCACTAGGGTGTCTCAGGCGCCGTGCCCTGGTAGCCGGCAAGGCGGCAGAAATGGACGTCGCGCGTCTGTGTCTTGACCAGCGTAATCTGCTTGATCCCAAGAAGCTTGAAGTCGGTGAAGGCCGTCGTGATTCCTGGCGGGCAGCGCCGCAGCGAGACGAAAAGCACGGGCTCGGGCGTGCCTGCCTTGAAGGGTCGGGTCATCTCGTAGTGGTCGTTGGGTGACGGGCCGGGTGCCCAGACATAGAGCGGGACGTCGGAGTCGCGCAGATAATAGAGCATCTCGGACGCCATCTCGCGCGTATCGACCAGAAGCGCGCCGTAGTGTTCTTTCTCAAGTTGTGCGCGTACCACCTTGGCGACATCGTTCCAACCAAGCGAGGTTCGCAGGAACTGCAGCTGCTCGAACATCGGCCACTGCCGCGCGAAGGCAGGCGCCGTGGCAATCGCGACCGCGATCGCGAGATGCAATCCAAGTGATACTCTAAACAGGGTCTGCCTGTTGAGCTCGAGCATGACTGCGGTGACGAAGATGGTGGCCGCGGGATAGGCGGTCGCCGACCAATTGCCGTGCGCTCGCGACAGCAACGCCTGCACCACCAACAGAGCCAATACCGGCAGCGAGAAGCACAACAAGAGAATCTTGTTCGGGTCGCTTGGGTTGCGAATCTCGCGATAACCAGCGCGCATTAGAATGACGAACAGGATCGGTCCAAACACGCCGAATTGCAGGCCGATATACTCGATCAACCGAAATGGATGAATGTAAGGATACTGCCAACCGATATTGTCGCCGGTGTGCTTCGCCGTGGGAAAGTCGTTCTGGGCGTTCCAGATGATGTTTGGCGAGAACAACGCAAGAGCGATGACCGCGGCCACGAGTCCACGGCCGCCTTTCAGCGCCTCGCGCGCGTCGCGCGATACGATGGCGTGGCAGGCCATGCAAAGCGCGGCGTAAATCATGGCCTGCTTGGCGAGGAGACCGATGCCGATGGAAATGCCTAGCAGGATGGCGAAGCCCATGTTCTTTTCCTTCACCAGCATCACCCAGAAAAAGAGCATGACCGTCCACACGAAGATGAGGGGGACGTCGGTGGTCATGAGCTGCGAAGAGAACGAGACGGCGGGAAGCGTGGCGAAGATAATGGCTGACCAGAACGCGACCCGGGCATTGAAGAGCGCGCGGGCGCTGGCGAAGAGCATCAAGGCTGAAAGCGTATAGAGAACGGCGAGGCCGAGCGGATGCACGACGTGGACTGGCCGCAAAGCTCACCGGTGGCGCGGATAACCTAAGCAATCAGCGGCGGCTTGGAGAAATAGCCGAAATCGAGGTCGCGCGACCAAGTCCAGTACTGGGCCTCGTCCATGACGAAGTCGTTGGCGGCGACGTGAACCGCGACGAGCCTGAGCACGAGGAGGGCACTGAGGCAGACGACCGCACACAGGAAATAGCCGGTGTCGGACGTGCAGAATGACCGCGACGGCGCCGCGCCTTCGTACTGAAAACCCTTGGAAATCTGGCCGGTGAACACAATAAATTCCCCCGAAGTAGGTGCACCCTAGTGCGCCCGGGGGATCGTTTGCCTGGCATATTTGTCGCAGGTATGTCGCACGCCTTTCATTTTTTCATCGCGCCGTCAAAATTGGGCCGCAGTGTCGGCCCTCAAGGGTATGTTCGGGTTCCGGGGGTGGGTCCCAATGCAAATTTCTGTTGTAATTCCGGCCTTTAACGAGGAAGGCAATATCGGCCGCCTGGTCGAGGAGACCTTCGCCGCCGTCCCCGATGGCGTGCTTGGCGAGGTTATTGCCATCGACGATTGCAGCGACGATCAGACGGGCCCCGAAATCAAGGCGCTTATGGATCGCCACCGGTCACTGATTTACATCAGGCATGGGCATCGGGCAGGACAGAGCGCTGCGCTTCGCACCGGCGTGCTCACCGCGCGCTTTCCTGTCATCGCCACCATGGACGGTGATGGTCAGAACGATCCGGCGGACATCCCGCGCTTGTTTCAGCGGCTCGGTGCACCGGGTCAGGAACCGGCGTTGGTGGGGGGCTTACGAACGGCGCGCAAGGACGGAGGCTCACGCAAGCTTGCCTCGCGCTTTGCCAACTGGATCAGAGACAAGGTGCTGGCCGACGGCTGCCCCGACACGGGCTGCGGCATCAAGGTCTATCACCGCGACGCCTATCTCGCTTTGCCCTACTTCACCAGCATGCACCGCTACCTGCCTGCCTTCTTTATGACGTATGGGCACGAGGTCGTGTATGAACCTGTCAACGACCGACCGCGTCTTCGCGGCGTATCTAAATACACCAATCTCGGGCGTGCGCTGATCGGACTCTACGATCTCGTCGGGGTAAGCTGGTTGCGCAAACGTACGATGATACCGCCTTTGGTGGAGCATGTTGCGGACTCGGGCGCGAAGGCTGCGTCTGCGCCTGAGGTTCGGCGTGATCGAATCAAAGTTGTCAGTTAGGGGGATCACCGATGCACTTAGCCGCTCTTGCCCAATGGTGGCGGACGACGCCCACGGTCGAGCTTGTGTGGATCGGCGTCGGCCTGTTCGCACAGCTCATGTTCTCGATGCGCTTCCTGGTGCAATGGATCGCCACTGAGCGGGCTCGCGCCAGCATTATCCCTGAGACCTTCTGGTATTTCAGCTTTGCCGGGGGCGTGCTTCTGCTGGCGTACGCTATCTATCGGATGGACCCGGTGTTTATCCTTGGCCAGGGCTTGGGGCTCGTGATCTACTCGCGGAATATCTACTTCATCTGGCTTGGAAAACGGGTGCCCGGCACGGCCAAGGTCGCGTGAGCGGGCCTCGCGGCCGTACTAACCCGCAGGACTCATGACCTTCCGCCTCAAAGATCTCACGCTGTTCGAGCAGGTAGCGCTGGCGCTGTCGCTCGTGCTGCTCGGCTTCCTGCTGATCGACCCATTTGTGCTCGAGCGCGCCAGAGCGATGCCCGAGCCGGCCTATAACTTCTTCAAGCACATCACCAATATCGGCCGGTCGAACTGGATGCTGATTCCGACGGGCGCGGCGATCGCGCTCGCCATCGTGCTGCGGCGCAATCACATTGGATTTAGAAATTCCGCGGCCTACGGGCTGATTGCGAGCACCATCGGCTTCGTGTTCGTGAGTGTCGGCGGGGCCGGGCTCATCGCGACGATGGTAAAGAACATTCTGGGGCGGGCGCGGCCGAAGCTGTTTGACTCAATGGGTCAGTTTCATTTCGAGCCGTTCTCGTTCGATGCGGATTACGCATCGTTTCCGTCTGGCCACGCCACCAACATCTTTGCCTTCGCCACCGTGATCGCCATTCTGTGGCCGCGCGGTAAGGTCGTGCTCTACACAATCGCGGTGTGGATCGCGGCGAGTCGTGTTCTGATCGGCGCCCATTACTTTACTGACGCGGTCGCCGGCGCCATCCTTGGCACGGCGTTCCCCTATTTCGTGCGCGACCGGTTCGCGGCGCGGCGCTGGCTGTTCGAGCGGACCCCGGACGGCAAATATCGTATTCGCGGGCCCAGAACCCAGGCCTGGCTCGGCTGGCCGGAGTCCGTGCGGCGGGTGCTTCACGGCCCGGTGGCTTTGGGTAGTAGCAGCGAAGAGTCGCGGCAGGTTCGCGGGAATTGACGCTGCGGCAGTGGCTCTAATGCCTCCGGCTTACCCTTTACAAAACAAGGTAGAATCCCCATATCGAGGCAAGCGCGGCGGGGCAGTTCAGGGCTCCGACGCCGCCCTTCACATCTTCCTCGAACCTGTATAGGTTCCCCCCTTTCGCGGCGGCCCCATTAGGCGCCATCGCCTTAGGGGCCTAGCCTTCTTCGAGGCCCACCGAATTGACGCGGGGTGGAGCAGCCCGGTAGCTCGTCAGGCTCATAACCTGAAGGTCGTAGGTTCAAATCCTACCCCCGCAACCACCGACAGTTGACTCCTGAAGCCGCGGCTTTGGGGAGTTTTTTGCTTGGGGCCGGTGTCGTCACAGAGGGCCAAGATCTGAGCCAGATCACCATGAAGGGTGGCGGCGAGGTTCTGACCCTCGCCCTTGGGACGCAGCTCGATGCGGTCGATCAAGGAGCGGAGCACGTCGGCAGCCTCGGCTCTGATGTTAGGGTCGTTTAATGCCTGTTCGAGTTGCTGGACCTTATCTGCATAGACCTCGGCCAGCCGCGGATGGAGGCGGACGGGCGATGGGGGAGCTTCGCTCAATCGCGCCTCAAGCAGCTCCTGTTGCTTCTCGAGATCGGCCAGCCGCTCGCCCAGGGCGCGGCTGTAGTTTCCTTCCTCGATCGCGCCGACGATGCTGGCGATCTTGCGCCTGATCAAATCGCTCCGCTGACGATTCGCCGCGAATTGTTGCTCACGCTCGGCGTTGGTGCGGTTCACCTCTTCCTGAAAGGCTCGTATGAACTCACGCACCAGCTCAGGCGCCAGAAGTTTTTCCTTGAGGCCGCCGAGGACACGCGCCTCGATCTCCTCCCGTCTAACGGTCGCGATGTTGTCGCAGGTACCTTTGCTGCGATGGGTGGCACAGCCATAACGGTCTTGCGCCACGATGGTGAAGCCGCCTCCGCAGCAGCCACACTTCAGCAGGCCGGAGAGCAGGAATTTGCGACGGTGAACCAGATTGAGGGCGTTGCCTCCGTCATTGCGGCGGATCTCGAGGGAAAGCTCATGTTGACGGCGCTTCGCCAGTTCCCAGAGACCATCGTCGATGATGCGGAGCTTGGGGACACTGACGATCTCCCAACTATCCTTCGGATTTGGTCGTGCCACACGTTTTCCGCTCTTCGGGTCTTTGATATAGGAGCAGCGGTTCCATTCAATCCGCCCGACGTAGAGGCTGTTGTTCAGAATGCCGGTTCCGCGGTCCGCCTGACCTCTGATCGTTGTGTCGCGCCACGCGCGTCCCTCGGGGCCAGGAATGCCTTCGGCATTGAGCGCCTTAGCGATAGCTTGGGGCGATAGGCCGCCGGCGAAGCCGCGGAAGATGCGTCGGACCACTAGCGCCTCCGCTTCGTCCACCTCCCGCTCGCCGGGGTGTCCATCCACCAGTCGGTAGCCATAGGCCTTTCCGCCCGGGATCTTGCCGGCAAGAGCTCGGCCGAGCTGGCCCCGCCGCGTCTTCTCCTTCAGGTCAGCCAAATAGAGTTGAGCCATGGTGCCGAGCAGTCCGACATGCATGGTGCTCACCTGCCCAATGTTCACGGCATGGAGGCTGATGCCACGGAACTCCAAATGATCGTAGAGGCGCGCCACGTCGGAGAGGCGACGCCCCAACCGGTCCAGCGCTTCGCTGACGACGACGTCGAACTCGCCTGTCTCGGCATCAACAAGCATCTGCCGGTAGGCTGGTCTGTGGACGCTGGCACCGCTCAGCGCGCGATCATCATAGCTGCGGACGAGCGTCCAATCCTGGCGATCGATGTAGCGCCGACAGATCTCGATTTGATCCTCGATCGAGGCTTCACGCTGATTGTCCGACGAGTATCGGGCGTAGATGACGGCACGCATGGCTAGGCCTCATTCCTGAGTCGGATTGGCCGCAGTTTGGCTCGAGCTCTCGAAAGGTGCGCTGCAAAACGTCGGGCCGCTTCAACCGAGCGGGCGAGATTGTAATGCTGTTCGCTGACATCTGGCGAGGCATGCTGGAGAACTCCGGGCACAAGGCCGATCCTATCGGGCGCATGGGTTGCAACAAACGTGGCGGCAGCGCGACGGAAGTCGTGCAGGCTCATTGCCTTTCCGAACCTGGCGGTAACGAGGGCTCGTACGATGTTGTAAATTTGGCATGCCGTTAGGGACCTGCCCCTGTAGGAGGCCCAGAAGCCGTTATGTTCGTGACGGCCAACCAGGCGGGGACGAATTTCCCGAAGATAGCGTAGGACGTAGGGCAGGAGTTGATCCGGGACCCGGAAGCTTTCCGCCCGCTTGGCCTTGGTGTCCTCGGGGTGGAGCAGGAGGTTCATGCCGCCATCAACTAATTCAATGTGTCGGGAAACGGTGAGGGCGGCGATGCTGCGGCGGCGTATAGGCCAAACGCTGAGCAGCGCCAGTATGAGGCCATCTCGATATTGAAGCTCTCGCCGCTTGTGAGCCTCCCCGTCTGAGCCTAACGCTTGATCCATCAGCTCGATACCAAGATCGAGGGTTTGCCAGGCCGGGACCAAGCGCTGGAAGCGATCCTCAGGCTTGGCGCGGGCGGCCAAGCGCGCCTCGATGGCGGCCAACCATGCCCAATCCCTGCTTGGAGCAATGAGGCGGGCCGCATAGCAGAGGCTATCGATCGCCATGGCGACCGACGTCGATTTGACCTCGGCAGCGAGATGCTCAATGAAGGCCCGCACGCGGTCGAGGGTGATGCGGTCGGGAGGGGGCAGCTGGAGATCGTCAGGATGGTGCGATTTCAGGAAGCCGAGCCACCGCCGATAGGCGGTCCTGACGATCCGACGCGTGCCTTCGGCCAGGTGAGCGCCCGGCCCTGCGGTCTCGTCGAAGATGTCGCCGGGCTCGTAGGCCCTTGCGAAGGCGTCTCTGTCCGCGGCGGGCCACTCCGACAGGGGAAGATGTTTCAGCTTGACCATTACGCCGACCCCCCATTGCGCCTGCGCGGCCGCTTGCTTTTGAGCTTGAGCCCCTCGCGTTGCTGCAACAGGAAATTGCCGTAGGCACGGCTGGCGCGCCGGGTCGAAGAGCCGGCATAGACCCGGGTCGTCTTGCTCCAGGCGTGTCCGAGGAATGCCCGTGGCGTTTCGAAGTCCTCCGGGTGCTCGTCCAAATACCAGATCGCGGCCAGGTGCCGGGTCTGATGCGGGGTCAGATGCACGCCAAGACGACGTCGGATGACTTGGACGATCTGTTTGGAGAGGGTCTCTTGCGTCTTGGCATGGCCCCTCTTCGTCACGAACAGAGGACCGTTCATATCGGCAGTGAGTCGCGGGAGGATGTGACGCCTGTACCAACGTAGGCGCTTGCCCACGTCATTCGGGATCTCGGCGACCAGATCCTGGAGCTTCGACTTGGTCTCTTGGGCCGGGATGTGGAGCAGGAGCCGACCCTTGGGTCCGTCAGGCTCACTGAAATGGCGCTGCCAAATGAGCGAACTCAGGTTTTGCGGCCTGAGCGGCATCACGAGGTTGATGTCTATGGCAATGGCCACCTGCGCCTCAACGTAGCGGATGCGCTCTTGAGCCAGATCTCGGGCGACCTCGGTCATCACCTGTTCAGGCAGAAAGAGGAGCTTGGCTCGCAGGTCCTCCGACTCAAATTGCCGTGCGAGGCTTTTGTTCTTTGCCGTCAGATCGAAGGGAACGGGCGGAAGCTTGGCGGCGATGACCTTGAGTTGAGCGACCGCGTCCGCCGGCACGCCAACATGATATTGGGCGGTTTGGATGAGGGTCTTGGCAACGCAGATCACGAATGCATTCGGCTGGCGGTTCGCCTGTTCATGGTAGTAGCGAAGGATGCTCTTGAACCGGTCCGGCTTCACCAAATCGGCCAAAGAGGCGATATCCGACATTGGGACCCCACCTTCGACCAGCACAGAAGCCGCAAGACGAAGATGTTCGCGCTGCTGGCGAAGCGTGCTGGGGGCCAGCGGACGCCGCGGTGCATTGGGCCTCTCGTCGAACAGGTCCGGTCCGGCGCGCATCGCGAGATAGACATCCGCGTCACGTCGAAAGCTCTCGTTCAGGTCATTCCACCGGACGCGCTTGAAAGGCGATTTGAAGGAAATGATGGTGAGTTTGGTCTTGGGCCAGGCCTCGATCTTTTCGGAAGCCTCGTTCCAAAGCGTGGGGACGCGGCGTACCACGTCGCGTGGATTGGGACAGAGGGTCCTCGTCTGGATCCAGGTGGCAAACCGCTGCACGGTCTCGTCGTCGACCTCATCGGGGGAGATATCCGCACCGGCACACCAGTTGGCGAAGGCGGCCAGCCCGTGTGAGAGCCGCTTATTGTCTCGGATGGGGTGGAGGAGGGATGACCAGGCAAGGCTCTGCTGTGCCAGCCCTCGGCCCATGGGATCAGCGACACCGGCAAGCTGGAGGGTGCTGCCGAGCAGGCTCCTCACGTTGGACCAGGTTTTCTGGGTCATGCCGTGAGCCGCGGGTCTGACTGTTCTGAGGATGCTCCTGAGCGCCACAGGATCGATGGAGAGGGCCGCCGGCGCCACATGGGCCATGTCGCAGATCCGCTTGATGGCAGATTTGAGATCTCGGCGCCTGTTGGCCTTCAGATCGGCGCCGTCGAGGAATCGAAGGAGGTCGTCGCCCGTCTTCGGGGTCTTTTTGTAATCTGTCATGCCATAGTCCTTTCGCATCGAGTTGTTCAAGGTGTCATTCGGTGTCAAAGAGTGACATTCGGGAAAGCTATCATAGAATAGATGGAACGTTTCCTTTGTATAAGCTTTCCCGATACTGTCATACATTCTTGAATTCGCCGGTTATTCGTCGGTGTCCTCCTCGCACTCATCAGTGGTCTCTGACGCCGGCGAAAACAGACGCCCCAGCTCGGTTCTTGGCACCAGGCGTGCGCCGCCTAGTTTCCTAGAGGGGATGGTCTCGTCAGCGATCCAGCGCCGGACTGTCCGCTCCGAAACCCCCGTAAGTTCGGCGATGTCTCGCGCTCGCAAGTATTCGGAGGGGCCCTTCACGAGTGGTCCTCCGAAGGGACTGGTTTATGGAGTTGATCGCCTTCTGGAGGCTGCTCGAGCAGTTCGCGGGCCGCTTGCCGGGCAAGCAGGCGCGCGATCTCAATCAACGCAGTTGCTGCCGGACTAAAACTGGATCTCTGAGAACCTGATCGAGTCTGTGCCATTGCCGGGACTTGGGGAGCCCGGCAGATGCGCGGTAAAAGGCGTAATCGATTCTATTTTTTGCGGGTGGCATTCAAGAGCCGGACGCGGCCGCGCCACGATTCTGGCGATTGCTCGATCTTGAGCGGTTTGCCGGCAGCCTCCAAGAAGCGAATGAGGGGACCAGCGGCCTTGCGGGGACTAGCGCTTCCGGGCGCACGAACCGAAGTTCCGGGTTCTTTTCCTGTGACTCGTTTGTAGAGCGACATCATTGCCGCGACCCAACCATTTACGGCAGCATCGCCCTGGTGTTCCTGGGGTACTATCAACTTACCGACTTGTAGAGCGTCTTCGGTGGCTTTCTCGGTGCGATGCTCTAGCTCTCGGATTGCATCAATCGCCTCAAATATCTCCACCAGTCGCCCAACTCGTCCAGTGGCTCTCATGACTGCGTCCTCGTCGTTGTCACTGGCGGACGCGAGATATTCTAAGAGTGCGATAGCTCCCGGACCGTCATCCGCCTCCCTAGGATCGTGGATCTCAAGGTGCCTGGACAGTTTCCGGGCCGCGTTGGCAATCTGCGTCATCTTTTTGCTAATGGTGGAAGGCGCGATACGGTTGGGGCTCTTTGGCGCCCTGTTGTCCGACCGGTACCAAACTGCCGCAGCCTCAAAGCTGTTTGCATGTCGCATGACATCGGCGATGTCTTTGCCGATTGCGGTTGCTATGGCCTCATAGTCGTCCTGCGAATAGGTAGACATGGTCTCACAGTAGAGAAGCTGCTTGGTATCGAATCAGCTGCTAATCTGGACAATTCTGCCATTTGGCCGTGTTGTTGTCTGTGCCGCCCCCTCAGGTCCAGATACAGAGGCCAGTAGGCAGCTACGGTCGACGGGGCGCGCGAATTTGGAGGCTTGATGTATCCGGTCTTGGCACTTAGCCGACGCGGCGGTCTGCTCTCTCGAGGTCTGCTAAGTGCCATAAGCAGACGCGATTCGCATTCCCACCAATGGATTGGGAGGGACAGTTGACATCGTAGGCTGTGAGACAATCAGCGACGCAGAGCGCCCGAGAGGCACGATCTTTCGATGGCGTTTGGTCACAACATCTCTGCGGGGGACACGCTGAGGGAGGACACGCGAGCAAGGTGTTCGGCGGCTGCCTTCACCATCCGCCGTATTCGCTCGCGTGCCGGGACGATGTCATTGATTAGGCCCACCCCTTGCCCAGCGTATAGGGCCATTGCTTCCAGGTCGCCCGTCGTTGTCCTCAGCGGCGAATCCGTGCTGAAGCGGAGCCGTGCGGCGCTCCCGTCCCAGGCGATCTCTTCGTGTGGTAGCGACTCAGGATCATGCCCCAGAAGTCGGTCGCCGAGCGCATCCGTCACGCTGTTTCTGATGACCCTTACCGCAGATCCTGCCGGCCAATTCAACACAAACGCGTCGGTCAGCACGGTGTCCGCGCCATGTGCATCCACGACGCACTTCTTGTGAAAAAGGTGCGCGAACGATTCCGTTGTTGCGAGAAACGCCGTTCCGCACTGCACGCCTGCCGCACCGATGGCCAGCGCGGCAGCAAGCCCGCCACCGTCCGCTATGCCTCCCGAGACGACGACCGGAACGCGAGCGTCGCATAGGATCTCACTTGCAAGCGAGAACGCGCCGGTCCGTCCATGCACATGGCCTCCAGCCTCGATCCCTTGTGCAATGAGAATGTCCGCGCCTGCGGCCTCAGCCGCGCGCGCTGCGGTAACGGTGCCGACCTGATGGAGCACGAGGCAACCCGCCTCCTTCACCCTTTCTGTAACCTGCGGGAGTACATCCCAAAAGAATGAGAAGGCGCCGACACGCAAATCGAGACAGCGTGAAATTTGTGCTTCCAGCAGAGGAGGATCGGTGGCCGCGGGGATCAGGTTGACGGCGAAGAACTTGTCGGTCGCCTTGCGAAGCGCGGTCACCTCCTGGGCGATGAGGTCCGGGTCCTCCCGCACCATGCCGAGAGTGGGAAACCCGCCGGCATCGGCAACAGCCGCAGCGAGCTCCCATCGGGAGACACCACCCATGCCAGCCAGCAAGATGGGAACGTCGCAGCCCAGGAGGTCGCAGATCGGCGTACGCAGCAACTTTTGCCGGTCGTTCATACCTTCCTCCTTCGGCCTACCTCATAGGCGTTGTCTTCGGGCGTCATTCGTCACTTCGGGCGCGCGGCCCCAGACCCAAAGAACTTTTTGCAAACCACGACTCAAACGAGGCCAGCCAAGATCATAGAGGCCAAGGGGTCCGCTGTGGGTCATAAGCGGCCCTCGGAGTGCGACAAGAGAAAACCCCTGCCGGGGGGTTACCTGGCAGGGGTTCTGTCCCCGATCAACATACGGGGAGGGGTCCGACTGCCGCCAATGGGCTAGCGACAGTCGGAAAGGATAGCTCTGGACGGCCCGCACCGCCCCATGGTCCTGCTCACGTCCAAAAGATTACATAGGCGATGAGAGCGGCGAGGATACCGCCTGCCAACGCCACGTAAGGCAACATGCCCGCCTTCGGTGCGCCGATGGTTTTGCCATCGACCGACAAATCGGCCAGCATCTGCGCCGGGAACACGCCCTTATCTTGTATAAAGTGTCGGTAGACGAACACTGGGATCACGATTGCGATCGCAATCACGCCCGCCGTCAAGGTGCCCGAGCCCCACACATCTGCGCCCGCGCCAAGCAAGAATGCGTTGACGAACGCGAGCACGACGCCTGCTCCGAGAAGGAGCGTCGGCGCTTTCCATGGGCGATGAACATGAGCGTTATCGATGCGATGGATCCAGCCTGCATTGAGGTTTAGGAAGTTGAACACGATGTAGCAGACGTTCGACACCGCCAGGACGAACAGGTAGTCCGACATCATCAGCAGGATCAGGTTGAAACACAGATCCGTCGCCATGCCGTTCGTCGGCGCACCGTTCTTGTTGACGTGACTCAGATAACGAGGCAGCCAGCCGTCAACGGAACCCTGGTAGAGCGTCCGCGAGCTGCCGGCCATGGCCGTGGTGATCGCCAACATGAGCGCGAGAATGAGCATCACGATCAGAAGGTTGGTGATGACCGCGCCGCCGCCGACCATGGAGGCCATGGCTTGTGCAACACCGGAACCATCAACGATGCCCGGCGCCATCACGCCGGCGAGACCGAGTGCTCCCTGAAACGAGAGCGGCACGAGAATGTAGACGGCGATGCAAAGCAGCCCCGAATAGAGGATTGCCTTGTAGGTATCCGTCGCCGGATTCTTGAACTCGCTGGTGTAGCAAATTGCGGTTTCGAACGCGTAAGCGGACCAGGCCGCAATGAACAGACCGCCTAAGAACAAGGTCCAGCCGCCCTTATCCCAGGCCGCTGTTGCTATGTCCGTGCCCGGTGCGAAGGGTTGAAACGCTTTCATCGCCACGTCGCCGGTGATCAGCGGCACGATGCCGATGATCAAGAGCGGCAACAACACCGAGACGCCAACAATGGTCTGCACCTTGGCCGTCGAAAGAATGCCGCGGTGCTGGATGCCGAACGAGATCAGCATCAGGATGGCGCCAATGAAGAATGTTGAGTTGAGGCGAAGGCCGAGTCCTTCCTTGAAGAAGGACAGGTCGACCAGTTGAATCTCCCAGGTTCTGATAGCCGCTTCGGCCGGAAACAGCGCCGTCAGGATGTAGCCAGCAGCAATGCCGCAACCGATGGCGAGAACCGGAGTCCAAGCAAGCCAATTGCACCACACCGACAGTGGTGCGATGAACTTGGAGTAGCGCACCCAGGCCGCCGCGCCATAGACCGAGGCGCCGCCCGATTTGTTCGGGAAGAGACCCGCGATCTCGGCATAGGTGAAAGCCTGGATGAAGCCGAACAGAACCGAGAGCGTCCACACCAGCACTGAGGGAGTGCCAACCGTGGCAGCAATACCGCCGATCGAGAAGAGCACGAGCGCAGGAACGCCGCTTGCGACCCAAAACGCGTCCTTCCAACCGATGACGCGATGGAGTTGGGCTCCGTCGTGGGTTCCTACTTGAACGCCACCACCTGCGTGCGTGGCTCCAATGGTATCGGCCATGGTACCCCCCCTTTGCATTGCGCATCCGCACGCACGATAACCACCGAGTGTGGGGCGCTCTATTGCCCGGGGGGCTGAAAATGTTCTCCGACCGCTTACCCCAACTAACTTTTGGTTTAGATTAGGACGGCGAGGTTGTGACGGCGCCGGTGGTTTGTTGAATTATGCGGTTCGTTCTGATCTATCCAGGCGGCGAGGACTCGGGGCATCCAGCTGCAAAAGTGCAGCTGTTCCGCTCGAGGGCTTAGCCGAGAGCTTAGCTATGTTCAAAAGCCTGCGAACCAGCACGAAACTCCTACTTTTGTGCAGCGTGTTCGTTGGCGCACTGGTGGTTGCGACCTACAGTCTCGTCGCCGAGAAGCAAATCGCCATCAATTTCGTGCGCAAAGAGCTTGTCGGCGTCGAGAACCTGGAGGCGCTTCGCGGCGTCTATGCCGCTATTCTGCTAGAAAGAAGGGACCCATCAACTGCGGCCAAGGAAGCCGTACGCCAGCTTGCCGAGACGGGGGACGCCGGCGCCGATCAGTTGGATACGGGCACGCTCGAACGCGCTCTTGCGGACTCGATCGATAGACTTGCGCTGGCCGCAAACGCCGATCAAGCGCGGACGCTTTCTGTCGACACATTGACCGCAGCGCGACACCTCGCCTCTCGGATCGGTGATGACTCCAATCTCACGCTCGATCCCGATCTCGACAGTTACTACGTGCAAGACATCGTCGTGGACAAAATCCCGACGCTGCTCAGCCATATAGGTGAGCTGCAGGCTCAGCTTGAAATGCTCTCTCCGAATAGTTCCTCGGCCGAAAGCCTGACCGTTGGTGCGCTGGTTCTGGACGGGATGATCCGATCAACTCTGGACGGCATTGAGAGAGACTTGCAGGCATCGTACCGCGGCGGCGGCGGGTCCCAACTGCGCACGGCTCTCGAAGGCAATGTGGAGACCATGGCTTCAACTTGGAAATCGTTCCTCGATACAGTTAAAGCCAACCTTGAGGGCGCCAGCGACGCGAATGATTCCGGTCCTTCCTACGAGTCTGCCGCAAGAAGCGCGATAGAGACTTGGTCCGTGAGCCTTGTCGAGCTCAAGCAGCTGCTTGATGCGCGCCTTTCCTATCTACTTGGCAAGCTACGCAGCAGCCTGCTTTTGAATGGATTGCTCGTGGCGCTCAGCCTTGCATTTGCCGTGCTGACCGGCCGGGCCATTGTAGAGCCACTGCTAAGCCTGGAACGTATTGCCGACGAGGTTGGCCAAACTCAAAACTACGAACTTCGTACCGACTACGAGAGTCGGGACGAGATTGGCCGACTCGCGGCTGCCTTCAATGCGATGCTTGCAGACCTTGCGGCGGCACATGAACGGGAGAAAACTGACGCGACGCGGCGGGCTGCAATGCAATCGGAGCTGGCTCGGGCGGCGAGAATTTCCACTATGGGCGAGATGGCGGCGTCCATTGCACACGAGATCAACCAGCCTCTAGCAGCCATCGTGAACAACGCAAATGCGAGTTTGCGCTGGCTCAGCCAAGATCCACCGAATGTAAAGCGGGCACGTTCAGTGCTTGAGCGCGTAGTCGGCGATGGCGCGCGGGCAAGCGAGGTCATCGGCAGCATTCGCAGCTTGTTGGAGAAGAGCGGCCAGGACCGGACCTCGGTCGATGTAAACGACCTCATCCGCGAGGTCATGACGTTCGTTCGAGCCGACCTGCGACATCACAGCATCACCGTGCAAACCGACTTGGCGGACGCCTTGCCGCTTGTCTCAGCAGTGCGCATCCAGCTGCAACAGGTGCTTCTGAACTTGATAGCAAATGCTGCTGAGTCGATGGTAGCCGTCGAGGGTCGTGCAAGGATGCTAACCGTCCGCTCCCAAAACATGGACGGACATGGCATACTTATCGCTGTAGAAGATAACGGGACGGGAATCGCTCAGACGGATATCGAGCGTATCTTTGAGGCGTTCTTTTCCACGAAGCCCGAGGGCATGGGCATGGGACTATCAATTTGCCGCTCGATCGTCGAAGCGCATGGTGGCCGCATCACGGCTTCTCCGGCGAGCGATGGTGGAACGGTATTTCAGGTCACCTTGCTCTTTGATAAGCCAAGTCAATGACTACAACTCTTGATTCCGAACCCATTGTGTTCGTCATCGACGATGACGCTTCGGTCCGTGACTCCTTGAAGAATCTTCTTGAGTCCGTGGGTTTGCGTGCGGAGCTTTTCGATTCAACGCAGTCTTTCCTCGGCTTTCGTCGGCCTGACACTCCAAGCTGTCTCGTTCTCGACGTGAGGCTACCTGGTCTCACCGGCCTCGAGTTTCAAAGTGAACTTCACAAATTGGGTATAGCGCTGCCTATTATCTTCATCACCGGTCATGGCGATATTCCCATGAGCGTACGCGCGATGAAGTTGGGAGCCGTCGAATTTCTCACCAAGCCCTTCCGCGACCAGGATTTGCTTGAGTCCGTTCGTCTTGCGCTCGAAAAGGACCGCACGCGACGCCGCGAAGATAAGGCGCGCGCGGCTCTGCATACGCATTTTGAGTCCCTGACCGCGCGTGAGAAGGAAGTGATTGGCTTGATTAGCGCCGGATTGTCGAACAAGCAGATTGCTACTGCGATGGGGATTAGCGATGCCACCGCAAAAGTCCATCGTGCGAATATCATGCGGAAGATGGAGGCACGTTCCTTGGCCGAGTTGGTCCGCATGGCCGATCTGCTTGGTGTAGGTCAGCAGAGCGCGCTCTCTCGCTAGCGTTATTCTCCCCATTCCAGACTTGCGGCCAACCCTCTGCTACCGAGGCTTTTAGCCGTGCGCGCCTAAACCAAAGGCGTAGACGGGTTACCGCTTCGGCCATTGGATCTCTACGTCGAGCCAATAGACCGAGTTTCTCCATAGTTTAAATTGTTGAATGGGAGTGAAACAGCCCGGTTGGGCGGCTTAGCCCGTCCGCCAACGGCTCTGACCCATTGGGGGAGTGGACTCATGCAAAAATCTAACGAAGCGACCGCCGGAACGATTCCTCAGCGATCAAACGAACAACGTATTTCCAGCATGTTCACCCAGGACTGCCTGTGGGCGTCCGGGCTGCTTGCCGTGCTGTGGTTACTGTACGCGTTCGTCTTCTACGAGGTTTGGCCGAACACGGGCGACGGCGATGTCGGCCTCGCACTGTTGATCAGCGGTGGACTGGTGCTGCTGTTCAACACGGCATCGATCGTCGCCATGATCAGGCACTACTCCGACGACAAAGAGCACATCTACGGCCTCGACCTGCACTACCTCGACATTATGCGTCGGGCCAAGGGCTAAGGGAGGCTTCCATGGCGAAAAAGCAGCCTTACAAGCCACCGCAACAATCGATGTTGGGGCAGGTCATCGATTCGTTGTTTCTCCTCGGCCTCGTCTTCGTGGCCCTTTTTGCCCCTCTCTACCTTGGGCTCGCCGGCGGCGGACATACCACCATCGATTTCGCCGACAAGACCTGGAGCGGGCTGGGACAAAACGAGACGATGGCGGCTCAGTGGGAAAAGCTCGGCTACACGCCCGAGAGCGCCGCGGAGCTTATCTCATCCCGCTTCGACTATTCCTTCAGCCTGACGGCACTTCTGGTAACCGCGATCGTGGTGGTCGGCTACTTCTACATCCTCTTTCATTGGTCGAAGAAGGAATACAAGGACGTCATCGACGAGAAATTCAATCGATAGGTGGGGCAGATGAACAGCTTTGAAATTCTCGAATTCGTTGCATGGGCCATCTCGATTCTGCTCGGTCTTTGGATGATCGTCGATCTCATCCGCACCAACCGTGCATATTCGGAAAAGCTTCTCCTCTCGTCGCGAGAGGGCGAGATCGATGACGCTTTGGTCATCGATCCAACTCACCAAGGGGGGCACCGGTGACACAGACAACGGCAGTTCATGGCGAGAAGGTCTCGCTACTTCGCGTCCTCGGACCCGGTCATGTGTGGGCGCTTGGTGTCGGCATCGTTCTTGTCGGCGAGTACATGGGCTGGAATTTCGCCGTCGGGAAGGGCGGCGCCCTCGCGGCGCTGATCGCATGTTGGGTGGCGGGGCTCCTCTACACTTGCGTTGCAATGATCGATTCAGAGGTCACCTCGACGGTCGCAGCTGCCGGTGGCCAATACGCGCAAGCGAAGCACATCGTAGGTCCGCTCGCGGCATTTAACGTCGGTCTATTCCTCGTTTTTGCCTACACCATGCTCGAGGCCGCCAATGCGATCACCCTGGGCTATCTCGTGCAAACCGTCGGCACCATGGCTGGATTCGAAGGCGTGTCCGACAAACCTTTCATCGTCCTCACTATCTTGTTCTTGGCGTGGCTGAACTATCGTGGGGTCTATGCAACTTTGACCTTCAATCTCGTCATCACGGCCATCGCATTCGTCGCCATCATCATCTTGTTTGCTGCGGTCAAGCCCTGGACCAACGAGGTCCTCAAGCTAGATCAGCTTTTGAACGGACTCCCCTATGGATGGCTCGGGGTCATTGCTGCGATCCATTTCGGACTGTGGTACTACCTCGGCATCGAGGGAACATGCCAAGCAGCCGAAGAGGTGCGGTCTCCGCCGCGTTCGCTGCCGCTCGGTACGATGGCCGGTATGATGACCCTCCTGATCGCCGCGACCATGACCTGGTACGTCTGCTCCGGGCTGATGCCGTGGGAATATCTCGGTCAAGCAATCACCCCGCTGTTCGACGCGGCCCGGCTGACCGGCTCGACCCTACTGATGGTCCTGCTTTTCGTCGGCACGATGTTCTCGACGCTGGCTTCGGCAAACGGCTGCATCAACGATGCATCCCGCGCCTGGTTCTCGATGGGGCGCGACCACTATCTGCCCGTATGGTTCGGCGCGGTTCATCCCAAGACAAGGACGCCCTACCGGTCGATCGTGTTTCTTGTGCCGGTGGCGCTGGTATTCGCCTACTTCGCGCCGCTCGACCAGGTCATCACGTTCTCGATCTTATCGGGCCTGTTGGGCTACACCTACATGTCGTTCAACGTGATCATGTTCCGCAAGAAGTGGCCCCTCGGCGTGATTAAGCGGGGCTACGAGCATCCATTCCACCCATTGCCTGCATTTGTATTGCTCGCTTTGTGCGCGCTGACGTACTTCGCGGTATTCCTGGGTTACGGCACGCAACTCGTGGCGATGATGGTGTTCTACATCGTTGCGTCTTTGTGGTTCGCTTTCCATCGCTACAGGTATGTGAAGCGCGGAGATCAATTCACCATGGCTTGGCCGAAGCCCCGGGGCTACTGACAAAGCCCTTGCAGCGGCCAAGCAGGTGTAAGGAAGGTCAATGTCCGTCTTGACGGCCACGTTTTTGGACTGTGCCTCGCGGGTGCGTTCGGCGCGCTGTCAGTGCGTGAGCACCGAGCGTTACGTCGCTCTCGATGGTCTCTGCTTGACGAGTGCAAGCACATTCTCGGTGGCGCGGAGATCCGTCACGGCTCCGACGGGTTTCCAAGACTCTGGGGGCTCATCGCGGAAATCGGGTGCACCTAGAACTGATCCCGGACACGATGGTTCTGCGTCGCCTGCCACAACTTTGGGCCTCCCTCACGCTTATCGACTCGCTTGTTGGCGTTCCAAGTCTTGCTATCTTGGTCCGACCGGCTGGGTACGAGTTCTATTCGCTGACCAGCAATCTCAGCTGTGCTTTGGACCCTCCCACCAGTTTTCCTTCAGAGGTCCTCGTGCGCGGATCGGATGCGCGCGCCGCACAGTTGCTGGAGCAGTTGTCGCCCCAACTCGCGACAATCCTAGCGGATCCTCGGGTAAAGGAGATTGGGGTCACCAATAGAGGCTGCGCGTGATCTCTCAGGTTGGTGAAGGCCGGCGTGGCGAACACCTTCTTCTTCGTCAAGCGGTCTTTGACGACGCCAGCGTTCAGCCGAACGAACTTGCCAAGCGGCTCGAGGAGCTCGAAGGGCTGTGGGCGACGCTTGGGCGCCATGATTGGAAACTGGCGGCATGACTACAAGGCCACCGTTGCATCCCTATGCAGCGCTCGTCCTCGCGCTCTTGCTGCCAGGTTTGGGGCATATTGCGGTCGGTCAACTCCAGCGTGGTTTGGGGTTCGCTTTTTTCGCGATCCTGCTCGGTCTTCTGACGTGGTTCACGACCACGCCAGACCAGTCGTTTATCGGGCGCGCGGCCGGCGGTCTCTTTGTTTGGGCGATATCAATTCCGGATGCTTACAGGATCGCCCGTCTCAACTATGAGACGTGGCGCCGAGGCGGCCTTAGCCTCTCGCATTGCTAAGAAAGCCCGCCGCGTTCTGCTTGAGCGTCACGTTCCCGGACGCGCATTCGGGAAGAACAATTGCTCTCCGTCGACCTTATAGCTGGCGATGGCTGCTTGGCCGTCCTTGCTGGTCAACCAGTCGACGAATGCTTGTCCTTGCTTAGCCTTGACGTTCGGGTGTTTCTCAGGATTCACGAGGATCACGCCGTACTGGTTGAACAGCTTGGGATCGCCTTCGACGAGGACATCGAAATCGCCCTTATTGGCGAAGCTCAGCCAAGTGCCCCGATCCGTCAGCGTATAGGCTTGCTTGCCGACCGCCGTGTTGAGGGTCGCCCCCATGCCGGAACCGGTTTCTAAGTACCAGTCACCGCTTGCCTTTTTGGCGTCGATGCCAGCGGCCTCCACAGCCGCATCTCTTCTTTATTGGTGCCTGAATCGTCGCCCCTGGAGGCGAAAGGCGCCTTAGCCTCGGCGATCTTCTTGAAGGCCTGGTCTGCCTCTTTTAGTCCCGCGATGCCGGCGGGGTCGGAGGCCGGGCCGACAATGACGAAGTCGTTGTACATCACGTCGTGCCGCTTCACGCCCCAACCTTCGGCGACGAATTTCTCCTCGTCGGGCTTGGAATGAACAAGCACCACGTCGCCGTCGCCGTTTCTGGCATTCTTGAGGGCTTGGCCCGTGCCAACGGCAACGACGCGCACCTCGATGCCGGTCTTGTCCGTGAACTTCGGCAGGATGTGATCGAACAGGCCTGAGTTCTGCGTGGAGGTCGTCGACTGCACGATGATGAAGTTGTCGTCGGCCGCCAGCCCGGCTGAGATCGTCGATGTGAGCAGAAGAGCACCGAGAACGAGGCCGAAGAATCGTTCGTCTATGCAGGACGGCTATCACGGGACACCTCCTCTTTAGATCACAGCACGAGACCGCCGCTTAGGAACGCACGCGCACCTTCGCTTTGCGGATTTGCAAAGAAGGCTTCGGCGTCTTGATGGTCGATAACGCGGCCGTGGTGCAGAAAGATGACATCATGCGCGAGCCGCCGCGCTTGACCGACGTCGTGCGTCACGAGCATGACCTTGATGCCACGCCGCTGCGCATCGAGAAGCAGACGCTCGATGGCGAGCGTCGACGCTGGATCGAGGCTCGAGGTCGGCTCGTCGAGGAAACAAGACGTCGGGCTCGAGGCTCAGGGCTCGCGCAAGGCAGAGCCTCTGCTGCTCGCCACCCGACAGCACCCGGGCTGGCGTTGACGCATGACGTTCGAGCCCGGCGAGTTTCAGAGCCTCGTCGACTCGGATGGTGCGCTCTCCGCGCTCCACGCCGCGCAGGCCCAGTGCATGGGAGACATTGGCCGCCACTGAACGGCGCAGCAGGACGGGACGTTGGAAGACCATGGCTTGTCGACGGGCCATGAGGCGATCCATGCGGCGACCCGCCCACAGGATTTCCCCTTTGGTGGGCGCGATAAGCCCGTGCATCAATCTGAGGAGCACGCTCTTGCCGGCACCGTTCGGCCCCATGATGGCCGTGATGCGGCGGCTGTCGATCGTCAGGTCGATCCCATCGATGACGCGTTTGCTGCCTGCCTCGTAGACGAGTCCTTTGAGTTCGACCGGGAGTGGTGGCCTGGCAAGGTGACCATCGAGCGCTTCGAGGGGGGAGGTGGGATCAAGCATAGGCGAAACGGTTGGCAAGACGCTGGACCCCGATCAGCGCGGCGTTAACGGCGAAAGCAAGAGCAAGGAGAACGATGCCGAGTGCGAGCGCAAGCGCGATATTTCCTTTCGAAGTCTCAAGTGCAATGGCCGTCGTCATCGTGCGGGTGACGTGGTCGATATTGCCACCAACGATCATGACAGCGCCGACTTCGGCGATGGCCCGGCCAAAGCCTGCGAGCACCGCAGTAATCAGGCGATAGCGGCCGTCCCAAAGCAATGTCACGACGATAGCACTGGAAGATGCGCCCAGCGAGCGAAGCTGTTCGTCATACTCCTCGAGAAGGTCCTGGCAGGCTTGCCGCGTGAGTGCGCCGATGATCGGCGTCACCAGAACGACCTGGGCGATGATCATGGCGGTTGGGGTATAGAGGAGTTGGAGAACCCCGAATGGGCCCACGTTGGACAACAGCAGGTACACAAAGAGGCCTGCTACCACCGGTGGAAGTCCCATCAACGCACTGAGAATGGCGGATACCGCACCCCGTCCCGGAAAGCGGTAGACGGCAAGAGCGCCGCCGATGGCGAAGCCAAGCAGGCTTGCGATGGCCACTGCGGTTAGGCTGACCTTAATAGACAGGATGAGGATCTCGACCAGGTTCGCGTTGAGGGTGACGATGAGGCCAAGAGCCGTTTGGAATGCATCGATGAAGTCGGTCATGTGAGGTCAACCCAGCTGATCGGCTTTTCCGATTGAGTGATCAGCTTTTCCAATCGTCCAATTCGAGAGCGTTATACCGCTTTGGTGTCAACCGCAGGGAAGGTTGTCCAGTTCGCTTGCCGCCCTATGTTAGAGGCTGGTATCACCAAGTTCGAAGGCGTTCAATTTCCCAACTGGGCAAGGGAAGCAAAGAGTGGAGCAGGAAGCGTTGAACGGTGGGCCTGAACGTCCCGCCAGACATGTTGGGTCCCGGAAGCGTGCCCGTGGTTTTCCCAAGGGAAGGCAACTCGACCTCGCTGCGCTGGAGCAGGTCAAAGAGTTGTTGGGCGACCGCCCCCGGCGACACGACCTGCTGATCGAATACCTCCATCTAATTCAAGATCACTACCACTGTATCTCGGCACGCCACTTGCGAGCGCTTTGCCACGAACTGCGCATGCCGCAGGCCGCCGCCTACGAGGTGGCAACGTTCTATGCCCATTTCGACGTGGTGAAGGAAGGCGAGACGCCGCCCCCACCGACGACCATCCGCGTTTGCGATTCAATTACCTGCGCGATCAAGGGTGCGAACGCGCTTTATGACGCGCTGAAAGCCGGCGTGGACCCATCCCAGGTCCGCGTTCTGAAAGCGCCATGCATGGGCCGTTGCGATACGGCGCCCGTGTGCGAGGTCGGCCACTATTTTGTGGACCACGCCAAACCCGAAAGCGTCGAGGCTGCGCTAAACAGCGGCAAGCACGACCCGGATATCCCCAAGTACAAAGATCTCGCTGCCTATCGTGCCGAGGGCGGTTACGCGATGCTGGCGGAGTGCCGCGCGGGCAAACGCAACGTCGAAGACCTCATCAAAGAGATGTCAGACGCGGGACTGCGCGGTCTCGGCGGCGCCGGCTTCCCCGCCGGCAAGAAGTGGCAGATCGTTCGTTCCTATCCAGGCCCGCGCCTGATGACGATCAACGGTGATGAAGGCGAGCCCGGCACGTTCAAGGATCGCTACTACCTTGAGCGGAATCCGCATCAGATGTTCGAAGGTGCCCTCATTGCGGCATGGGCGGTAGAGGCTGAGCGCATCTATCTCTATATGCGTGATGAGTACCCCGCCGTGCTTCACATTCTGGCGCATGAGATCGCCGCGCTTGAGGCTGTGGGCATCATCAAGCGGGGCGACATCGAGCTTCGCCGCGGCGCCGGCGCATATATCTGCGGCGAAGAGTCGGCGATGATCGAATCGATCGAAGGCAAGCGCGGCTATCCGCGCAACCGGCCGCCTTATATCGCCGAGGTTGGCTTATTCGACCGGCCGACTCTCAATCACAATGTCGAGACGCTCTACTGGGTGCCCGAGATCATGGAGAAGGGCGCCAAGTGGTTCGCCGATCACGGGATGAACGGCGGCAAGGGCTTCCGGTCTTGGTCTGTCTCGGGCCGCGTGAAGAAGCCGGGCGTGATCATTGCGCCTGCCGGGGTGACGGTGAACGAGCTGATCGAGCGAGCCGGCGGCATGGAGGATGGGCACGAGTTCAAGGCCTACCTCCCGGGCGGCGCGTCTGGCGGAATCTTGCCGGCGAAGCTCGGCGATGTGCCTCTCGACTTCGGCACGCTGGACAAGTACGGGGCGTTTGTCGGCAGCCATGCCATCGTGGTGTTCTCGCAGCAGGATCGGATCGCCGACGTCGCGATCAATCTGCTGCAGTTCTTCAAGAACGAGTCCTGCGGTCAATGCACGCCGTGTCGCGTGGGTTGCGACAAAGCTGTCGCCTTGCTCGACAGGGACGAATGGGATGCCGATCTCTTGAACGAGCTCGCCCAGGCCATGCGCGACGCATCGATCTGCGGTCTCGGCCAAGCCGCGCCAAACGCCTTCATCACTGCGATGGAATTCTTCTCCGGCGAGCCCGCCGACACCAAAGACGCGGGTCCGCCAGCTAGATATTGATGGATGACGCCATGACCGACCAGCTACTGTTTACGCTTGATGGAGAAGTAGTCTCCGCCAGACCCGGCGAAACGATTTGGCAGGTCGCAAAGCGCCACGGCATCGACATTCCCCATCTGTGCTGGCTTCCTGAGCCAGGCTACGCGGCCGACGGCAATTGCCGCGCCTGCATGGTCGAAGTTGAAGGCGAGCGCACGTTGACGGCCTCCTGCATCAGGAAGCCCACGCCCGATATGGTCGTGAAGACGGCGACGGATCGTGCCACCGTCAAAGCGCGCCGCATGGTGATGGAGCTTCTTCTTGCGGATCAGCCTCCCCGTGAAGATTCGCCGGATCGCGTGTCGCCGTTCTGGCACTGGGCCGAGGCGCAAGACATCGACACGTCGCGTTTCCCGGCGCATGGCATCATCAAGCCCGACCTGTCGCATCCCGCCATGGCAGTCAATCTCGACGCCTGCATTGACTGCGGCCTTTGCGTGCGCGCCTGCCGCGACGTTCAGATGAATGACGTCATTGGCATGGCCTTCCGGGGCATCGGTGCCCGGCCCGTCTTCGATTTCGACGACCCCATGGGGAATTCGACGTGCGTCGCCTGCGGTGAATGCGTGCAGGCCTGCCCGACCGGCGCTCTCATGCCGAAGTCGATCGTCGATCCAATCACCCAACACGGCACGCGTGAGGTCGACCGCGAGGTCCACTCGGTTTGTCCATATTGCGGCGTCGGCTGCCAGATCAGTTATCAGATCAAGGACGAGAAGATCGCCTTCGTTCAGGGCCGCGACGGCTATTCGAATGAGAACAGGCTGTGCGTCAAAGGCCGATTCGGCTTTGACTATGTCAGCAATCCCCAGAGGCTGATGAAGCCGCTGATCCGCAAGCCCGACATGCCGAAGGGCGTCAACGTCGATCCTTCGAACCCCTATACGCACTTCCGCGAGGCAAGCTGGGAAGAAGCGCTGGAGGCCGCGGCGTCAGGTTTGGCCCGCGTCGTCAAAGACTATGGCGGCCAAGCCATCGCCGGATTTGGCTCGGCCAAGTGCTCGAACGAGGAAGCCTATCTGTTCCAGAAGCTGATCCGGACGCGGTTCCGCACCAACAACGTCGACCACTGCACGCGGCTGTGCCATGCGTCGTCGGTGGCGGCGCTGATCGAGGGGATCGGCTCAGGCGCGGTGACGGCGACGTTCAACGAGGTTGAGCATGCCGACGTCATCGTCATCATCGGCGCCAACCCGACGGAGAACCATCCGGTCGCCGCGACCTTCTTCAAGCAGGCCGCGCGGCGCGGCGCCAAGCTGATCGTCATCGACCCGCGCGGCCAGGCGCTGCGCAACTACGCGACCCACATGCTGCGCTTCAAATCCGGAAGCGACGTGGCACTGCTGAACGGCATCATGCACACGATCGTCGAGGAGAAGCTCTACGACGTTCAGTATGTGCAAGCGCACACCGACAACTTCGAGAAGCTCAAGGAGCATCTCGCCAGCTATAGCCCCGAGTCGGTCGCTCCGATCTGTGGCATCGACGCCGAGACGATCCGTGACGTCGCACGCATTTTCGGCAATGCCGACCGCGCCATGATCTTCTGGGGCATGGGCATCTCGCAGCATGTGCACGGCACCGACAATTCGCGGTGCCTGATCTCGCTCGCGCTCATGTGCGGCCAGGTCGGGCGTCCCGGCACGGGGTTGCATCCGTTGCGTGGCCAAAACAACGTGCAAGGCGCTTCGGACGCCGGTCTCATTCCGATGTTCTATCCGGACTACGCCGACGTGCAGGCCGAGCCGGTCTTCGAGAAATTCGAGGAATTGTGGCAGACGCCGCTCTCCCACAAGACTGGGCTCACGGTGGTCGAGATCATCAACGCCGCGAACAAGGGCGAGATCAAGGGCATGTTTGTTCAGGGCGAGAACCCTGCCATGTCGGATCCCGATCTCGATCATGCGCGCGCAGGCATTGCCAAGCTCGAGCATCTCGTGGTGCAGGACATCTTCTTGACCGAGACGGCGATGATGGCCGACGTCGTCTTGCCGGCGTCGGCTTGGCCCGAGAAGACCGGCACAGTGACCAACACCAATCGTCAGGTGCAGATGGGACGGAAGGCGCTCGATCTCCCCGGCGACACCCGCGAGGACCTGTGGATCATCATCGAGTTGGCCAAGCGGCTTGGACTGCCTTGGACGTATACCCATCCGTCCGAGGTGTTCGAAGAGATGAAACGCGCCATGCCGTCGCTCGACAACATCACCTGGGACCGGCTGGAGCGCGAGTCGTCGATTATTTATCCCTGCCCAGAGCCGGACCACCCGGGCGAGGCGGTCGTCTTCGCCGACGGATTCCCGACCAAGAGCGGCCGCGCGTATCTCGTGCCTGCTGATGTTCTACCTCCCGCCGAAGTGCCCGATGAGGAATACCCGATGGTGCTGATGACGGGTCGGCAGCTGGAGCACTGGCATACGGGCGCCATGACCCGTCGCGCCGATGTCCTCGATTCTCTGGAGCCAGGCCCCACTGCAAGCCTCAATCCCGCGACGCTGGCGCGCTACGGGATCCAACCTGGCGAATTGATGCGCGTGACGACGCGCCGCGGATCGATCGAGCTGACAGCGCGCGCGGACCTCGCCGTGCAAGAGGGGACAGTCTTTATTCCCTTCGCCTATGTGGAAGCCGCGGCCAATATCCTGACCAATCCCCAGCTCGATCCCTACGGCAAGATCCCCGAGTACAAGTTCTGCGCGGTTAAGATTGGCCCGGCGGAGGGTAAGCCGCAGCGCGTGCCGGAGCCCAGTCTCGACGTGACAGCCTCGGGCCTGTAGCCGTAAAATTCCTCATGGCTTTGCCGGATGGCGTTGTTGGTGTCCTGCTCGCAGGCGGCAAATCGAGCCGCATGGGCGGGGGCGACAAGTGCCTGAGGATGATCGGCGGCAGGGCAATTCTCGCGCGCGTCATTGATCGTTTGCGGCCGCAAGTCTCCGACATCGCCATCAATGCCAATGAGGACCCCGATCGCTTCGCCGCCTTCGGCCTTCCCGTGGTCGCGGATAGCATCGCCGGCTATGCCGGTCCGCTCGCCGGTGTGCACGCCGGCCTCGAATGGGTGACGGCCAATCGGCCGGGCGTCGAGCATGTCGTCACCGTGGCCACGGACACGCCCTTCTTTCCAGAGGATCTGGTGGCGAGGCTGCGCGCCGCTTCGGACGATCGTTCCGCGCTGCGCATCGCGAAGTCCGAAGTAGGGATGCATTACGTAATCGGCCTTTGGCCCGTGGCGCTTGCAGATGTTTTGAAAGCGTCGCTTGAGCGCGGCGATCGCCGGGTCGGCGCGTGGGTGAAAGAACACAAGGCTGTTGAGGTCAACTTTCCTCCGGGGCATGTCGGCGGGCGCATGATCGATCCATTCTTCAACATCAACGCACCCGAAGACCTGGCCATGGCCGAGGCCCTTCTCAGCGAGAGCGCGTCATGAGTCCGCCCATCTTCGGCGTGGTGGGCTGGAAGAATTCCGGCAAGACCACGCTCATGACCAACCTCATTCGCGAGCTCACAAAACGCGGCTTCTCCGTGTCGGTCATAAAGCACGCGCATGCCAAGTTCGAGATCGATCATCCGGGTCGCGACTCCTTCAAGATGCGCGAGGCCGGGGCTTGCCAGGTCACGTTGTCGTCGCCCCGCCGCTTCGCCGTGATGCGCGAGCTGGGCAACGCGCCTGAGATGACGTTCGAGGAGCTGCTGCCGTATGCGGGGCCGTGCGATCTCGTCCTGGTTGAGGGTTATAAGCGCGAGGCTTTTCCAAAGATCGAGATTCGTCGGGAGGGCGCCGCGTCGCGCGACCCGTTGTCTGCGGAGTTTCCCGAGGTCGTCGCCATCGCCTCGGACCGTCCGGAGGACGAGACGGAGATGCTGCCCATCTTCGCGATCGACGACACGCCGTCCATGGTTGACTTCATCGTCGCGAGACTAGGGCTCAAGCGCCCATGACCGCAAACAAGGCCGCCAAGCTGATCGACGATTGCTTCGTCCTCAACAAAGACCGGCTGCCGCACGACCAAGCGCTTGAAATCTTGAAGGCGCGCGTGCAGCAGGTGACCGGCACCGAGCAGGTTGCGCTTGCCGCCGCGGTCGGCCGTTTCCTGGCCGAGCCTGTCGTGTCGCCGCGCGCCATCCCCGCGCACGACAATGCCGCAGTCGACGGCTACGCTTTTGCATCGTCGGACTACGACGCGGACAAGGGCGGCACCTTCAAGATCGCAGGAGAGGCGACTGCGGGCCATCCGTTCGAAGGCACTTTGGCGGTGGACAGTGCCGTGCGCATCTTTACTGGCGCGGTGATGCCAGCGGGCCTCGACACTGTGGCGATGCAGGAAGACGTGCGCGTCGAGGAGCGTGACGGCGCGCTTTGGGCGCACGTTCCGCCAGGTCTCAAGCCGGGCGCCAATCGCCGCCGCGCGGGCGAGGACACCAAGCCTGGCGAGACTCTGATCGAACTGGGTACGCGGCTGAGGCCGCAAGAGGTGGCGAGTGCCGCCGCCACGGGGCTCGGCGCCTTGTCGTGCTACCTACCGCTCAAGGTTGCAGTGTTCTCGACGGGTGACGAGATCTTGCGGCCGGGTGAGACTTTCGAGGACGGCAAGGTCTACGACGCCAACGCGCCGATGCTGCATGGCCTCATTGCCGGCAGCGGCGCTGAGGCCATCGATATGGGAGTTCTCCCCGACAACGCCGCCGACGTGATCGCTGCGTTGTCTGACGCAAGCCGCAACTACGATGCCATCGTGATTTCCGGCGGTGCCAGCCAAGGCAAAGAGGACCATGTGGTCCGCAGCATCGATGCGCTCGGCAAGCGCCATCTTTGGCAAATCGCGATCAAGCCCGGGCGCCCCATGAGCTTTGGGCAGATCGGCAATTGCGTGGTTCTCGGCTTGCCGGGAAATCCGGTCGCCGTGTTCGTGTGCTTTCTGATGTATGTGCGTCCCGTCATCACGCGGCTCGGCGGAGGCACATGGCCAGAGCCGGTGCGGTTTCCCGTTCCGGCCGCCTTCAGTCAACGCAAGAAAGTCGGACGGCGCGAGTTTTGGCGCGCCAAGTTGACCCATGACGACGAGGGGAACCTGGTCGCCAGCAAATTTCCGCGCGATGGCTCCGGTCTCATCTCCTCTTTGCGGGAGGCCGACGGCTTGATCGAGGTGGGCGAAGATGTGGATGAGGTCCGCGCGGGCGAGCTTGTGGATTTCATCCCGTTCTCGGAGTTCGGTATCGGCCCGCGCTAGTGGGATGAATGTCGGGGTATGAGCACCGTTAATGCCGGTCTTAAGGCATTTTTTGTGCCTCATGCGGCAATGTCTCGCGTTCGGACGGCGGAGCGAGGCCTCCCATGATCAGATCCTATACGGACCACGCGGCGAACGAGCGGACCTTTCTCGCCTGGCTGCGCACGGGCATCGCCATCATTGCGTTCGGCTTCCTGATCGAGAAGTTCAACCTGTTCGTCGACACCATGGCCGCGGCCGTGGCGACCGAAGGCGCGAAGTTGCCAAAGATTGGCGGGCTCTCCGATGCTTATGGCTGGGGCGTCGGCCACACCTTCATCGTGGTCGGCATCATTTTCATCGTGGTTGCGACCTACCGCTTCGTGCGCACGGGAAAGATGCTCGACGATCAGAAAATTCACTCGCCGGGCATCGTCGCCGATTTGAGCCTATCGGTAACGCTCGCCATCCTGCTCATCATCGTGAGCATCTTGCTCATCTTCCACTAGAAGACGGCGACCTCGTAGTTGCGGCCTTCCCAGGCGTTGGGCTCGGTCCACAGGAAGGTGAACGCGACACGATCGCCGGCCTTCAGCGTGGCGGTGGGAAGCTTGGCCACATAGACACCGAGGCCAGTGTCCTCCGTGTCGATGTCTTGAATGTCCTGCCACCCGTTCACGCCCATGTGCACCTTGGCCGGTGCTGTCAGCGCCACATAGAGCGTGTGCCCGGCCGCCATCTGGCGCGGGTGGTAGCTCGGTCCCCAGATGTCGTAATCGATCTTGGGACGGACACCGCGATACCGCGCCCAAGTCGCGGCGGGCCGGTCGACGGGAGAGCCTTGCGCGAGGCTGTGGCAGAGCTTGCAGAACTCGGCATGCGCCCAAACCAGGGGCATGGCCGACCCGCTCGGCTTACCCGGCAGAAGGCCATCGGCGGGAATAGGAGCCGCGTCCCACACTTGCTCGGGGATCAACCCGAGCGGACTCGACATTGCCATCATGGCTTCGAGGTAGGGCGTCACATCCTCGCCGGCGCATAGCGCATAGTGGCCGCGCTCGCCGGTCAGCAGCGGCCAGCCGCGGCCGCGGCCGGTCCCGTCGAAGGCCGAGCCGTCGTCGTGCTCGCCATAGCCGTCGTCGTTATAGCGGTGCCAGACCGGGCCGGACGGCGTGTCTGTCTTCAACAGGTAGTCGATGACTTTGATGCTTTCGGTGATCGACGGATCGGACGCCGCGCGTAGGCCGTAGCGTACAAGCTGCAAGCAATCGGTCGACACCTGATCACTTGCCGGCAAGCCCGGGTCCTGGGCGAGATTCTTGATGATCATGACCTGGTCGAGCGGAACTCTGTGTGCGCACGCGTCGAGCGGCACGGTACGGACAAAATAACCCTCGACGCCGACTTGCTTTGCCAGATCCGTGCCCTTCGCGAATGCCCAAGTCTCGAGCTGGGCGTTCCAATAGTCGGCGACCCTGAGTGCATGCTCCTTGGCTGCCCCTTCGAGAAACGTGCTGCCCTCGACCAGGGCGGCAATGGCGATGGCAAGGGTGAACATGTTGATGCCGGCGTTTTCCTCCCAACGGTCTTGGTTGGTGCTCGGTCCCTCGCGGCAAACAAAGCCCACAGCGCGCTTGATCATGTCGGTGACAGGGATGCCGTCGAGCGCGTCGCGCGCGCCGAGCAGTGACACGAGCAGGATGGGAAACGCCGCCTCGTCGAGCTGAACGCCCTGCCAGAAGGGCGACCCCCAGCCATTGGTTCTGGAACCAGTGCCCGTCCTCTTGCTGGTGGCCATCAAGTAGCGCAGCACATCGCGGGCGTCGCGATACGACTCAACGGCGACCAAAGCGCCTGCGGTCTCCACCAGGTCGCGCGGCCACACGAGATGGTAGCCGCCGCGGCTTGTGCTTGAATCGCCCCATGGCACCGACAGGCTCGCCACTGTGGCGCCACGATAGGTGCGGTCCTGGTGAACCTTCAGCACCGCGGCGGACAGCGCGAGGCGGTCGTCGATCTTGCCACCGAAGGTGGCGCGACGGCGCGCCGAGCCATTGTGCCCAGGTGCCGCAATAATCGGCCCACTCCTCGTCGAAATCGTCCATGAGCGCCGACACGGACAAGGTCGAAGCGGCCTCCTTGGTGGCGGCGAGGCCAAGCGCGAGCCGGCCGTTCCTGGCAAGCTCGCCCATCAGGGTCACGGCGCCGGGGCCGGCGCTATCGTATTCCCAGGTCATGCGGCCGTTCCGGTTGAAGTCCTGCCAGCCGTCGCTCACTTCGAGGCAGCCGACCGAGCGGCGGCCGAAGCCTTCGGCGCCGCTTTCGTCACTGGCTGACAGCGAGACGGCGAATGGCCCTTGCTCCGCCCAAAGCACATGGCGTCCATCGTGGTCGGCGGCATAGGCAACGTTGCTGTCGGCGTCGTCGCCGAGGCGCGCGGCGAGCAGCGCATAAGGCTTCAGGCTCGCGTCGCCTTCAAGCGCATAGCGGATCAGCAGCGTGTCACGGCGCTGAGAGGGACAGACCTCCAGCGTGAAAGTGAAGCGGGGGTGGCGGTGGACGATCTCGGCCGCTGGTACGCCGGGCGCGGGCAGGGTGACCGTGTATTTGCCCAGGCGGCGCAGCTCGACCCAGAAACCCTTATCGTCGGCGATGATGAAGCCCAGATCCTTTACTGGGGGATGCCGATGCGCGGGTAGTAGATCTCGGTGACGATCCCCCGGCGAGGGTGAACCACAGCCGCGAGGAGCCGAGGCTTGCGCCGACGAGGTCCTTGCGCGCCGGGGCCCAGGTCGGAGGCAAGGGCCGGAAGGTGCTTTCATGTGATGCTGCCGCAGCGGATTAGGTGCAGCGGTCCCGCGTGGATCGTGAGCGTCGAAGCAGCTGTCACGGGAATTCCTTGGCAACTGCGTCGTTGGGATTTGCCTAATGATGGAGGCCAGGGCCGGCACGCGAGAGCCTGGGTGACCTCGAGGCTCTCGCGCCTGTTGTCGCATTGGCCGCGTGCTAAGCGGGTGGCGCGGCGCACAAGCGCGGGTGGCGACGCGGGGAGGCGGTGAGTCGATGTCGGGCTCGGCGACGTTGTTGAAAGTTGGTGAGACGATGTTGAGCTCGGCGACATTGCCGACGATCTCGATGCTGCCAGTGGTTCGCCGTCGCTGTAGCCGGCCGACTTGACGGCGGCGATCTCCGCCTCGCTGACCTCGCCGCGCTTGGCGGGAATCTGCCCGACGAAGGTGAGCGCTACCTTGGCCTTGACGCCGGGCTCGGCCGGCAGGAGTCGCCGGCGAGTCAGCCACGGACCGTGCAATCTCGTCGGCAGTACTTTCGAGGCCCACGGCGTCGCCCATCTTGCCAGCTCGAGCCTGATGGGCGAGGCGCCAGAAGCCTATAGTCGCAGCCATTGTTGTCGTCGGCGATGCGCGATGAAGCGTCGCAAGCGAGGTCAATACGTTCGCGGAGGCTGGGCTGCGTGACAGCTTGCCCTGTTCAGCCGCCGCGCGAGGGAAGGCGAGGAATGACCGCGTCGATGAGGGCCGAAGGCGCGGTGCGCCGTAGGTTCGTCAGAAGCTCGGCCCGGTGCCGAAGCTTCTCTCTGGTCACGCCGTCGACGATACCGTGGCTTGGTCTGGCCGTCCTTGGCGGCCGCTGGGTCGAGGCTCGGCGAGGTTGGTGAAATTACGGGGCATGGATGAGTCTCCTTGAGGGTTAGGACCACTTGAGCGCCGAAGCCGCGACTGCGAGCCGCCGAGGCCTGCCGAGGCTTGCGCCGTCGATAGGGCAACGGGTCTTGCGCCGGAGAACCGAATGGCGTCACCATGAAATCGCAGCCGATCACGAGAGTGCGGTGACAAGGGATGTTGACGCCGCGATCAGAAGGTCAGCTTTACAGCATCACGACTATATTGACTGCCGCTAATGCGGATAAGTGAGGCGATGGGCCGCCCGCGAGAGTTCGACATCGACAAGGCGCTTGATCGCGCCATGGGCGTGTTTTGGGTCAAAGGCTACGAGGCCGCGTCCCAGGGATCTGCTCAAAGCGATGAAGATTGCCCGGGCAGTCACAAGGCGTTCACGACAAGCGCAGCATCTATCTCGCAGCGCTCGACCACTACGACAAGACGGTGGTCGAGGACCGCGTGATACTTCACCAATGCAAAAGCCGGCGACGGGCTCGCCCGCATCCGTACTCTATTGAAGGCGTGCGCGACGACGTTGCCTGGCGCGATGACCGGCGCGGTTGCTTCATGTAATGCGGCAATCGATCAGGCGCGGAGCGATACCAAGGTCGGGCCAAGGTGGCCAAGATGATGGGCGCCTCGAGGAGGCGATCGTCACGGCGCTCAAGCAGAGCCGCAAAGCGGCACGCTGGTCGGCCAAGCGCCGGACCGAGACTGCCGGCTCATCCTCAACACCTATATGGGCCTGCGCGTTGCCCGGTCGGGCTGCCGCCAGCGATCTTGAAGCGATCGCCGCGCCGCCTCGCGCTCTAGGCTCGATCCCACTTAGGAACCAAGGTCAATATTTCACGGACCGTGATTGTCTAATTATTGACTAAACGGTTCCAAACCACATGAGGCGACGTATCGTGAAAAACCTCTCAAAGAACAACGATGTTGAAGTCTCTTCTGCTTGCCGTCGCTTTGGTCGGCGTTGCTGTGGTGCCGGCCTCGGCCCATAACTTCGGAACCCTACGCGGTCCGTCGACGGCCGCTAACTCATGAAGGTACGGTATCCGGCCACCTTTCTTCCATTTGAGGACATGAGCTATGAGTACCGACAACAAGGTGGTGATTGTGACCGGTGCGTCTCAGGGATTGGGGCAGGGCTCGTCAGGGGTTTCGCGCTCGGGGCGCGTCGTGCCAACTCGCGCTCGATCAACCGGGTGACGATCCAAAACATCATGACTGTCGCCGGCGATATCGCCGATCGGAACCGCCAAGCGCGTGGTCGACAGCCGTCGAAAAATTTGGGCAGGTGGATACGCTCGTCAGCAATGCCGGCATCTTCATCGCCAAGCCGTTTGTCGACTACACCGCCGAGGATTTCGCCAAGGTGCTGTCGGTCAATGTCGCGGGCTTTCACTCTCGCAACAGGCGGCGCGGATGATGTTGGACCAAGGCGCAGGTCATATCGTCAACGTAACGACGACGCTGGCCGATCAACCGCTCGCCGCCGTGCCCGGCGCTCGCCGCGCTATCGAAGGGAGGCCTCAATGCGGTCACCCGGTCGCTCGCCATCGAATATGCGAGCCGGGGCGTGCCGTGAATGCGGTGTCGCCTGGCACGTCGACGCCAATGCATGCGTCTGAGACCCGCGTTCCTCGCGGCGCTGCATCCCTTAGGCCGCACGGCGAGGTGGATGAGGTGGTTGACGCCGTGCTCTATCTCGACGACGCGAAATTCGTCACTGGCGGGTGCTGATGTGGACGGCGGCAGCGCCGGGCCATTGGTAGGCGAAACGCTACTTGGGCCTGGCGCGGCAGTCTTGGCGGCTTGCTTGCTGTCGACATTGGCCGCAGCGCTGCTCGGTCGCCGTCGCGGCCGAGATTGCAGGCGCTATTGACCAGGGCGAGATGCGAGAGGCTCCGCGGAAAGTTGCCGCTAGCCGCTTGCTTTCGGATCGTAATTTCACTGAGGAGGCCGAGATCGTTGCGCAAGCTGAGCAGGCGCTCAAACAGCTTCTCGGCTTCGGCGCGCCGCCCCATCAATACATATGCGTCGACCAGCCAGAAGCTGCAGGCGAGGAACATGCCTTCTCCCGGCGGCAGGCCGTCGCTCGCCTTCGACGTGTCGTAGCGGAGCACGAGGCCGTCCTTCATCAGCGTCTTCTCGATCTGCGCCACGGTGCCGGCGATCCGCGGGTCGGTCGCAGGCAGGAAGTCGACTGCAGGCAGGAGCAATAGGCTCGCGTCAACCTCTTTCGAGCCATAGGCGCGGACGAAAGAGTTGAGCTCTTTGTCGTAACCCTTGCGGCAGACCTCGGCGTGGATCTGACTCCGCAGCTTGTGCCAGCGATCGATGGGGCCATCGAGACCAAATTGGGTGGCGCTCTTGATCGACCGGTCGAAGGCGACCCAAGCCATGACTTTGGAATAGACGAAGTTCTCAGGTCCGCTTCGCACTTCCCAAATGCCCTCGTCGGGCTTCTGCCACTTGGTCTCGAGGTGCTCCAAAATCTTCAGCTGAAGTTCCCAGCCGGAATGCTCAGGAGCCAGGCCGCCTCGACGCGCCTGATGCAGCGCGTCCATGAGTTCGCCGTAGACGTCGATCTGGGTCTGTTGATGGGCGGCATTGCCGATGCGCACGGGCTTGGAGTTCTCATAGCCGGTGAGCCACGGAATCTCGACCTCGTAGAGTCTGCGCTCGCCGGCGATGCCGTACATGATCTGCATCTGGTCGGGGCTGCCGGCGACCGCGCGCAGTAGCCATTCGCGCCAGGCCCGGGCCTCGCCGTAGTAGCCAGTGTTCATGAGGGCGAGCAGCGTCAAGGTGGCGTCGCGCACCCAGCAATAGCGGTAGTCCCAATTACGCGGACCGCCGAACTGTTCGGGAAGGGACGTCGTCGCCGCGGCGACCACGCCGCCGGTCGGTGCGAAGGTCATGGCCTTCAGCGTGATCAGAGAGCGTTTGACGACATCGCTATAGGGACCTGCGAAGTTGCATTGGGATGACCAGTCTTGCCAGAACTGCTCGGTCTCCACGAGCAGCTTCTGGGCGTCGACCGGGGGCGGGTCGGGTAGGAAAGAATCCGCGAAGGTCATCGAGAATGATGCAGTCTCGCCCTTGCTCACGGTGAACTGCCCACGCGTGCGCATGTTCTCGCCGCGCAAGTTAATGTTGGACTGGAGAATGAGTTTGTTCGGTCCGGCGACGGCGCGCAGGCGCTGGTCGGGAAGCTTCACCACCCAGGGCACTTCCTCGCCATAGCCGAACCGCACGACGAACTCAGAGTCGAATTCGACCGTGCCGGTCTCACCGACTACGAGACGCATCACATGGGGATGCGCCTCGCGCGGATACATGAAATCGATCAACGTAGCGGCGCCTGAGTTGGTTTCGAAGCGCGTTTCGAGGATCAATGAGTCGGGCCGGTAGCGGCGCGTAACGCGCACATCCTTGCCGGTCGGTGCGATCTGCCAGCGGCCGTTCTCAGGCGTACCGAGCAAAGCCGCGAAGCAGGCGGCTGAATCGAAACGCGGGGAGCAGAGCCAGTCGATCGACCCGTCCGTTCCGACGAGCGCTGCGGTCTCGCAGTCGCCGATCAGTGCATAGTCTTCGATCCGGAGTGCCATGCTGCGCTAGAGGCCGGGGCTGCTCTGCATAAGGCCGCCGTCGGCGATGATGGTCATTGCGGTGAGATAGCTCGCGCCGTCGCCCGCGAGAAATGCGACCACGCTCGCAATCTCCCCGGGCTTTGCCATGCGTCCGAGCGGAATCGCCGCGTCGAGCTTCTTGAGGAGGGTGGGGTCGTCCATGGTGCCGGTGTTGATCGGCGTCTCCACCGCGCCTGGCCCAACGCCAACCACGAGAATGTTGTGTGGTGCGAGTTCGACACCCGCGGTGCGCGTCAGCATCCGCATGCCGCCTTTGGAGAGGCAGTAGGGTGTGTTGCCGGGCATCGGCCAGTCTTCGTGCACCGAGGTGATATTGACGATGCGTCCGCCGCCGCCCTGCTTGATCATCTGTTGGGCGGCGAGCTGCGTGCCGAAGAACGCGCTTTTGAGATTGATCTTGAGGACAGCGTCGTACTGCTCCTCGGTGGTATTGAGAGTCGATGTCCGCGTCTCGATCCCGGCGTTGTTCACCATCACGTCCAGATGGCCGAACTTCGAGACCGCCGCGTCGATGAGCTTTTGCAAATCCGCAATTTGGCTCACGTCGGCATCGACGCCGATACACTTATCGCCGAGGGCGGCGACCTGTCGCTCCAGTTCCTCCGTCGCGTCGGGGTGGGCAACGTAGTCGATGACGATATTGGCGCCTTGCCGCGCCAGCTCGAGAACAATCGCCTGGCCGATTCCGCTATTGCCGCCCGTGACGATTGCGACCTTGTTCTTCAAAGACATGGGGGGCTCCATCAAGTGGGCGATTTTTCATAGTCTACTAACGCTGCGCGGCGTAACGACTCACCTTGACGACGATTGACGCCTGATAAGCCTAGACATTGGCGATAGCATCGGCAACCTTGCTAACATCCTAATCCGGCGGACTGTAATCGCCTCAACATGAAGCCCTGGTGGCCACTACAGGGAGCACATCATGGCGGCGCAGTATGACGTGATCGTTATTGGGAGCGGCGCGGGCGGCGGCAGCGTTGCTTACAAGCTCGCCAATGCTGGCAAGCGCGTGCTCCTTATCGAGAAGGGGCCGTTCCTGCCGCGCGATGCCTCGACGCTGAGCGTGCGACAGGTTTTCGTCGACGGGGTTTTCAAGAATCACGTGGTCTGGCTCGACAGCAAAGGCAAGGACTTTGTCCCTGGCGAGTTCTACAACGTGGGTGGCAAGACCAAGTGGTATGGCGCGGCGCTGTTCCGTTTCCGCCCCGTTGAGTTCGAGGCCGAGCCCGACTTCGATTTGCTGGGATGGCCGTTCGGCTACGACACCCTGAAGCCCTATTACGACGAGGCGACGGATCTCCTCAAAATCACCTCGTTTCCAAACGAGCCGCAGCTTCAGGCGTTGCTCGACAAGATCACAACGGCGGAGCCCGCTTGGCAGCTTCATCCGTTGCCGCTCGGACTGTCGAAGGACATCGTCAATCACCCCGAGGAGGCGAAGCACTTCGACGGCTTCGCCTCGCCGACCGGCATGAAGTCAGATTCCGAGCGCAACCTGATCGACCACATTCGCGATAAACCGAACTTCAAGATGCTCGCCGGCGATCCGGTGTCGGCGCTGGTGTCCGCGCCAGGCGATCCACGCACCATCATCGGCGTCAAGACAGCCGACGGGTCGACCTACGAGGCGGACAAGATCGTGCTCGCAGCCGGCGCCATGACCTCGCCCCGCATCCTTCAGGATCATCTGCATGCGAGCGGGCTTGCGTTGCCATGCGGCGATCTGGTCGGCGCCAACTTCAAGATGCATATCAACTCGGCGATCCTCGGCTTCTCGCCGTTCAAGGATCACGACGTGCTGCGCAAGACCGCGGTGCTCTACAACGACAAGTTCCCGCATTCATCGATGCAGTGTCTCGGGTGGATTGACCCCGAGCTCCTCGCTACGCAAGCACCGAAGTTCATGCCGGGCTTTCTCGATGAGTATCTGGGAACGCGGGCGATCGGCTTCTGGGCGACGACCGAGGATTCCTCTTCGCCCAAGAACCGCATCATCTCGGGCGGTCCCGGCGGCAAGCCGATCATGGATTACAGCCTCGACCGCATCCCGCATTCGACCAAAGAGCATCACGCCATGATTGATGATTGGATCGAGCGTCTGCTCGGCGCTGGGCTGCTCGGCATCAACAAATATATGGGGATGGGCGGCACGGCGCATGCGATCGGCAGCCTGGTGACCGGCAATGACCCCAAGACCTCGGTGGTCGACCCGCACGGCAAGGTCTACGGCATGGAAAATCTCTATGTCGGCGACGGCAGCCCGCTCTGTCGCACGAGCAGGGTCAACCCCTCACTGACGATCTACGCTTGGGGCTTGCGCCTCGGCGAGCATCTCGCCGGGGGGTAGGCTGCGGCACCGCCGCGAGTTGTTTCCTAGGCCGCGACGTGCTTACGTGCCCCGGCCTTTCCGGGGACCCACTATATGTCCACTGCGCCTGAGCGGTTCGAGAACGTCGCGTGCCCGTTTTGCGGCATGGTTTGCGACGACCTCACGGTCGAACGCCGCGACGGAACCCTCAAGGTCACGAAAGCGGGTTGCGGGCGCGCCATCGCAGGCTTCGAGCGCAAACTGCCCAAGGCAAGCCCGCAGATCAAAGGCAAGGGCGTAACCCTCGATGAAGCGGTCAGGGAAGCCGCCAAGCTAATCAAAGCGGCGGAGCTTCCTCTTTATGGCGGTCTCGCTACCGACGTCGAGGGCATGCGCGCGGCCGTTGCGTTGGCCGAGCGGTCCGGTGGCGTCCTCGACCACGCTTTGAGCGAAGCGCAGTACCGCAACTTCAAAGTACTTCAGTCGGTGGGTTGGACCTTGTCGACCCTGACCGAGACGCGCAACCGCGCCGATCTTATCATCATCGCAGGCACCGATGTCGCGGCGCTGCATCATCGCTTCTTCGAGCGCATCGCCGCGCCGAAGGACTCGATGTTCGGTGTCTCGGCAAAGAAGCGCACCATCGTCGTCATCGGCAAAGGTCTCGACAAAGCCGCCAAGCAATCCGGTGTCGGCGAGGTCGTGACGTTACCGTGCAAGCCGGAGCAAGTCGGTGAAGTTCTCGGTGCGCTCAGGGCGCGGCTGCGCGATGCCAAGATCGCCAAGCTCGACATCCCCGGCGTGTCGCTCGCCGACATCGACGCGCTCGCCGAGCGCTGCCGCAAGGCCAAGTACGGCGTCGTGGTATGGGCTCCACCCGCCTTCGACTTTCCGCACGCGGAGTTCGCCGTCGATCAAATCGCCGGACTTATCAAGGACTTGACCCCGACCCAGCGGTTCGCAGGACTGACGCTCGGTGGTGCCGAGGGCGCCACCACGGCGGCCTCCGTCGCCACCTGGCAGAGCGGCTATCCATTGCGGGTCAGCTATGCGTCCGGCGCGCCGGAGTACGATCCCTATCGTTACGCGGTCGCGCGAATGCTCGAGAAGGGCGAGGGCGATCTCCTGGTCTGGCTGTCGTCCTATTCGCCGGAGCTCGCGCCACCTGCGGCCAAGCTACCCGTGATCGTGCTCGGCACGCCGGGGATCAAGCTACCGAAGTCAACGCAAGTGTTCATTCCCATCGGTACGCCTGGTGTCGACCATGCCGGGCGGTTGATCAGGGTCGACAGTGTCGTGTCTCTACCGCTGAAGGACCTCGGCCGCGCCGAACTTCCCTCCGCCGCCGATGTGATCGCGGCGATCGAAGCGGCGCTGTGAGGAGCGGGCGATGCTGATCAAATTGACCGGCGGCAAGATCTACGATCCCGCGAACAACGTGTCCGGCGAGGTGCGCGACATCTATGTCGAGGACGGCAGGATTGTCGCCGCTAAGCCTGACGCCAAGCTGGACAAGACCTACGACATCTCAGGCAAGGTGGTGATGGCCGGGGCCATCGACCCGCACACGCATATCGGCGGCGGCAAGATGACCATCGCGCGCATGCTGCTGCCCGAGGATCATCAGGGCGATCCCGTCGCGCGCACCGCGATCACGCGCGCGGGCTGCGGCCATGCCGTGCCGTCGACCCATCTAACCGGCTATCGCTACGCCGAGATGGGCTACACCGCCTGCTTCGAGCCGGCCATGCTGCCCGCCAACGCGCGCCAGGCGCATATGGAGATGGGCGATACGCCGATGGTCGACAAAGGCGCATTCGCCATGCTCGGCTCGGACGACTTCTTCCTGCGCCAGTTGTCGGAGAAAAAAGACTTCGAGGCGATCAAGGATTATGTCGCGTGGACCATGCATGCGGCCCAGGCTATCGCCGTCAAGGTGGTGAACCCAGGCGGCATCAGCGCCTTCAAGTTCAATCAGCGCAAGCTCGACCTCGACGAGAAGCACGAGTATTACGGCGTCACGCCGCGGCAGATCGTTCTCAATCTCGCTCGCGCGCTACAAGAGCTGGGTGTCACCCATCCGCTTCACATTCACGGCTGTAATCTCGGCGTGCCGGGTAACATCGAGTCGACCCTCAACACAATCAGCGCTGCCGAGGGCTTGCGCATTCACATGACGCATACCCAGTTCATGAGCTACGGCACCGAGGGCGACAAGAAATTCTCCTCAGGCGCGGCGCGCCTTGCTGAGCTGGTCAACAAGACGCCGAACGTCTCGATCGACGTTGGCCAGATCATGTTCGGCCAGACCTGCACCGCGTCAGGCGACAGCATGCGGCAATACGCGATCGCTAAAAGCGCGCATCCCAAGAAGCCGGTGGTGATGGATATCGAGTGTGATGCCGGCTGCGGCGTGGTGCCGATGCGCTATCGCGACAAGAGCTTCGTCAACGCGCTGCAATGGGCGATCGGGCTCGAGACGTTCCTGTTGGTCGATGATCCGTGGCGCATGTTTCTCACCACCGACCATCCGAACGGCGCGCCGTTTTATACCTATCCCCCTCTGATCCGGTTGCTCATGGACAAGGGCTTCCGCGACGACGCATTCCAGAAGATCAACGCGGACGCGCAAGGCGCGAGTATCCTTCCCACGATCACCCGCGAATACACGCTCGACGACATCGCCATTCTGACCCGCGCCGGCCCGGCCAAGAGTCTGGGCCTCAAAGACCGCGGGCATTTGGGCGTCGGCGCGGCCGGCGACATCACCGTCTACAAGGATGATCGCAACCGAGAGAAGATGTTCGAGACGCCCGAGATGGTATTCAAGGACGGTGAGCTCGTGGTCAAGAACGGCAAGGTGGTGAAGGTGGTGCAGGGCGCGACCCACGTGGCGCGGCCCGACTACGACAAGAGCATCGAGAAGCCGCTTAAGGACTATTTCAGCCGCTTTCACACGGTGGCGATGGAGAACTTCAAGCTCGCCGACGACGAGATCGTGAAAAGCGACAAGGGCGCCATCATCGTCCAGCCGACGGGGCCACGGGTCGCCTAGAAGCGGACATTATCCAGCACTATTCAAGGTCGAGCGTAGGGGGGGCAATGCAGGAGCGCGTCACGTTGACCGAGGGGGAGACCGCTGAGCCGAGTTGGTATCTGACGCGGGACGGCCAGCAATACGGGCCGCTCAGCGACAAAGAGCTGTCGCTGTTTGCGAACGGCGGCAATTTCAAGCCGGGCGATCTCCTGTGGACCGCGGGTCTCGACGAATGGAAGCCGGCCGACTCCATCTTCGGTCTCAAGTCATCGCCTGCGCCCGAGCCGGAGGAGCAGATCGCAGGGAACCCGCCGGTCTTTGCTGCGCCAGAACCCGAGACCGACGCGGAGTTTACCTACGACTCCGACGACGAAAACGCTGATGTCGACGAGGTTTTCACGTTGCCGCCCGAACCTGACGACGCCCACCCGGTGCCAGAGCCGCACCACGAAGACGTCGAGGCAATCGTTAAAGCGCTAAACGGCAATGCGGAGCACAAGGCGACTCTTAAAGAGAGGGCGATCGACGAGCTCAAGAGCTTCGCGGCGATCTTTCTCTATCTGTGGGTGGTGTTCATGGTGCTGCTGCTGCACGAGTGGATCGTGCTGTCGCAGAACCATATCGGTTTTAGGTTCTACGGACTCGCCGCGATCAACGCGCTCGTGCTGGGTAAGATCATGCTGGTCGCCGAAAATTTCCGGTTTGCCGAGCAACTGAAGGCGAAACCTTTGATCTATCCGATCGTCTACAAGTCTGTCGGATTCACCACGCTGCTGTTCATCGCTTACGTTCTCGAGGAGATGCTGATCGGCTGGATAAAGGGCGACGGCTTCTTCGCCAGCATGCCTGCTCTTGGTGGTGGCGTGCTGAGCGCAGTCTCGTTCTGGGTCATCTTCAGCGTCGCGCTCGCACCGTTCTTCGCGTTCAAGGAGATCGGACGCGTACTGGGCCCTGACAAGTTCCGCATGATGCTCTTGGGGCGCCGCCGCGTTTCGCCTTAGAGCCGTCGCGCGAGCCCAAAGCGGTTTGCTGCATCGCTTTCAGCAAAGACTTCCGCTTGCCGCGACGACCGGCGGAGGCCTAGACTCGCGTCACGTTGTGGGAGTCGACCATGCTGGACGAGCACATCGTCAAGACCACTTGCACGCGTGATTGCTATGATGCGTGCGGCATCGCCGCCTACACACAAGACGGCGTCATCACCAAGGTGCTGGGCGATCCGGATCACGCCATCTCGCGCGGCAAGCTCTGCGGCAAATGCGCGATCGCCTATAACGGTGCGTGGCTCGACCATGGGCTACGGCTTACGACGCCGCTGCGCCGCCTCGACGCGAAAGGCAGCGGCAGTTTCGTCGCGATTTCCTGGGATGAGGCACTTGCTGAGATCGCCGCGCGGTTCCGTGCCTTGATCGATGCCGGCGAGGCACATACGATTCTCCATACGCATTACACCGGCACGGTCGGACAGATCGCCGGAGCGTTTCCCATACGGTTGTTCAATCGTATGGGCGCGACCGAGGTCGATCCCGACACGGTGTGCAACAAGGCGGGTCATGCCGCGCTCGAGCTTGCCTTCGGCTCCTCCGTCGACGGTTTCGATCCGCGCACAATCGCGGACTCACGCACGCTGTTGATCTGGGGCGCCAACCCGTCCTTCGCCGCGCCGCATCAGGACGCGGTGTTCGTGCGCAAAGCGGCGGAGGCCGGAACCAAAATCATCGTCGTCGATCCGCTGGCGCACGATACCGCCGCCGCAGCGGACATCCATCTCAAGCTCAGGCCCGGCGCCGACTCCGCGCTCGCCTTCGCCTTCCTCAACGTGATGCGGGCTAAGAGGCTAGTGGATCGTGCCTTTCTCGATGCGCACGTGCTTGGCGCGGATGAGTTGGACGCCGGCATCGAGGAAATGACGCCAGAGCGTGCCGCTGCGCTGTGCGGCGTGCCCGCCGCGCTCATCGAGGAAGCGGCCGTCGCCTACGCCACGGGACCGTCGTTGCTGTGGCTCGGGCAGGGCGCGCAACGCCAGACCCACGGCGGCAACACCTTCCGTGCGCTTGCCGCGCTCGTCGCCTTCTCCGGCAATCTCGGCAAGCCGGGCGCGGGATTTCTCTACATGAACGGCACCGGCAGTCGCGGCATCGACGCCGATATGGTCGCGATGCCGGAACTCGCGCGCGACGGCACGCGCAGCATCAGCCACATGGATCTTGCGCCGACCCTCGAAGACTCCAGTTCCTCGAAGGTGCTGGTGAATTGGAACAACAATCCGGCCGCGTCGTCGCCACAGCAGCGGCGTCTGCGCAAAGCGCTGGAGCGCGAGGATCTGTTTCACGTTGCCATCGATCTGTTCCACACCGACACGACGGCCTATGCCGACATCGTTCTGCCCGCGGCGAACTTTCTCGAATGCAACGATCTCATCTTGTCCTATTTCGATCTGACGCTATCGGCGGTGGTGAAGGCCGCCGAGCCGCCCGGCGAAGCGCTGCCCAATCATGAGATCTTTCGCCGGCTCGCGCGCGCCATGGGCTACAACGACGCCGAGCTGTTCGAGACGGAAGGCCATCTGATCGACCGGCTATTGCGGGCCACGCCCTACGCCGGACGTTTTGCCGATCTCGCCGGGGCCGGTACCGTAACGTTGTTCGCCGCGCCGCAGGTTCAGTTCGCCGATCTGAAATTCGCCACGCCTTCGGGGCGCATCGAGTTGGCGAGCGACGCGGCCGAAGCTCTCGGCTTGCCGCGTGCGCCACAACCCTATGCCGACGCGATGCCGAAGGCGGGCTCATTCCGCATCGTCTCGCCGGCGTCGGAGTGGCAGATGAACTCGAGCTACGGCAATGACCCTGTCATTCGGCGGCGGCTCGGCCCGCCGACCGTGACGCTTCATCCCGACGACGCCGCGGCGTTCGGCTTCTTAGAAGGTGATGATGTCGTGATCGTCAACGACGAGGGGCGGCTGCCGCTCGCCGTCACCATCTCGGAGCGTGCTCAGCCCGGCGTCGGCATCATCTACAAGGGCAGATGGCCGAGCGCTTCTTCGAGCGACGCCAACATCAATGTTCTGGTCAGCGGTCGCAAGACCGATCTTGCCGAAAGTACGACGGTGCACAGCACGGTGGTGCGGCTCGAGCGTGCCTAGGACTTACTCCCAGTGTCTTTTAGTTGTGGCCGGTTTCTGCAAGCATGCGGCTAGAAGACTGATTCTCTGGGAGCGCGCTGGCTAGGGGACCGGCGCGAAACGAACCGGACGGAAGGAAACGCAGATGCCGATTATCATTATCTTGTTGCTTGCCGCGTTGGTCGCCACGTTTGGGTTTTGGGGAACCTTGAAGGGCATTCTCGGCGCGATTGGCGTGATCATCCTGCTCTGCTTGCTCGGCGTTCTGACGCTTGCCTTCCTCGCCGCCTGGCTGCTCAAGCGCTAGAAGAGCGCCGCTGCTCAGTGCCGGCTAGTTGTTCGGCCTTGTGCCCAGGATTTCGAAGTCGGCTTCCTGGAATTGATATTTCTGCAGCACGCTGGCCGTAGCCGACAGCGCACGCTGGCACGCCTCGTGCCCCTTCGCTTTGTCCTCGGCGCTCACGTCTTCGCCATTGCTGATCCGCTCGGCGGTGACGAGGCAGATGTCAGCGTCCTGCGCCGCCGCCGATCCGCAAAAGCTGGCGAGGCACACGCCCAAAAGGCTGATGGTCAGAAGACTTCGGGCAAGCACGGTCGGCTCCTGGCGTGTCGAGCGCTGCACACAAGTAGCAATCAACGCGGCGCCAATAAGGCTGGGAGTCTACTCTGCGGCGAGACGGACGTATTGGCCCTTGCCGACCGGGCAGCGGGCCCACAGCTCTTCGAGAGCTGCGATCAGGGTTGCCATCTGCTCATCGGTGTGCACCGGCGACGGCGTGAAGCGCATGCGCTCGGTACCACGCGGCACAGTCGGGTAGTTGATGGGCTGCACATAGATGCCGTAATGGGTCAGCAGCGTGTCGGTCACCGCCTTGCAGTGGACCGGATCGCCGACCAGCACCGGCACGATGTGGCTCGGATTGTCCATCACCGGGATCTTGGCCTCGGCCATCATGCTTTTCAGCTTGTGTACGCGCTGGCGGTGCCGCGCCCGCTCGAGATCGCTTACCTTGAGGTGGCGGATGCTTGCGAGCGCGCCCGCGGCGATCGCCGGGGCCAGCGAGGTGGTGAAGATGAAGCCCGGCGCATAAGAGCGAATTGCGTCGCAGCAGGCTTTGCTCGCGGCGATATAGCCGCCCATCACGCCGAAGCCCTTGGCCAGCGTGCCGTTGATGATGTCGACCCGGTCCATCACGCCGTCGCGTTCGGCGATGCCGCCGCCGCGCGGGCCGTAAAGCCCGACGGCATGGACCTCATCGAGATAAGTCAACGCATTGTACTTCTCGGCGAGATCGCAGATGGCCCCAATCGGTGCGATGTAACCGTCCATGGAATAGACACTTTCGAAGGCGATCACCTTCGGCGTCTCGAGCGGCACCTTCTTGAGCAGCTCCTCAAGATGGGCGATGTCGTTGTTGCGGAAGATCTGCTTCGCGCCGCCGCCATGGCGAATGCCCTCGATCATCGAGGCATGGTTCTTCTGGTCGGAGAAGATCACGAGCCCCGGGATCAGCCGCGCCAAGGTCGAGAGCGTCGCGTCATTGGCGATGTAGGCCGACGTGAACAGCAGCGCCGCCTCCTTGCCGTGAAGATCGGCAAGCTCGGCTTCGAGCTCGACGTGATAGTGGGTGGTGCCGGAGATGTTGCGGGTGCCGCCCGAGCCGGCGCCGACCTCGTCGATCGCCTCGTGCATGGCGGCGCGCACTTTCGGGTGCTGGCTCATGCCGAGATAGTCGTTGGAGCACCACACCGTGACGCCGTGCGTGCCAGACTCGGTGAAATGGTCGGCGGTCGGATAGGCCCCGCAGCGGCGCTTCAGATCGGCGAAGACGCGATACCGGCCCTCTTGATGCAGCGAGTCGAGATGCTGCCGGAAGCGATCCTCATAATCCATCTGTCTACGTTCCCTAGACCATTGGCGGCTCGCCAACGGCACCCAGCTATTGGCACACCAGACAGATTGTTTGGCGGCCGGGAAACTGCAAGGTCTTGGAATGCCTTGCTTAATGTTCGGGCCCGGCCGATCCTTCACCTTGTTACGTAGCCGAATAGCGGCGCGGTCTCAAGGTTTTGCGCACGAACCGGGGTAGTTCTATTGTCGCATAGCGCGGCTCCGGCCGACTAGACTTTGACCTGGCTCAACGAGCCAGGCGCGAAAGGTCGCGGTAACCAAAGAGCAGCTGCCCGAAGCAAGGGCTGGCGCTGAGCCCGCCATTTTACGGAAATACAAGGAGTTCCTGGTATCTGTGCCCCCAGATGGCCGCGTCAAGTCGGTCACAGAACGGGGAACAGGTGTCGATGTCTCTTAACCAATCCTACGAGTCCGTCCGAGCCGCGGTAGCAAGCTTCCTGCTTGGCGGCGCCTTCGCCGCCACGCTTGTCTTGACCTTCGCCGGGGCGAGCCTCGCTCTGTCACAGGCTTCGGTCGTTGATGCGAGTTCGCCCAGTCTTAACGAACTTCGGATCGACAGGCTCCCGCGCCCCGCGCTTGGCCTGGCCGGTCTCGCTTAAGGCCACTCGATCTTATCGCTGAGCGGTACGGGTCTGCGGCTTCTGCTGAGCGGTCTGCGGTCGGTCGCTGATGTACCAGTCCTCGACCTTATCGACGCCCGGGTTCTCACCCATCTTGAAGGGCCAGGAGTCTACGGCCCATCTCTGGCCGGTCTTCTTCTCTTCGATCACGGCGGCCCAGTGTGGCCAATACTCGACCGGCTTCCCCTTGAGCACGCCCTTGATCATGTTGTCCTTGGCCATAGGCGTCCTGACGACGTGATGTTTGAGCAGGCCGTTCGACTGCAGCACTAGAAGGTAGCTCGTGGTGTTGGTCGCCTCGTCAACGCAATCCTGCTGAGTCGGGTCGCCTGATGACACGAAATCCATGCCCGGCCGGTCCTTGATACCAACCGCCTTGCCCACTGTCGTTTCCATGTGGGCGACGGCATAGGCGATGGCGCGCCGCTCTTCTGCGGGCGTATCGGACCGTTTCACCCTGCGCATGATGCCCGAGATCTTGATGATCTCGCTCTTGCTGAAGGTGTAGGGGGTCTTCATTTGACAGGTGTACGCGTGGCAAACCTCGATCCGGTTGACCTGCGGCGGCGACACCCTGAACTCGGAATAGTGGACGGAGGGTGGCCCGCTGCGCGTATAGGTGCAGCCGGCCAGCGCTAGGCCCATGACCACAAGGGCCACCAGCGTGCGGCCTTGCATTCCTGACGTCTCCCCTTCTTGTTTGCAGTTAGACCCGCTTCGCGTCGATCGCTCAAGATGAATCGACCGCAACAAGAATGGTTTAGGGGCAAGTGTGGCGTTTGTGACACTTCTGCCACAGGGCCGACTCAGGCGATTCAAGCGCTGCGCTGAAGACTGTCCAGCATAGCCTGGCGGAGCGCCAACCTGAGGAACGGTTTTTCCAGCACAAGGCGGTTCCGATAGGGCTCCGTCAGCGCGTCAGCGCCATAGCCTGTGACGAAGATATGCGGCAGGCCGCGCTCGGCGAGTGCGTCGGCGACCGGGTAGACAAGCTCGCCGGCAATGTTGAGGTCGAGCACTGCGGCGTCCACTTCCTGGCCTTCAATCAACCGGAGCGCTTGCCCGACGCGGCTCGCCGGCCCGATCACCCCACATCCGAGTTCCGACAGCATGTCCTCGAGTTGAAGCGCGATCGGGGCCTCGTCCTCGACGACAAGGACCCGAAGGCCTTCAAGCTTTGGGCTCTGGGCAGAATCGTTCACTGTCCGTTCGCTCCGGCCGCGAATCGCGCGGCGTTTGAACCAACCCTCAATCGCCGGTGAGCTTGCGATCCTCTGAGCCGGCGGAGGGCGATTTCTAGACCAGGAACAATGCTTTCGCGAGCCTTTAGTGCGCTGGGTTTAGCCCTTGCGGGGGCCGGTTTTGGTGGAATTACCGCATCTGCATCATTAATGCGCGACGCTGTTCACGGATTGGGCAACGCACGGATCTCCGCTGATCCTCTTGCCTTCCTTGGAGGCGATTTGGACGACTGGCCCCAATTGGGCCACGTTCGGCATAAGCCGTTGACAATGCGGGATTTTTAGCCAGGATGGCCACGAGGCGCGGGGACCTCTGGGGGGCTCGAGGCTCGTGGCGGAAATGTCACAAGAAGGCCAAAAACGTCCCCGCTCGCTTTGATAGCAATTTACCTTCCTGCGGGAACGCGTATAAGCAGACTAGAACTCTCTGTCGGGGGATTTCTATCAAAAGACGGTGGGGATTTTACCGATACGGAGCCGAGAGGCTAATTCGAAGCGAGAGTTTGGATTAGGCAATTTATCAGGGAAGGTGGAGATGGACATGTTTGGGGGACTGACAAAAACATCCAGCCGCATCGCCCTCGCAGCCGCTCTTGGCATGACTTTCTGGGGTTACGCGATGAGCACCCCGGCCAAGGCTGCGGACCTCGGTGGCGATTGCTGCGCCGACCTCGAGGAGCGGGTGGCCGAACTCGAGGCGACAACCGTCCGTAAGGGCAACAAGAAGGTTTCGCTGACGATCTCCGGTTGGGTCACCAAGTCGGCCAACTGGTGGTGGGACGGCGAAGAGAGCAACATGTATGTGGGCGATAAGGGCACGACCCTTTCGAGCCACTTCCAGCTCTCTGGATCTGCCACGATTGCTCCTGGCTGGTCTGGCGGTTACACGATGAGCATCGAGGCGCCGGGCGTCTCGTATGGCTTCCTCGCGAACCAGATCAACGACGACACGGAAGGCGGGGTCATTGCCACGGTTACCGGCAATGCGAACCTCAACACGCTGCTGTCGTACATGTGGGTCAAGAGCGACAAATACGGTACGCTGAACTGGGGTCTGCTGAGCCAGGCGACGGATAACGTGGCCCTGCTTCCTGACCTCTCCGGCACCATCATCGAGTCCAACGCGGTGATGTTCGAAGGCGGCGCCTTCGGACTGCGGGCTAAGGGCAACAACGGCAACGCCAAGAATATTCTTCCGGCGGTGTGGAGCACGTTCCTGTTCTGCAACACCTCCGGTCTGGGTATCGGCGCGGACTGCAACGGCGTGCCCTATAACGCAATCCGTTACGACTCTCCGACCTTTGGCGGGTTCAGCATGTCGACCTCGTATGGTGAGGACGACATCTTTGACATCGCCATTAAGTACGCCGCCGACTTCAACAGCTTCAAAGTGTCGGCTGCTGCTGGTTGGACGCACACCACGGACGAGCGCTACATCTTCGGTGGCGGCGGTCTGGCGGGCTTCGGCTACGATACCGACCTCTTCCAGGTTGGCGCGTCGGCCTTGCACGTTCCTTCAGGCCTGTTCATCTACGGCTTGTATCAGAACGAAGATGCTAGCTTCAGCCCCGCTGCCCTCGGCAACGGCCTGGCTGGTGCCGGCGACGACACGGACGTCTGGTACTTGAAGGGTGGTATCAAGCGGACTTGGAACCCGCTCGGCGCGACCGTGCTGTTCGCTGAGTACGGCCAGTACCACGATCAGTTCGGCGGGATCGCCGGAAGCGATGTCTGCGCCGCCGGCGGTGCCTTCAACGGTGGTGGGAAATTCGTTCCCGGTACCTTCGTTGGTCAAGCTCCGGTCTGCTTCAACGGCGCTGGTGTCCTGAGAAGCGTGTCGGTCACCGGTTCGGAAGTCGAGCGCTTCGGCCTTGGCGCCGTGCAGGAAATCGACTCCGCTGCCATGCACCTCTATGCACGGTGGCAGCACCTCGAGCTCGATGTTGACCTGATCAACAACGGCAATGGCAATCGTGTCGGCCAGAGCTTCGAGGACTACGATCTGTTCCAGGTTGGTGGCGTGATCTTCTTCTAAGCCACATCTCGGAACGAACTAAAACGGAAGCCGCCCTTCGGGGCGGCTTCTTTTTTGTGCCCGAGCCGTGGTTTAGCACCGGTCACAAGGGCGTGCCAAAGGCTTGTGAAAGGCTCCGCGCAGGGCTATCTCTGAAGCCGGAAGTCCAAGGAAGAGGGGAGCCTGGTCCCCTCCGTTGCCCATCTAAGACGCTATGCAGAAAGCAGCAGCCAAGGACGGGGCCGGCCGCGTCCCAGTCCTTTCGGTCAAAGACGTGTCCTATTGGTATGGGTCGAAGCAGGCGCTCGACGACGTCAGCTTCGATGTCTATCCCGGCAAGGTCACAGCGTTGCTCGGGCCCAATGGCGCCGGCAAGACCACACTGTTCTCTCTAATCACCCGCCTGTTCGATTCGCCCACGGGACGGATCGAGATCGATGGCCGCTCGGCCGCTGAATGGGGCTTCAAGGCGCTCGGACCGCTTGGCGTGGTGTTCCAGCAGCCGACACTGGATCTCGACCTCACGGTGAAGCAGAACCTGCGCTATTTCGCTGCGCTCCGCGGTATCAAGCGGAAGGAAGCGGACGAGCGCATGGACCGTGCCTTGGATGCCCTCGACATGAAGGAGCGTATTGGCGAGAAGGTGCGGGCGCTCAACGGTGGCCACCGGCGCCGGGTCGAGATCGCCCGGTCATTGCTGCACAATCCAAAGCTGCTTCTGCTCGATGAGCCTACGATCGGCCTCGATGTGCCGACCCGCACCACGATCGTACGGCATATCCACGAGTTGGCACGGGCCGACAATATCGGAGTGCTGTGGGCCACCCATCTGTTCGACGAGATCGAGGAGGATGACGACCTCGTCGTGCTCGCTCGCGGCCGGGTCGTGGCGCGCGGCGAGGCGAAGACTGTGGTGGCGGAAACTGGTGCCAAGGACCTCGGCGGTGCCTTCAGGCTCCTCATCGGCGGGGATGCCGAGGACGTTGCCGCATGACGTTGATGCACTACACGCGGGCCTTTTACGGCATCGTTTGGCGGGAGCTATTGCGCTTCCTGCAGCAGCGTGAGCGGCTGCTTGCCGCCCTTGTTCGACCACTGATCTGGCTGATCATCTTCGCTGCAGGTTTCCGCGCGGCCCTTGGAATCTCGATCATTCCGCCCTACGAGACCTACATCACATACGACGTGTACATCACGCCGGGCCTGCTCGCCATGATCCAGCTGTTTCAGGGCATGCAGAGCTCGCTCTCGATGGTATACGACCGTGAGATGGGGTCGATGCGGGTTCTGCTGACCACGCCTCTGCCGCGCTGGTTCCTGCTTCTGTCGCGGTTGTTCGCCAGCGTGCTGGTGTCATTGGCGCAGGTTTACACGTTTCTCTTGGTCGCTTGGTTATGTGGCGTTGAGCTGCCGGCGTGGGGCTATCTGGCAGCTCTGCCGGCATTGATCCTGACCGGCATGATGTTCGGTGCGCTCGGTATGCTGCTGTCCTCGACCATCAAGCAGCTTGAGAATTTTGCCGGGATCATGAACTTCGTGATCTTTCCGATGTTCTTTGCCTCTTCGGCGCTTTATCCGCTATGGAAAATGCGCGAAGGCAGCCTGATCCTCTATTATGTGTGCCTTTACAACCCCTTCACCTGGGCGGTCGAGCTGATCCGTTTCGCCTTCTATCTGAAGATGAACTGGGAGGCGCTCGGCGTCGTCGTCGGATGCACGGTGGTGTTCTTGGCGCTCTCGGTCTGGGCCTACGATCCGTCGCGGGGTATTCAGCAGCGGAAGGTGGCGGCGCCCGCCTGAGTTCTGCTTGCCTGCTAGTACTGGCTGGAAAAATTCGCCGGAAAGCGCTTGAGAAGATCGTCGTGGATCTTGTCCACGGTCTTCGGATCCCGCTTCTCTTGCGGGATATCGATGCTTTCCACCGCCAACACGTGGGTCGGCCGCGGCGCGAGCAGCACGAGCTGATCGGCAAGTTGAATCGCCTCGCGCGCGTTGTGCGTGACGAGGAGGGCGGTCGTCGGCCGGGCTGACCAGACTTCGAGCAAGAGCCGCCGCAGACGGTCGGCGGTCTTCTCATCAAGCGAGACGAACGGCTCATCCAGGAGGAGAAGGTCAGGCTGTGTCGAGAAGGCGCGAGCTAGAGCCACGCGGCGCGCAAGGCCGAGGGACAACTCCTGCGGATACCGAGGCAGCATGTCGGCGATTCCAACCGCGTGGGCCAACCGATCGAGATCTTCAGAGGTGAAGTCGGGTGCTGCCACGAGCTCGATATTCTCACGCACCGTACGCCAGGGCAGAAGACGCGGCTCCTGGAACATGAAGCCAAGCCGTGCGCTCTCTGGAACCTCCACCTCGCCAACGAACCGATCGTCGAGTCTGGCGACGATGCGCAAGAGAGTGGTCTTGCCGCAGCCGGAGGGGCCCATGAGCACGGTCATGCTCTCGGGCTTGAGGTCGAGCACGAAGTCGCGAATCGCCGTCAGCTTGGTGCCGTCGGCGCCGACATGCGTCTTCTCCTCGATGCGGATCCTAAACCGGCTTGTTACGCCAGCGCGTTGAGTATCGTTCAAGAGGCTGCACCAGTAAGTATTCAATTGCCAGCATCACGGCCACGAAAGCGAGCGTATAGCCCAGGATCGCGGTCACGTTGAAGAGTTGGAAATTGAGATGAAGCTCGAAGCCCACGCCATTCGGCCGGCCAAGAAGCTCGACCACCAGCACGATCTTCCAGATGAGAGAGATGCCCGTGCGCGAGGCGGCGGCGAAATAGGGCTGCAGCTGCGGCAGGGTCACGTTGCGGAAGCGGCTCCAAGGCGTGAAGCGATAAGCTCGCGCCATCTCGTCGAGTCCGGGATCGAGCGCGCGTGCGCCCTCGCGTAAGGTCACGATGACGTTCGGAATCTTGTTGAGTGCAACGGCGCCGATGGCGGCCGCCTCGTTCAGTCCAAACCACACATAGGCGAGAATGATGATAACGAGAGCGGGGAGATTGAGAAGCACGATGAGCCAGGGGTCGAGCACACGGTTGAGCGCTGGCATCTGGCCCATGGCAAGCCCGAATACGCTGCCGATCACCATGGCGACGAAGAATGAGGCGACCACGCGCCACAGGGTGATGCCGAGCTCGGTCAAGAGGTCGCCATGGACCGCCTCTTCATAGATGTACGAGAGGACGGCGCCGGGTCCGGGCAGCAGGCGGCTCTGAGCGATTTCAGCGGCGACGAACCAGACCAGGACAAAGACCGCAACGGAGATGATCGAAACCCAGGGGCCGCGCAACAGGCGCAAACCCTGTCCTGTCTCTGAGCCGGCGAAGGTGATGCTCACTGGTCGCCACCGTGCCAGAAGGTGCCGGGCGCAAGCTCCGTGCCTGAGCCGACCAATTTCTTGCCACCCAGCTCACGGAGGAACTGGTAGAGAATCTTCGCGTCGGCCTCATCGGCAGCAGCAGAGCGCTCAGGAATTCCTTCGCGGTAGCGCCGCCGCAGCGCCTCAAACGTCGCTTCGGTAAAGCTGGGATCGTTTTGCGACATCAGCGGCTTGAGCCTGTCCCACTCCTCGTTGGAGGTGGCAAGCAGCTCGTTGGCCTTGGCGGCGGCACGTATAAATCCTTGAATTGCTTTGGGATTCTTGTCGGCCCAGCGGTCACCGAAAACGAAGCCGACCATCGAGACTTCACCCTTGGCGCCAAGCTCGCGAACCACATCATTGAGGCTAATGAGCTCCGTGAAGCCTTCCGCTTCGAGCCGCGCGGCATAAGGCCAGAAGTTCAGCACGGCGTCGATCTCGCCCTGCTTTGCGCGCTCGTTGAGGAGCGGCGGCGCACCGAACTCCTGTGTCGTGTCGGTGCGCAAGTCGATGTTCGCGGTGCGTAGCGCGTATGCCACGATCAGCAGCCAGCTCTTGTCGAGCGGTCCACCGGCAATCCCGAGTGTCTTCCCCTTGAGATCGGCGAGCGTCTTGATGGGTGAATTGGGGGGAACCATGATCGCGCCGAGCGCCGTCGTGAAGGGAACGAAGGCGAAGTCGGCGCCATTGGTGCGCTCGCGAGAAACCCAAAGCCAGTCGGTCGCGACGAGATCGAGGGAATTGGCTTGTAGGCCCACAGTGGTGGCTTGCGTGCTTGCCAGAGGCACAATGTCAAGCTCGATCCCTTCAGCCTTGTCGAGGCCGTTGGTCTCGATGGTGTCGAGCAGCCAGCTCACCGTGCCGAACTTCAGCACGCCGATCTTGATCTTGTCCGCGGCTTCCGCGAGTTGCGCGACTGCGACGCAAGCTAGGGCGAAGAACAGAAAAGTTAGCAAACGTGACCGCAACGGGGTTCCTCCACGTCGGTAATGGTTCGATCCGAGTTCTGTGGGACTAGCCAGGCGATGCGCGCCCGAGGCTCTGGCCGTTGTGAGCAAGCGGACGCGGCCATGGCCCTCTGGCAAGGCCCGGATGATCTATGGCGCGTAATCGGCGAGAGTGGCGGAGCATAATCTACCGATCCTGCTGTGCTTAGCAAGGTTCCATTCCTCGGATGCCAACCTGCTGCCAAGTAGTCGAGATGACCTATGGGGACGCCAAGCTGCATCAGTTTTGCGCCTTCAGGCGGTAGCCATGGCCACGCACCGTCTCGATCAGGGGGTCTCGCCCGGCCGTGTCGATCTTGCGCCGGAGCCGGGCAATGTAGACGTCCACGACGTTGGTCAAGGGGTCCTCGCTATAGCCCCAGACCTGGTTGAGGATGCGGGTGCGCGAGAACACGCGGCCGGGTGCGCTCATCAGCAGCTCGAGAATGGCGAGCTCCTTCGCCGTGAGCTTGATGGTCTCGCCGCCGCGCATCACCTCCAGAAGGTCGCGGTCGAGCGACAGATCGGCGACCTTCAGCACGTTGGAACTTTGCGTGAAGTTGTGGGAGCGGCGCACAAGCGCCTCGATACGCACCAGAAGCTCGTCGAAGTCGAATGGCTTGGTCAGGTAGTCATCGGCGCCGATCTTGATGCCTTTGATCTTGTCTTCCAGCGCGTCCATGGCGGTGAGCATGAGGATCGGAGTGTGATGACCCTCCTGGCGCAGACGCTGACACACGTCATAGCCATGCATATCAGGGAGCATGAGATCGAGGACGATGACATCGAACTCACCGGTCTTGGCGAGGTCGACACCCTCGCCGCCTGTTGAGGCGACCGTCACGCCGTGATTTTCGGCCCGCAGCCCGCGGTCGATGAAGTCGGCAACCCGGGGCTCGTCTTCGACCAGCAGCACGTTCACGCCGTATCCTCCTCTTTGTCGGCCGGAAGCTCGACGGTGACGGTGGTCCCTTCGCCAACTCGGCTTTCCATTCTGATCTTTCCTTTGTGCGCTTCAACGATCGCCTTGGCGAGCGGCAGCCCAAGACCAAGGCCCTCTTCATTCATATCCGAGGCATTGCCGCCACGGCGGAAACGTTCAAATACGCCCTCTAGCTCTTCCGGCGGGATGCCGACACCGTGATCGGAAACCTGAACGGTGACCTCGCCGTTCGACTTGGCGACCTCCACGTTGATCGCACCTTTGGCCTTGGAGTAGCGGACGGCGTTGTCAAGGAGCACCAGGAAAAGCTGCCTGAGTCGGGCCGGATCTCCTCGGACCATCTCGTGGTCCGCCCCATTGGCGAGCACGATGTCGATCGCCTTGTTATGGGCGATGACCTTAGCATCGCCGCAAACCTTCTCAACGAGAACGCCTAAGTCGATATCCTGGAGATTGAGCCGTGCTGCGCCAGCCCCCTGGCGGGCAATGAACAAGAGGTCATTGACCAGCACCGACAGATGCTTGGCCTGTTCGACGATGCGTTCGATGGAGTGCTTGTACTCGGTGACGCGCTTGTTCTTGCCGCGCAGCGAGATCTCCCCTTCGCCGCGGATGATGGTCAGCGGCGTGCGGAGCTCGTGGCTGATATCGGCGAAGAAGCCCCGGCGGGTCTCGTCGATCCTGCGCAAGGACTCGTTCGCTTGTCGGAGCTCCTCGGTACGCTCGGCGACGATCGACTCAAGGTTGGCGTGGGCGTCCTGTAGCGCTTTCTGATGGGCCTGAAGGTCGGTGGCCATGGCATTGAAGCTCTGGCCAAGCTCGGCGAACTCGTCGCGGCCGGAAACGGTGATGCGGTGCGACAGGTCTCCTTCGGCGAGCTTGCGCGTGCCCTGCAGGAGCTCAGCGAGGGGAGCGCGCAAGCCCCGGATAAGGAGCATCACAAGCGCGATGGTCATCAGGGTGGCGAGAGCTGCAAGAATCTGGCTGAAGCGTTCGAGCTGGCTCAGGAGCCGCGAGGCGTCGGCGTCAATGCGCAGGACCTCGGCGGTTTCGTCGGCAACGGCGACCTCGATCAATTCGTTGAGCTTCTGGTCGATACCGCCCTTCAGCAGTTCGATGAGCTTCTGCCAGGCGACGTCGGGACGCCCGCGGCTACGGAGCTGCTCAACTTCGGCCAGTTGGTCCAGCGTGTGTTGATATTCGCGCTTGATCGCGGCGAGGCGGTCGAGTTCAGCCGATTCGGCGCGCTGCTCCTCAGGCTCGACAATGTCGAGTTCCTTTTGCGAGAGGCTTTGGAGCGCGGAAAGGTCAGACTCGATGACCTTGTTCAGATAGGCGGCGCCAAGGGGCCGGTCCGTTAGGCCGGTGAGCAACGTGTCGGTCCAGGCTTTGAAGAGCTGCTGGCTGTGGCGGGAGAGCTGGAGTTGCCGCTCAAGCTGCTCGTGAGCGATTCGGGACCGGGTGAGATAGTGGTGCGACTGGGCGACGCCCCAGTAGGCGAGGGCAGCCGCAGACAGGGACATGGCGAGCAGCAAGCCGGCGGCGATCAAAAGCTTCGTGCGATATCGCATCAGATGCCTATAGCCCCTTGGCCAAGCGCCGTCAGCGGCGCGGGGGCGCGCTCCTCTCCCTCGCTATCCCAACCCCTCCTGAAGGCCCGAAAGTCCGTCAGGAGTCGGGCTACCTATACTGTATTTTGGGGGCCAGTACCCCGGCTTCCAGAGGTTCGCAGATGGCTCTTTGCCGGCGGACACTATGGGCCCCCTGAACGGCGCTGCGGCTTGGCACTGTCGTTGCCAAAACTTCCCGAGATTCTTGCCCCCTAGGGGTAGTGATCCGGCCTATTCAATTCCTCTAGTCGCTGGTTTAGGTTGTTCGTGGTCGTCACGTACGTCGTCGGCCGGACCATCAAAAGAGAACCCTTAAGGGTCGGGTTGGGGCAGGGGAAAGCGTCGTTCGAACGCGCGTCGTGCTTTGCACCATTTGGGTGCTCCCCTATCACATGCCAGCCCTGCCTCAAGGAGACAACGGCGCATAAGCCGGCTCCGTACTGGGTTCGACAGAAGCAGGGCTCAACTTGGGGGGCGACTCTTGCGACACCTTCTCAGCACACTAGGCGGACTGGCGTGGATGACCGCGTTATCCGTTCTTGCGGCGGCTGGCCTCACGATCAGCGTGACCAAGCCAGCTCTTGCCGAGTTCGAGATTCAAGAATCCGAGGTCGAGAAAGGCGAAGTCGAGGCCGAATATCGCGGTGCCGTGCATTGGGGCTGTGCCCAAAGGCGGCGAGGAGGGCGAAGCTGGTGGCGGCGATGAAGACGGTGATGACGAGGTCGTCGGCGTCCTTGGACGAGGAAGAGGAAGAACCGGAGAATTCCTCAAGTCAAAGCCACGATCTTCGAGACTCAGTTCGGCATTACGGAACGTTGGCTGCTCTCGATCACCCTTATGCTGACCGATGAGCCGCTCGGATCAGGACTTCAACGTTAGTGCCATCGAGATTGAAGGCAACCAGTACGAGCTAATTGAGCGCGAGGGTAACGGCATCGGTTTGGCCGTTACCGGTGGCTACGGGTTCGCCACCCGCGGTGGCGAGGCCGACGAGATCGAATTCGGCCCTATTGTCGAGTTTGGGAGTGGGCCTCTTCTGTTGGTGACGCACCAATCACATATCTTACGCGGCTCTGGTCGGCAGATAATGCGGACACTGATGGTCTCGGCTTCGACTATGGCTGGCGCGCCGAATACAAGATCGCCTGAACGCTGGGGGCTCGGCGTCGAGATGTTCGGCGAGATCGAGGATCTCTCAAATTCAGGATCGTTTGACGACCAGAACCACAGCATCGGTCCGACGCTGTTCTACAATCCCGGTGAGGACGATGACGACGTCGGCGGCGAAGGGGACGATGAGGATGAGATCGCCGGTCCTCCGGAGATGGAATTCTCCTTCAATGTCGGCGTGCAATTCGGCCTGACCGACATGACATCCGACACGGCGCTCAAATTCCAGGGCTCTCTGGCGTTTTGAACCTGACAGCCATCGCACACTCCTAGTAACGCGGTCTTCGTCGCTCTGACGAGGACCGCTCTTTTTGCCTTGACGAGTCGGGGCTGTAGCCGCCATTTGACCCGCATCATGTTGATCAAGGTCATCGGCGCTGCGGCAGGCGGAGGTCTGCCACAATGGAATTGCAACGGGCGCAATTCGGCCGATGCGCGCAAGGGCGTGACGACGGTCAAGCCGCGCACACAAGCGTCGGTCGCTGTCAGCGCCGATGGGCGCCAGTGGGTTCTGTTGAACGCCGCGCCAGATCTCAGACAGCAGATCAACGAGACGCCTCAGCTACAGCCAGATCCAGCGGGGCCTCCACGTAACAGTCCCATTGGCGCCGTGGTGCTGACCAATGGCGATGTGGATGCGGTGGCGGGCCTCCTGTGCTTGCGCGAGAGCCAGCCCTTCACCGTCTACGGTAGTGCCCGGGTGCTCGACGTGCTCGCAGGCAACAGCATTTTCGATGTCCTCAACCCGGACCTCGTGAAGCGCAAGGCTGTGACCCTTGACAAGCCGTTTGCCGTGGAAGGACCGTCAGGACCGGTCGGGCTCACTGTCGAGGCCTTCACGGTGCCCGGCAAGATCCCTCTTTATCTGGAAGATGAAGAGGCCGGCACTGGCGGGAGCTTCGGTACGCAAGAGGGCGACACCGTCGGCCTCAAAGTGACCGACGACGCCACCGGAAAGCATTTCTTCTTCATTCCCGGCTGTTCGGGGCTCGACGACGACTTACGCGCGCGTCTGAAGGGTGCGCCGCTCTTGTTCTTCGACGGGACGCTCTACACCAATGACGAGATGATTACGCAAGGGCTCATGAAGAAGACGGGCGATCGCATCGGCCACATGAACATGTCGGGTCCGAAGGGCACCATCGAGCAAATGGCGCCGCTCGGCATCGCACGTAAGATCTTCATCCACATAAACAATTCCAATCCCGTGTTGCGCGACGACTCGGCCGAGCGGGCGGCCGTGGAGGCCGCAGGCTGGGAAGTGTCCTACGACGGAATGGAAGTGAAGCCCTAGCTCTGGCCGCCGCGGCTGCTGCTGCGCGGGTCGCTGAAGGCCACGACATTGTCCGGCTGTGGCTGTGGGCGTGCGGGCGGCTGGTCGGCGCCGACAGCCGCGGTCGCCCAGTAGGCCTGGATGCGCTCGACGAACGGTCCGGTCTTCTCGATGAATAGCCGCTCGCCCTTGATCCTAGCGTCCTTCCTGAGCGCTTTGTGGCGTCTTCGGCAGCGCTTCAAGAACGCGTCCGTTTCCTCGAGACTGCCGAATGTCATGGTCGGCGTCGAGATGAGATGCATGAGCATGGCGATGTCGTGGTCCTCGCCAAGGACCTGCGAGAGTGAGCGGGCAGCATCGGCTCTCGCCGACAGCTCGGACGGCCAGCACGGCGTCAAAAGCTGCATCTGGCGCCAATGATGCTGCACGTCTTTGCGCCATTCGTGGATAGTCTCCGCCTCGTCTGCCGCAAAGGCGGCCTTGAAGTCCTTGCGGGTGGCGCGATAGCAGCGCTCGAGGCCTCTGGCGATGGGGCTGAAGTCATCGGGATAGACGGCGAGCCCGGCAAAGGCCGGGCGAAGCTCCAGGAGCTTGCGCATGGCCTCCGAGGCCGTGCCGGTCTCGAGCTTTTGCTCGGCGGCTTGGCGGCGTTTTTGCAGCCACCCCCGTATGGATTGGATCGGCCCCTGACCGGGCCCAGGACCTGTGGCCCGCTCGAGCTTGTCAACCGCGTCGATCAGCGCCTGCGCATCGCGCGTGGCAGCGAGCCCCTTACCGATAGCGGCGACGCGCGCGGTCAGATTTCGGAAGACCGGCTCGGGCATGCCAGGGCGCGCCAGAAGCAGAAGCGAACGTAGTCGCTTCAAGCACTTACGGGCGCTGTGGACACCAGTATGACGGTCAGGCGGCGTGGACAGAGAGCCGTGAGCGATCTCAAGTTCGGCGAAAGCGACGTAACGTATCGCGTCGCTCATCGGCAATGCCGGATCGAGCTTGTAACCCATCACTGCCCCCGCTTGAGCCTCAAGAACCCCCACCGGAATGATTCCCGCATGAGGCGTGAGGGTCAACCCAAAACACGTCTACGAGCGCTGTGGACATCTTGTTGACAAGTGGCGCCACGGCTCCGTGATGGCGATCCAATTTCTTGTCCGTTCTTCAGGAGCTTCACTTGTCACAATGTCAGTTATGACAGCGACGCTGTCGGCGCCGGCGGCGAGCACGTCCGGAGCCAGCTCTGCGGTGATCCCACCGATGGCGACGAGTGGACATTTCACCTTCGTGCGCCACGCCGCGACGCGATCTAGCCCTTGGGGAGACCACGGCATTTTCTTGAGCTTGGTCTCGTAGATCGGGCCGAGCGCAACGTAGTCCGCGTTGGCCGTGAGTGCCGTATCAAGTTCCTCATGACTATGCGTGCTGATGCCGACCTTGATGCCGGCATCTCGAATGGCGGTGAAGTCGGCGCTCGCAAGATCTTCCTGGCCGAGATGCACGAAGCCGGCGCCCGCGTCGATCGCCTCGCGCCAATAGTCGTTGACCACGAGTTGGCAGTTATGCGCGGTGCAAAGCGCGACGGCCGCCGTAATCTCGGCGCGCACGACGTCAGCCGGTTCGCCTTTGATACGGAGTTGCACGAGCTTCACGCCTTGGGGCAAGAGGCGGGTGAGCCAGGCGGTGTCGGGGACGATGGGATAGAACGGATCGAGATGGATCACGAGGCGTGATCGATCTTGAAGAATGGGGTTCCTGCGACCGGCGTCGACGGAGAGGCCATGTCGCGCGGCTCGACGATGCCGGCCTCAAAGGCAAGCCGGCCCGCTTCGACCGCTTTGGCAAAGCTCTCCGCCATCTTGACCGGATCGCCCGCCTTGGCGACTGCGGTGTTCAGCAGCACCGCGTCGTAGCCCAGTTCCATGGCCTCGGCCGCGTGCGAGGGCGTGCCGATTCCCGCATCGATGATGAGGGGCGTCTCAGGGAAGTAGGCGCGCAACGATTTGAGCGCGTCCTTGTTGACGAGACCCCGTGCCGAGCCGATGGGTGATGCCCACGGCATGAGCACGCGGCAGCCGGCGGCGACCAGCTGCTCGGCCGCGCTCAAGTCCTCGGTGGTGTAGGGCAAGACCTCGAACCCTTCGGCGCAAAGTGTTTTCGCGGCCTCGACCAGGCCGAACAGATCCGGCTGAAGCGTGTCGTCATTGCCGATCACTTCGAGCTTGATCCACGACGTGCCGAACAGCTCGCGCGCCATTTCAGCCGTGGCAATGGCTTCCTTCGCGGTGTGGCATCCGGCGGTATTGGGCAGGACGCGGCGCCCGAGCTCTTCGATCAGCGCCCAGAAACCCTGGCCGGTTCGGGCGCGCGCAGACTCGCGGCGGAGTGATACGGTGACGATTTCCGCGCCGGATGCCTCGACAGCTTGGCGCAAGACATCAGGCGAGGCATAGCCTGCCGTTCCGAGCAGCAGTCGCGACGTAAATGTGGTGCCGTAGAGTTCGAGCATCAGCCGCCCTGCCTCGGCGCAACGATCTCGATCTCGTCGGCGTCCGCCAGTTTCGTTTCAGCCCGCGCAGTTACCGCCACGAAGCAGCCATTGACGGCCGTGGCGATCTTCGCCTCGGCGAGGCCAAGCTTCGCGCACAGCTCATCGAGATTGCTGGCGTCGGTGGCGATGCGCTCACCGTTGAGCAGAATCTGCAACGAACACCTCCGGATCGGTTGCGCCGGTCTCAAGATAATCGGCGACGAGTTCGGCCAAGACCGGGGCGAGCAGAAAGCCATGCCGGTAGAGGCCGTTGACGTAGATATAGCCCTCCTTGACGATAATCCTAGGCCGATTGTCGGGAAAGGCGGGGCGCACGCCTGCGCCGAGCGCCAAAATCTCCGCTTCGCCGAAGGCCGGATCGAGAACGTAGGCTGCGCTGAGAAGCTCGAGCGCCGAACGAAGCGTTGCGGGGCCGCCGTCCTCGCGCTCGATGGCGGTCGCGCCCACCATGAATAGGCCGTCGCCCCACGGCACGAGATAGAGCGGGAAGCGCGGGTGCAACAGACGCACCGGTCGTGTAATCGCGATATCAGGTGCGCGGACGACGATACGTTCCCCGCGGACGCCACGCAGATTGGGCAGCGCATCCTTGGCGGCGAGACCGCGGCAGTCGATGACGAGATCTGCGCCTTGCGGGGCCTCGCTCACACCCAGTTGGACGGCGACGCCGGCCTTCTGCACTTCCTCGTACAGAAAGGCGAGCGCGGCGTTCGGATTCACATGCGCCTCGCCCTCGAAATAAAGAGCCGTGCCGAAGCGCTCGCCGAGATTGGGCTCGAGCGCGGCAAGTGCGTCAGCATCGAGACGTTCGCCGCCGTTCGTCATGCGTGCGAAGCGGTCGAGGAGCACGCGATCGCGGGGCGGGGCGAGCACGAGACTGCCGTTGGCCACGGTGCCGGGATAGATTTCCTTCCATAGCGCGATGCCGCGCAAGCCGAGCTCGCGAACGATGGCTTCGGCGCTTTCCTCCTCGCAGCGCGGCGCGAGCATGGCGCCGGCAAAAGGACTGCACGCGTCGTCGAATGGCGCCTCGGAGCGCTCGTTAAGCAGAACCCGATGGCCGCGGCGGGCGAGCGTCAGCGCCTGCCACAATCCGACAATCCCTGCGCCGCGAATAGCAATTCTGAGAGGTTGGTCAGCCATCATGCATGGGGTGCACGGGAGGGGCGCGCCTGTCTAGTCCCCAAGGGCGACACCTTCGCGGCGCGGGTCTGCGCCGCCCTCGAGACCGTCGGGCGTGACGGCGATGATGTGCTCGCCGCTCGTCAGGTCCATGCGGCGTACCTCATGCCCTTTGGCGGCGAGCAGGTCCGCGAGCGCGTCGCCGGCGGTGCCGGTCTCGACGAAGACGCCGTTCGACGTGCCGCCGAAATTCACCAGTGCTGCGGCTTGCGACGCGTTCATCTGCCAGCCGAGCAGCGCGAAGATGGACTTGAGGTTGAACAGGATGATGCCCGCGCCGCCCGGCGAGCCGAGCACGTAGTCGAGATCGCCGTCTTCGCCAAACACCAGGGTCGGATCCATGGAGCTGCGCGGACGTTTGCCAGGCTCGACGCGATTGGCGATCGGCTTGCCATCTTCATCGACGGGCGCGAACGAGAAATCGGTGAGCTGGTTGTTGAGCAGGAAGCCGCGCACCATGGTGCGCGCGCCGAACGAATACTCGATGGTCGTGGTCATAGAGAGGGCGTCCCCCCAGTCGTCGACCACCGAGATTTGGCTGGTGCCACCCTGCTCCTTGGTGTGATCGCGGCCGAAGGCGCTTGGCGGCACGACGGGTGGCGTGCCGGCGGTCACCACATCGGCCGCCTGCTCTGGATCGATCAGCTTCCGGCGCTCCGCGAGATAGTTCTGATCGAGGAGCCCGTTCACGGGGACAGAGATGAAGTCGGGATCGGCGAGATAACGACCGAGGTCGGCATAGGCGAGACGCTCGGACTCGACGATGAGATGCGCTGCATTGGATGCGAGGGGCGACGTGCCGAGATCGAAAGGTTCGATCAGCCCGAGCACCTGACCAACGGCGATCGCGCCTGAGGAGGGCGGTCCTGCGCCACAGACATTGCTGCCATGATACGGCGCGCAGACCGGCGGACGCGGCTCCGCGGCATACTTTGCAAGATCCTCGGTGGACAGCGTGCCGGGCTTGCGCGGATCGGTCTGCACCGCCTCGGCGATATCGGTGGCGATGGCGCCTTCGTAGAAGGCGTCAGGACCTTCGCGGGCGATGATCTCGAACGTGTCGGCAAGCTCGGGGTTCTTCAGCTTGTAGCCCGTGGGCCGCGGGCGGCCGTCGGCGTCAAAGAAATAAGCGCGAGCCGACGGCGCAAAGCTTTGTGGGTCGGTCTCGGCGAGCATCGCTGCGAGCCGCGGCGAAACCGAGAACCCTTCGCGTGCAAGCTCGATGGCCGGTTGGAACAAGTCGGCCCAGGGCAACTTGCCGTATTCGTCGTGCACGAGCTTCAGGGCGGCGAGCACGCCCGGTACGCCGATCGACAGTCCGCTGTGCATGGCTGTATCGCGCTCAAGCGGCTTGCCGTTGGCATCGATAAAGAGTTCCGGCGTCGCGCCCGCCGGCGCGGTCTCGCGGCCGTCGTAGCTCGTCAGGGTCTTTGCCGCCGCCTCCCAGTAGAGCATGAAGGCGCCTCCGCCGATCCCCGACGACTGCGGCTCGACGAGATTGAGCACCATTTGCGCGGCGATGCCGGCATCGATGGCGCTGCCGCCTTTGCGCAACATCGTTAGCCCAGCCTCCGCCGCGAGGGGATTTGCGGCGACGATCATGTGCCTCTTGGATTTGACGAGCGGCTTGGGCGCGAGTCCGCTCGCGCCCTCCGGCATGTCGAAGGCGTGCGCTGGCGCAAGTGCGAGAAGAAGTGCGAGCGTTGTGGCGAGGAGGCGTCGTGAATTCATGAAGCGGAGCATAGCGGTTTTTGATGGCATGCGAATTTATCTCCGCGCCGCATGATGCGACCGGATATATGTTCCTCCCCTCGACGAGGAAGGGGGTGGCGCGCCGAACGGCGCAAATCCTAATGGCTCGTGCCTCGCGGCACGCGTTACGCCTTCCGGCGCGCCAATCCGCGGCGTCTTATCGGGGGCGGGCCCCGCTTCAAGTCCGGACCGCTTGCCCGAACTCTTCAGCCGGCTTCCGGCGGGGACTCGTAGTGGCCCCGGGGGGTGGCTCCGCCGCCGTCCGAGTGTCCCGTTGCGTACGAAACCCGCGGGCGCCGCACCTCATCCCGCCGTCACGAACGCCTCGCGATGACGCCTTTCAGAGGACGAGGTGAGCGCATTGTACGCGAACTTTGGAGCGCGGGGATAAGCTCACCCGCTAATGGAAGTCGCGGGATTTGGGGACGATGCGTTCGTCGCGCGGATGACAACGGGGGTGCCAGCGCGGATGGCGCCGCTCGCCCTTACTTCGCGGATCGCCGCCTTCGGGATTCTTGACGTGGTTGGCGCGGGACAACGGCAGCGGCAAGTCATGCCTTGGCTGCGAGGAGCGCCATGAGCCGGGATCGGGACGGCGCACCTCGTCGGCATTGGCGATGGCCACCTCCATGTCCTCGCCGTCCTCGGTGAGACGGTGAAGCCAATCGCTGCGATCATCGAGACGCTCGGCCACCACATGAATGATGTCCTCGTGGCGCTGGATGCGGCCATGGACCACGACCAGGCGCGCGCCCATCACCACCTTGCGCATCCGCTCAAGCACCTTCGGCCAGATCACCGCATTGGCGACGCCGGTCTCGTCCTCGATGGTCATGAATACGACGCCGGCCGCGGAGCCCGGACGCTGACGCACGAGAATGACGCCGCCGACGCTGACCCGCTCCCCGTCGCGCATCTGTTTGAGCGTGGCGCATGAGACGATGCGCGCGGCGCATGCGTGGGCGCGCAGGAAGCTCATGGGATGGGCTTTGAGCGAAAGCCGAAGGGTGCGGTAGTCGTTCACCACATGCTCCGAGAGCGGCATGACGGGAAGTGCGACTGTTGGCTCGCGGCCGGTCTCGGCGGTGTCGGCATGCTCGAACAAGGGCAGGGGAATTTCCTTGGGCAGGCCGCGCACCTCCCACAAGGCTTGCCGGCGATCGAGGCCGAGCGAGCGAAACGCGTCGGCACTCGCGAGCTTCTCGAGGCTTGCGCGGCCGATGCCGCTCCGCCGCCACAGATCGCGCACGTCCACATACGCGCCATCGCGAGTCGCGACGAGCTGCTGTGCATCGTCTTCGCGGAAGCCATCGATCTGACGCAGGCCTAGGCGCAGTGCATTTCTGTTTCAATCTTCGTCACCCCGGGCTTGTCCCGGGGTCATCGGGACTCCGCACCTTGACGTGCCGCCTTATTGGATGCCCGGAACAAGTCCGCATACGAGAATGAAGGCTCGAGGGTGCAGCCCAATGACTGTGATTGACATCGGCTTCACGCGCCTCGACGCCGTGATCGCGTGCACAACGCACGATCTGCGCCGGCGCGTAGAAGCCCATGGGCTGGGCGTTGAGCAGCGCGCAAGCGAAGACGTCCGGGTAATGACATTTGAGCCATGACGAGACATAGACGAGATGCGCAAAGCTCGCGGCGTGGCTCTCGGGAAAGCCATACTCGCCGAACCCCTTGATCTGGTTGAAGCAGCGCTCGGCGAAGTCGGGCGGATAGCCGCGCGCGGTCATGCGGCCGACCATCTTGTCCTGAAGCGCGCCGATGGTGCCGCGGCGGCGGAACGTCGCCATGGCGCGGCGGAGCTCGTTCGCCTCGGGACCTGAGAACTTCGCCGCCACCATGGCGAGGCGCATGGCCTGCTCCTGGAACAGCGGGACGCCCATGGTCTTGCCGAGCACCTGATGCAATTCGTCGGCAGGTCCGTGGTCGGGATGCGGCGAGGGGAACTCGACCGGCTCGATTCCAGCGCGGCGCCGCAAATAGGGATGCACCATGTCGCCCTGGATGGGGCCGGGGCGGACGATGGCGACCTCGATGACGAGATCGTAGAAACAGCGGGGCCTCAGCCGCGGCAGCATGTTCATCTGCGCGCGGCTTTCGACCTGGAACACACCGATCGAGTCCGCCTTGCACAGCATGTCGTAGACGCGGGCGTCGTCGCGCGGCACGGTGCCGAGGGTGAGGTCCTTGCCGTAATGCTCTTTGAGCAATGCGAAGGCCTTGCGGATGCAGGTCAGCATGCCGAGGCCGAGCACATCGACCTTGAGCAATCCGAGCGCGTCGAGGTCGTCCTTGTCCCATTCGATGACGGTGCGGTCCTCCATGGCGGCGTTGCCGATGGGGACGACCTCGGAGAGGGGCCCGCGCGTGAGCACGAAGCCGCCCACATGCTGGGACAGATGGCGGGGAAAGCCGATCAGCTCATGGGCGAGCTCGAGGCAGCGCGCGAGCAGCGGGTCCGACGGGTCGAGCCCCGCCTCGCGCACATATTTCTCAGGCAGGCTCGCATTGCTCAGGCCCCAGATGGTGGTGGCGAGGGCGGCGACCGTGTCCTCCGATAGCCCCAGCGCCTTGCCCACCTCGCGCACCGCCGAGCGGCCGCGATAAGAGATGACGGTCGCGGCGAGGCCGGCGCGGTCGCGGCCATAGCGGGCGTAGATATATTGGATCACCTCCTCGCGCCGCTCGTGCTCGAAGTCGACATCGATGTCGGGCGGTTCCTTGCGTTCGGGCGAGACGAAGCGCTCGAACAAGAGATCGATCTCGGTCGGGTTCACATTGGTGATGGCGAGGCAGTAGCAGACGACAGAGTTGGCGGCCGAACCGCGGCCCTGGCAGAGAATGCCGAGGCTCCGCGCGTAATGCACGATGTCGTAGACGGTGAGGAAGTAGGGCGCATAGTTGAGCTCGGCAATCAGCGCGAGTTCTTTTTGGATGATGTCGCGCACGGTGTCGGAGATGCCATCAGGGAAGCGCCACGTCGCGCCCTCCCAAGTCAGGTCCTCGAGATGCGATTGCGGGGTCTTGCCCTCCGGCACCGGCTCGTCGGGATATTCGTATTTCAGCTCGTCGAGCGAGAAGGCGCAAGCGTCGGCGATCTCGATGGTGCGCGCGAGCGCATCCTCGTATCCCCTGAACAGGCGCGCCATCTCGGCCGGAGACTTGAGATGCCGCTCGGCATTGGCTTCGAGGCGAAAGCCTGCCTCCGCGATTGTACATTTCTCGCGGATGCAGGTGAGCACGTCTTGGAGGGGGCGGCGCTGGCTTGCGTGATAGAGCACGCCGCCGGTGGCGACGAGAGGAACTTTTGCGCGCATCGCAAGGTCCGAGAGGGCCGCAATGCGCGCGCGATCGTCACCGCGATAAGAATGGCGTGCGGCGAGATAAAGCGGCGCAGGAAGCGTCTCTTTGATGCGCAAGAGCTGTGCTTCGAAATCCGCTTCGGTCGGGAGCGCGATGAAGATCAGGCCTTCGACGTGGGCGGCGACATCATCGAGGGAGAGCGCGCACGCGCCTTTCTCGGCGCGGCGCTGTCCGAGAGTCAGGAGACGGCTAAGCCGGCCATACGCGGCGCGGTCCCGCGGATAGGCCAGCAGGCTTGGGGCGTCTTGCAGGAGAAGCCGCGCGCCGGTGATGAACTTGATGCCGAGCTCCTTGGCGGCGAGATGGGCGCGCACCACGCCGGCGAGCGTATTGGCGTCGGCAACGGCAATGGCCTCATGCCCAAGCGCCTTGGCTGTCGCGACCAATTCTTCCGGGTGCGAGCCGCCGCGCAAAAAGGTGAAGTTCGTGGTGACGTCGAGCTCGGCATAGCGTGGCGTCATGGGAACACTCCGTGGAGGAACCAGCACGGGGGCCCATCGGCGCCCTCCTGATAGAGGCCTTCGCGGAATACCCAGTAGCGGCAGCCGTCCTCGTCCTCAATGCGGTAGTAGTCGCGCGGTCTTTCGTTGGAAAGGAGCGCGCGCCACCATTCGGGTGCGATGCGTTCCGGGCCTTCCGCCTTGACGACGCGGCGGCTCACTCGACGCCAGGTAAAGCGCGCCGGCGGTCCTTCCGGGATCTCGGCAAGTACGCTCAGAGGCTCGGGCCGCGTGAGGAGGAGCGGGGGCCGCGGCGGCTTAGGCGGGGCATCATCAGTCCAAGCGGGCAGACCGGCAAAGGCGTTGCGGAGACTTTGCGCGCGCTCAGGCACGTGGCTCGCCCGGGGAAAGAGACGACGCACGGCACCAGCACCCAAACGATTGGCGATCGTGTCGATCAGCGTCTCGGGCCGTGCGTCCTCGGCCGCGTCGCTCAAGCTTGTTTGCGACGGCAATAGGGGCTCGGTGGCAAGCGCCGCGAGCGTCATGAGATCGACGCCAAAGCCCATGTCGATGTCCTCGATCTTGTCCTTCAGAAGACGCACGAGATGAAAGGGCGCGCGGGACGGCGCACTCAAGCCGGCTTCGATGGTTGCAGTTGAGCCGTCGGCGCGCGCCGCCCACAGGACAACGCGACGTGCGCCACGTCCGGCGTTTGTCAAAGTCCGGCACAGCGTGATAGCGAGATGGTCGAGCCCGGCAAGAATGCCGTCATGGGTGATGAGCGGCTCGGCAAAGGGAAGCCGTGCCACGAAATCCGGCAGCGGCAGCAGGCTCGTGCGCTTCTCGGCTCGGCACCCAAGCGCTTGATCGAGGCGAAGCAGAACGGCTTGCGCCACCTCCTTGGAGTGAAACCGCTGTTCGAGGCTTGCGCGCGGCAGATCGCAGAGCTGGCTGATGCGTTTCAGCCCGAGCTTTCGCAACAGACCTGAGACGTCGGACTCGAGACGCAACGCTTCGACGGGAAAAGATGCAAGGGCGTCCGCGATCTTGCCGTCAGGAACGATGGAGGGCGAGCTGTTCGCGAAGCGGGCAAACGCGTGCGCGCCGCCCAAGGTCTCGGCGAGGCCGAGGCGCGCGGTGAAGCCGGCTCGTTCGAGGCGGTGAGCGAGATCGTCAAGAAGCGCGGCTTCGCCGCCAAAGAGATGGGCAACGCCGGTGATGTCGAGCCATAGCCCGTCGTCGCCGTCGGTGTTCAGGGTCGGGCTGTAGCGGGATGCCCAACGCGTGAGTGCAAGCAGAGCCTCGGCATCGTGCTCAGGCGTGGCGGGCTCGGTGAGAAGCTGCGGGCAGATGGCCCGCGCATCGGCGAGGCCCATGCCGGGGAGAAGTCCGTCGCGTGTGCTGATTGCGTTGACGGCGGCGAGGACGAGCCCGCGCGTTTCACTGCCGACAAGGGCGAACGGCCTGTCATCCGGTACGGCTGTGTCCGTCGCGCCGTGTCCCGCCGCCCTCTCCCGGTTCAGCCGCTCGATCGCAAGATGCGGCAGCCACACGGAGACGATCCGACTCATTACTGAACTCCACACGAAAGCTCTGCTCAGGCGCTGCGCCCCGGCAGCGCTCGAGCACGAGGCGCCAAGACGAAAGCCCTGGAGCGCTCTTATCCAAGAGAGCAGGGCCACTTCGCGCGGTGGAGACGCGCCAGCGGGTCAGCGTCCCCGGGAGGCCCGCACCCTTGTGCCCGGAGAGGAGTAGGCAGGGGGTGCGGGAGGCTTGCGCGGCAAGGCCGAGGCGCCGGGCGGCAAGGGGAGTCTTGATCTCGACCTGGGCAACGCTCGCGGCGAGCGCGCCGCTCTTCAGCCCTTCTTCCAGGGCCCAGCCGGCGTCGTCGGCCGTGCGGGCTTCAACGATGAGCAGACGCGCCGGATCGAGCCCTACCCGCGCGAGCCCAGGTCCGTAAGGCCGGCCCCATTCCTGTGCTGCCGCACGGGTCAGGCACCAGAGAATAAGGCCCCGACATTTTGCCCAGGCCTCAGCCATGACGGCCAGGGCGAAGCCGAGTGCGGCTGGATGGTCCCGGTAGGCTTGTGGCTTGATCTCGTGGAGGCCGCCCCGCGTGAGAACGCTCAAGGGGAGGTCGCGATTGTCATTGGAAGCGGGAGATAAAGAGCAGGCGGGACGGGGAGAGGCCGCATCCGGTGTGGGGGGAAGGCCTAGGGACACGGGAACCTGCTCGAGCGCGCGGATCGACGCGCGTAGCTGCTCAATCAGGACCCTCCCCGTTGATCCACCTGCTCTTTCCTCAACGCCAGAAGGCGGAACGAGCCAACCACCATCGCCGTCTGGAACGTTGCTACGCACGACTTCACTCCACGCTACTGCACTCTCGTTCCTGTTTTGTTCTTAATCCGGAGTGGGGCTGGAGTCAAGGAAGCGTTTCAGGGCCCGATCTCGGCTGTTTTCGTCATTGCGGGACAGGTGTTTGCATTTCGCTAACCAGAATCATCCGACAAAGGCGGGACAGTCAGACGAGGTTTTGTGATGCGTTTCCTCGGTCTCAGGCCCGCCGCCATGGCGGCAGCCGTCGTCCTATTCGCCCTTCTGCCAGGTCAGGCCTCAGCGGGTCTGTTCGACTTCTTCGGCGATTCCTACCCGCGTCAGCAGGTGATTCCCCGCCACCTCGTGGCGTTTCCCGCCGGCTACGCGCCAGGCACCATCATCGTCCAATTCAGCCAGCGCCGCCTCTATTTCGTGCTGCCCCAGCAACGGGCAATCAGCTACCCGATCGGCGCGCCAAAGGGCGACGCGAGGTGGTCCGGCGAGACATATGTCCGCGAAAAGCGCATCAACCCGGATTGGACGCCCACAGCCGAAATGCGGCGCGAAAATCCCTCCCTACCGGCCTTTGTGCCTGGAGGCGACCGGCGCAATCCCCTGGGCTTCAGGGCCATGTATCTGGGCTACAGCACCTATCGAATCCACGGCACCGACGCGCCTTGGACGGTTGGCCAGGAGGTCAGCCACGGATGCATCCGGATGTTCAACGAGGATGTTGCCGATCTTTATCAAAGAGTGCCGATCGGCACCCGCGTTGTTGTCACATGGTGAAGGTTCGGTAAAGACGATTCAAACATTTCTCAAATTTGAAGCAAAAATTGGCGAATTTGCTAGAATTTCAATTTTCGGCATTTCCGAAATATTTACCGTTCTTCTACCGAGTCTGTTGGATTGATTTAACCTGTATCTAACGGGACCAATATAACTTCCACGTAGGTTCCACCGGCAACAGACGGCGAGGGGCCACTAAACTCGGAATCAAAGGGAGTGTCGAAATGAGGACTTCTATTGCACGCTTCGTCAAGGACGAGTCGGGCGCCACGGCCATCGAGTATGGTCTCATCGCTGCGGGTATCGCAGTGGCCATTATCACTGCCGTGAATACTGTCGGTACCGATCTTAGCGGCCTGTTTGGCCGTATCTCCGGCAAGCTCACCGCGGCGGGCAACTAACCCAGCCAAATCCAGAAATCAGACGGGGTTCAGGTCCACGCAAGACGTGCCTGAGCCCCGTTTGTTTTTTCTCCAACAGTTCCGCGAGCCTTGCCTCGCGGCGCTTGCCGTCTCTGCGGCATACGGCCCAATCCTCCAATCAGACCAAGCACCTGTTTCGGAGGGAGCGTGGCCGTATCACGTTGGGCCTTCGTTCACCCGCCGATTCGAATTCCTTTTATCGCATCTTCGATTGCAGTCGCGGTGTAGGAGTCCCTACATCTGTCTCCTGAAGACCTTCGTCCAAAATCAGGAGACCCGTCATGACGCTTCAACTCGGCGATACCGCCCCGGATTTTGAGGCCGATACCACAGAAGGCCGCATCCGATTCCATGAGTGGCTCGGCGACTCCTGGGCCGTGATGTTTTCTCATCCGAAGGATTTCACGCCGGTCTGCACCACCGAGCTTGGCTACATGGCCAAGATCAAACCGGAGTTCGACAAGCGAGGCGTCAAGATTATCGGCCTCTCCGTGGATCCGGTTGAGCAGCACAAAAAGTGGATTGCAGACATCAAGGACACGCAAGGCACTGCGCCCAACTACCCGATGATTGGCGATCCGGACCTCAAGATTGCGAAGCTGTACGGGATGTTGCCGGCGAGCACGACGGGGACATCGGAAGGCCGCACCCCCGCCGACAACCAAACGGTGCGCAACGTCTTCGTTATCGGTCCCGACAAGAAGATCAAGCTGATCCTGGTCTATCCGATGACCACGGGGCGCAACTTCGATGAGGTGCTACGGGTGGTCGATTCCATGCAGCTCACGGCCAAGCATCGCGTAGCAACGCCGGTGAACTGGAAACAGGGCGACGACGTCATCATCGGCGGGTCGGTTTCCGATGAGGAGGCAAAGAAAATCTATCCCGATGGGTGGAAGGCGCCCCGGCCTTACATTCGAATCGTTCCGCAGCCGAAGGACAGCTAAGACACGGCGTGGTCGGACGACAAAAAATATGACAGAACTTTCTTCAACACACGGTTGACGTTATTGCACCAGAGGTTGACTTTGTTGCCGAGCCTTAGACATAGGGTGACCGCTTTGGGCCACCTTCCTGAGGATTGCCAGTAATTTGGATGGAAGGTGCCGTGGTCTTCATGCTAGAAGCGGGTGCCAGAAATCATACCGGTTCGTGGCCAACGCAGTGGAACGCTGAGTCGGTGCCTTCGGGGCCGATCAGGATACCGGGCAAAAAAAATGTCTGATCCAAGCAGTCCGGGGCTACCCGGAGGCGGGGAAGACCCGCATGAGTGTGCTAAGCAGATTGCCGACCAGATCGCCCCTCTCATGAAGGTCGCGCGATCGAAGCGCTTCGACTTTTTGGCGTATCTTTTGGCCATGGCTCTTCGCGAGTCGCGACGGCTGGCTCAGGAGGAGCGCTGACAGGGCCCAATGGGCCCCCAGCTGCTAAGATGTCGGCATGGGTTTGCCGAAGACGCCAGCGCTCACGGTCGATTGCGTTGTCTTTGATGCGGAAGGCCGCGTTCTTCTCATTCGTCGCAAAAACGAGCCATTCAAGGGCGCCTTCGCGCTGCCTGGCGGGTTCGTCGATGTCGGCGAGACTGTCGCGGAGGCTTGCCGTCGCGAGGTGCGCGAAGAGACCGGACTCGAGGTCAGCGCACTGAGGCTCATCAGCATCTATTCAGACCCTGGCCGTGATCCGCGCGGACACACGGTAAGCGCAGCGTTTCTCGCAGCGTCACCGGTAGGTGCCGAGCCTGCCGCCGGCGACGACGCGGCCGCGGCCGAATGGGTCGCCAATTGGCGCGCGCAAACGCTTGCCTTCGACCACGCGCAAATCCTTGAAGATGCCGAGAAATTGGCGCGCTTCGGAGTTGAAGACTAGGCGGGTCAAGCCCAATGGCCTATCTAGGGGCGTCAAAGCCAGGAGCGGCCAGGAGAATGAACGAAAGCCCGCAAACGGAAATTTTTGCCGACATTGATCAGAAATCTCTTGGGTTCGGCAAGATAGGCGTTCTGCTCGTCAATCTCGGCACGCCGGACGGCACCGACTACTGGTCGATGCGGCGCTATCTCAAGGAGTTTCTATCCGACCGCCGGGTGATCGAAACCAACCGCGTGCTGTGGTGGCTGATCCTGAACGGAATTGTGCTTACGACGCGTCCATCGAAGAGCGGCGAGGCCTATCGTTCCATCTGGAACGAGGAGCTCGACGAATCGCCGTTGCGCACAATCACCCGCGCTCAGGCCGAGAAGGTCGGGGCGGCGCTCGGTCATCGTGAGCAGATCGTGGTCGACTGGGCCATGCGCTACGGCAATCCGAGCATCGCCTCCCGCGTCGAGGCATTGACGCGCGCGGGCTGCGACAAACTTCTCGTCTTCCCTCTCTATCCACAATATGCGGCGGCGACCACAGCGACCGTCAACGACGTGGTGTTCGACAAGCTCAAGACGACGCGGGCGCAGCCGGCGCTTCGCACCGTGCCGGCTTATCCCAAAGATCCCGTCTATATCGAGGCGCTAGCGGATTCGATCCGCAGTCATCTTGCAAATCTCGACTTCGACCCTGAGGTGATCGTGGCGTCGTTTCACGGCTTGCCGAAAGACTATGTCGACAAGGGCGATCCCTATCAGTGTCAGTGCATGGACACGGTGGATGCGTTGCGCGTCGCGCTTGGTCCATTGGGCGACAAGCTCAAGCTTACGTTCCAATCTCGCTTCGGGCGCGCCGAATGGCTTCAGCCTTATACCGACAAAACCGTTGAGGCACTGGCGTGCGAGGGCGTGAAGCGCATCGCCATCATCACGCCAGGCTTCGCCGCCGATTGTGTCGAGACGCTTGAGGAAATCGCAGGCGAGGCATGCGAGATTTTCTTCGAGCATGGCGGCGAAAAGTTCAGCTTCATTCCGTGCCTCAATGACAGCGAGGTCGGCATTCGCGTTCTCGTCCACCTCATCGAGCGAGAGCTCAAGGGTTGGCTGTAACGTAGAAGGGGCGGGGTCATGGGGACGCGTACGCTCCTTCTTCTCTGCGTCGGTCTTGCCTTGGCGGGATGCGCCACGCCCATGACCATGCGGGAAATCGATGCGGTGAAGCCCAGTTGTGCACGCATCGACAAGCAGATCGCCACGCTGGAGCAGGAGAAAGCCAACAACGACCAGCGGATTCTCGCCGGGGTCCAGTCTGTGGCGCCGGCGCTGGCGGCGCTCAACATCATCGGCGGTACCTACGGCACCAACGTTTCCATCGCTACGGGCGCTTGGGCCAAGGCCATTGACCGCAAGCTCGTGGAACTCCGTAACGCCAAGAAGCGGTGCTGACCGCGCTGTCTTGGAGAGGTTGTCCCTGCGCGCTATGGTCCGACCCGACCTTTGTCAGAGGGTGATGCGCATGATGCGGGCGGCCGCAATTCTCTGCGTTGTCGTTTCAATGATGCTGCCGATGACGGTGTCCGCGGCCGAGCGGCTTGCCTTCGTCGACGTGGTTGGCGCGCCAGGCGACGGAGATCCGGCGCTCTCCCGCGCGCTATCCAACCGGCTCCTCGACCTTGGATTCACCGTGACCGGCACGCCGGAAGCCGACGGTTACGAGATCCAGGGGACCGTGCGGCTGGCGCCGGCGGAGCGCGGCAAAGAGAGCGTCCGCATCGATTGGACGGTGTTTGGCCCCGGCGGCACGCGGCTCGGCAACGTCACCCAGACCAAACTCGTCCGCAAAGGCTCGCTCGATCGGACATGGGGCCCAGCGGCGGACGCGGCCGCCAATGCTGCAGCGCAAGACATCTTGAAGCTCCTCGAGCAGTAGTGTGAGGGGGCTCACAAAGGGATGGTTGGGGGCCAACACGCCCCTTAAAACGGGGGCAACCCTGCACCACGTATTGAGTGCCGCGGGACTGGCGTGCGAGATAGTCTAGGTTCTCCGGCGCGCCGCCGGATCTTGGGAGGATGCAATGCTCGGCTTTGATATCTTCGTTCTGGTCCTTCTCGTCCTGTTCGTCTTGGCGGTTGTCGCCGCGGTCAAGATCGTCCCGCAAGGCTGGAACTACACGGTCGAGCGCTTCGGCCGCTACACGCGGACGCTTCATCCGGGGCTCACCCTCATCATCCCGTTCATCGACCGCATCGGACGGAAGATCAACATGATGGAACAGGTGATCGCCGTGCCGAGCCAGGAGGTGATCACCCGCGACAACGCCATGGTCAGGGTCGACGGCGTCGCCTTCTTCCAGGTGCTCGACGCCGCGCGGGCGAGCTACGAGGTGACGAATCTCGAGGTCGCCATTCTCAATCTCACCATGACCAATATCCGCACGGTGATGGGCTCCATGGACCTCGACAAGCTCCTGTCGGAGCGTGACGAGATCAATCACCGTTTGCTGAAAGTGGTGGACGATGCGACCCATAACTGGGGCGTCAAGGTCACCCGCATCGAGATCAAGGACATCGAGCCGCCGCGCGATCTGGTGGACTCCATGGCGCGGCAGATGAAGGCCGAGCGCGATAAGCGTGCGGCGATCCTGGTTGCCGAAGGCGAGCGCCAGGCGGCGATCCTCTCCGCCGAAGGCGCCAAGCAGGCGCAGATCTTGGCCGCCGAGGGCCGGCGCGAGGCGGCGTACCGCGATGCCGAGGCCCGCGAGCGTGAGGCGGAGGCCGAGGCCAAGGCGACCACTGTGGTGAGCGAGGCGATCGGCAAAGGTAGCGTTCAAGCGATCAACTACTTCGTCGCCAACAACTATGTCGGCGCACTGAAGGCGCTGGCCGAGGCCGACAATCAAAAGGTGATGCTCTTGCCGCTCGAAGCCTCGTCGGTGATCGGCGCCATTGCCGGTGTCGGCGAGATCGCCCGTGAAGCCTTCGGCAGCGGTGGTGGTAACTCGGCCGAGCAACCGAAGCCGCAAGGTGGACGCGGCCGCGGGTCCGTCCCCTCGGTCTAACGGAGGCTGACCGATGGAAACCATACTCGCGCTCGGCGCCTGGAACTGGATGATCCTTGCGGCCATCCTGTTCGTTCTCGAACTGTTGGCGCCCGGCATCTTCTTCGTGTGGTTCGGCTTGGCGGCCGCCGTGACCGGACTGATCATGTTTCGCTACGACATCAGCTGGCAGTGGCAGCTGATCTGGTTTTGCGGGCTGTCGCTCGCGTCCGTACTGCTCGCCAACAAATATCTCCGCAAACACCCGCTCGAGAGCGAGCAGCCGCTGCTCAACGAGCGCGCCGCGCAACTCATCGGCCAGTCGTTCGATCTGATCGACCCGATCGTCAATGGCCGGGGCAGCATCCGCTCGGGCGACACGATCTGGCGGGTGGAAGGGCCCGAGCTTCCGGCGGGCACGCGGATCAAAGTCGTGGGCACTGACGGCTCGGTGCTCAGGGTCGAGCCAGCTTAGTCAAACTTCGATCTCGTGAATCTCGCTGATCTCGTCGGGGATCTCGGCGGCGGCGTTTTTGGCGCCACGAGCTTCGGCGTGCCGCGTGCGGCCAGAGCCGGTGACGACGACGTCGGTGAAACCGACCTCGCGAAACTTATCGGCGACCATCTCATTGGAGGCCACGCTCTGAAATAGACCGAGGTTGATCGTCGCCCGGTATCGCTTGCCCTTGCGGACAGTGTAGCGCGCCATTCTTCGCAGTCCCTCAAACCGTGGCGAACCACTGCCTGATCGTGTCGCGTCCTGCTTCGTCGAGAAGAAGATGCAGCTTGGTCCGGCGGAGCAGAAAGTCCTCCGCGGTCATGGCGTCCTCGGCTTCGACGACATATTCGAGCTCGGCACGCGGAACGCCCGGCGTGATCTCTTGCGCGGCTGCCGCGTCTGCTTCGATGCGCGCGAATACGTCATCGATTCGGTCGCCATAGGTGAGGGCCCAGCGCCGGCGCGTCTCGAGCGAGACGCTTTCGGGGCATTTCTCTGCGTGGGCGAGAAGCGCGGGCCGGGGCATGCTGCCGCCATAAAGGGGCACATTCCTGGTCCACGGACCGCTCGTTTCGAGACCGAGCCCGCGTAGTGCGTCGAGCACGTCTTCGGCGAGCGCGCGGTGTGTGGTGAGCTTGCCGCCATAGATCGTGACAAACCCACCCTGACCATGCGCGACAGCCGACAAGGTGGGGGTACGGCTGATGCGGCTTGGGTTCTCCTCCGTGCTGCCGTGAAGGGCGCGCACGCCCGACCAGGTAAAAACAATGTCGCGTTCAGTGAGCGGCCTCCGCGGATTCGTGAAGTACCGGTTGTAGGCGTGAAGCAGATAGGCCTTTTCGTCGGCCGAGCATTCGGCGTGGCCGGGATCGCCGTTGTGCGGCACGTCGGTGGTGCCGACGATGAGGAAGCGCCCATCGAGCCAGGGAGGGCGAACACGATGCGCTCGCCTTCGTCTTGAAGTGTGTAGGCGTCCGCGTCGGCAGGCTCGGGCATTGGCAAAACGATGTGGCTGCCGCGCACGAGCCGAAGCGATTGCGGCACGGGCGCCGCGTCCGTCAGCTTCTCGACTTCCGCGACGAAGGCGCCTGCGGCGTTGACGATGAACCGCGCGTCAACGCGCCGCTTGGTCCCGCGCTCATCGAGCTCGACGGCGTAGCCCGTCTCGGTTGCTGTGATGGCCGTTACGGCGCGGCGGTTGAGGATGTCGGCGCCGCGGGCGCGCGCATCGAGTGCCACGCTCAAGGTGAGGCGCGCGTCGTCGGCTTGGCAATCGGAATAGTGGAGAACGGCGCTGAGGTCGTCGCGGCGGAGCCGGGGAAGGGCCTTGATCTCCTTGGCTGAAAGCCGGCCGCTCGCAGGCAAGCCGTCGCCGATCGATAGAAGGTCGTAGAGCGCAAGACCCGCGTGGATAAACCAGGCATTGCGCTTCTGCCAGCCATAGATCGGTAAGAGGAACTGCAATGGCGTGACCAAATGTGGTGCGGCTTTGAGCAGTTCGGCGCGTTCGGCCAACGATTCGCGCACGAGCTTAAGCTCGAGCCGCTCGAGGTAGCGCAAGCCACCGTGGATCAACTTGGAGGAAGCGGAGGAGGTGGCGCACGCGTAATCGCCTTTCTCGGCGAGCATCACTTTCAGCCCGCGGCCCGCGGCGTCACGCGCGACGGCTGCGCCGTGAATTCCACCGCCGATAACGAAAATGTCGAACGTTTCGGCTGTCACGGCGTTTTCGATCTAGGTCTCAAAGCTGGTTTCCGCAGGGAGGGCACGTAAAGCGCAATCTTTTGGGCACTTTTGGGGCCGCCTTGTCGCCACGTTTGGCCACTGTAGTACGAATTGATCTTCTCCAACGCTGGAAGGGGCTATGGCAGACATCGTCATTATTAATCCGCGCTTCAACATATCCTTCTGGGGATTGGAGCATTGCATGCCGCTATTCGGCAAGCGCGCCAATTTGCCAGTCGCCTGTCTCGGCCTACTCGCCGCGTTGGTTCCCGACCATCACGAAGTGACGCTGGTGGACGAGAATGTAGAGGATATCGACTTCGACCGGCTCGCAAAGGCCGATCTCGTATGTCTGACCGGCATGAGCATCCAAGGCCGACGTCTCATCGAGATCATCGAGCGCGTCAAAGCGCTGGGCATCACAACCGTGGTCGGCGGCCCGATGGCTACGGTTGAGCCGGAAGTGTTGGAGGGGGTTGCCGACGTCATCTTCGTCGGCGAAGCCGACGAGACATGGCCGCAATTCTTGAAGGAGTGGGAGGGCGGCTGCTACAAGAGCCGCTACGAGCAGCCCGAGAAGAGCGACATCACGAAGCTGCCGTTGCCGCGCATCGATAAACTCAAGATCGACCGCTACATGTTCGGAAGCCTGCAGATCTCGCGCGGGTGCCCGTTCACTTGCGAGTTCTGCGACATCATCGTCACCTTCGGCCGCAGGCCCCGCCTCAAGGCGAGCACTCTGGGCCTCGCGGGCTCGAGTCCTTCGAGCGGGCCGGCATGCGGATCGTGTTCGTGGTTGATGACAACCTGATCGGCAACAAGAAGGCGATCAAGCCGATCCTGCGCGACATCGTTCAGTGGCAGCAGGAGCGCGGCTATCCGCTCACGCTCTTTACCGAAGCGTCGCTCGATCTTGCCGAGGACGAGGAACTGATGGAGCTCATGGGGCTCGCCAATTTCCAAAGCGTGTTTATCGGTATCGAGACTCCCAACGAGGACTCCCTGAAGGAGACCAAGAAGCTTCAGAACGTGCGGCCGAACGCGGGCTCGCTGCTGGACCGCGTGCATCGCATCCAGAGCCGGGGCATCGACGTGTGGTGTGGCATGATCGTGGGCTTCGATCACGACGATCCCTCGATTTCGATGTGATGCCAAAGTTTCTAAGCGACGCGCGTACTCGGCGGCGCTCATCGGGCTCCTGCATGCCATTCCGACGACGCCGCTTTACGATCGTCTCAAACAAGCGGGACGGCTAAACGATGACGAGGACAGCGGTCTCTATGGCACGAATGTCGTGCCGCTCGGGACGTCGCGCGAGGCGCCCGCGATGGCTTCATAGATGTCATGCAGGTGTGCTATCGCCCGGACGCCTATTTCGAACGGCTTGATTCCCAGTACATAGACGGGACCTTCAAATATCCCGTGCACGGGTTGGCCTATTGGTCGGACAAGCGCCTCGCGCGTGGGCGAAGCGGTGCCTGCTCAACTACGCAAGATCGGTGTGGTCGCCGCGCGTTTGTTCTCTCTTGTGAAAGATACGTCGCTTCGCGCGCGTTACCGGCAGCAGCTTGCGTATCGTGCGGCGGCGCTGGCGCGAACCGCACATCCTCTTCACCTACGTGATCAAGGTGGCCATGCATTATCATTATCTGGAACTCGCCACCGCGCTCAGCCGGGTAGACGAGAAGACCGGCGCGATGCCGGAAGCCGGACGCTCGTTCTCGCGCGTCAAGCGGCGGGAGGCGGTGCAGGCTGCCGCTTAGGCGACGCCGGCGCGCAGCAAATCGTGAATGTGAAGGATGCCGACCGGGCAGCCGTTCTCGACGACGAACAGCGCGGTGAAGGGACGCTCGCTCAAATTCATGATCGCCAGCGCCTCGGCGGTCATGGTGTCCGGACCAACCGTCTTCGGCCCCGCGGTCATGATCTCGCCGGTGCGACGGGTCAGCAGACCGTCACCCATGTGCCGGCGCAGGTCGCCGTCGGTGATGATGCCGACGAGGCGGCCGTTATCGTCGACAACACCGAGACAGCCGAATGCCTTTTCGGTCATGATCACCAGAGCTTCGGCCATCGGCGTATGCGTAGCCGTGATCGGCACTCTGTCGCCCTTGTGCATCAAGTCGCTCACGAATTTCAACTTGGCACCAAGCTGACCGCCTGGGTGCAGCGCCTTGAAGTCGATGGCGGTGAAGCCTTTGCTCTCGAGCAATGCAATGGCGATGGAATCGCCGAGTGCAAGCTGCATGATGGTGGAGGTGGTTGGCGCAAGACCGTGCGGGCACGCTTCCTTGGCGTGCGGCAGCGCGAGCACGACCTCGGCGGCTTGCCCGAGCGTCGACTCCGCGTTCGAGGTCACGGCGATGAGCGGCACGGTGAAGCGGCGCGAATAGGAGACGATGTTGCCCAGCTCGACGGTTTCTCCAGACCACGAGAACGCGAGGATCACGTCGTCGCGGGTGATCATGCCGAGGTCACCGTGGCTCGCCTCGCTCGGGTGGACGAAATGGGCCGGTGTTCCGGTGGAGGAGAGGGTGGCGGCCACTTTCATTCCGACGTGACCGCTCTTGCCCATGCCGGTGACGATGATCCGCCCGCGGCAGCCGTGAAGGATATTGATGGCGTCGGCAAAACTCGCGCCCAGACCGTCGGTCAGGGCGGCTTTGAGGGCGCTCAAGCCTTCAGTCTCGAGCTGAAGCGTTCGCGCGGCGGATGCGACGGTCTCGCCACGGTCCTCCGACAGCGATAGGTCCCGCTTCAAGCCTGCCGGCATGATGGTGTGCTCCCCCTGGTGCGACGCCGATTTTAGCACGGATTAAGGCAACCGAAGGACCGCGCATCATTTCGAGACGGCCCTAAACGGCTCGTTAACCGTGTTGCTCCTAGGCTTAGCCGTCAACGGGCTTCAGCCCAGGGCCACATTTTCCGTTGGTTTCTGGGCGTTTGCCGAGCGTCGATCGAGGGTGCGTCTTTGCCGCGTCGCCATTGTCCATGCGCAGCGGGCGCGCTCGCTGCAGCCCTGCTTGCCGCCCTTTCAGCCCCGGCCGCCGCCCAAAATGCGGGTGGGGTGCCGTTGCGCGGCAGTCTTGGCACGCAAAGCGATACCGACACGACCCCGCCCGCGACCTCGATCGTCAAGAAGCAGCGGGCCCAGGAGGCCCAGACCGGCGACGGCACCAACGACCTGGCGCCACCCACATCGGGCAACCTCGCCGACGATAATTCCCTTCTTCCGCAACCGCCCGGGCCGCCACCGCCGCTTGGAGGGCTTGGCGACGAGTCTGCAGAGGCACCAGCCGTGCCGGGGCCCGGCATCACCGATGAGTCTGGCGAGCCGCTGATCGGGCCGCCGCTTATTGACGATGACGATGACGAAGAGGCCCGATCGCTACCGCCCAAGGGCACGAGCTCGATCCATACGTGCCGATCGGCATGAGGATCGGCAGCTTCCTCCTGTTCACCGAAGCCGAGGTCGGCACCATCCTCACCGACAACGTGCTCGCCACGAAGACCGATACGCATCCGGATGCCGCGTTTGAGTTCGCGCCCAATGTGCGCCTCGAGTCGAACTGGGCGCGCCATTTCCTGAGTGCGGAGTTCGATTCCGACTGGAGCTGGTACAACGACTTTCCGGTCGAGGACGACCGCATCTATTTCGCGACCCTGCGGGGGCGGCTCGACGTGACGCGGCGTTCGCATCTTGCGCTCGAATTGGCGAAATCGCAGACCCAAGCGGGCCGCAACTCCGTGAGCATCACAGACATCGCCGGCGAACAGACCAACGTGCACGAGCAGCACATCACGGCAGGGGCCGATCACACGTTCAACCGCCTGACGCTCGCGATCGAAGGCACGGTCGCCGACTACAATTACGACGACATCGCCGGCACGATCTTCGATCCCACAATACCAACCGGCATTCCGGTGCAGGACATCAGGGACTATCGCGAGAGCGAGCTGAAGCTGCGCGGCACGTATCAGCTCAACTCGGACTTGGCTGTGTTCTCGGAAGGGGCGCTCACCGAGGAGGACTTCAAGCAGCCCATCAGCACGGCCGGCATCAACAGAAACTCATCGGGCTACGAATTGCTTTCCGGGTTCGTGTTCACCAAGGCGCGGTTCACCGGCGAGATCAGCGCGGGCTGGGGCCAGCTGTCGTCGATCGATACAAGCCTGGATCCCGTGGAAGGCTTCTTGCTGAACGCTGATCTCATCTGGATGCCGACGCCAATGACGATGGTCGAGTTCTTGGCGCGCACCAGCGTCGATACCACTACGCTGGTCGATGCGCTCGGCGCCGTCGATCGCTACTACGAGCTATCGTTGCAACACGCGTTCTGGCGCTTTCTCGTGATGCGCGGCTTCGTGTCCTACGAAATCGCCGACTACGCCGAAAGCCCCCTGGTCGATGAGCGGATCAAGGAAGGCATCAGCGCCGAGTACTATTTCAACCCGACCTGGTCGGTCTATGCCCGCTACGAGCACACCGACTTCTTCTCGACCGACCCCGCAAGCGACTTCCTCGAGAACGAGGTGCGGATCGGCATGCGCATCCGCCACTAGTGGACTCACACGAGCTTCTTGATCTCGGCAATGACGGCGTCGCGCAAATCGTCTCGCTCGAGCGCGTACGCGATATTGGCGGCGAGGAAGCCAGGTTTCGAACCGCAGTCGAAGGCGCGGCCTTCGTACTCAACGGCCCAGAAGGGCTGCTTCTTCAGCAGTGCCAACATGGAGTCGGTAACCTGGATCTCTCCGCCCGCGCCCTTCTTTTGATCCGACAAGTAGTCGAAGATCTCCGGCTGCAAGATATAGCGGCCGAGGATGGTGAGATTCGAGGGTTGGGTGCCGGGCTTTGGCTTCTCGACCATGCCGGTGATGGGCAAGACACCGTCATCGGCTTTACCGACCGCGACCACGCCATAGTTCTTCACCTGGTCGTCCGGAACAGGCTGGACCGCGACGATGTTGCCGCCGCGCTGGTTATAGACATCGAGCAGTTGCGCGAGGCAGCTCTTGCCGGGGGTCTGCACCAGCACGTCGGGCAGGATTAGGGCGAAGGGCTCGTTGCCGACGAGATCCCGCGCGCACCACACCGCATGGCCGAGCCCCAGAGGCTCTTGCTGCCGCACGAAGCTCGCTTGGCCGGCCGCCGGCAGATCGCGGGCCAGCGCCTCAAGCTCGGCGGTCTTGCCGCGGGCGGCGAGGGTCTCCTCAAGCTCAGGCTGCTTGTCGAAATGGTCCTCGATGGCGCTCTTGTTGCGGCCCGTGACGAAGATAAAATGATCGATGCCGGCCTCGCGCGCCTCGTCCACCACGTGCTGAATCAGCGGCCGGTCGACCACGGTCAGCATCTCCTTTGGCATTGCCTTGGTGGCGGGGAGAAAGCGAGTGCCGAGCCCGGCAACGGGGAACACGGCTTTGCGGACGCGAGCAGGCATTCAGTCCTCGTTAACCATAAGAATCGGCGAGAAAAGGCGGATGCACCCCGGGCTTAGAAGCCCTTTTAACGTGTTTCCGATACCACGCAGGTAAATGCAAGACGTCCAACACTTGAGGGTTGATCCATGAGCGTTCTGGTGACTGGCGGGGCGGGGTTCATCGGCAGCCATATGACGCTCGAGCTGCTCGACGCCGGCGAGGACGTGATCGTTCTGGACAACCTGTCCACCGGGTTCCGCTGGGCGGTCCCAAACGAAGCGACCTTCGTGGAGGGCGATGTCGGCGACCAGACTCTGGTCCGCGGCCTGCTGAAGAACAACTCCATCGACGCCATTCTGCATTTCGCCGGTTCGGTCGTCGTGCCGGATCAGTGGCAGACCCGCTCGGCTACTATCTCAACAACACTTGCAAATCACGCGCGCTGATCGCCTGCGCGGTCGAGACCAAGATCCCGTACTTTATTTTCTCGTCGACGGCGGCGGTCTACGGCATCCCGGAGATCAATCCGGTCACCGAGGAAGCGAAGCTCGAGCCGATCTCGCCTTACGGCAGCTCGAAGCTGATGACCGAGACCATGCTGCGTGACACGGCGAAGGCACATCCGCTGCGCTTCGTGGCGTTGCGCTACTTCAACGTCGCGGGCGCCGACCCCAAGGGCGCAGCGGCCAGTCGACGCCGCGCGCCACGCATCTCATCAAGGTCGCGTCGGAGGCCGCAGTCGGCTTGCGTCCGTATCTCGAGGTCTACGGCACCGACTACGAGACGCCGGACGGGACCTGCATCCGCGACTACATCCATGTCACCGATCTGGTCCGCGCTCATCTCGATGCGCTGCGTTATCTCCGCGCGGGCGGCGAGAGCGTCGTGCTCAATTGCGGCTACGGCAAAGGCTTCTCGGTGCTCGATGTAGTGGCGGCGGTGAAGCGGGCATCCAACACGGACTTTACGGTGCGCACCGCCGGCCGGCGTCCGGGCGACCCCGCCGAACTGGTGGCGGGCGCCAACCGCATCAAGGACGTGCTGGGCTGGGTGCCGCAACGCGCCGATCTCGACACCATCGTCGAGGATGCGCTTGCCTGGGAACGGCGCCTCAAGGACTACCGCGCGGCGTCCTAGAGCTTTTCAGCCTTTTTCGCCTTTTCACCGCCAAATCCCCTCGCCACAATCAGTCGATCTGACCCTGAATCGCGAAGGGACGAGGGCATGAGACTGCGGGCATTTGGACCGTCACGGGCCGGGCTTGCTCTGGCCTTGGCGCTGGCCGCGCAGGTCCTCGGGCCGGTCGGCTCGGCCGCTGCCGACTCCGCGACCGAGTACAAGAAGGCGGTCGAGGCGCAATTTGCGCAGTGGTTGCAGGACCTGTGGCCCGAGGCAGAGGCGGCAGGCGTCTCGCGCAAGACCTTCGATGCCCAATTGAAGGGGCTCACGCTCGATTGGTCGTTGCCGCAGCTTGTGCCGCCTGATCCTGCGTCCCCAGGGGGCCCGGCGCTGCCCGACTCGATGAAACCGAAGCCGCGCCATCAGGCCGAGTTCGACATCCCCGAGAAATACTTCAGCAAAGGCGCGCTCAATTCGCTCGCTGCCACGGGGCGCACCAAGTACAAGCAGCTCGCACCGACCTTGAGCGAGATTCAAAAACAATACGGCGTGCCGGCAAGCATCGTCGTTGCAATTTGGGGCCGCGAGACGGGTTTCGGCGCGGCGAAGCTACCCTATGACGCTGTTACGGCGATCGCCACGCAAGCCTTCATGGGCCGCAGGCAAGACGAGTTCCGTCCGCAACTCATCGGCGCGCTCAAGATCATCGAGCTTGGCCACGCGACGCGCGCCGAGATGAAGAGCTCGTGGGCCGGCGCCATGGGCTACACGCAATTCCTGCCGGGCGACTTCGAGAATTACGCCGTCGACTTCGATGGCGACGGACGGCGCGACATCTGGGGCTCGGTGCCCGATGCGCTCGCCTCGGCGGGCAACTCGCTGCACAGCCAAGGCTGGGACGGCAATCAGCCTTGGGCGTACGAGGTCGAGTTGCCAAAGGATTTCGATTGCACGCGGCAAGGCCCCGACCAGTCGCTGCCGATCCGCGAATGGATCGATCTTGGCGTCAAGCGAGTGAAGGAACGCCCCTTTCCGGAGGACCGGCTGGACGATTGGACGTTCCTGGTCCTTCCGGCGGGGATGAAGGGACCGACCTTTCTGGCAACGACCAACTTCTCGGTGCTGAAGCTCTATAACAACTCCGATGTGTACGCGATCTTCGTGGGGCATGTGGCGGACATGATCGCCTACAATTCGCCGGTCGATTTCGTGGGGACGTGGGACCCGGTCGAGCGCTTCCCGCGCGACAAGATCCAGCGCTTCCAGGAGGTGCTGGTGGCGCAAGGCCACGACGTGGGCAAGGTCGACGGGCTGGTCGGCTTCAAGACGCGCCAGACCATCGGCAAGGAAGAGAAGAGGCTGAAATTGCCGCTCACCTGCTACCCGAGCAGCGCCCTGGTCAATGGCGTGCTCAAGGCAGCCAGCTCCCAGAATTGACGAATTTCCGGGTGGCGGGGGCTTGACTGCCTAGGTTTTGCCAGGGCCGGTTGCTAAATTCCGCTCATGCGAATCGATCGAATTCCCAATGCTCTGGCAGTGACGCTGAGTTCGGCGCTGCTGCTGACCTTGTCCGACGGAGCAGCCCGGGCGGACTTTCAGTCCTGCGTGAAGAGCTTCTGGCCTGCCGCCAAGCGATCTGGTGTCAGCTCGGCCACCTTCGAGAAAGCCACCAAGGCGCTCACGCCGGACCCGGAAGTGATCAAGTTGGCGAACTACCAGCCCGAATACGTGAAGCCGATCGGCGAATATGTCGATCGCGCCGCGTCGGAGAAGCGGATCGCGAACGGCAAGCAGAAGCTCATCGAGTACAAGCCGCTGCTTGATCAGCTCGAGAAGAAGTACGGCGTTGACCGACACATTCTCGTGGCGATCTGGGGCGTCGAATCGAACTACGGCGAGAATCCTGGGGAGCAAAACGTAATCCGCTCGCTGATGACGCTTGCTTGCTCCGGCACCAAGGCCAAGTACGCAAGAGGGCAGATTGTTTCGGCGTTGAAAGTCCTGGAACGCGGCGATGTCTCATTCGAGGCGATGAACGGCTCATGGGCCGGCGCCATGGGGCACACGCAATTCATTCCCACCACCTATACCGCCTATGCCGTCGATTACGACGGCGATGGACGGCGCGACATCTGGGGCACGATCCCCGACGCGCTCGGCTCGACGGCGAGCTATCTCAAGGTCTCGAAATGGATTCCCGGACAGACCTGGGGCTACGAGGTACGCGTCCCGAAGGGAGTCAATCCGAATAAGATCAGCGAGAATACCTATAAGACGCTCGGCCAATGGGAGAAGCTTGGCTTCGTCAGGGTCACTGGTCAGCCGTTTCCACGGCCAGGTGACAAGGCGAACTTGTTCGCGCCGGAAGGCGCCAACGGCCCCGCGTTTCTCACCTTGAACAACTTCCGGTCGATCCTGCGCTACAACGTGGCCAAATCCTACGCGCTCGCCGTCGGCCACCTGGCCGATCGCATCGCCGGTTATGGACCGTTCGTTCAGCCCTGGCCGGTCGGTGAAAATCGACTGTCGCTGGATCAACGCAAGGAACTGCAGACGCTCCTGGTCGCCCAGGGTTATTTGGAGGGCGACGTGGACGGCATCGTGGGCAGCGGGACGAGCGAGAGCATCAAAGCCTACCAACGGGCCAAGGGCCTGAAGGAGGACGGGATTCCTACGCAGACCCTGCTCAAGACCTTGCGGGCCGAGCCGCCGCCGCCCACTCCGGTTGCGGTCGAGCAGCCGGTCGGCGCCGTCCCGGCGGCCCCGACGGGCGCTGTGCAAGCCGTACCGGCCCCAGAACAGCCGCCTGCAAAGGGAGCGGGACAGGCCGCGCCAGCGCCCAATTGATGCTATAGGGAGCGTCTGGCTCAACAAGGGTTCAACATGACGATGCCGGGTAATGCGTTTTGCCGTCTTGGGCGCTTTGCGCCGGCCTTGCGGACCGCGGGCGTGGCGTTCGCGGCCGTCATTACCCTGCTGTGCTTGGCGCCTCAGCCGGGGGCGGCGCAGAGCGAGACCCCGGCCCACCGCAGCTACATCACGCCGTTCCCCAACGGCGACCGTTACCGCATCGTCGTACTCGGCGATTCATTGGGCGACGGTCTTTGGGAAGGGCTCTATCGCGCCTTCGATGAGGACGCGACGATCGACTTCATCAAGCGCTCGAAATCCGGAACAGGCCTCGCGCGCGACGACCGCTACGACTGGGATGCCGAACTCGACAAGATTCTGAAGGAGGAGTCCTATCAGGTCGCCGTGGTGATGTTCGGCGTCAACGATAGCCAGGCGATCAAGCATGACGGCAAATGGCTCAAGGTCGGCAGCGAGGAGTGGCGGCAGGTTTATGGCGCGCAGGTCGAGACGTTCATCAAGAAATTGCGGGCCGCCAACGTCGCGACCTATTGGGTCGGTCTGCCGGTGATGCGCAGTCCCGATCAGACCGGCAACGCCGAGCAGCTCAATGACGTCTATCGCGAGAAGGCGTTCATCAATGGCGCCAAGTACATCGATACATTCGGCGGCTTCGTCGATGAGTCCGGGCGCTATAGCGCCTACGGCCCAGACATGTCGGGGCAAAGCAAGCGCTTGCGGGCCGATGACGGTGTCCACTTCACGATGCGCGGCTATCTCAAGCTCGCGCACTTCGTGGAGCAGGAGATGCGCAAGGATCTGACTCTCGCCAAGGAGGAGCGCAATATTCCGCTCGCCGGCGACGAGGGTGAACAAGCCAAGGTGCTGGACCGCTTCAGCGCGGCCAAGCCTGCGCCCGTACAACAAGAGCCGGAGGCAGCCGAAGCGGAAGATACCGCAGACGAGGACGTGGCGAACGAGGACGGCGACGACGTGCAAGAGAACCAAGTCGGCGAGGTCAGCGTCGTCATGCCAACGCTCACGGACACGACATTGCAGGCTCTGCAAAGCGCGCCGCAGGAGTCAAACAGCGCCACGACCGAACCCGAAGTGATCACCACCGAGCTTCCCGGCGGATACACCGCGGTCGCAACGATCTCGGCGGTGACCGACCTGTCACTGGCTTCATCGCGGCCGCAGCTGCCGCTGTCCCAGCGGCCTTATTACAAGGTCCTGATCAGGGGCGAGCAGCTCGATCCGAAGTCTGGCAGGGCCGACGATTTTACCTGGCCGCCCGGCTAGGCCCGTACGCCCTGCGCTCGCTGACAGCGATTAACGGGGCAGGTCGGTCTTTCCCATCAGGAATTTGTCGATAGCATGAGCCGCCTGGCGCCCCTCGCGGATGGCCCAGACCACGAGCGACTGGCCACGGCGCATATCGCCGGCGGCGAACACGTTCGACCGCGAGGTGCGGTAGTCCACGACGTTCGCCTTTACATTGCCGCGGTTGTCGAGATCGACCCGGAGGTCTTTGACCATGCCTTCCTGCACGGGATGCAGGAAGCCCATGGCGAGCAGAACGAGATCGGCGGGAATGGTGAACTCGCTGCCGGGGACCGGCTTCATTTGGCCGTCGAGGCGGACGCATTCGAGTTGCTCCACCTTGCCGTTCCCCAAGAAGCGATTGGTCGCAACGCTGAAATCGCGCGCGGCGCCTTCGGCCTGGCTCGAAGAGGTGCGGAACTTGAGCGGCCAATGCGGCCAGGTGAGCGACTTGTTTTCCTGCTCGGGTGGCTGCGGCATGATTTCGAGCTGCGTCACCGAGGTGGCGCCCTGGCGGAAGGACGTGCCAATGCAGTCCGAGCCGGTGTCGCCACCGCCGATCACCACCACGTCCTTGCCTTCGGCGAGGATCGGCTCGACGTCGCCCAGCGGTTCGTCCGACACGCGGCGGTTCTGTTGCGGCAGGAAGTCCATGGCGAAATGGACGCCATCGAGTTCGCGGCCAGGTACGTTCAGATCACGGGGATGCTCGGCCCCGCCGGCAAGCAGCACGGCATCGTATTCGCGCTCGAGCTTCTGGATACGCACGTCCTTACCGACATGGACATTGCAGTGGAAGGTCACGCCTTCGGCTTCCATCTGCGCCACGCGGCGGTCGACGATGTACTTCTCCATCTTGAAGTCGGGAATGCCGTAGCGGAGCAAGCCGCCGGGCTTGGCGTGCTTCTCGTAGACATGAACGTCGTGGCCGGCGCGGGCGAGTTGTTGGGCCGCGGCGAGGCCCGCGGGACCTGAGCCGATTACGGCGACCTTCTTGCCGGTCTTCTTCTCGGGTAGCTGCGGAACGACCCAGCCCTCGTCGAACGCCTTGTCGGCAATGGCGCACTCGATCGACTTGATGGTCACAGGCACGTCGATGATGTTGAGCGTGCAGGCGGCCTCGCACGGCGCCGGGCAGATGCGACCCGTGACCTCGGGGAAGTTGTTGGTCGAGTGCAGGTTACGCGCGGCCTCGTCCCAGTCGGCCTGATAGACGAGATCGTTCCAATCGGGGATCTGATTATTCACCGGGCAGCCGGTGTGGCAATACGGAATGCCGCAATCCATACAGCGGGCGGCCTGGCGAGTGATCTCCCCCTCGCTTGGCGGGATCACGAACTCCTTGTAGTGGCGTACGCGATCGGCGGCCGGCTCGTAGGTCCGGTCCTCCCGCTCGATCTCAAGGAAGCCAGTGATCTTGCCCATCAACGTCACGCTCTCAGCCCTAGTCATCTCAATGCGGCGGGGGTCCCGCCTGCCTTTACATCAACGTACCGCACCTCTGCATGGCAAGACCACAGCCCGGCGCCCCGTCCGGGACTTACGCGTTTGCCCATTTAGCTATTTGCCGTTGCCGCGCAGCCCGATCTCGATCTCGCCGAGGCCGGTGGTATCGGCCGCCTGCTGGCGGGCCATCTCCTCCAAGGCGCGCCGGTACTCGACAGGCATGACCTTGACGAATTTCGGCAGGTACGTCGCCCAGTCATCGAGGATCGCCTTCGCGCGCGCCGAACCCGTGTAGTGGAGATGGTTCTGAATCAACTGATGCAGCCGCTCCTCGTCGAAGCGGGTCATGTCGCTCAAGTCCACGAGGCCGTGGCTTTCGAGGTCGCCGCCCTGGTGACGGCGCTGTTCCATGACATGCTCCTCGCTGGGAATCGGCTCCAGATCGACCATGGCCATATTGCAGCGGCGCTCGAAGTCGCCGTCCTCGTCCAATACGTAGGCGATGCCGCCGGACATGCCGGCCGCGAAGTTGCGTCCGGTGGGACCGATGACCGTGACCACGCCGCCGGTCATGTACTCGCAGCCATGATCGCCGGTACCTTCGACCACGGCGATGGCGCCGGAATTGCGCACGGCGAAACGCTCGCCGGCGACGCCGCGGAAGTAGCACTCGCCCGCGATCGCGCCATACAGAACGGTGTTGCCGACGATAATGGACTTCTCGGGCACGATACCGGACTCCTCGGGTGGCCTGACAATCAGACGTCCACCTGAGAGGCCCTTGCCGACATAGTCATTGGCCTCGCCCACGAGGTCGAGGGTGACGCCGTGCGCGAGCCAAGCACCGAAGCTCTGCCCGGCCGAGCCCTTGAAGCGCACCCAAATGGTGTCCTCGGGCAAGCCGGCGTGACCATAACGCGTCGCGATCTCACCCGACAGCATGGCGCCGGTGGTGCGATCGACGTTCTTGATCGGCAGGTCGAGCTTGACCGGCTTCTTGTCCTCGATTGCCTCGCGGCACAAGGCAATGAGCTTGTTGTCGAGGACCTTGTCGAGGCCGTGATCCTGGCGCTCCGAATTGTAGATAGCGACCTCGGGACCCACCTCGGCCTTGTGGAACAGCTTGGTGAAGTCGAGACCCTTCGCCTTCCAATGGTCGATGGCTTGGCTCTTATCGAGCACCTCGGTGTGGCCGATCATTTCGTCGAAGGTGCGGAACCCGAGCGCGGCCATGTACTCGCGCACTTCCTCGGCGACATAGAAGAAGTAGTTGATGACATGCTCGGGCTTACCGGTGAAGCGCTTGCGCAGCACCGGGTCCTGGGTGGCGATGCCGACCGGGCAGGTGTTCAAATGACACTTGCGCATCATGATGCAGCCTGCGGCGATCAACGGCGCGGTCGAGAAACCGAACCCATCGGCGCCCAGCAGCGCGCCGACCACCACGTCACGGCCGGTGCGCACGCCGCCGTCCACCTGAACTTCGATGCGGCCGCGCAGGCGGTTCAGCACCAGAGTCTGCTGGGTTTCGGCGAGGCCGATCTCCCATGGGCTACCGGCGTGCTTGATGGATGTGAGCGGCGAGGCGCCGGTGCCGCCCTCGAAGCCGGCAATGGTCACGTGATCGGACATGGCCTTGGCCACGCCGGCGGCAACGGTGCCGACACCAACTTCGGACACGAGCTTCACCGACACGTCGCCCTTCGGGTTCACGTTCTTCAAATCGAAGATCAGCTGCTTGAGGTCTTCGATCGAATAGATGTCGTGGTGCGGCGGCGGCGAGATCAGGCCGACGCCCGGCGTTGAGTGGCGCACCTTGGCGATGGTGGCGTCCACCTTGTGGCCGGGCAGCTGGCCGCCTTCGCCGGGCTTGGCGCCTTGGGCCATCTTGATCTGCATCATGTCGGAGTTGACGAGGTACTCCGTCGTCACGCCGAAGCGCCCCGAGGCCACTTGCTTGATGGCCGAGCGCATGGAGTCGCCGTTGGGCAGCGGTGTGAAGCGGTCGACCTCTTCCCCGCCTTCGCCGGTGTTGGAGCGGCCGCCGATGCGGTTCATGGCGATGGCCAGCGTGGTATGCGCCTCGCGGCTGATCGAGCCGAACGACATGGCTCCGGTGGCGAAGCGCTTGACGATCTCCTTGGCCGGCTCGACCTCCTCGAGCGGAATTGGCGCGCGGCCCATCTCTTCGGCGGTCCTGATGCGGAACATGCCGCGTAGGGTGAGCAACTGCTCGGACTGCTCGTTGATGGCCTCGGCATAGGCGCGATACTTCTCGGGCAACTCGCCACGTACCGCATGCTGAAGGTCGGCGACCACTTCGGGGCGCCAAGTATGCGTCTCGCCGCGCACGCGGAAGGCATACTCGCCGCCGACCTCAAGCGCATTGCGCAGAACCGGAATGTCGCCGAAGGCGAGGCGATGGCGCTCGACGGTCTCGCGCGCGATCTCGTCGAGCCCGACGCCCTCCACTTGCGTATTGGTGCCGGTGAAATACTTGGCGACGAAGTCCGAGCGCAAGCCGACTGCGTCGAAGATTTGCGCGCCGCAATAGGATTGATAGGTGGAGATGCCCATCTTGGACATCACCTTGAGGATGCCCTTGTCGGTCGCCTTCATGTAACGCTTGATAGCCTCTTCCGCGGTCAGCTCCTCATCGAGCTCCGGCACAAGCGCCTCGATGGTCTCAAAGGCGAGATAGGGGTTGATCGCCTCGGCGCCATAGCCGGCCAAGGTGCAGTACTGGTTCACCTCGCAGGCCTCGCCGGTCTCGACCACGAGGCCGACCGAAGTGCGGAGGCCGTTGCGAATCAAATGATGATGCACGGCGCTGGTGGCGAGCAGCGAGGGGATCGGAATGCGATCCGGCCCGGTCGCCCGGTCAGACAGGATGATGATGTTCTCGCCGGCGCGCACGGCCTTCTCGGCACTCCGGCAGAGCTTGTCGAGTGCCTTGGCCATGCCGTCGACACCCTGCTCGGCCGGGTAGGTGATGTCGAGCGTCACCGTGCGGAACTGGTTGTCGGCCACCTCGCCGATGGCGCGGATACGCTCCAAGTTCTCGTTGGTGAGGATTGGATGCGCCGCCTCGAGCCGCTTCTGCTTCGAAGTCCCTTCGAGGTCGAGCAGGTTCGGCCTCGGTCCAATGAAGGTCACGAGCGACATGACAAGCTCTTCGCGGATCGGATCGATCGGCGGGTTCGTCACTTGCGCGAAGTTCTGCTTGAAGTAGGTGTGCAGCAGCTTGGGCCGGCTCGACAGCGCGGAAATCGGCGTGTCGGTGCCCATTGAACCGACGGCTTCTTGACCGGTTTGAGCCATGGGGATCATCAGGAACTTCACGCTCTCCTGCGTGAAGCCGAAAGCCTGCTGGCGATCGAGCAAGCTCACATTGGTGCGCGAGGGCGTCACCGATCCCCCGGGCAACTCGTGCACGCGGATCTGAGTCTGATCGAGCCATTGCTGGTAGGGATGCGCGCCCGCGAGCTCGGCCTTGATTTCCTCGTCGGAGACGATGCAACCCTTCTCAAGATCGATGAGCAGCATCTTGCCGGGTTGGAGCCGCCACTTCTCGACGATCTTCTCTTCAGGGAACGGCAGCACGCCGGTCTCCGACGCCATGACCACGAGGCCGTCGTCGGTGACGAAGTAGCGCGCGGGCCGGAGGCCGTTGCGGTCAAGGGTAGCGCCAATCTGCCGCCCGTCGGTGAAGGCCACGGCGGCAGGCCCGTCCCACGGCTCCATGAGACACGCGTGATACTCGTAGAAGGCGCGGCGCTTGGCATCCATCAGCGGATTGCCGGCCCAAGCCTCCGGGATCAGCATCATCGCCGCGTGTGCGAGGCTGTAGCCGCCTTGCACCAGGAACTCGAGCGCATTGTCGAAGCAAGCAGTGTCCGACTGGCCTTCGTAAGAGATAGGCCAGAGCTTCTCGATGTCCCCGCCAAACAGAGGCGACGACACGCTCGCCTGACGCGCGGCCATCCAGTTCAAGTTGCCGCGGAGCGTGTTGATCTCGCCGTTGTGGGCGACCATGCGATAGGGATGCGAGAGCTTCCAGGAGGGGAAGGTGTTGGTGGAGAAGCGCTGATGCACGAGCGCGAGCGCCGAAGCGAACTTCGGATGGTGCAAGTCCTGATAATAGGCGCCGAGCTGGTAGGCGAGAAACATGCCTTTATAGACCAGTGTGCGGCACGACAGCGACACGGCGTAGAAGCCGATGTCGCGGCCGCCGGTCTCACCAAGGATGGTGCTGGAGATCACCTTACGCAGAAGATAGAGCCTGCGCTCGAACTCCACCTCGTCGTCCATGTCGGCCCCGCGGCCGATGAAGACTTGCCGATGGGTCGGCTCGGTGGCGATAACCGTTGGCGAAAGGCAGGCGTTGTCGGTCGGGACGTTGCGCCAGCCAAGTAGGGTGAAGCCCTCAGAGTCGATGACCCGCTCGACGACGGATTCGCAATAGATGCGCTGCGCCTGGTTCGCCGGCATGAACAGGCTGCCGACGGCGTAGTGTCCCGGCTCAGGCAGCTTGATGTTCAGAGGACCGCAAACCTCTTTGAAGAACTCATGGGGAATTTGCACGAGCATGCCGGCGCCGTCGCCGTCGCGTGGGTCAGCGCCCGCCGCGCCGCGATGAGTCAGGTTCTCGAGAATCTGCAGGCCATGCTCGATGATCGTATGGCTCTTCTCGCCCTTCATATTGGCGATGAAGCCGACGCCGCAGGCATCGTGCTCGTTGGCCGGATCATAGAGTCCTTGCGCCGGCGGCGGAGAGGACCGCGCCGGAGTGAATGGTCCGGGAATGAGCGCGCGACGTGCCATTGTTTCCAAGCGTTCCAGCCTCGCTCAAAGCAAGCGGGGCCGTCTAGAGGTTTGGCGGATGGCCGGCCTTTTCACCAGCAAGGTATGGCTAACAGCGAAGCAGGCCGCCACTTAGGATGCTAGCGCCCTTTGCGCTAGCGAATGCGCGCTGAGATCGATTTTGGCCTCTCAGAGAGAGGCATTACGCCTCGCGCCGCAGCCTCCAGTACAAAGGTCAGCAAGCCTGTCCTATTCCTCCAAAATGCCAGATTTCCCTAGGCTGCACAAGCGGGATTCGGCCCTCTCGGCCCCTCCAGAACCCGGGATTCCAATCACCAAGGGCTGGCGGAGCCGTGATTTGAACGTGAGCGCGCGGGCTGGCCTACTCGTCCGGCATTAGGCACGCCGTGGCGCCTTCGCGTTTCGGCGGAGCTTTGGGACCACTTTGAGGAGCTGACATGACCCAGACAATCAAGATTTCCGGCTTGGCGGTGGCTTCAGCCTTCGCTGCCGCGCTGGGGCTTGCCGCGTCGAGCCAACCGGCTGCGGCAGCCGACGATATGGAGAAGTGCTTTGGCGTCGCCAAGGCCGGCGAGAATGACTGCAAGGCGGGCGAAGGCACGACCTGCGCCGGTACGTCGACCGTGGACTACCAAGGCAATGCCTGGAAGCTCGTGCCCAAGGGCACCTGCGTGACCATGAAGTTGCCCGACGACCGCAACGGCAGCCTCGAGGCGCTCGAGCGCGATCTGCCTCCTGCTTAGGGAATGGCTCTCGCGCCAGGACATAGCAGCCCGATCCCGCCGCGAGCCGGGGTCGGGCTAAAGGCTCAGCACTATCGTGACATCCTCGACGGTGCGCCCGACATCGGCTGGTTCGAGGTCCACGCCGAAAACTACATGGGCGACGGCGGGCCGCCCCACGCCTATCTCACGGCGGTGCGCGAACGCTATCCGCTGTCGCTGCACGGTGTTGGCTTGTCGATCGGTGGCAGTGGACCGCTCGACAAGGCGCATCTCGCCCGCTTGCGCGCGCTGATCGACCGTTACCAACCGGCGCTGTTCTCCGAGCACCTGGCCTGGTCGAGTCACGAGACTGTCTACCTCAACGATCTTCTGCCGCTGCCGTACACCGAGGAGACGCTCGCGCTGGTGTGCAGCCATATCGACGAGGTGCAGGACACGCTTCAGCGGCAGATGCTTCTGGAGAATCCGTCGACTTACGTTGCCTTCGCCGAGGCCTCCATGAGCGAGATCGAATTCTTGCGGGAGGTGGTCAAGCGCACCGGTTGCGGGCTTTTGCTCGACGTCAACAATGTATTCGTCCAGGCGACCAATCACGACTTCGATCCGGGCGCCTATATCGATGCGTTTCCGGCCGAATACGTCGGCGAGATCCATCTCGGTGGACACGATGACGACGAAGACGACGATGGATCTCCGCTCCTCATCGACGACCATGGCCGCGAAGTGGCCGACCCGGTCTGGGCGCTTTACGCGCATGCGCTCGCCCGTACCGGCGCGAAGCCGACCTTAATCGAGTGGGACAACGACGTGCCCGATTGGCCGACTCTGTTTGCCGAGGCGAAGCGGGCCGATGCCGTCATCGTCGCGCGGCGCAGCAATCGCGTGGTCGTTCAATGACGCGCGCGGTGGCACACCAAGGCGACTTCGCCCGCGCCGTGCTCGATACGGACGCAAGCATCCCGGGCTCGCTTGCACGGAAATCAGGAGAGACGGCGACCCGGCGCTTTGCCGTCTACCGGAACAATGTCTATGCGAGCCTGATCGATGTGCTCGCCGGGCGCTTCCCCATGGTGGCGCGCCTGGTCGGCACAGAGTTTTTCCGTGCCATGGCGCGCAACTATGTAGAACACGAGCCGCCTCGCTCGCCGGTGCTGTTGGGCTATGGCAGAGGCTTTGCCGACTTCATCGCCGGCTTTCCGCCTGCCACGGCTGTTCCCTATCTTGCCGACGTCGCGCGCCTCGAATGGGCTTGGCACCACGCCTATCACGCTACCGATGCGACCCCGCTCCCGACTACGGAACTCGCGCGGATCGCCGATGGTGCGGCGGAAGCGAAACTCACGCTTCACCCCTCACTGAGGGTCGTGCGTTCTTCTTATCCCGTCGTGACGATCTGGCAGCTTGCCGCGCGCGAGGGCGAGGACGAACCGGCGCGGTTGCCGGCCGGGGGTGAGGATGCTCTCGTGGCGAGGCCGAAGCTCGACGTAGAGGTACGCCGTCTCCCGCAAGGCGGCGCGGCGTTCGTGGTGGCGCTGCAAGATGGGGCAACAGTGGCGGAGGCGAGCACGCGGGCGCTCGACGAGGCGACTTCCTTCGATCTCGCAGCCAATCTCGCGGGGTTGATGACCAGCGGCGCTATCGTCGGCGTTGGAGCGCTCCCAAGTGTTAACAAGACCTTGCCAGGGTGAGCGCGCCGTTAAGGCTCGCGAAAGTTGTGAGGGTTAGTCTCACCCTCGTCCGCCGGTAACGGTTCTGCGTAGCGCGTGCGGCACTCCTGGCAGGTTCTCTCCCATAGCACCTGCGAAAGATGAGAAGGGCGCCCTCGCTCACGGAGGACGCCCTTCTTGTTAGTTCAGGGTCAGATGCCGAAGCGCCGATTTACGCGGCCTGACTATCGATTACCTTCGGCTGCTCGTTTTCGGTCTTGGTGGTGATCTCGATCCTGCGCGGCTTCATAGCCTCGGGCAGCTCGCGCAATAGATCGATATGGAGCAAGCCGTTCTCAAGGCTCGCGCCCTTCACCACCACGTAGTCGGCAAGTTGGAAGCGACGCTCGAAGCTACGTGCAGCGATGCCACGGTGCAGGAAGGTGGAGTTCTCCTGCTCGACGCGTTTCTCGCCGCGAACAGAAAGCGTGTTCTCTTTGACCTCGATGTCGAGATCGTTCGCGCCGAAGCCGGCGACAGCCATGCTGATGCGATAAGCGTTCTCTTCGACCCGCTCGATGTTGTAGGGCGGGTAGCTCGGAGCGTCGCCCTCGAACGAGCTCAGCGTATCAAGCAGCGAGCCGATGCGGTCGAAGCCAATGGTGGAGCGATAGAGGGGGGTTAGATCGAATTGCCTCATGGCCACATCCTCCGTAAGAAGCGATATGTGAGTGCCCGCTCTTTCCTTCGAGCCGGGCGACGTCTTGCAATCGCAAGCCTAACGGCCTTGCGCAGCGGATATGGGTGTCTGGTCAGGATGGTTCAAGGGGGCTACCCCGCTGAATATGCACAATAATTTGCATATCTACGGCTGTACACTACACCCGTTCTCGCCTGAACCGCGAGTTGGCAACGCTGTGGTCAGAGGAGCGCGCGCTGTTATAAGGGTCCCCGTTTTGGCGCGGCGCATGAGCTAGAGGCCTGCTTACGCATATGGATCTCGTTTCGACACCCAAGAATCCGATCCCGCTCGGAGCATCGTCGGGCTATCTGGACATCCGCAAAGGAGTTCGCGTTCGCTATGCAAGCTGGCAGTCCGCGTTGCGCGAGCGGCGCGGCACCGTCTGCATTTTTCCGGGCCGGAACGAGTTCATCGAGAAATATTTCGAGGTCGTGGGAGAGCTGCGCCGCAGAGGCTTTGCCGTCGCCGCGCTCGACTGGCGAGGGCAGGGGGGATCGAGCCGGCTGACGCGCAGCACGTTCAAGGGACATGTCGGCGATTTCTCCGAATATGAGCAGGACCTCAACCACTTCATGAAAGGGGTGGTGTTGCCCGACTGTCCCGCACCCTACTTTGCACTCGCCCATTCCATGGCGGCGACGATTCTCTTCAGCGCCGCGACGAAGCGGGGCTGCTGGTTCAGTCGCATGGTCATGACAGCGCCGATGGTCGAGATCTTGGGGCTGCCGCTTCCCGCTGCGCTTTGCGGCCGGCTTGCAGACGCGCTCACGCTGTTCGGCTTCGGCAAGCAAGCGGTTCCGGGTCATGAGAAGGGCTACTGGACGAGCGAGGTGTTCGAGGGAAATCCCCTGACCTCGGATCGAGAGCGTTTCTTCCGCAATGTCTCCGTGCTTCAGGCGGCACCTGGACTTGCCGTCGGGCCGCCGACGATCGGCTGGCTGAACGCTGCGCTTGAAGCCATGGCGCAGCTCGGCAGTGACAAGTTCGCGCCACGCATCCGCATACCATCCCTCATGGTTGCTGCGGGCGACGATCAGATCGTCTCGAATAAGGCGATCGAGGATCTCGCCTCGCGGCTGCGCGCCGGGTCGCATCTCGTGCTCAGAGGTTCGCGCCATGAGATCTTGCAGGAGCGCGACGCGATCCGCGAGCAGTTCTGGGCTGCGTTCGACGCGTTCGTGCCAGGCGTGGCGTTGAGCAAAGCGAGCTAGCGCGACAGCATCTCGACCGCAGCTTCATGAATGCGCCGATCGCCGGCGGCGACGACGCTGCCACCGCCACGCGGGTCGCCGCCATCCCATGTGGTGACGATGCCGCCAGCCCCCTCGACGATCGGAATCAACGGCAAAATATCGAAGGGCTTGAGGCCTGCCTCGACAACGAGGTCGATATGCCCGAGCGCGAGCAGGCAGTAGTTGTAGCAGTCGCCGCCGAAGCGCCTGAGGCGCACGGCGCGGCTTAGGCTTTCGAAGCGATCATGCTCCGCACCTTGAAACATATCGGGTGTGGTGGTGACGAGCGCGGCCTCCGCAAGCGATGAGCAGTCGCGCGCTCGCATTGTCTTGGTCTCGTCACGGCGGCGGAAATAGGCCGCACCACCGAGGCCCCAGAAGCGCTCGCCCGTATAAGGCTGGTCCATGAGGCCGAGCACGGGATCGCCATCCCGGGTGAGCCCGATCAACGTGCCCCAAAGAGGCAGGCCGAGAATGAAGGCTCGGGTTCCGTCGATTGGATCGATGACCCAGCAAAGATCGGAATTTCCGGTGCGGTCGCCGAACTCCTCGCCAACAATGCCATGCGCTGGGTAGGCCGCGGCCAGCGCCTCGCGAATGGCCATCTCGGCCTCACGGTCGGCGGCCGTCACGGGGTCGAAGGAATCGCCTCCTTTATGGTCAACGGCGAGACCTGACCGGAAATGCGGCAATATGACCGCGCCCGCGATATCGGCCAGGCTGTGGGCCATCGCCATATAGGCTTCGAGATCGGGCTGATCAGGCTTGGTCACGGGTCAAGGCTTGGCGGCGTTTCGCCTTGAGAGTCAAGGCTCGGCTGGTGCGAAAATGCCAGAAAATTGCGATTTTCTGACAGTACAAGTGGCCGTTATGCACCAGTGTTTCAGGAATGCCGCGGCGCGCATTGGCCAAACTTGATTTTTGTGCGCCGCAATGACATATTGTTGCAACGCGGCATGACTTCTGTCGTGCCGCTGCCCTCCTTGGGCGTTTCCTCCCTAGACTTGGGCCGTTCGTTCAATCGAACGGCCCATTTTTTTTCGTGCGCCCTAAGATTATTCGGCGGCCGCGCGCGGGATCGCAAGCCCAGGCACGCTCGGGATGAGCGCCCGCACCATCGTCTCGAGACCGGCGCGTAGCCGGTCGAAGTCCGCCGACTTCTCGAAGCTCATCTCGTCCATGTAAAGAGCCCGATTGATTTCGATCTGAAGTACATGCTGGGCCTTGTGCGGCCGTCCGTAGTGCTCGGTGATGTAGCCGCCGGCGTAAGGCTTGTTCAGGGCGACGGCATAGCCGAGTGACCTCAGTTCATTCGCAGCAAGCCGTGTGAGTTCGCCGCTGCACGAGGTGCCAAAGCGATCGCCGAGGACGAAATCCGGCCGACCGGCGCTCTGATCGGAAATCGGATTCGATGGCATCGAGTGGCAGTCAATCAGCACCGCCAGCCCAAATTCTCTTTTTGCTTCAAGTAGAAGCGAGGCGATCGTCTCGTGATAAGGGGTGTAGAGCCGGTTGATGCGCTCAAGCGCGGCCTCGACCGACAGCGGCTCGCGATAGATCTCATCGGATTCCGACACGATGCGGGCGATGGTGCCAAGCCCGCCCACCACCCGCACCGATTGGGTGTTGGCGTAGTGGGGCAGGCCATCGCGGAACAGAATTGGATCGAGCTCATAGGGCTCGCGGTTCACGTCGAGATAGGCGCGCGGGAAGTGAGCGTGCAAAAGCGGAGCGCCGAGGTCGGTGACGAAGCCGAACAACTCCTCGACGAAGGCATCCTCGGAACGCCGGAGCGTGTGGGGGTCGAGCTTCGAGGCCGCCAGAAAGGCGCTGGGGTAGATCCGGCCGCTATGGGGGGAGTTGAAGACGAAGGGAACCTTGAGCTCTGACGGCCGCTCCACGGAAAAGGGCGGGATTAGCTCACTCTCAATCGCCTCGGCCTCGCTCATCGCCAATCCTTGATTTTCGGCCCGTTCCAGGCCCGCCAAGATGGAATCGCGCGCTTTGTAAACTCTGCCAACGAGAGTTGAACCTGTCTAGGCGTGTTCTTTCTTGTGCCCGGCCCAAATAGACGCAATGATTTGGAGTTCAGTAAGAGGGGACGACCCGATTGGCCCTTTCGGCCGTCTCATTGGGCGCCTGGTCAGCCCTGGGGCAAGTGGTCGTTTACCAAGTTCGTGTACGCCCTAATGGGCGAGAGTTGAGGGGGATGAGGGATGGAGGCGAACGATCCGCGGGCACGCAGCGTCCAGCGTATTTTGCTTGCCGAGGACGACGAGGACATGCGCCGCTTCTTGGTCAAGGCGCTCGAGAAGGCCGGCTACGACGTCGTGTCGTTCGGGAACGGGCTCGAGGCCTATGAGCGGCTGAAGGAAGAGCCCTTCATGCTGCTCTTGACCGACATCGTGATGCCGGAGATGGACGGCATCGAGCTTGCGCGCAAGGCAAGCGAACTCGATCCCGATCTCAAGATCATGTTCATCACGGGCTTCGCCGCCGTGGCGCTCAACCCGGACAACAACGCCCCGAAGGACGCCAAGATCCTCTCAAAGCCGTTCCACCTGCGCGATCTGGTGGATGAGGTGGAGCGGATGCTCGCGGCGTAACGGGGTCAAACGGCGGGTTGCCTTGGCTGGCCACCACCCGATATAGAAGGCCTCCGCCGACAGGTGAGCGGGCGCGTAGCTCAGCGGTATGAGCACTGCGTTGACATCGCAGGGGTCACTGGTTCGATCCCAGTCGCGCCCACCATCACCCTAAGTCAACCAAACAGCTATCAAGCCGGCGAGCGCTAGACCAATTAGGCCCGCAGTAATCCAGGCGGCCCCAATGAGTCTACCAACCACCGTGAGCGGATAATCGACATCCCGCTTAGCTGCGGCATCGGTGGTCACTAGCTCCAACCGAACCTCGGCTCCGAGTTCACGCCTTAACTTGAAATTGCGCTGAAGCTCGTCCTCAAGGTCATCTGTCCTTGAGGTCAGGCTGAACGGTTCCACCCAACGGCTCGGGTAACTTAGCGACATGGCTATGCTGCGTGCGGTGCGGTGGCGCGGTGGCCGTTGGCAAACGGGGCGGTCTGCCGCGGTCGGGCGCTCGTTGGCCTGGATGACGGGTTCGGCAACTTCACCGGAACGCAGACTGGCCGAACGAAATAGCGAACGTGGGATCCGCCCAAGCGGGCATTGAGCCGGTCGCTCTCGGCGCGCGCCTCCTCCTCAGTCTTGAAGCAAAGGACCGCGCCGTTCACCACCACAGGGTTGGATCCGGCCCCGAACACGCTGTCGGCGCTGCGGTGCGCCCACACCACGAAGTAGAATCTGTCGATGTGCATTGGAGACCCCCGTCTCTTGCGAATGCACCCGACCAAACGCTCGGTGACCGGCTACGGTTCCGTCAGGTCTCCAGAAATTTATGGTGGCGGGGAAGCAGCTAGCCTAGGCGCTATCGCGGCCATGAACCTCGGCCGGCGGCGAGGTCGCCTCTATGGCCGTGAAGGCCTCGATGATGCTGTACCGGTGTGAGGCGCCGGCGGGCACCAGCCAGGAGTCACCGGGCATTAGACTGACATTCTGCCCCTCGAGTTCGAGTTCGGCCTTGCCCGCGATGACGAAACCCACGGTCTCGTAGTCGCGCTTGCTGGGCGTCTTTTTCTGGTCGGTAGGTTCCTGAATCCACAGGCGCATCGACACATGTTTGCCGGAGGCCAGGTAGCGCTGCCCCATGTCGCCTACCGGCGACGTATCCGCCTGCACTTTCTTGATGGTTTCGTCTCCCATGGGTCGTTCTCCTTCCTTGGTCAGTTCGGTTTCGGACCCCGTCTGGGGAGAACGATTGGCGGCGCAATTCGATCCCTTCTCGAATATTGCTAGACGTCGACTACGACCTTGAAGCCGCCATAGATCATGCGTTTGCCGTCGAACGGCATGTCCTTCAAGGTCATGTTGGCGAGGAGAGGATCCTTCATCACCTTGGCGTTGATGCGGTCGCGATCCCTCCGCGACTTGTAGACGATGTAAGAGAAGAACACTGTCTCGTTCGGTTTCAGCTTCACGGCCCGCGGGAAGGAGGTCCACTTGCCTTTCTTGACGTCGTCGGCGATGCACTCGCGAAACTCGAGCGCGCCATGTTTCTTCCAGAGCTTGCCCGCCTTTCGTGCGAGGCGCTTGTAGGCCTCGACCTTGCTCTTCGGCACGGCAACAACGAATCCGTCGACGTAAGGCATTGGGCGCTCCTTAGGGCTTGGGTTTCTCGCAGTTGACCATCCATTGCGTGCCGAAGCGGTCGACCAGGACGCCGAACTTGCGCGCCCAGAAGGTCTCGTCCAAGGGCATGATCGCATTGCCGCCTTCGACGAGCGCATTGAACACGCGCTCGGCCTCGGCGGGCTCCGGAATGTTGAGGGTGACCGAGGTGCCTTGCATCGGCTTGAAGCGGTCGGGCCCTGCGTCCGAAGCCATGAGAACCTGGTCGCCGACGATGAGGCGCGCATGGGCAATCTTCTTGCGCATGTCGTCCGGGATCGGATGATCGCCGGGCATGTCGCCATAGGTCATCATGGCGACGATCTCACCGCCGAGGACCTTGGCGTAGTTGGTCATGGCTTCCTGGCACGTGCCGGGAAAGTTCAGATAGGGGTTGAGCTTCATTGCTACGCTCCTTGGGACGATGCTCACTCAGGACTTCTCGAGATGGTGTTCGAGCTTCTCGAAGGTGCCGGTCCATCCGGCCTGCATGGACTCCCGGCCCTGTTCGAAGGTTTCGCGCTCGGCCTCGCTCGCCTCGTAGGGTATCCATTCGACCGTGACGGTGGTCTTGCCGTTCGCCTCGGCGAAGCTGATCGTGGTGTGCATCAGGAGCGGCCAGTCGGGGGCCATGGGATGGCGCGTGACGCCGCCTTGCGGATCCGAGAACGAGTTGATGAACACCAACCTCTTCTTGGGGACGATCTCACGGAAGAGCATCCGGCCCCACATCTCCTGGCCTTGCGGCGATTGCAGGCGGTAGTGGAACGTCCCGCCCGGCTCGAGGTCGAGCGTTTTCACGTCGGCCTCGAAGCCTTTCGGGCCCCACCACTGGGCCATTTGCTCAGGCTCGGTCCATGCCTTCCACACGCGGTCGAGGGGCGCGTTGAATGTGCGGCTGATGACGAACTTCGATGCGGTTTTGGTGTCGGTCACGCTGCTACTCCTTCGAAGGCGCGCTCGAGCGCGGCGATATCGTATTTCTTCATTTGCATGAATGCCTTCATGACGCGCTGGGATGCCGCGTGGTCTTTATCCGTCAGCATCTCGAAGAGGACAGTCGGCACGACCTGCCAGGACAAGCCGAATTTGTCCTTGAGCCAGCCGCAGGCGACCTCCTTGCCGCCTTCGGTGAGCTTCTCCCAGTAATAGTCGACCTCTTTTTGGTCGGCGCAGTGGATCTGGAAGGAGACAGCCTCGTCGAAGGTGAAGAGTGGACCGCCGTTCATCGCGGAAAATTTCTGTCCGTCGAGCTCGAACGCGACAGCCATGACCAGACCAGCCGGCATCCGGTGAATCTCATGTCCTTCTTTGCCGTAATAGCTGACGCTGGTGATGCGCGAGTTGTCGAAGACGGAGCAATAGAACTTGGCGGCATCTTCGGCCTGCCTGTCAAACCACAGGCACGGCGTGATCTTTTGCGGGGTGATCGACATGAGGCTCTTCTCCTTGGGTTACGCGAGATAACGTTCGAGCTTGTCGAGACAGCCGGTCCAGCCCTCACGGTGGCGATCGCGTGCGGGCTCGTCGAAGAACTGCTCGTGGATCAAAGTCAGAAGCGCGCCGTCGCCGTCGGGCTTGATCAAAACGGTCACGAACGATTCCCGTTCCGGCATCGTGCGCCAGGCCCAGGTGAAGGCGAGCTTCTCGTTCGGCACCACCTCGCGATAAACGCCGCTCACGTGGTGCTCCTCGCCATCCTCCGTGTGGAAGGTGACAGCGTAACGACCGCCCACCCTCACATCGCTCTCGGCATGGTTCACCGGCCCTGAGTCGGGGCCGAACCACTTCACGATTTTTTCGGGGTCGGTCCAGGCGGCGTAGACTTTTTCCGGCGCGGCATTGAGACGACGTTTGAGGGTGAGGCTTGGCTTGGTTGCTGCGAGGCTTGCTTGGGCTGGCATTGGTCTTCCTCCACGAGGGCGGCAAGGCGATCGAGACGTTCAGTCCAAAAGCGTTGGTAGTGGTTGAGCCATTCCATGGCGTGCTCCATGGGTTCGGCGGTGAGCTGGCACGTGACCGTGCGGCCGGCTTTGGAGCGGGTGATAAGACCGGCGTCCGACAGCACGTCGAGATGCTTCATGACGGCCGGGAGCGAGATGGGGAACGGCTCGGCGAGCTGGCTTACGGAAAGCGCCTTTTTCTCCTCCAGCTGCGCCAGAAGCGCGCGTCGCGTCGGGTCGGCGAGGGCGGCGAAGGTGCGGTCGAGCACGGCGTCTGGATACTTAACCATGAGGTTAAGTATAGGAACCGGCCGTCACGGCGTCAAGGGGCGCGCGGATCGCGGAGGAACATTCCGCCACGTTGACAGAAATGGCCGCCTTTCTTATGTTCCGGGCCAATTCAAGGGCGGACCTTGCCAAAAGGGCCGCCCGTTCACTTTCAGCCGACGATGGACGTGTTGCCATGAAGATCAAGAATTCGCTGAGAGCCCTGCGCAATCGCCATCGCAACAACCGCGTGGTGCGCCGCCGCGGACGGCTCTACGTCATCAACAAGACCAACCGGCGCTTCAAGGCCCGCCAGGGCTAATCACGCCTGGATTTCGCGCCGAATTGCTTTGACGGCGCGTGCGCGTGGCCCTTACGCTCCAAGCATGGTGAAGGACCGTCGTGTCGCGAGCGTTTCGCTCGCCGTTTGTTTTTGCGCATTTGCCGGCCTCCTGGCCGCGCCGGCGCTCGCATCGCCGCCGGTCATCCTGGCGCAAGGCTATTTCGAGACATTCGAGGGCGATCCAGAGGAAGGCGACGAGCCTGCTCTGGATGAGCCGAACTTGGACGTGCCCGAACTCGACGGCGAGATCCCTGGCGGTGAGCCGCTGTTGAAACCCGATGTGAAGGGGGACAGCGTCGGTGTGGCGCCGCCGCAGTCGACCGAGGAGTCCAAGGACAACAAGCTCGGCGCCGACGCGTTGCCGCTCGGTACGCCGCTCGACCGTCCCAAGATGCTGGCGCAGCTCTACGAGGAGCTGAGCGAGGCAAAGAGCGCTGGTAAGGCCGAGCCGATCATGAAGGCCATCGAAGAGCTATGGACTGTGTCCGGGAGCGATACCGTCGATCTGCTCATGAACCGGGCGGCGCAATTCGCCAACGCGGCCGAGCTCGATCTGTCCCTGTCGATCCTGGACGCCGTGGTGGACATCGCGCCGCAACAGGCCGAGGCCTGGTATCTGCGCGCGAAGGTCCATCTTCTCGAGGGTAAGCCAGAACGGGCGCTCGCCGATCTCCGGCGCGCGCTCAATCTCGATCCCAATCACTACCGCGCGATCAACGACCTCGGGCTGGTGCTCGAGCAGATCGGCGCCAAGAAAGAAGCGCTCGAAGCCTATCGCCGGGCACTCAAGGTCAACCCCTTCCTGGACGATGCGCAAGCGGGCGTTGACGCGCTCGCGCGCGAGGTCGAAGGCCAGGACATCTAACCAAGTTCTGAGGATCGCTACTCGTCCGTCACGTCGCTGACCGTGGCGATGCGGAGCATGTTGGTGGCGCCCGACTTGCCGAGCGGGACGCCGGCCGAGATGATCACCTGCTCGCCCGGAAGCGCGAAGCCTTCCTGATAAGCAATGCGGCAGGCCTTCGCCACCATGTCGTCGAGATTGCGCGGATCGTCGGTCAAGACGCAGTGCAGGCCCCAGACGATGGCCAGCTTGCGTCCCGTGGCGGGAATGGGGGTCAGTGCCAGGATGGGCTGATGCGGCCGCTCGCGGGCGGCGCGCAACGAGGTCGCGCCGGAGGCGGTGTAGCAGACGATGGCTTCCAGCTTTAGCGTCTCGGCCACGGTGCGGGCCGCCGCCGAGATGGCATCGGCGCCGGTCGCCTGCGGATCGATGCGCTGGGCGTGGATGATCGCCTCGTAGAGTGGATCGCGCTCGACCTCGATGGCGACGCGATCCATGGTAGCGACCGCCTCGACCGGATATTTGCCGACTGCCGATTCCGCCGACAGCATCACGGCGTCGGCGCCTTCGAACACAGCGGTGGCAACGTCGGAGACCTCGGCTCTGGTCGGGACAGGTGAATAGATCATCGATTCAAGCATCTGAGTCGCGACGACGACGGGCTTGCCGGCATTGCGTGCGGCCCGGCTGATCTGCTTCTGGAGTCCGGGCACTTTCTCGACCGGCATCTCGACGCCGAGATCGCCGCGGGCGACCATGATCCCGTCGGCGAGCTCGATGATCTCCTTCATGTGATTGACGGCGGATGGCTTCTCGATCTTGGCCATGATGGCGGTGCGGCCGCGCGTGAGCTTGCGTGCCTCGGCAATATCCTCACCGCGCTGCACGAAGGAGAGGGCGATCCAGGAGACACCGAGCGAAAGGATGCACTCGATGTCATCGCAATCCTTTTCGGTCAGAGCGCCGAACGGGAGCACCGTGTCCGGCAGGCTGATGCCTTTGCGGCTCCCGAGCAGCCCGGTCGTCATGACCTCGGCATCGATGCGCACGTCGCTCGCCTCGACCACGCGAAGCTTGAGCTTGCCATCATCGATCAGGAGCGTGTGGCCTTGCTCCACCGACTCGAAGATTTCCGGATGCGGCAGCTGAACTCGGCCCAAGCCGCCGATCGCCTCGCGGCGGACGAAGCTCAGGATGTCGCCCTGAGTTACGCGGATCGTGCCGGAATCGATCTTGCCGACGCGGAGCTTGGGGCCTTGGAGGTCGCAAAGAATGCCGATGGGGCGAGCGAATTCGGTTTCCAGTTTCCGAACGATGGCGTGGACTTCACGCAAAGTCTCGTGGTTCGCGTGGCTCATGTTGACGCGAAACACGTCGGCGCCCGCCTCGAACAGGCGCCGCATCGTCTCTTCGTTGGTGGAGGCAGGACCGAGCGTGGCGACGATCTTGACCCGGCGATTGCGCCTCATTGGGACTTCGTTTCGCCTTCAGGATCGGTGAGGCGGACGGTCCAGTCGCGCTCCTCGCCGGTATCGACCTCGAAAAAGCCAGTCTGCTTGTAGCCGCGCTTCACGCAGTCCTTGGTGTCGCGGATCGTGAAGGACTTGTCGTCGGTGCACATAAAGAGCGCACCGGCCCACTCGCCACCGCGGTCATAGTCGACAGCATGGATGTAATAGTAGCGGCCGATCAACACGCCCTTGAGCAGCGTCTCGCAGGTGTGCGAGGCGATGTTCCACCACCCTTCAGTGGCCCAGCCTTCAGCGTCCTTGTAGCCGATCGATACGCCAACGCGGCTCGCCGTGGTGTTGCAGAGCTTGAGGTCGGCATGGGCAGGCGCGGCCCAGAGGCACGCGGCAAGCGCGACCCCGAGCACGCAACCGAACCTCGTTGAAAGGCGGCGGCGGAAGCTGTGGAAAACAAACATCGGTCTCTCAGACGCGAAATCGCAGTTAACGAATTCCGAAACGTAGCATCGAATTGGTTGCATTTCTCTGACCGGCGGGAACCGATTATAAAGCCAGCTGGGCGGACGCAATATGGGTCAAAATTGCGGGTAAATGCGTCGCAACATTGGCTTTTTTGATGTTTCTTTGGGTGCGGAGGGGCGCTGGAGCCGCTGAGGAGGCGCAGGCGCCGTTGAGGAGTTGAGTCTGGATACGCTTGTACAAGAAGACTTGGGCGAAAAGCCATACCGGACCATCGCAGGCGATGTGGGGCTTGGGCTCGTCATCCTTTGCGACCATGCCGAGAACCGAATTCCCGAGGATTACCAGATACTTGGGCTGAAGCCGGAGGACCTTCACCGGCATATCGCCTTCGATCTCGGGGCTGAAGGCGTGGCGTTAGGCCTCGCCAGGGCTCTCGGCGCGCCCGCGGTGCTGAGCCGCTACTCCCGCCTCCTGATCGACCCCAACCGGGGCCTCGACGATCCCACCCTGATCATGCAGCTGTCCGACGGGCTGGTGGTGCCAGGCAATGCGGCTTTGAGCGCGGAGGAGATCGAGGCGCGGCTCGACCGTTTTTACCGGCCCTATGACCGCGCGATCAGTCAGGCAATCGAGGCGGGCATTGCCGCCGGCAAGCCGCCGGCGATCCTTTCGGTGCATAGCTTCACCCAAGCGTGGAAGGGCGTGGGCCGTCCTTGGGCGACCGGGGTGCTGTGGGACAAGGACCCGCGCTTTGCGCTGCCGCTGCTCGAAGGGTTGCGGACCATTCCCGGCATCGAAGTCGGCGACAACGCGCCATACTCAGGGCAGCTCAAGGGCGATACGCTCTACCGCCATGGCACCATGCGCGGACTGGCGCACGCGCTTATCGAGATCCGGCAGGATCTGATCTTGTCCGAGGAGGGGCAGGCGGAGTGGGCGGAGCATCTGGCAGGCGTGGTGCGGCGCGTGCTTCGCAACACGCGCGGGCTCCACACGATCGAGCATCACGGTTCCAATACCGGTTCGTGCTGCATGGAGCACCCGAAAGGACGCAACGATGGATGACAAGACCAAGACCGAGCTCGAAGCCGCCGCGTTCCGCCGGCTGGTCGAGCATTTGCGCGAACGGACCGACGTGCAGAACATCGACTTGATGGAGCTTGCCGGTTTCTGCCGCAACTGCCTCTCCACCTGGTACCTCGAAGCGGCAGCCGAGCGCGGCGTGACGCTCAATAAGGACGAGGCGCGGGAGATCGTCTACGGCATGCCCTATGACGACTGGAAGGCGAAGTTCCAGACCGAGCGCTCGTAGGCGCGCTCAAAACACTCGTATAATCAACGATTTAGTCCAAACGCCAAAGGCGCCTTTGGATAAGCGGGATAAGCGCGGCGCGCGCCTTGCTGCACATTCCGAACCGGACCAAGCTCGCCTTCATCGATTCATCACAAACGCCCGAGGGTCAAACCAGTGCAGCTTCAGTCATCAGCAGCCAAAGATCAGCTTCGTGCCTTCGTCTCTCGTATCGAACGGCTGGAGGAGGAGAAGGCAGCGCTCGCCGCAGATTTGCGCGAGGTCTACGCCGAGGCCAAGGGCAACGGCTTCGACGTGAAGGCGCTGCGCAGGGTGGTCAGCTTGCGCAAGCAGGATGAGAACAAGCGGCGCGAAGAGGAAGCAGTGCTTTCGACCTATCTTCACGCGCTCGGCATGGACACGGCGGAGGCGGCCTAGCACTTGGAGTCAATTGCACCCGGCTTCGATATCATCGATGTTGCTCTGCGGTTGGGGGCGGCGGTCGTCGTCGGAATGCTGATTGGCCTCAATCGTGATCTGGCGGACAAGCCGATCGGCATGCGCACGCTCGGACTGGTATCGCTCGGCGCCGCGATCGTTTCGATCTCGACGATTCATTTCCGCGGGCTAGCTGACCATCCCGATGCGCTGAGCCGCGTTGTGCAGGGCGTCATCCAGGGCGTGATGGCGGGTATCGGCTTCATCGGCGCCGGCGTGATCTTGCGCGATACGAAGGAGCAGACCGTGAGGGGGCTTACTACGGCTGCTACGGTCTGGGTTACGGCGGCGCTCGGAATTGCCTGCGGGTTGGCCGCATGGGAGATCGTCGGACTGTCGCTCCTGCTGGCGCTGTTCTTGCTGCTTGGCGTGGCGTGGCTCGAGGACGCCTACGCGAGATCGCTCAAAGACAAGTAGATCGCCTGATGGAAATGCGGCGCGGCTATTTCTGCGCAAGCCGGGTCGGGCCGGGGATTGCCATCGCGGCGTAGAGGCTCTTCACGGCCTCGCCGGAGAATTGCTGGGCGCTGGCAAGTCCCTGATAACCCGACGTGCGACGGAAGTAGAAGTCGGTCGGCTTGTCCATGTCCTCGAACAGGTAGTCGATGTTGCCCTGCTGGGGATGGACGAGAGGCGCCACCGACGAACTGTCGGCTACCGACTTATCGGTCATCAGGCTGGCGGTCTCGAACGGGACGTAGCTCAGCTCGTCCGGATGATCGTCATCGACCTCGGGCGCGCCGACGACTTGCGCGGCCTCATAGGTGGGGATTTCAGGCTCGTTGGCCTCGGGGAGAACCTGCGGCTTCGGGAACATGAAGCCACCGGCCGCGCTGGCATAGGCGAAGCGCGGCGCGGGCGGCGTCGCGACCGGCTCCTGGGGAAGGGCAGGTTCCTCCGGCGCAAAGGACGCGAGAATCGGCTGGGGAATTTCGGGGGCCGGCGCCCGATCGGGTTTCGGCGTGGGCATCGGCGTGGCCGAGGCGACCATGGTGTTGCTCACCATGCCCTTAGACATAGCGAGTTGGAAGTCGGCCTTGGTGATGGGCTTGCCGTCGCTTGGAAGGTAATCGGTGTGGCCCGATGGGAAGAGGGCTGCGAGCTCAAGCCGGGAAATGCGCGGCCACATGCGTACGCGGCCGGTGTCGACATGGACGAACGGCACGCCGGACGTCGGGTAGTAGCCGACGCCGCCGACCTGCTGGACCAGAGCTGAATTGCGCAATGTCTTGACCGAAACGTCGGGGAAGTGGATGTCGGAGGCCTTACCCTCCATGTGCTGGCTTTTCTTGGCCTGACCGCCGCCGGCTTTTCTGAGTTTCTCGTTGGTGCCCGGGCTGCGATAGCCAGAGATCAGATGAATCGGCTGCTTGGACCCGAGCGTCTCATGGAGGGTCCAGATCAGGTCGATGAGCTCCGGATCCATCTCCGTTTCTTTGTCGGCCCGCCAATCCCGCATGAAGTGGTTGAGCTTCTTGAGGGCTTCCGGGTCGAACTTGCCGTCGCGCTTATAGGTGACGGTGATGTGCTCTTTGGTGTGGATTTCGTAGAGGGAAAGGGTGCGGGTCTCGCCGGAGGCGTTGGCCCTGTGGCCAGCGGCGACACCGGCTGCCAGAAGAATCAGCCCGGCGCCAAGCATGGCGCGACGTGCATTACTCCCCCGAATGCGCATCCCCGACTTCCGTAGAACTTCCCTCGCCGGCGTTTGGAAGCCGGCTTTCCCCGTGGCGCCAAGGACTTAGCCCTTATGCGTCGGCGGCCCGCCTTCCCCAGCCGGCCGTTAAGCAACAGTATTAGCCAAATTGAGTGAAAAACAAGGCAGACGGCTTAACCAAGGCCCCGCAGTTGGGGGCATGGTTAACACCCTGTGAGGCGGGAAACCGCGGGTGTTTCAAGACGAGCCGAGGCCCCGCATGGTTAGCAGGGCCTCGAAGCCAAATTTCCTGTGAATAAGACTAGTTGAAGCCTCTGAAGAAGCCTGCGGTGGGGTCGCGGCGCCCGCGGCGCTGGGCCCCTTGCTGTTGGATGGACTGGGTCAGGATCTCGTCGTCGGACGGCGCCGCGAAATTGGTCTGGCCATCGAATAGAGCCGCGGCCATCCGGGCATCATGTCCGTACAGGTCCCGGAAGGTCGTGATCGAGCCATCCTCGTTCACCCGCAAGGTGAAGTAGCTGATGTAGACGGGGATGTGACGGTGCAGTCCGACTTGCATGTCATAGCCGGTATCGAACGCCGACCTGGTGCGCGCCTGGCTCCAACCCTGGTCATGATTCATGATGACCGAGGCAAACTGGTCGGGATTCTGGACCCGCATGCAGCCATGGCTCTCGGCACGGACCTGCTTGGCGAACAGATGCTTCTGCGGCGTGTCGTGCATGTAGACGTCATGCTTGTTCGGGAACACGAACTTCACACGCCCAAGCACGTTACCGGGACCCGGCGGTTGATAGAGATGGAGATTGCGGATGTCGACGCGGCTCCAATCGAGGGACCCAGGATCGACTTCACGTCCGCCGTACTTGATGCGGAGATTGTGACGATCGAACACCGAGGTGTTCCAGCCGCCGCCACCGAAGAAGAAGCCGCCTGAGGGGCGAACATAAGGCCTGATCTCCTCGACCTTGATGGACGTCGGCACATTCCAGTATGGGCCGAACACGACGGTTTGCATCTCGTTGGCGAAGACCGGCGTCTGCTTGTCAGGCTTGCCGACCACGACGCGCGTCGTGTAGGCGACTTCATCGTCCTTGTAGACGCGCAGCATGAACTCCGGGATGTTGACCATCACGTAGAAGCTGCCGAGGTCATGCGGGAGCCAACGCCACCGCTCCATGTTGAGGAGGATGGTCTTGATCTGCGACGGGCTGCCCATGCTGCGCAGGTGCGGCTGATTGAGCAGCCGCCGCGTGCCGGGACCGACCACGCCGTCAGGTGAGGTGTTGTGCTCGACTTGGAACTTGCGCACGGCATCGAGGACGGCCTCGTCATAGACGTTGGGGTTCTGTCCCTCCGGCACGTCGAGACGGGTACGGAGCAGGGCAACTTGCGGATCGACGACGCCGAATTTCAGCAACGGCCCATTGGGAATTTGAATCTCGGGCTCGTTATTCTTGGCCTCCGCGCCGCCGCCACGAAGCTCGATCAGCTTCTTGCGCAGCAATTCGAACTGCGGCTGATCAGGCTGGAAGCTGCGCAGATACGCCGCCGGATCGGCGCGGAAGGAAATCGACTCGATCACCTCGAGCGGATCGGGAAGCGCGAGCGTCGGATCGAGGTTCTTCGAGATGCGCTGGGGATTGATCCTGCCGCCACGCGCGTCGTGCGCGTAGTCGAGCACGGCGTGACTGATCTTGACCTCGGCATCGGCGAGCTGCTCGGTCGCGTCCGCATCATGGGGATCGAAGCCCGTCATGTCGGGCACGACATAGTCGGACGCGCGAAGGCCGTAATCGTTCGCCTCGTTGATCTCGGCGATGATCGCCTTGCCGCGGTCGGTTAGGCCGTTCTCATCCACCCACAGAAGCTTCTGGTCAGGGACGGAGTAGTACTCAACGAGAGCGCCTTTCTCGTCCTTCTTATGCTCCGTGGTGGCAGTGAATTTCTGGGAGAGCTGAGTCTGCACGGCCAAGCGAATCGCTTCGGCCCTGGTGATCAGGGCGTCAGGGGCGCCGGGCTCGGCGGCGAAGGCCGACACGCTCAAGGGCGCGGCCAACAACAAGGTCAACGCGAAACAACAAATGGGCCTCATGGTGTGCTCCCTCTAGCCGAATCACTGGATTCAGCAGCGTGCGGACCGTAGCCCGCGTCCCCGCCATATGGCCATACCACCTAGCCGATTAAAGGTTCACGACCCCGCTTTTCCCCCAGGTGTTGCTTTCGTGCACCTATCGGATCACCTTCTGAGTCAACTAGTTAGGCCTTGCTTCGAGCCCGATCTCGCGCATCTTCCGATAGAGAGTCGACCGGCCGATGCCGAGCCTTTTGGCGATCTCCGTCATGCGTCCGCGGTAGCGGCCGAACGCGAGCCGGATCATGTCCGCCTCGACGGCCTCGAGCGAACGGATGTCGCCGGTGTCGCTTAGCGCCGGAATGCCGACGGACTCCTTGCCGTTCCCGGAGGGCACGTGAATCGTCGCCGGGGCACCGGCGGACTGACCGAGCATGACCGGTCCGTCGATGCGCGGCGTGAGATCCTTCGGCGCTGGCGCCGGCGGCACGGTGACAGCATAGCCTTCGACGTGCGCGGCGATCTGCGGGAACTCGTTCACCGACAGCATCGGCGTGTCGGCCAGCACGACCGCGCGGAACACGGCGTTCTCCAGCTGGCGGATGTTGCCTGGCCACGAATAGCGCTGGAGCATGGCCGTGGCCTCGGCGTCGATGCCGTCGATGCGTTTGCCTTCTTCGGCAGCGAAGCGCGCAGTGAAATGACGGACCAGCTCCGGCACGTCCTCGAGCCGCTCGCGCAGAGGCGGCACCCAAATCGGGAAGACGTTCAGTCGGTAGTAGAGGTCCTCGCGGAAGCGGCCGTCTTGGACGAGGCTGATGAGGTTCTGGTTGGTCGCCGAGATCAGACGGAAGTCGACCTTCACGTGCTGCTTGGAGCCGACCGGATCGATCTCGCCCTCTTGCAAGGCACGGAGCAATTTCACTTGGGCGTCGAGCGGCAGTTCGCCGATCTCGTCAAGGAACAGGGTGCCGCCGTCGGCCTCCACGAACTTGCCTATGCGCTTCTCGGAGGCGCCGGTGAAGGAGCCCTTCTCGTGGCCGAACAGGATGCTCTCAACGAGATTCTCGGGGATGGCGCCGCAGTTCACGGTGACGAAAGGCTTGGATTTGCGAGTGCTCTCGCCCTGGATGGCGCGGGCGATCAGCTCCTTGCCGACGCCCGATTCGCCCTCGATGAGCACGGGAATGCCGGAGTTCGCCGCCCGCTTGCCGAGCTCGATGACCCGTCGCATGGCGTCGCTGCCGGCGATCAAGTCGACAAAACTCAGCTCGCCCGAGGCGGTGGCCTTCATGCGGGTGATCTCGCCGGCAAGGGCTTCGATCTTGAGCGCGTTCTTGATGGAGACTTCGAGACGCTCGGGGCTCACGGGCTTCACCACGAAGTCAACCGCGCCGGCCCGCATGGCCGAGATGGCGGCGTCGATGCTGCCATGGGCGGTCTGAACGATAGTCGGGGGCTTGCGCGGCAAGGAGCGCATGGCCGATAGCACGGCCATGCCGTCGGTGCCGGGCATGACAAGATCAAGCAGAATGAGGCAGATCTCGCCGGACGTGTCAGCTTTCAGCGCGGCAAGTGCCTTGTCGCCGCTGTCGGCTGCCTCGACGTGATAGCCGAACCGCTTGATGGTCTCTTCGAGAATACGACGTTGTGCTGGGTCGTCATCGACGACCAGGACGCGCTTGGGCATGACGCAAGACTCACTACAGTTACGCGAACACTAACGAGACAGAGGCGCCCAGGCGCTTAACACTTTGCCCCCAGACGGGCCCCTGCTGTGCCAAAACTGTGCACTCGAAGGGTAAACATGTTCTTTATCTCGGTTCGATTTTGGTGAAGCTGTGGCCCGCGGTCCCCAGAATCGCCCAGAAGATCGTCAGTTTGGGCCTTGCGAGTGCGCTAGAGCCTTCCCACACTAGGCCCGAAGGTCACCCGCTAACGAGGATTTCAGTGCCGATGCTTCCCACCCCGCCGAACTGGCTGCCGCGACCCGTCTATGCCGCGAACCATGCCGCCAAAACCAAGGCCAAGCACGACGCCGATAAGGCGGCGAGGCTCGGCCATCTGCCGGAGTGGAACCTCGGCGACCTGTACGACGCTCCTGAATCGCCCGGACTGAAGACCGACCTCGAAACGGCCGAAAAGGCCGCCGCGGCCATGAACGAGCGCTATGCCGGCGAGCTCGCCGCGCTACTGGACGGCGGGAAAGGCGGCGAGGCTCTGGCGCAGGCGGTCCGCGAGTTCGAGGCGCTCAATGACGTGCTCGGGCGCATTGTCTCCTATGCCAGCCTGCTCTATTCGGCCGACACCGCCGACCCCAGGCGCCAGAAATTCTACGGCGACATCCAGGAGAAGATCACCGCCATCTCCTCAAAGCTCCTGTTCTTTCCGCTCGAGCTCAACCGCCTCGACGACGATGCGCTCGAGCAAGCGATGAAGACTCCGGCGCTCGGCCATTACCGGCCATGGCTCGAGGACTTGCGGAAGGAGAAGCCCTATCAGCTCGACGACAAGCTGGAGCAGCTGTTCCACGAAAAGGCAGTGACGGCGCGGGGCGCCTGGGACCGTCTGTTCAATGAGACGATGACCTCGCTCCGCTTCAAGATCGGCGGCGATAAGCTCAGCCTCGAGCCGACGTTGAATCGTCTGCTCGATACGGACGACAAGAAGCGGAAAGAGGCGGCGGAAGCGCTGGCAAAGGTGTTCGCCGAGAACGTCCGGCTGTTCACCCTCATCACCAACACGCTCGCCAAGGATAAAGAGATCTCCGATCGCTGGCGCGGTTTCGTCGATGTCGCCGACAGCCGCCATCTCGCCAACCGGGTCGAGCGGGAGGTGGTCGACGCGCTCGTGGCGGCGGTGCGCGATGCCTATCCGCGTTTGTCGCATCGCTATTACGCGATGAAGGCGAAATGGCTCGGCAAGAAGAAGCTGATGCATTGGGACCGCAACGCGCCGCTTCCCGAGGAGCCGAAGCAGATCATCGGTTGGGACGACGCGCGCGACACGGTGCTCGGGGCCTACGGCGATTTCTCGCCGCGCATGGCCGACATCGCCGGGCAGTTCTTCGCCAAGAGCTGGATCGATGCGCCGGTCAGGGAAGGGAAGGCACAAGGCGCTTTCTCGCACCCCACGGTGCCAAGCGCGCATCCCTACATCATGCTCAATTATCAGGGTAAGCCGCGCGATGTGATGACGCTCGCGCACGAGCTGGGCCACGGCGTGCATCAGGTGCTCGCCAACAAACAGGGCCCGCTCATGGCGCCGACGCCGCTGACGCTGGCCGAGACGGCGAGCGTGTTTGGCGAGATGCTGACGTTCCGCAGACTGCTGGAGCAAGCGCCGACAAAACGCGAGCGGAAAGCCCTTCTCGCCGCCAAGGTGGAGGACATGCTCAACACCGTGGTGCGGCAGATCGCGTTCTACAGTTTCGAGCGCAAGGTGCACATGGAGCGCCGCGAAGGCGAACTCACCAGCGACCGGCTTGGCGAGATCTGGCTCGACGTGCAGCGCGAGAGTCTAGGCCCGGCAATCGAGATGAAGCCCGGCTACGAGACCTTCTGGTGCTACATTCCCCACTTCATCCATGCGCCGTTCTACGTCTATGCCTACGCGTTCGGCGATTGCCTGGTGAACTCGCTCTACGCCGTTTACGAGAAAGCGGATGAGGGTTTCGCCGAGCGCTATCTCGACATGCTCGCCGCGGGCGGCACCAAGCATCACAAGGAGCTTCTTGCGCCGTTCGGTCTCGATGCGTCGGAACCGCATTTTTGGTCCATGGGGCTGAAGGTGATCGAAGGTCTGATCGACGAGCTCGAAGCCATGGACGACAAGACCTAGCCAAGGGATGAGGCCATGACGCAGGTGTCGCTCGTCCCGATACTGGCTTGGGTCGCGGCGCTTGTCTGTTGGGGCATTGCCGTGTGGCAGGGGCCGCGGCCGATCCTGCAAAGCTTCGTCATCGACCGGCTGCTGCGCTATATCTTCATCTTCCCGCTCGGGCTTCTGGGACTTTGGGCGTTTGTCGGGCATGTGTTTTTCCCCGAGCGCGCGGCGGCGGCGATCGGCTGGGAGCCGAGCCCGTTTCAGTTCGAGGTGGGTTACGCCAATCTCGGCTTAGGGCTCGCGAGCCTCTACGCAGCCTTTACGAACAGCTTCTATGCGCGTGTCGCGGTAGCCATCGCGGCGTCATGCTTTCTAATCGGCGCCGGCATTGGCCATGTTCACGATATCGTCGCTTACGGGAATCTCACGGACGGCAACGCAGGTCCGATCCTCGTCACCGACTTCCTGACGCCGATGGCGGTGTTGGCGCTATTGTTGGTGGCGGCCAAGCGGCACAAGCCGAAATCGCCAGACACGCTTGCGCTCGAGGCGGAGCTCGAAGTCGCCCGCCGCGCCATGCGGTCCTACAAGGATGCGCTCGACAAGTTCGTCAGGGAATAGTCGCGCCTAGTGGCGGGCAAATACGTCGAGGCTGCCGTCCTTCTTGACCAGCAGAACGTCGTAGGGTTCGGCATCGCCGTCAGGCTGTTCCATGCCGGGCGAGCCGATCGGCATGTTGGGCACGGTCAGACCGACAGCGTCGGGATGCTCGGCGATCAACCGCTTGATGTCCCCGGCGGGCACGTGACCTTCGATGACGTAGCCGTCGATCTTCGCGGTGTGACAGGAGGCGATGTTTTCCTCGATGCCGGCCTGACGCTTGATTTTTTCCAGAGCTTGCGAGCCGACATTGTGTGCCGTGACGTCGAAGCCGTTCGCCTCGAGATGCTTCACCCATTTGCCGCAGCAGCCGCAGGTGGGCGACTTCCAAACTTCGATGGACGTCGCGGATGTCTCGGCGACGGCAGGCGCCGCCAAGAGTAGCGCGAAACACAATGCAACAACGGTTCGTAACAGCATGAGAGACTCCGGATTTGAACAGGCCAACCCTATTCTACAAGCGCAATGTCGGTGATTACAGGGAGGTGATCCGACCCGAGATAGGGGCCAACAGAGAGCCTGATCGACGCGAAATCGCTAGAGGCGAACACGTTGTCGATGGGCAGGATGGGAAGAAGGCGAATGTCGTGCCGCCGCGCAGGCCAGGTGGGACAAAACGTATTGAAGCGGCCAAGCCCGGTCGCTCGTGTGAAGGTCTTCAACTTTACGGTCCATGGCGCCATGTTGAAGTCGCCGGCCAAGTTCAGTGGTCCGGAGCGGCTCTGCACGAAGGCCGTTAAGGCTACGATGTCGGCGTATTGCAGGTCCGGATAGAACGGCCTGGCGAGATGGACGCCGGCAAGCTCGACCATGGTGCCGGTCACGTCCAGCTTTGCCCGACGCACCATGAGCGAAATCCATGGCGGATAGCCGGGGCGGTCGAGCCGGCTATCCTCGACGATTGGATGCTTGGACAAGATGACGAGCCCGTCGTCGCCGGCGCGGTAGGGGTAGCGCGTACGGAGCGCCTCGAGCAGCGGGGCGTGATGCGATCTCACTTCTTCGAGCACGACGGCGTCCGCGTTCGTTTCTGCGAAGAACGCCGCAATGCGGTCGATGTCATCGTTAGGACCCCAGAGATTGAAGGTTGCGACCCGCAGGAACGTCTTGCTGCCGTCTGGCGCCTGTGGAGCGCCGCCCTGAATACCGGCCAAGAGGAGAACGACGATGACGGCGAGGAGGACGGCGGCGGCGCCGATCAGCTTGCGGCCGCCTGCCGCGAAGGCGAGGGCAAGAAGTGCGAGCGTGCCAACAAAATATATGGGGAGCCCGTTGTTGACGATGTCGAGCGCGGGAAACCAGTTGGCGAGCACGCCGAGCGCCGTCAGGCCCGCGCTGAACAGAAGGCCCGCTGTCACCAGCAGCTTAAGGAACTTGGACATCAATTGAGGGCTAGGTTACCTAACGGGCATTTCGCGATGCGCACACATATATGGAAGACGTAGCTTGCGTGAAGGGCCTTCCCCAACTGATGAACGACACCCCTAACGACACTGAGAAAAACCGGTTCAGCGCCCGGGCTGTGCGCTACGGGCGGGTCGGGGCCAATGTGGGGAGCGTTGCCGCGCGCATCGCGGGCCGGCGCCTGTTCGGTCTCGACCCGGAACGCGACAAGGACGCCGCTGCGCTCGCCGCCGCGCTCGGCGGCCTCAAAGGCCCGATCATGAAGGTGGCGCAGCTGCTGGCCACCATCCCCGAGGCACTGCCGGCCGAATACGCGGCGGAGCTTGGTCAGCTGCAAAGCCAAGCGCCACCCATGGGCTGGTCGTTCGTGCGGCGGCGCATGGCGGCAGAGCTTGGCCCGGACTGGGAGCAGAAATTTGCAAGCTTCGAGCATGAAGCAGCGGCCTCTGCTTCGCTCGGCCAAGTGCATCGCGCCACGGCGCATGATGGGCGCACGCTGGCGGTCAAGCTGCAATACCCCGACATGCAGTCGGCGGTGGAGGCAGACCTCGCCCAGCTCGGCATTCTCTTTTCCATTCATCGCCGCATGCGCCCGGCGATCGAGACCTCGGAGATGCTGAAGGAGATCTCGGCGCGGTTGCGCGAAGAGCTCGACTATGCGCTAGAGGCCAAGCACACCCGGCTCTACGGCATCATCTTCGAGGACGATCCCTTGATCCGCGTGCCAGAGGTGCTGCCGGGGCTATCGACGCGGCGGCTCCTGACCATGACGTGGCTCGAAGGCGCACGTCTGCTCGACTACACAAATCATCCGCTCGAGGAGCGCAACAGAATCGCGCGCGCCATGTTCCGCGCCTGGTGGTACCCGTTCAGCCACTATGGGGTGATCCACGGCGATCCCCATCTCGGCAATTACACTGCGTTTGCCGATGGGGATGGCAAAGCCGCCGGCATCAATCTGCTCGACTATGGCTGCATGCGCACCTTCGCGCCGAAATTTATTCAGGGCGTGATCGACCTTTATCACGGGCTGCTACGCAATGACCGCGCCCTGGTCGTGCATGCTTACGAGACCTGGGGCTTCGGGGGTCTCTCCAACGAGTTGATCGACATTCTCAACATCTGGGCGAACTTTATCTATGGCCCGATGCTCGAGGACCGCGTGCGAACGATCGCCGAGGAGACGCGGCCCGGCACCTATGGCCGCCAAGAGGCGTTCAAGGTGCATCAAGGCTTACAGGAGAAGGGACCGGTAACGGTGCCGCGCGAGTTTGTGTTCATGGACCGCGCGGCGATCGGGCTCGGCGGCGTGTTTCTTCACCTCAACGCCGAGCTGAACTATCACCGCTTGTTCGAGGACACGATCGCCGGCGCTGATATCGCCGACGTGTCATGGCGCCAACGCGACGCCTTTGCTAAATCCGGCGTACCGTTACCGGAAGGCTCGGTCTAACAAGGGTTGTGATCGTCGCCCATTTCGCCGAGGATTCGCCTTCTGCCGAATCTATCGAGAGGAGGGCCGACGATGGATTGGCTGATCAACGACGCATTGCCGGTGCTGGCGCGGATCTTCATCGTCTGGATCTTCCCGTTCAGCTTTCTCGACAAAGTCATCAACTGGGACAACGCCGTAAAGCAGGCGTCGTCGAGCTGGCTGCCGGGCGGGGCGGCGCTGCTCTATCCGGCCATGGCCACCGAGTTGCTCACGCCGCCGATGATCGTGTTCGGCTTTTATGACGGCATCGCCGCATTCATTCTCGCCGGATATTGCGCCATCACGGCAATCGTCTATCACAATTTCTGGGCCTATCCGCAGTTCTGGAAGAACGATAGCGAGGGCTATCCGCATATCTGGGACTTCTTCAAGAACTTTGGTCTCGTCGGCGGGTTGATCTTCATCATGTATGCGAGCGGCTTCATCCAGGCGACGGCGAGCGACATCGAGAAGGTTGCTGCGGTTGCTCAGCAGGTGATCGTGTTGCGGTAGAGGAGCGAAGATGAGCGCGACCAAACCACCGGCGATTCCCTATTGGCACCTGTGGGCCGACGAGAACGGGGTGACGCATCAGACCCGTTGCGAGCTGACCAACTTCGAGATGGGCAGCGTTGGCGGCAAGGCGCAGCCGCAATGGAACGATTCCCCATTCACGGGCGAGACCACTTTCGTGTTCTGTGTCTTGCCGGTTGGGTGGAACGGAGACTGGCACGAGAACCCCAAGCCGCAATGGATCGCGGTGTTGTCCGGACGGTGGTTCGTGGAGTCGACCGACGGGACTCGGGTGGAGATGGGCCCTGGCGATCTTGCGTTCGGCGGCGATCAAAATGCAAAGCCCGACAAGGAGGGGCGGGCCGGACATCGCTCTGGCACGATTGGCGAGGAGCCGTGCTCGTTGATGACCGTCCGTCTCGACGAGCCGCAATGGGTGGGGGCCAAGCCGGGCGCCTTCAAGTGAGGAGCGGCGAGAGATGGCCGTAACGAAACTCATCAGAGTGAGCATCACGGTCGCCGACCTCGCCGGCACGGCCGGGTTCTATCGCGACGCACTCGGGCTTGAAGTCGGGCCGGAGCAAGCGCTCGGCGATCCCGCGTGGACAAGTTTGCTGGGGCTCGATGCGGGCACTACCGCCCGCGCCGTCGACGTGAACGTCGGGGATCATGTCATCAAACTTCTGGCGTTCGACCCGCCTGGGCAACCCTATCCTTTGGTGCGCGCGTCAAACGATCAGTGGTTCGAGCATGTGGCGCTCGTTACCGGCGATATCGCTTCGGTGTGGAAGCGGCTCGAGGCTCAGTCCCCTGGGGTTATCACGAAGGGAGGGCCGGTGCTCTTGCCGCCCAATACGGGCGCCGTGACCGCCTTCAAGTTCCGCGATCCGCAAGGCCATCCGCTGGAATTGATTTTCTTCCCTAGGGGCGTTGGTGCGCCCGTCTGGCACGCGACGTCCGGTTCGGGAATCCTCGGTTACGACCACACGGCGATCTCCATCACCGATGTCGATCGCAGCGTCGCGTTCTACGAGGGCCTACTAGGTTTCCGCATCGCCGGGCGATCATTGAACATCGGCCCCGAGCAGGACCGGCTCGACGGACTCTCGGGTTGTGAAGTGGATGTCGTGGCGCTCGCGCCGGCTGCCGTCGCGACGCCGCATGTGGAGCTTTTGCATTACCGGACGCCGCCGGGCCGCACGCTCAATGCAGAAGTGCGTGCCAATGACGTGGCCTCGGCACGCCAAATCCATCATGTCGATGATCTCGACGCCATGGTGGGCAAGCTCGAGGCCGCGCACGTCACGTTCGTGTCGCCAGGCATCGTCACCCTGAAAAGCGGCGCTAAAGCCGCGGCGGTCCGCGACCCGGATGGGCACATGATCGTGCTGATGGCGTAGGTGTATTTGGCCTGAAAGGTCCCTATGTACCGGCGGCATCGACTTATTCTATTGTGCGGCCAGGAGGTGTCGGCCTTTGGACCAAGGTGTCGGCCCCAAGTCAGCGGCGCAAGATGAAAGCACGGAACCGGCCGGCGCCGCCTACTCCGAGCTCCCGCCCTATATTGCCTTCTCCACCCGCGACCTCCCCGTCGAAGGCAAGTTCGAGACGTGGCGCGACTTCTCTTTGAAGGTCGGCGAAGTCGACGTTGTGACCAACGCGCCAACGACTCTAGAGGCCGATATCGAAGCGTGGTCGGCGGGTTTGCTATCCATCACGCGGCTCACCGTGACGGAGTCGGCATACGACCGCCCGAAAAGCTTCGCCCGCAATGGCGATAACGAGTTCCGCTTCACGCTTTGCGGACCCGGCATGACCGTGCATTCCGAACTGGCAGGCACGACGACGCTGAAACAAGGTGGGGGCTTCCTTCTGTCCCGCGACCACGTCAGCACGGTCGCGCCCGCTCCCAATTCTCCGAATGTGATTCTGGGTATCGATCGCGCCGCTCTGCTCGAGCTCATGCCGCGCGATTTCGAGGTGGCCGTGCAGGCGTTTGCGCCAGGTCACAAGCTCCTCGATCTCTTGGGCAACATGGTGCCGCTGATCGCCAACAAGACCGAGCCGACAACGCGGGAAAAGCGCGAGACGATCGGCCGGCAGATCATCGATCTCGTTGCGCTGCTGCTCAATCCGTCACGCGACGGCCGTCAGTTGATCGAGGAGCGCGGATTGAAGGCGGCGCGGATCGGTGCCGTGCTGAAGGAGATCGATCGGAAGTTCGCCGATCCATCTCTCTCACCGGAGTCGCTCGGCGCAGGACTCGGCATATCCGGGCGCCAGGTCCATCGTCTCCTGCTGGAGACCACCAAGACGTTCTACGAGCATCTGACCGAGCGGCGTTTGCGTCATGCTCACGACATGCTGCTCGATCCGCGCTGCGCCGATCTGAAGATCATGGACATCGCGTTCCAGACCGGCTTCAGCAACGCGTCGTTTTTCGGCCAGAACTATCGCCGCCGGTTCGGCGATACACCGACAGGCGCACGCGCGACGGCTGCCCCCGGACCAGCCATGAAGGCAGAGGCGGCAAACTCCGACGAGCCGCCCGTCGGCGACTAAGCCGTTGATTACAAACGATAGCGGCTCTTCTGTGAGCGACTCGGGGTTGGGCCAGGGCCAACCCATATAGCCCGCCATACCAAAGGGTTCGGGAGCACCGAAAGCGCCCGCCCGCTTCAAGGATTGCGAGACAGGCGCGACCGAGACCCGTTTCTCGGAGCGATGAGGCTCGCTCTTGCGAAGGGCGGCTCGGACCACGGACAAAAGGAGACTTGTTATGGCGACTTTCACTGCACTCGCGGCGACCGGCGTGAACTCTGACCTTCTGTTTCCGGGTCTGCGCGGTGGCGACAACTGGCACACGCTCACCGACACAGCGGATACCTTCTCGATTCAATATGACGCGGACGGCAATCGTCCCGGCACGGGTCTGGTTGTCACCTTCCACGGCAGCTCCTTTCATTACGGAGCGGATTACATGCCAGATGGAGGCACGGTTGACTCAATCACGCTGTCGAGCGGCTTCCTCACTCTCGGACGGTGGAACTTCGACACACCTGTCGGGTCACTCGAAGACTATCTCGACAAGAATGGCCCCACGGCGGAAATCATCGGTGCGCTCGAAAAGTTCAACGGCAATGCGGGCGACGACAGGCTCCTCGGTCATGGCAACCAAGACGAATTTCATGCTGGCGGGGGCAATGACACGATCGTCCTAAGTACAAACAACAGCGGTTCAACTGTCGACGGCGGAGCTGGCTTCGACACTCTCGAACTACAGGGGGCCAACCAGCTGAATTTAGCAAAAGTCACGAGCATCGAAGCCGTGAGCTTCAATTCCTTGTTCGGCGCGTCTGTCACATTCTTCGGTTCGGAAATTGGTAACGGAGGCCTTTCGTCCGCCCTTCACGTTACGGGGGATAGTCACGCCAATAGCCTCGAGTTCTCACCTTCGCTGGCAGGTACTTCAATGTCGATAGATCTCTCAGGGTTCACCTTCAGTAATTGGGACACTGAAGCTGACAGTGTGACCATCAATGGTGGCGCGCTGGCCGACACGCTTATCGGCAGCAAGGTCTCCGATCACATCAACGGCGGTCTCGGCGGTGACCTCATCAGGGGAGGGCTCGGTCAGGACTTCCTTACTGGCGGCGCTGACCATGACATCTTCGACTTCAACTCCGTCAAGGAGAGCAAGGTGGGTTCTACCCATCGCGACAACATCATGGATTTCGAGAGTGGCACCGATGACATTGACCTGCGCACCATCGATGCCAAAAAGGGGGTTCACGGCAATCAGAAATTCGATTTCATCGGCAAGCACGGGTTCCACGATGTGAAGGGTGAGCTCCGTTACAAGGACCTCGGTTCCAAGGTCATCGTCCAGGGCGACACCAACGGCGACGGCAAGGCTGACTTCGAGATCTGGGTAAACGCAGACGCGCTCAACGCGCACGATTTCCTGCTGTAGCCGGCGTTTGGTCTAAGGATGGGCCCCCTTTGGCGGGGCCCATTTCTTGTGGATTCAGGCGGATTGGCGGGCGAATATTGCCCCCTTACCGGGCTTTGTGGTATTGCGCCTCGGCAGAACAAGAACTCGACCGACGGGGGTTAGTGGAATGCATATCGATCCAAAAGAGGGCAGTCCGGAGATGGACTACGCCGAGCACATGCGGACTTACAGCACGTTCTGTAAGTTGACGCTGTGGACCGTGATTGCCGTCGCCGCGCTTATGGCGGCCATGGGCTATTTTCTGACGTAAGTACAATTGCACTTGCGCCGGACACCACTCTAGGCTCACCGCAAATCCTATAACCCTTCCGCAGGCGGTCCCGCCGGGCGCCTGCCATACTTCAGTTCACGGAGCCACGATGATTGCGATTGGCGTGCCCGCCGAAGGCAAGGACGAGCCGCGCATCGGGATCACCCCCGAGACGGTCAAGAAGCTCGTCAAGTCGGGAGCCGAGGTCACCGTGCGCTCGGGCGCCGGCCTCAGGTCCCATTTCTCCGACCAGGATTATGCGGACGCTGGCGCCAAGATCGCCAAGACCGACGAAGAGGCCGTCGGCAAGGCCGACGTCGTCTTTACCGTGCGTCGCCCGCCGCTCGGCCTCGCCAAGGCGATGAAGAAAGGTGCCGCGCTGATCGGCATGCTCGATCCATTCTCTGACGCCGAGGGCCTCGACGCGATGGGCAAGACCGGCGTCGCCCTGTTCGCCATGGAGCTGATGCCGCGCATCACCCGCGCGCAAAGCATGGACGTGCTGTCGTCGCAATCGAACCTTGCCGGCTACAAAGCCGTGGTCGATGCCTCCGCCGCATTCGAGCGGGCGCTGCCGATGATGATGACGGCGGCGGGCACGGTGCCTGCGGCGAAAGTCTTCGTCATGGGCGTCGGCGTCGCCGGTCTCCAGGCAATCGCCACGGCGCGCCGGCTGGGCGCTATCGTCACAGCGACCGACGTGCGCCCCGCGGTGAAGGAGCAGGTGGGATCCCTCGGCGCCAAGTTCATCGCGGTCGAGGACGAGGAGTTCAAGCAGGCGGAGACGGCCGGCGGCTACGCCAAAGAGATGTCCGACGAATACAAGAAGAAGCAAGCGGCGCTCGTCGCCGATCACGTCAAGAACCAGGACATCGTCATCACCACGGCGCTAATCCCCGGGCGTCCGGCGCCGAAGCTCATCTCCAAGGCGATGATCGAGAGCATGAAACCCGGCTCCATCATCGTCGATCTCGCGGCGGAGCGGGGCGGCAATACAGATCTCACCAAGCCTGGCGAAATCGCCGAGCACAAGGGCGTGCGTATTTTCGGGTTGCTCAATCTGCCGGGCCAGGTACCGGTGAATGCTTCGAGCCTCTATGCCAAGAACCTGCTCGCGTTTCTCGAACCGTTCATCGACAAGGAAACGAAGGCGCTCGCCATCAATTGGGACGATGAGCTGGCCAAGGGCACGGCGATCGCCCGCGATGGCGCCATCGTCAACGAAATGATTGCGGAGCGGCTCGGCGGTAAGTCCACCAAGGCCACAGCCAAGCCTGCTGCCAATGGCACGGCCAAGGCGCCTGCGAAGAACGGCGCCAAGCGCCAGCCCAAGGGAGGCAAACCATCATGACGAGACGGACTTTAAGCCTTTCTCTCGTCCTCCTCGCGCTGGCGGTTTTGACCGATTTGGCGCTCATGGGGGGTGCTCTGGCGAAGGAAGCCGGTGCAGCCGAAGGGGGCCACGACTTCCTATCGCAGTTCTCAATTTTCGTGCTCGCCGTGTTCGTCGGGTACTACGTGGTGTGGAGCGTGACGCCGGCGCTGCATACGCCGCTGATGTCGGTCACCAACGCGATCTCCTCGGTCATCGTGGTGGGCGCGCTGCTCGCGGTCGGCGTCGAGGCGGCCGACGCAGTCGGCTCATCTGGCCACATGCTCGCGAAGATCTTGGGTTTCATCGCCTTGATCCTGGCGAGCGTGAACATCTTTGGCGGCTTCCTCGTCACCCAACGCATGCTCAGCATGTACCGGCGTAAGGATCGCTGATCATGTCGAGCGAACTCGTCGCGCTGCTCTATCTCACTGCTGGCGTCCTGTTCATCCTAGCGTTGCGCGGGCTGTCGTCGCCCGAGACGTCGCGGCGCGGCAATTACATGGGCATGGCCGGCATGGCCATCGCCGTCGGCACGACGCTCGCCGTGGCGCGGCCCGAGACGCCGCTCACCTGGGCGATGATCGTCGGCGGCATCGCCATCGGCGGCGGCATCGGCGCGTTCATCGCCCGGCGCATTCCCATGACGGCGATGCCCGAGCTCGTCGCCGCATTCCATTCGCTGGTCGGTCTCGCAGCAGTACTGGTGGCGGCCGCCGCGTTCTACGCGCCGGAAGCCTTCGGCATCGGTGTGCCGGGCGACATTCACGTCCAGAGCCTGATCGAAATGTCGCTTGGCGCGGCCATCGGCGCCATCACGTTCACCGGCTCCATCATCGCGTTTCTGAAACTCTCGGGACGCATGTCGGGCAAACCGATCATGTTGCCCGCGCGGCACGTCATCAACATCGCGCTCGCCGTCGCGCTGGTCGTTTGCATCGTTCTGTTCTGCCAGGAGCAGACGCCGATCTACTTCTGGGCGATCGTGGCGCTGTCATTGCTGCTCGGCGTGCTCATCATCATTCCCATCGGCGGCGCCGACATGCCGGTCGTCATCTCGATGCTCAATTCCTATTCGGGATGGGCGGCCGCAGGCATTGGCTTCACCCTCGGCAACACGGCGCTGATCGTCACCGGCGCGCTGGTCGGCTCGTCGGGTGCGATCCTGTCCTACATCATGTGCAAGGGCATGAATCGCGCCTTCATCAGCGTCATCCTCGGCGGCTTCGGCGGCGAGGTCGCAGGACCGGCGGGCGGCGCAGAGCAGAAGCCGGTCAAGCTTGGCTCGGCCGAGGATGCGGCGTTTCTCATGAAGAACGCGGGCCGCGTGATCATCGTGCCGGGCTACGGCATGGCGGTGGCGCAAGCTCAGCACGCGCTTCGCGAGATGGCCGACGGTCTGAAGGAGGCCGGCGTCGAGGTGAAGTACGCGATCCATCCCGTCGCGGGGCGCATGCCCGGCCACATGAACGTGCTGCTCGCCGAGGCCAGCGTGCCTTACGACGAAGTGTTCGAGCTTGAAGATATCAACAGCGAATTTCCGCAGACCGACGTGGTCTATGTCATCGGCGCCAACGACGTGGTCAATCCGGCCGCGGAGGACGATCCATCGTCGCCGATCTACGGCATGCCGGTGCTTGAAGTGTGGAAGTCCGGAACGGTGCTGTTCAACAAGCGGTCGCTGGCGTCCGGCTATGCCGGCATCGACAATTCCGTGTTCTATCGTGACAACACCATGATGGTGCTCGGCGACGCGAAGAAAATGACGGAAGAGATCGCCAAGTCGCTGTAACTGTGCGCCTTGGTTAACAGTCTCCAAGAAAACGAAGAATCGCCAAAGTCGGACCGGGAATCGCCCAACTCCGGCTCCAATCCGCGCTTACAGCCGCCCGCGCTCCGGTCGCCAAGCGATGCGGCAGTCCTTGCGGGCCGGTGATCGGACCCCCATTTAGTCAGGAGTTAATCTTCCTGGGCTTGGGGTTATCGCTTGAAATGCATGTTTTAGCTTAGGCTGGCGGGTGCAGGGCTCCGCGCCTTCTCGTCGTGTCACGCTGGACTAGTCAAGAGTTCGATCGCTACCGGCAATGAGCTGTTCAACTGGCGTTCATCCCCGTTGTGTAGTTTCGAATGACGTTGACAGATACAAGAACTCGAGAGGCGTTGCCTGATCCATGCTGAACCTCCTTTTCGCGCTCGGCGGAATTTTCCTTCTCTTCTGCATCTGCGCGCGTTTGCTACACCGCTATTTCGTCTACATCCCGGATCGTACGCGCGTCGCGCCCAAGGATGCTGGCCTGTCATGTGTCGAAGAGGTCGTGTTCAAGGCGGCCGACGGTACGAGGCTTATTGCCTGGTATCTGCCGGCGAAGAAGGGCAAGCCGACGCTTCTTTATTTTACCGGCAATAGCGGCAACGCTGCGCACCGTGCTGGAAAGATCAAAGCGATCGGCTCCGACGGGTACGGCGTCTTCCTACTCAATTATCGTCGTTATGGCGGCTCCGGCGGACGTCCGACCGAGAAGCGTGTCGCGGCTGATGCCGTCAGCGCCTACGACTATCTGCGCGGTCTCGGCGTTGCGCCGCATGACATCGTCATCTACGGCGAGTCGCTTGGCACTGCTGTTGCCACGCGGCTCAGCTTGCAGCGTGAGGCCAGGGCTTTGGTGCTCGAGGCTCCGTTCACGTCCGTCGTGGATGTGGGCCGCTTGGCCTGGCCGCTTCTGCCGCTCCAGTTCATCATGGCCGATCAGTACCGCACCATCGATCGCATCGGTCAGGTCGCGTTGCCGCTATTGGTCATTCACGGCGGCCGGGACAACGTGATCCCGCTCGACTTTGCGCGTCGCGTCTATCACGCCGCCAACGAGCCGAAGACCATGAGTGTCTTGCCGCGGGCCGGTCACAACGATCTGTTCGAGCAAGGGGCGTGGAGCAAGGTCCGCGATTTCCTCGCCGTGCTGGAGCCTGTCGCCGAGCCCATCGTCGTCGAGCAGCCTGTCGTGGCCAAGCCGGTCGCACGCGCTGGTCGCCGGGTCGAGGTGGCCGTAGCCGCCGACGCCAATCGCCAGGACGCAACAAAGCCGGGAACGGCGTTCCCGGCTCCTACAGCGCAAATCTGTAAATTGAAGAGTTAGCGGCGTCCGCGCGGCTTGCCGCCAGTACCGGCTTCGCGCTGCGCCTTCTTGCGCGCAAGCTTCCGGGCGCGGCGGATGGCCTCGGCCTTCTCACGCGCACGCTTCTCCGAGGGCTTCTCGTAATAAGTTACGGAGCTTCATCTCGCGGAAGATGCCTTCGCGCTGCATTTTCTTCTTCAGCGCCCGCAGGGCCTGATCGACATTGTTATCGCGAACGACGACTTGCACGCGTCTCAGATCTCCGAATTGGCCTAGGTTTTGGGATTGGAGCGGGGCCAAAAGCGACCCTGACCGTAGGGTCAGAATCCCGCTTCCGGGGGCTCATCTAGCAAAAGCGCCGTGGATTGTCCAGCCCAGGCGTTGGAAATCAAGGCTTGGGGGTCAGCCGGGTGACATGGCCCATCTTGCGGCCGGGCCGGGCTTCCGCCTTGCCGTAGAGGTGGACCGCCGTGCCGGGCTCGGCGGCTAGCGCCCGCCACTCATCGACATCGGCCCCGATCAGGTTGGTCATGACCGCGTCGCTGTGGCGCCCGGTTGCGCCCAGCGGCCAACCGCAGATCGCCCGCACGTGGTTCTCGAACTGGCTCACCAAGCACGCGTCGATGGTCCAATGCCCGGAGTTGTGAACCCTGGGCGCGATCTCGTTGACGATCAGGTGGGGCGCCTCGGTGCCGCGCTGGAACATCTCCACGCACAGCACGCCCACGTGCTGAAGCGCTTCGGCGATGGCGCCGGCGATGCGGCGCGCCTCGAATACAGTGTCGTCGCCGATCCGGGCCGGGACCCGGCTGATGGCCAAGATGCCGCTTTGATGCACGTTCTCGACCACGTCGTAGAACCGCGTCTCGCCGTCTTGTCCGCGTACCACGATCACCGACACTTCGCGCTCGAATCTGATCATTCCCTCGAGCACCGACGGTACGCCGCCAATCGCCTCCCAAGCGCTTTCGGCCTCGCACAATGTGTGGATCGTGACTTGGCCTTTCCCGTCGTAGCCGAAGCGGCGTGTCTTGAGCAGGGCAGGGGTGCCGACGCGCGTGAGACCCTCGTTGAGATCGCCGAGGCTCTCTACCGCGGCATAGGGTGCGACGGGAATGCCGAGCCCGCTCACGAAGTCCTTCTCGACGAGACGGTCCTGGGCCACCGCGAAAGATTTTGCGGGCGGAAACACCGGGCGCTTGCGCCCCGCGATCTCCAGCGCTTGCGCCGGTACGTTCTCGAACTCGCACGTCACGACGCCGACGCTGCGCGCAAACGCAGCGAGAGACGCTGCGTCGTCGTAGCCGCCGAAGGTCGCCTTTGCCGCGACATCGAAAGCCGGGGCATCTGCTTCGTCGCTATAGATATGAGTCTTGAGGCCAAGCCGGCTCGCGGCCACGCTCAGCATGCGCCCGAGCTGGCCGCCACCGAGAATGCCGATGGTGCTGCCGGGGGGCAGCGTCGTCTCAGGCATTCTCTTCGATATCCTCTCCCACGGCTGCGGTCTGCGCCGCGCGCCACGCCATCAGCCGCGCGGCAAGCTCGGCGTCGTTGAGTGCGAGGATGCCGGCGGCAAGAAGTCCGGCGTTGGTGGCGCCGGCCTCGCCGATGGCGAGCGTGCCGACCGGCACGCCGGCGGGCATCTGCGCGATCGAAAGAAGACTGTCGAGGCCTTTCAGCGCGCGGCTTTCGACCGGCACGCCGAGAACAGGAAGCTCCGTCATGGACGCCGTCATGCCTGGAAGATGCGCGGCACCCCCGGCGCCGGCGATGATCACCTTGAGGCCGCGGTCGCGCGCCGTCGAGGCGTAATCATAGAGGCGCTTCGGTGTGCGATGCGCCGAGACGACGCGGGTTTCGAACGGCACCTTCAGCGCATCGAGAACGTCGGCGGCCGCTTTCAGCGTTGGCCAGTCCGAGCGGCTACCCATGATGATGCCGACGGCTGGTTTCGCATCGCTCATTCTCGCGCTCATGGGAAAGCGGGCCCTCCGGCCCTCGCGGAAAGCGCGCGATTATAGGGACGCGCCTTTGCTTGGCAAGGCGGCTCTGGCCCTTGTCCTGCTTGCGGATCTGGACCGAATCGGTTGCCGTCGGTGGGAATTGCCAGTTTGGAAGGCCACCGCATGTCTCAGCCGACGCCCGCGCTTCCAAAGAACAGCTCGTTGATGCGGGCTTTCCTGCTGATGGTTGCCGCCATTGTCGTGCCGATCGCGCTCAGTTACGGGCTCGCGCCTGAGTCGGTTTTGCCCAAGGCGCTGGATATCACAGTGTCGGGTACGGATCAGGTCCACATCTTCCGCGCCATGATGTGTCTCTATCTTGGCGCCGCGGCGTTCTGGGCGATCGCCGCCTTCACGCCGGCGTGGCAACGCACGGCTGTGATCTGGGCCGTGTTCTTTGCGTGGTCGCTGGCGGTGGGCCGGATCATCAGCCTTGCAATCGACGGCTCCGCGAGCCGGCTGCTCATCATCTATCTTGGTGTGGAAATTCTGGGCGGGCTATTGGGCGTTGCCGTGCTCGCCTACGAGGGGCGCAGGCTCAGGCGATGATATCGGGGAGGAGCTGATCCTCGATTCGGGAAATCTCGTCCTTCAGGAAAAGCTTCTTTTTCTTCAGGCGCTTGAGTTGCAGCGCATCGGCGCGACCGGACTGCTCGAGCGCATTGATGGCGCCATCGAGATCGCGGTGCTCTTGCTTGAGCCTCGCGAGCATCGCCCGAAGCTCGCGAATCTCCTCGCTTTCCATCGGGCGTCCCCGCTCCTTTGCCTCCTGGGACGGCGAAGTATCGTGGCGAACGCCAGGCGGCGCAAGGCCTTCGCGCGGTGCGTGTGGCGCAACGTCCCGGCAAGAGGCAGTCATTGGACAAATTCGTGCTTGTTTGTCAGAATATGTGCGGAGCAATTGAACTGGAGGTCCGATATGGCGCTCGACGCACACCTCGTGGAGTTGTCTGAGAGGCACCGTGCATTGGATCGCAAAATCGAAGAAGAACAAGCCCACGTGGCGGCCGATCCATTGAAGATCGCGGAATGGAAGCGTCAAAAACTGCGTCTGAAGGATGAGATAGAGCGGCTCAGTCACGAGCAGAGCCACTAAACAAGAGCCCAGGCCGTTACAGGCTAAAGGCGGAAAAGATTGGATTTGGAGCGCCCTGGTTCCCGCGCTTCGGGTGCGAAGGGTAGGTTTTATGGCCGTGAGGTCGAGGCGCGAGCCTCCCCGCGGCCATCATTTTGTGGGGTGCTTGGTCGCGATTTTGTGGGGTGCTTGGTCGCGCGCGGAAGTTGACCTGCATCACCACGCTGGTCCTTTGGGCGGGCTAGGGTCGGACAAGCGATTCGAAAATGAGGACACGATGGGTGAGGCGAGGCACGATTGGGCAAAGGTCGCAGCTCTGACAGGAGCAATCCTGTTGGCGGCCGGGACTGCTTGGGCAGCTGAGAAAGACCTCACCGACAAGGGTGAGGTGCTTGTGCGCGAAAACTGCTCGCGCTGCCACGCGGTCGGCGTCGAAGGTGCAAGCCCCAATCCCGAAGCGCCGCCGTTCCGGACGCTGTCCAGCAAGTATCCAATCGAGGATTTGGCCGAATCGCTCGCCGAGGGAATCGTCTCAGGTCACCCGGAAATGCCGATCTTCGTGTTCGACCCGCTCCAGGTCGACGCCATCATCGCCTATCTTGAATCGATTCAGCAGGACGAACCGGCGGAAGAGACGGTGCCTGGCGCCGGCCAATAGCCGTCACTCGTTGACGGCGCCTTCCGGCCACATCAGCCAGTCGCGAGCCTCTTCGATCTGATCGGGGGCGAAATGCTCCACCTCGCAGTCGATGAAGGGCGAGACGAGGCTCGACCACAAATTGCGGATCTGCGGGCTCGACACCACGGCGATGCGGTTGAAATTTTTTAAGTGTCGAAAACTGAACTTGACGTCGTGCCACAGCGCGGCGGCGTCCATGCCCTCGAAGTCATCGACCACCTCGAGCACGCGGATCTCGCCATGGCGGTTGATGAAAGCCTCGAGCTTGGCGGCGACCTTGTCGAACTCCTCGGTCGAGACCCTGCCGCTCAAGCGGATCTCCACGGCCTGGGCGTTGTCGTGTTCCTTGTAGGACAGCATGGAGCGTGTGACCGGCCTTTCGATTCGCCGCGACTTGCGCGGCCGCATCCTAGCCCGGGATGCCACGGAAAACCCAAGCCGTGCGTGACGGACGAGGAGTTGCGCGCGCATGCGCGGGCCTTAGTCGTTGGCTGGCTTCGACTTTTTTCGAGGCGTCGACAGGCCGCGGAATTCACGGGAAATTAAGCTTAACGGGGCCATAATGCAGGCGTAAAGACACGCTGTTGCCGCCTTTTCTGAGCCTAATGGCGGGAGAGTACGGGAGAGCTGCAATCAAAAAGCTGATCTTCTTCCTCGTGGTCATCTGCACCATCGCGGCTGGGGCCGTGTGGATGGTTCTCAACCCGACCCCGTCGGCCAAGCCCGTGGCCGAGGAGCAAGCCACGCGGCGGCTCGCCTATGAGCAGGCGATCGCCGAGCCCAAAGATGTGGAGGCCACTGGCGACGAGGCGCAGGCCGAGGCTGCGGACACGCCAGACATTCCAGCATTCGAAACAGTGACAAGCGACCCGGCGCCAGACGCCACGCCGGTGGACTCCGATCCATCTGCCATGCCGCAGTTGCCGCCCGACGAGGAGATGGATGCCCCGCAGGACATGGCGGCACTCCCTGACGATGGCGCGGCGATGCAAGACGACACGCCGTGGCAGGATAATCCCGATCAGGGCGTTGCGGCTCTGCCGAACTCCGGCCAGCCCGGCACCGACGGCGCCGAGCAGTGGCAGGACGAGCAAGACGAGCCTTGGGCCTATGGCGCGCCGCCGAGGCAGGGCGATCCTTATGGTCCTCCCGGTCAGGGCGATCCGTATGGTCCTCCCAGTTCCGGTGATCCTTACGGTCCGCCGCCGGGCCAAGGCGATCCCTACGGCCAGGGCGATCCCTACGGCCAGGGCAATCCCTACGGTCAGAACGATCCGTATGGCCAAAACGATCAATACGGCCAGGGCGATCCGTACGGTCAGCAGGGTGGCCAGGGCTCCACGCAATGGGCCGATGAAAACACCGAAGAGTGGGTCGAGGTTGTCGTCTCTGGCGCGCCGATGCGCGCGACGGCAGCGGAAGACGCGCCCATGCTGTTCGCGTTTCCCTACGGAAGAAATCTCAAAGTCGTCTCCCGCTACCAAGGCTGGGTCGAGGTGACCGACCCGAGAAGCTCGGCGACCGGTTGGATGCAGGCTCATGTGCTCGCACCGTCGGCGCACATGACCCAGAATCCGTATGCGCAGAACGACGGCTACTATGACGAGCAGCCGCGCAAGAAAGAGGGCTGGTTACAGCGCAACACGGGCGAGTTCACCGACATGCTGAACCGCGCGTTCGGCGGCAACTAACCTCGGCGCTTCAGCTCTTTCGTTTCACGCCAATCGACACGGTGAGTAGGCCGCACGGCTCGGCGTTCGGGTTGCGCCAAGCATGACGCGGGCCGTTCTGCACAAGCACGTCGCCCGCGCGCAGCGTGACCTCGTCGCCACCGTCGAGCACGAGCACGCAGGTGCCTTCCGTCACATAGATGAGGTCGATGGTGTCGGTCTGATGCATGCCCGGATGCTTCGGGTCCATGGCCTGCATCAAGCCGGGCAGGACCTTCTCGGTCTCGGCGAGGGCCGCTGCCTTATCGAGATTGGCAGGCGGATGTGACCCGTCGGGCGGCAAAACGATGAGCTCATACCGGAAGCCGCCGTCGGGCGGGAACCAAGTGCTGAACCTTGGCTCGTCGCCGTCATTGGGGAGTGGCGGCGCCTGGTCCGCGCCCCACAAGCTGTAAAACAAGGCGCCTGGCAGCAGCGGCGTCTCAACCGGCGCCACCTCTTTATCGCTTGCGACCTCACTATCCCCGTTGCCGGCCTCGCCGGTCGCGACAACGCGCACGCGTAGACCCGTGTCGTTTTGATGCATCATCAGCGGCGTTTCTCCTCCATTTCAGCGCGAACTTACGGCGTTCCACCGCGATTTCGCAGCGTCATCGCGCGAGCCCCCGTGCGCGCACAACCGAGTGTAGCGCGTGGAGAGAACCCGATGCGACCATCGACCCCTTGAAGGGGAAGCAGTTGCGGGTGTAGGGTGCCTCTTAGACGGAGGGCCGCCGATCGAGTCATCGATATGGCTAGGTCAGTCACGTCTTTTTTCCTTGCTGGTGCAATCATCTACACCACGCTGTTGCTGTTTGCGGCGCAGCCGCGCAGCGATGTCGTGCTGGTGCCCGTTCATACTTGGAATGAGACGGTCAAGGCCAAGCAGCCACTGGCCCAGGCTGCGCACTCAGTGATCCTTCAGGTCGCCCGCAGTTCCGTCGTGCTTCAGCTCATCCGCGACGCCGTGCAGCACGTCGCCGAAAAGACCAGCACACAAGACATCGCGTCGAACGAGATAACCGGGTCGCTTCCGCCCCTGCCACGCCCCGCGCTCCATGATTTGCGCGAGTGTGAGTGGGCCGAGGTGGTCGGTTACACGGCCATCGCCCGCGCCGAGCCGAAAGAGTCGGCGCCGGTGCTCGCCGGCTATCCGGTCGGCCAGCCGTTCCGCGTGATACGTCGCGAAGGCAAATTCATCCGCGTCCAGGATTTGCGCAGCGGCCAGCTCGGCTGGGTCGACAAAGCGTCGCTCGCGCATTATTCGGGCTATGTGCGCCGCGCCACACCGCCGCCGATCATGATCGCGTCGGCGCCGGCGCCCGTGACGCCGGTCGAGGAGATCGAGAACAGCACGATGCCGTCGCCGCAAGTGGTGGCCGCGCTGCCTGCGCCGCAAGATACCAAGCGCCCGTCATCGCGCTACGCCAAGCCGTATGCCTTGGGACCGGCCGACGAACCCGCCAAGGCTGACGAGACGCCCAAGCGGGGTCTGTTCATGCAGGTCGCGGCGCGGCACCAGGGCGATGGGTTCGACGCCCTAATGCAGCGGGCCTTCAGCGGCTACTAATTTCCCGACTTACGCTTTTTCTTCGCACGCGGTTTTGGCGGCTTTGCCGCGCAAGCGATGCGATGCGCCTCGTGCGCCCAGGCCACGAGCTCGTCGGGCTCCTCCAGAAGCCGGGGCGGCACTTCCCAATAGGACATGGCGACCGGCGGCTTGCCTTTGCGCGTATACGTAAATGGCCTCATGCCTTCGTCGGCGAAGGCGCGGGCGCTGGTCTCGTCGGCTTTGAAGTAAAGCACGTCGTTGGCGATGATCGCGAACATCACGCCGTCGGCATAGAGGCCGGCGCCGGAGAACATGTTGCGGATGGCGACCGGCCCGAAGCCAGCCAACTGATCTTGCAGGAATTCCTTGAAGCCTTCGCTCGCGGCCATGGCCAAGTCTAAGCGGGCGGGCGAGCGGGCTCCTTGCGGTGCTCTTCTTTCTCCGGGCGGTCGCCCGTGTGGTCATGACCGTTGCCGGAGCGGCCGTTCGCACCGTTGCCATTCGCCTTGGCCGCCGCAACATGAGTCTCGCCGATCTTCTTCACGCCGGCGACGCGGAGCTCGCGCTCGACGGCGACTCGCGCGGCCTCGTTCTGGGTGTAAAGGCCCATATGCGCGGAGTCTTCGTCGAGCACTGGCGTGAGCGCCTCGTCTTTGTAGCTCATGGCGTGCGGATCGGCCTCGATCTTGCGCACGATGCGCTTCAGCGCCCACCAACTCTGGCCGAGCAGCGTGGCCTTGCGGGCGATCTCGGCGGCATAGCGCGCATAGAAGGTGATGGGATTCTCGATGGGCCGACCGGAGCGCCGGTCGGTGCGGTGCTTGATGCGGAAGATACCCCATTGCAGCGGATGCAGGTTCTCCACCGGCACCGCGTTGGAGAACCAGAACAGCACGGGCATCAGCGAGCGGATGTTGATGCCACAGGCATAGGCCCGGCGTAGCACCGTCTCCATGTGGTCATGGGTATAGAAGATGCCCCACGCCGTGCGGTACGCCTCCTGCCACTCGTCCTTGGTCATTTTGGCGTGGCCGGTGACCACGTGCTCCAACTCGTATTTGTTCATGTCGGGGTCCATCCAGACCCCTTTTTCGGCCAGCACCTTGTGGTCTTCGGACCCGGGCAGCGGCGTCAGGATGAAGAACTCGAGCATGTCGAGCGGCAGCTCGTGCTTGATGATCTCGAGGTCCTGCTTGATCGACTCCGGCGTGTCGTTGGGGAAGCCGAGAATGTAGCCGGCGAAGGTCATGATGCCGACGCGCTTCCAATCGAGCAGCATCTTGCGGTACTCGGTGATCTTGTTCTGCCGCTTCTTGGCGGCGATCAAGTTGGCCGGGTTGATGTTCTCAAGCCCGATGAAGACGCGGGTGACGCCGGCGCGCTTCGACTTCTCGATGAAGTTCGGGATCTTGTGGCACAGCGTATCGACCTGGATCATGAAGCGGATGTCGAGGCCGTCCTCCTCGCGCAGCTTGATGATGCGGTCGTAGATCGCTTCCCAGTCCTTGTTGCGGGCGAAATTGTCGTCGGTGATGAAGAAGCGATTGACGCCCTGCTCGTAGTTCTTGCGCAGGATATGCTCGACCGAGTCCGGCGTGCGGTAGCGTGACTTGCGGCCCTGCACGTTGATGATGGTGCAGAACGAGCATTGAAATGGACAGCCGCGGCCGGCGTCGAAGCTCGTCACGTTGCCGACGGTGCGGTCGACGAAGTCATGCGGCAGGAACGGCGGATGCGGCACGCTGCCGAGACACGGCAGGTTCTTCATGTGATTGTAGAGGGGCTGCAACTCGCCGCGCGCCGCGTCGCGCACCACGGTATCCATGTGCTCCTCGGCCTCGCCGGCGAAGATCGAGATGCCGAGGTCTTGCGCTTCCTTGATGTCCTCGGGAATCTCCTTGAGCATCGACAGACAGCCGGAGACGTGGAAGCCGCCGATCATGACCTGAATACCGGCTTCCCGGAATTTCTTGGAGATATCAAGGGCGCGAGGGAATTCGTTGGATTGAACGCCGACGATGCCGACGAGGCCCAAGCCGCCATTGTCTTCGATGAGTTGGACGATCTCTTTCGTCTTGACCCGCTTGTTGGTCTCGTCGATGGCCGTCACGTCGATGGGGAGATCAGGGCCGAGGATTTCGCGATCGGCAGCGCCTTGCGCCAGGGCGAACACGGACGCGAGCGAATTCGACGGCATGGTCGAGCGCAACCACTGCACCACGTAGCCATCGGCATCATAGTGCGACGGCTTGATCAGTATGAACTGGAACCGCCGTTTCGCCCGGACTGGTTGGAGCATCCCTCAATCCCGTAAAGAGACGTCACCCGCGCGGCAAGCGGGACAGACCCGCGCTCAAGCGTTCGCCTCTGGCTTTAGGCGCTCCGGCTGGTCGCGCCCTACATCCCCCTGCCGGCTGGCTTCAGCGACCGAATTGTGCGCTGCGCCATAAACGTTAGTCCACTGAAACACATAAAAGGGCAGGGGTCCAACGGATTAGGCGAGGGGCGCTCGGCGGGGAAATTCAGGCGAGAATCCCGGAATTTGCCGACTGCAGCGCCGTGCACCGCCAACTTGGAGATGTCTTGCGAGGAGGGCGCAACCGGACTGCGCGGCGATGCGTCAAGCCGAGCGCGACTTGACCGAGAGCCAATGCGCGCGCCGTTTGCCGGACACAATGTCCCAAGCCACGTTGATCTGCTTCAGCCGGCGTTCGCGCAAGCGGCGATCCTCCTCGTCGATCGCGTGGTCGGGATGCAGGGCGCGGCGGAGCCGCGTGACCGTCGTCTTCATCACGTCCCGGCTGGCCTCGGGATCGACTCCGAGCACGTCGAGCGCTTCGCTCACTGTCATCGGCAGCCAGTCTTCATCCCACAAGCGTAAGCGGCTCTCGCCTTGCGGCTCGACCGCGGTTTGGTCGAGCCCTGAATTGGCTGCGCGTGCAAGCGGTGACGGCGTCGCCGGCTCATGCGGGAACTCGGCGACCGCGAGCGCCAGGGTCTGAACCTTGCGCCGCCGCAGAAGCAGAAATGCGGACATCGCGAGAAGGACGGCAAGCGTGACCGTGAAACCCGTCACAGCGTCTTGCCACAGTGAGGAGCCGGTGTTCGATTTCGGCAGTGAGCCGGTCGTCTCGGGGTTGCCGTTGACGACTTCGATTTGCAGCGGCTCGCGCGTTGCAACTTTAGTCGTCTCGGGCTGTTCCGGCGACGCGTTGGCGACACTTGGTGCGTTGTCCGTTGGTGCCGCTGGTACCGCCGCCGGTGCTTGGCTCGGCTCGTTCGCAGCGGTCTCAGACGGCGGCGGGACCGGCTTCTTGGCCGGAAGAGCGACTTGCGGGGGTGCGTCCGCCACGCGCTTGAAACTCGCGACCTTCAAGGGATTGGGCGCGAAGCCGGGCGGAAAACGGATCGCCGGTCCGGCGCCATGTGGCAGCTGACGTGCGCCAGCAGGTCCGTCATAAGGGCCGGGACCTGAACCCGGCGGCTCAAGGCTGCGCGACGACTCCGCGAGGATCGGCGCCATGGCGGTGACGATGGATTGCCAGCTCGTCCGAACGCCGCCGCAATCGACATCGAAGCGAAGAATTTGCCAATGGTGACAGCGCTTGGGATCCAACGGGGAGCAGGTTTTCAGCCGCTTGGTCTCCTTGCTGCCGTAGATGTCGTAGGCCTGCGGCGCGCTCGGCGCGAGAGACACGTTCCCGCCTTGGGTGGCGCAGGTGAACGGCATCACCAGCTGCTCGCCTGCCATGGCCGGCCCAGTCAATGCGGCGCCAAGGGCGAAGCCGAAGACAAGTTTTCTGACGGTTGTGAGCACTTCAAATCCCCGACCGGCCGTTTCGGCCCCGACTCTCCGCAAGACCATGGCACCACTGTGATGAAAAAGGCCGAAAAGGCCTCATTCGACCCCGAATCCCGGCGCCGATGCTGCACGCAAAACCTTTCCCGGAATTAAAGACTTGCCGTCTCCGCGCGGCCGAAAATGCCGGTCAGGCCGGCTCCGCGGCGTTTTGCGCGGCATCCTGGAATTTGCTGAAGGCGGCGATGTCCTTGGCCAGGAAATAGTTCAGCATGGTGCGGATCACGGCGATCACGGCGAGCTTCCAGATGTCCTCCCAAGTCGGGGCGACCGCCGTATGAACGATGTCGGCGGCAAGCGCGAACTCCAGCGCCAGCAGGATCCAGGTGGCGAATTTGAGCCAGATCACGCGGCCGCGGATCTCGTCCGCCGTGCCCGAAAGGATGGCCGCCACGACGGAGATGAGTGCCTGAAACGCGCCGAAGGCAACGACGATGACGGCGCCGACCTCGATCACGAGGGCGACGTAGCCGGCCACCACATTGAATTGAACCTCGAGCGGAATGGCACCTCTCCCTTCAGCCGGGGCGAGATTAAGCCGATTCGGGCACAGGCCGGAATTGCATCGGCGCGCTTCGTCTGCGAGGATTCGCGGGCCGGGGTGCGAAGGAGGCAAGATGCGAAAGATCGTTATTGCGGGCCTCGCCGGGCTCGCGCTCGCGACCGGACTGGCGGCCAGCCAACACGCCGACGCGGCGACACTCGTCAAGAAGAAGAGCAATGCGCCGGTCCCGGTGAACGGCACCTGTCCAACCGCTTGGTACTACTACAAGGGCAAATGCATTCCGTATGGACGGAGCTGGTACGGCGCGCCGAGCTATCTCTATCACTACGGACCGGGCATCAGGTTCTTCCGACCGCGTGGCGGCAGGCGATAGGCGGCGTCACACGCCTTTCGCCATCTCGCGCAGCTTGAACTTTTGGATCTTGCCGGTCGAGGTCTTGGGCAGCTCGACGAACACGACGTGGCGCGGGCACTTGTAACGGGCGAGCTTCTCCTTGCACCAGGCGATGATGTCGGCCTCGGTGACTGAGGCGCCGTTGCGGAGCTCGACGAAGGCGCACGGCGTCTCGCCCCATTTGTCGTCGGGCTTGGCGACGACCGCCGCACCCGCCACGTCCGGGTGCTTGTAGAGCACGTCCTCGACCTCGATCGACGAGATGTTCTCGCCGCCCGAGATGATGATGTCCTTGGAGCGGTCTTTCAGCTGGATGTAGCCGTCGGGATGCATCACGCCGAGATCGCCAGAGTGGAACCAGCCGCCGGCGAACGCGTCCTTCGTAGCCTTCTCGTTCTTGAGATAGCCCTTCATGACGATGTTGCCACGGAACATGACCTCGCCGAGCGTCTCGCCGTCGGCGGGGGTCTCTTTCATGGTGGCGGGGTCCATCACGGTGAGGCCTTCGAGGGAGTGATAGCGCACGCCTTGGCGGATGCGCATGTTCAGGCGCTCGTCTTGCGGCAACTCGTCCCAAGCGGCATGCCATTCGTTCAAGGTCGCGGGGCCGTAGGTCTCGGTCAGTCCGTAGAGATGGGTGAGCTCGAAGCCGGCCTCGTCCATCTTGGCGAGCACGGCGGCGGGCGGGGGCGCGGCGGCGTGGTTGAAGGCGACGCGGTGATCGAAAGCGCGCTTCTCATCCGCGCTCGCGTTGAGCAACGCCGCCATGACGAACGGCGCGCCTGAGAGATGCGTCACCTTGTGATCGGCGATGGCGTCGTACATCGGCTTGGCGCGGACCGCGCGCAGGCAAACATGGGTGCCCGAGACGAGAGAGATCGACCACGGAAAGCACCAGCCGTTGCAGTGAAACATCGGCAGGGTCCACAGATACACGGGATGCTGGCCCATGCCGGTGGCGACGGTGTTGGCGTAGCACATCAGTGCCGCGCCGCGATGGTGATAGACCACGCCTTTGGGATTGCCGGTGGTGCCGCTCGTATAGTTGAGGGCGAGCGCGTTCCATTCGTCCGACGGCATCTCCCAGGCGAAGTCGGGATCGCCGCTCGCGAGGAAATCCTCGTAATCGAGATCGCCCATGCGCTCGCCTTCCACGCCTGTTTGCAGGTCGCGGTAGTCGATCAGCAGCGGCTTCACCTTGACCTTGCCGAGCGCCTCTTTCAGCACGGACGCATACTCGGTATCGCCGATCAGCACCTTGGTCTCGGCGTGGTCGAGCATGAAGGCGATGATGTCGGCGTCGAGGCGCGTGTTGATGGAGTGAAGCACGGCGCCGACCATCGGTGCGCCGTAGTGAGCCTCGAGCATGGCGGGCGTGTTGGCGAGCATGACGGAGACGGTGTCGCCGACGCCAATGCCGCGCGCGGCAAGCGCCGAGGCAAGTCGGCGCGTGCGGTCATAGAAAGTGCGATAGGTGGTTTGGTCGCGCCCGTGGATGATGGCGACATGGTCCGGGTGCACTTGTGCCGCGCGCTCAAGAAAGATGAGCGGCGTCAACGGCTGATAGTTCGCCGGATTCCTGTCGAGGCCAGTCTCGTAAGGGTTGGCCATGGACCCTGCCTTGGGCTTGTTGGGCGTGTTTCCTCAAGCCCACCCTAGCCAAGGGGCGAGGGCCTAATCAATTGGCATTCCGTCCAATCGCGGCTGCCTGGATGCGGGGCACGCCCCTGTTAGGTGTGCGTGTAATAGGCGAGCGTGGCCGCGAAGCCGCCGAAGGCGAACAGCACCAGGGCGAGATAGGCGATGTTGAACGTGTTCATGGACGTTCCCTCGTTCTTTCGCGAATGAGGGAGCGAACCTCGCCTTAAGGGCGGCGCAACGCTTTGATCGAGGTCAAGTCGGGGCTTTGGCGCGCCCAGAGACCTACTCCGAGGGCGTGTCCTGGTGCTCCGAGGGGGTCTCCTCTTGGGAGGTCTCGCCTTCGCTGGAGGTCTCGACTTCGCCGGCGCTCTCGTTCTCCCCTTCGGGCATGTCGCGCTTCAGGTCTTTGAGCTTGGCGAACACAGAGTCGGCGTCAGGCGCCTCTTCCTCGACCTCGGGCGCGGCCATGGCATCGCGGGCTTCTTGCGCTAGAGACGCGGCCATTGGCTCCTCGACCGGTGGCGCCTCGGGTGCGGGCTCGGCCTCGGGCGTCGCGGCGATGGTCTCCTCGGTCGGCAGCAAGGTGCCGGCCTTGGCGGCGGCGCGCGCCTGGCGCTTCCTCTCACGCTCGACCCGGGCGGCGGCCTTCTTCACCTCGGCGTCGAGGTCGATCTGCGAGCACAGCCCGAGCGTCACCGGGTCTTGGGCCACAAGATTGGGCGAGTTCCAGTGCGTGCGCTCGCGGATGGCGATGATGGTGGGCTTGGTGGTGCCGACCAGGCGCATGACCTGGCTGTCCTTCAACTCGGGGTGATTGCGCAGCAGCCACAGGATGGCGTTGGGCCGGTCCTGGCGGCGCGACACCGGCGTGTAGCGCGGCCCGCGCTTGGTCTTGACCTCGGGCACCTCGACCTTGGGCTCGAGCAGCTTCAGGCGGTGCCTGGGATCCTCCTCGGCGGCGGCGATCTCCTCGCGGGAGAGCTGGCCGCTCGAGATCGGGTCCATGCCCTTGATGCCGTGGGCCACGTCGCCGTCGGCGATGCCCTTCACCTCGAGCACGTGGAGCACGCAGAACTCGGCGATCTGCTCGAAGGTCAGGGAGGTGTTGTCGACGAGCCAGACGGCGGTCGCCTTGGGCATCAACGGGGTGCGGGTCATGTCAGTCTCGAACCTTAGCTAAAGGGGTAGCGCCGTCTCTCCCGCCCCCTCCGGCGAAAGAGCCAAACGAACCAATTGAGGGGAATAGGCCCTATATAGGCGCTGACGCTTCTCTAGGCAATCGGCTTCCGGGGCGCCGTTTCACGCCGTTTTCAGGACGATTTTGCCGATGTGCTCGGGATCGTCGATGCGGCGGTGGGCCTCGGCGGCGAAAGCGAGCTTGAAGGTGGAATCGATCACCGGTTTGAACTTGCCTTGGGCGATCAACGGCCAGATCGTCTCCTCGATGGCTTGCGCCATGCGCGCCTTGGACTCCGGCGTTTGGGCGCGGAGCGTCGAGCCCGTGAGGGTAAGGCGCCGCATCATCAGCCGCATCAGATCGATCTCGACCTTCGAGCCTTTGAGAAAGGCGATCTGCACGATGTGGCCTTCGACCGCCGCAGCTTTCAGATTGCGCTCGATATAATCGCCGCCGACCATGTCGAGAATGACGTCGGCGCCGTGACCGCCGGTGACCTCGCGCACGACGTCGACGAAGTCCTCCTCGCGGTAATTGATGGCGCGCACGGCGCCGAGCGCCTCACACGTCTTCGCTTTCTTCGCGTCGCCGACGGTGACGATGACTTTCGATCCGAGCGCGGTGGCGAGCTGGATCGCGGTGGTGCCGATGCCGCTCGCGCCGCCATGCACGAGCAGCCAGTTGTCAGGCTGGAGGCCGCCGCGCTCGAAGATGTTGTGCCATACGGTGAAAACCGTCTCAGGCAGTGCCGCGGCTTCGACCGCGTTAAGCCCGTCAGGCGCAAGCAGGGTCGTCGCTTCAGGCGCTACGGCGAACTCGGCATAGCCGCCGCCATTGACGAGCGCGCAGACGAAATCACCTTCCTTGAAACGTGTGACCTCATCGCCGACAGCGACGACGGCGCCGGCCACTTCGAGACCGAGGAGATCCGATGCGCCCTTCGGCGGCGGATAGAGGCCTTGGCGCTGAAGCACGTCAGGCCGGTTGATGCCGGCAGCCTCGACAACGATCAGCACCTCGTGCGGGCCGGGTTGGGGCACGGGCCGCTCCGCCGTGGCCAGCACCTCCGGTCCGCCGCTCCCGCGCATCTCGATGACGGTCATGGTCTGTGGCAGCATCGGTCCCCCGTTATGCGGTCGACGTTTGGTAGCCCCGGACGTTAGAGAAGAGCAACACGTGATGCTAGGATGAAGCATCGACAGGTGAGAGCCATGGACCTCGACGACGTTGCACCACCGCCCAAGAAAAAAGGCCAAGAGCTGGGTCAGGACCTCAGCAAACATTCGGTCGCCGATCTCCAGGCGCTGATCGAAACGCTGAAAGAGGAGATTGCGCGGGTCGAGCAGGCGCTCGCAGCCAAGCAATCGTCGAAGAGCGCGGCGGAGGCGGCGTTCAAGCGCTGAACGATGCGTAAATTCGCCGGTTACCGAGCTTTTAGGTAAATAGCCGCTTAGTCTTAACTGCTTGTTAGGAGTTGGGCGCTAGTCTCCGCTTATCCAGTCCTCTGGATCTGAGTGGCCTGTTCCACTCTGTTTGACGCCTCCCTGTTAACTTCCTGAGCCGCCTTATGGCGGCTCTTTTTTTGCCGGATTCCGGGCGTTAACCTTTGTTACTCGAAGGCGACGACGAAGCTTTCCCATGGCATACTATGCCGCCGGCACGGGTGACGGAGTGGGGCAATGGCGGGGAAGTCGAGGAACGACGACTATGACGGCGTGACCGTCTCGTTCGGCGCGAAGTTCGCGCGATCAGACCAATTCAAGACAGTTTTTCGCGAAGGCATGGCGCTGGTCGAGGCCGCGGCCGCCTATCTCGACGGGGACGGCCGTAAAGAAGCCCGCAAGCTCCGCCCGCCCCATTCGCTCGCCTACGCCACCGAAAGCATGCGGCTCACCACGCGGCTGATGCAGCTTGCCTCGTGGCTCCTGATCCGCCGTGCGGTCAGCGAAGGAGAGTTAACGCCTGAGCAGGCCGTGGAGGAGCAGCGCAAGATCAAGTTGCCGGGTGCTGCGTCCGATCAGCCGGGCCGCGACCTCTCGGCGTTGCCGGAGCGTCTGCGCGACCTCATCGATCAGAGCGTCAAGCTCCAGGAGCGCGTGATCCGCCTCGATCAGATGATGGATATCAACCAGCAGGTGCCCGCGGGCGACGTCAATCACCCGTTAAGCTCGCACCTGTCGCGTCTGCGGGAAGCGTTCGGCCCCGGCGCCAAATAGCTCAGGCTATTTCAGGAAGCCTTCGTACTTCTTCTTGAAGCGGGTCAGCCGGCCGCCGCGGTCGATCAGGTGCTGGCCGCCGCCGGTCCATGCCGGGTGGGTCTTGGGATCAATGTCGAGCTTCAAGGTGTCGCCCTCGGCCCCGTAGGTCGAATAGGTGACGAACTCGGTCCCATCCGTCATCACCACCTTGATCTGGTGGTAGTTCGGGTGAATGTCCTTTTTCATGGCGTCTATCTAGCAAATCCGCGGGTTTCGTTTGGCTGGAGCCTATACTGGAACTTGCGGTGCGGCACAAGGCTGCGCGGTATAGGCGCGGCATCTGGCCCTTTCCGCAGGCTGTCCAGCCCCTTAAAGTCGGCCCGCGAACAAGAACGACTGGGCAATTCTTGTGCAACCCGTAACCCCCAAGTCCGACGGCCCCAGCCGGCAGGACCCAAATCTCATGGAAACCCAAGAGGAGAGAGGCAGGCGCGTCTCGCTTCGCCCGCTGCTCGGGCTCAAGCCTTATCTCCTCCGTCATAAAGCGATGATGGCGGCGGCGTTCACCGCGCTCATCGTCTCGGCGGTGGCCACGCTGGCGGTTCCGCTGGCACTTCGGCGCATGATCGATCTCGGGTTCTCCGGCATCGAGCCCGATTTGATCGATACGTATTTCGGCACGCTGATCGGCGTCGGCCTGATCCTCGCTCTGGCGAGCGCCGCGCGGTTCTATTGCGTCAACTGGCTTGGCGAGCGCGTGGTCGCCGACATCCGGTCCGACGTGTTCAAACATCTGACGGGCCTGAGCCCCGCGTTCTACGAAGTGTCCCATTCGGGCGAGGTGATGTCGCGGCTCACCGCCGACACTACGCAAGTGAAGGCGGCGGCGAGCACGGCGATCTCGCAAGCGATCCGCAATGCGCTGTTATTGGCGGGCGCCGTCATCATGATGGTGGTGACGAGCACCAAGCTGTCCCTCGCGGTGCTGATCGCCATTCCGTTCATTGTGTTGCCGCTCGTGGCCTATGGGCGCTCGGTGCGGGCTAAGTCGCGTGAGGCGCAAGACACGCTGGCGCACGCGTCCGCGTATGCGAGCGAGAGTTTGGGGCAAGTGAGAGTGCTGCAAGCCTTCACGCACGAGGAGGCGACCGCGGCGCGCTTCCGCAAGGCGGTCGACCGGTCGTTCGATGCGGCCAATGCGCGGACCAAAGCCCGTGCCGGGCTGACGGCCATCGCCATCTTTCTGGTGTTCGCAAGCGTGGTGGGCGTGTTGTGGTACGGCGCGCAGGATGTGCTGTCGGGGGTGATGACCGGCGGCACGCTCGGCCAGTTTGTGCTCTACGCCGTGCTGGCGGCGGCGGCGGTGGGCAGCCTCAGCGAAGTGTGGGGCGAGGTGGCGCAAGCGGCAGGCGCCGCCGAGCGGCTCGGCGAGTTGCTCGAAGTCCAGTCCGAGATCAAATCGCCGGCGCATCCCAAGGCGTTGCCCGAGCCGCCGCGCGGCGAGATCGCTTTCCGCGACGTGTCTTTCATCTATCCGATGCGGCCCGAAGCGCGGTCGCTCGACGACGTCAGCTTTGCGGTGAAGCCTGGTGAGCGGGTCGCGCTGGTCGGGCCGTCCGGCGCGGGCAAGACGACGATCTTCGCGCTGTTGCTCCGCTTCTATGACGTCACGTCCGGCCGCGTGGAGATCGACGGTGTGGCCGTCAACGAGGCGGATCTCAATGCGCTCCGCTCACGCTTCGCCGTGGTGCCGCAAGAGACGGCGCTGTTCGCCGATACCATCGCCGCCAATATCGCTTACGGGGCAGAGACCGCGAGCCGGCGCGAGATCGAGGATGCGGCGAAGGCGGCGTTTGCCGATGAGTTCATTGTCGCGCTGCCGCAAGGTTACGACACGATGCTGGGCGAGGGTGGGGTGACGCTTTCGGCAGGCCAGCGGCAGCGTATCGCGATCGCGCGGGCGGTCTTGCGCAACGCGCCGATCCTACTGCTCGACGAGGCGACGAGCGCGCTCGACGCCAAGAGTGAGACCCTGGTGCAGAAGGCGCTCGACAAGATCATGGAAGGGCGCACGACTCTCGTCATCGCCCACCGGCTCTCCACGGTGATCAACGCCGACCGTATCCTCGTGCTCGATCACGGGTGTCTGGTGGAGGAGGGGACGCATCAGACGCTCTCACGCAAAGGCGGCGTCTATGCGCGCCTCGCGGAATTGCAATTCGCGCCCGACGCCGCAGAGTAGCGGCTAGCGTTCGGTCAGCTTGAGCTCGATGCGGCGGTTCTTGGCGAGCGCCTCGTCGCTGGTGCCGGCGTCGATGGGCTGGAACTCGCCGAAGCCTGCCGCCACGAGATGCTCAGGCGCGATGCCTTGGCTCATGAGATAGCGCACCACGGAGATGGCGCGGGCGCTCGACAGCTCCCAGTTCGACGGGAACTCGGGCGTGGCAATCGGCGTGATGTCGGTGTGGCCGTCAACGCGCATCACCCAGGCGATGTCGGAGGGAATGTTGCCGCCGATCTCGTTGAGTGCCGCAGCCAATTTGTCGAGTTGCGGCAGCGCCTCAGGCTTCAGATCGGCGGAGCCGCGATCGAACAGCACGTCGGTGGGAAATACGAAGCGGTCGCCGACCACTTTGAAATCCTGGCGGCTGCCCAGGGCTTCCCGCAACTTGCCAAAGAAATCAGAGCGGTAGCGGGCAAGCTCCTGGACCTTGCGGGCCAGCGCCACGTTCAGCCGCTGGCCGAGGTCGGCGATCTTGGTCTGGCTTTCCTTGTCCTTGGCCTCGGACGCTTCGAGCGCCTCGTTGAGGGCCGCGAGCTGGAGGCGCAAGGCGGCGAGCTGCTGGTTGAGGAGTTCGACCTTGGCCAGCGCGTCGTCGGTGATCTTCTTCTGCGTGTCGAGCTTGGCGCCGAGCGCCGCGGCGCGGTCCTCGGCGCTCTGCGTTGCCCCGCTCTCCGTGCCGAGCAGCCCCGTCAAGCGCTGGTTCTCAGCATCCTTGTCGGAGAGGGTTGCCTGCAACGCGGCAAGCGTGTCCTCGGCGGACTCTTTCTGCGAGCGCTCGAGCGCAAGCAGCTCGGTCAGCTCGGCGAGTTGGCGGTTGAGCCGCGACAGCATGGTGTCCTTGCCGCTCGCCGCCTGCGTGATGATGTAGTTGGTGACCATGAACAGGGCCATCAGGAAGATCACCACGAGCAGCAAGGTGGACAGCATGTCCACGAAGCCCGGCCAATAGTTCGGCGTGTATTGCCGACGACGCGCGCGTGCCAAAGCCATGGCTAGCTCCGCTCCTCGCGCGCCGGCACTTTGGTCTTGTCGGTGATCTGGCGCAGCACCGCGGCGAGCTCATGCTGCTGCTGGGCCTGCTCGTCGGCCCACTCGCGCACCACCTTCTGCTCGGCCCGCATTTGGCGGATCAGCTTGTCGACGCCTTGCGCGAGATCCTTCACCGCGTCGCCGGTGTTGTCGTTGAGGATGCGCATCTCGACCTTCTCGTTCAGATCGGTCAGCGAGCGCTGCATGTCGAGGAGCGCGAAGCGAAGCTGCGGCGAGACCTCGCTGCTTCCAGCGTCGGCCGATTGCAGCTCGGTAATGTTGGAGAGCCAATCCTCGAGCTCATTGTAGAAGCGGCTTTGGGCGTGACCCGCTTGCAAATCGAGGAAACCCAAGATCAGCGAACCGGCGAGACCGAACAGCGAGCTCGAGAAGGCGATGCCCATGCCGGACAGCGGCCCGGCGAGCCCTTCCTTCAGCTGATCGAACAGCATCACGTTCTCGCCGCCGGTCGTGTCGAGCGCGCCGATGGTGTTGCCGACCGAGCTTACCGTTGCGAGCAAGCCCCAGAACGTTCCAAGCAGGCCGAGGAATACAAGGAGCCCGACGAGGTAGCGGGTCGTCTCGCGCTGCTCGTCGAGGCGCGATGCGACCGAGTCGAGCAGGGTTCGCGTCGAGCCGGTGGCGAGCGACAGATGCCCGGTGCGGTCACGCAGCATGGTCGCCATGGGTGCGAGCAGCACAGGCTGCTTCTCGACGGTAAGACCGGGGTCGGAGATGCGGAAATTGTTTACCCAGTGAATCTCGGGGTAGAGGCGCAACACTTGGCGGAAGGCGTAAACGACGCCGACGATGAGCACGCCGATGATGAGCCCGTTGAGGCCGGGATTGGCCATGAAGCTCCGCCTGAGCTGCCCGGTCTGGCCATCGAGGATGATGGCCAGCAGGACGGCGAGGATCAGGAATAGAGACATGCGCCAAAGGAAGACTTGCGGGCGCGTCAGCTTCGTCTTGTATTGCTTTTGTGCCATCGTTTGCCGGTGTTGAATCGAGCGGCCTCGCGCGTGAGCTTAACCGAATAGTTTGACTGGCAAAACGGCAACCTCAGGGCGGGACATGGTGAGAATTGCCCGCTGCGGTTCATTCGTAAAGAGGCGCATTGCGCGCCCGGGTGCCTATTTGGACAGCGCCGCCTTCGGCGCGGCTGAAGCGCCCTCGGCGCCGGCACCGGCGGCTTTCAGAAGTTTCAACAGCTTGGCGTGGATCGTCTCGTTGCCGGCGACGATGCTGGCGCCTTCAAGCATGCGGTCCTTGCCATCGGCGTCACTCACATACGCACCCGCCTCGCGCAGGACGACGATGCCCGCGGCGATGTCCCAGGGGCGTAAGCCGTGCTCCCAAAATCCGTCGAGACGGCCTGCCGCGGTCCAAGCGAGGTCGAGCGCGGCGGCGCCCATGCGGCGCACACCGGCCGTTGCCGCCATCACCGCGCGCAGTTCCTTGAGGAAGAGATCGTGGTTCGGACGCCCCGAGTGCGGGATGCCGGTGCCGATGAGCGCGTTCGCGAGTTCCGCGCGCGCCGCGACCCTGACGCGCTTGTCGTTGAGGAATGCGCCTTTGCCCTTCTCGGCGGTGAAGGTTGCATGGTCGGCGGGATTGTAGATGAGCCCCGCCACCAGCTCGCCCTCGCGTTCGAGCGCGATGGAGACGGCGAAGACGGGAATGCCGTGCAGGAAGTTGGTCGTGCCGTCCAGTGGATCGACGATCCAGCGGTGCGTCGCGTCGGCGCCCTTGATCTCGCCGCGCTCCTCCATGAGGAAGCTATAGCCTGGACGCGCGCGCGCGAGCTCCGTGAACAGAATCTCCTCGGCGCGATGGTCGGCGGCGGTGACGAAATTCGCCGGGCCTTTGAGCGACACCTGGAGCTGCTCCACCTCGCCGAAATCGCGCGCGAGGCTGCGGCCCGCTTTGCGGGCGGCGGCAAGCATGACGTTCATCAGCGCTGATGCAGGCATCGATGTGGCCCAATTGCCGGCACGACGCCGGCCGCGTTATTCCGCGCGCTTCACATAAGTGAGTTCGTTGGTGTCGACTACGACGCGCTCGCCGGCCTCGATGAAGGGAGGCACTTGGATGCGCACGCCGTTCTCGAGCATGGCCGGCTTGTAGGACGAGGCTGCGGTCTGTCCCTTCACCACGGGATCAGCCTCGACAACTTCGAGGGTGACCTGACCCGGCAGAGTCACGCCGAGCGGCCGGCCCTCGTGGCTTTCCACCGTCACCTTCATGCCGTCTTGCAGAAAGGCGGCGCGGTCCTCCAGCAGATCACGCGGGATATGAATCTGGTCGTAGGTGTCGAGGTCCATGAAGGTCAGCATGTCCCCCTCGGGGTAGAGATACTGATAGTCCTTCTGCTCTAGGCGCACACGCTCGACGGTCTCCGACGAGCGGAAGCGCTCGTTGAGCTTGGTGCCGTCGATGACGTTCTTCAGCTCGACCTGGGCGTACGCGGGCCCCTTGCCGGGCTTGACGTGACTCGCCTTGACCGCGACCCACAGGCCGCCCTTGTGCTGGATCACGTTGCCGGGCCTGATCTCGTTGCCGTTGATCTTCATGGAGTCCTTCGGTGCGCGATGGGAGTGGCCGCCTTTAAGGACTGGGCCTTTGCGGCTGTCAAGGGCGACGGCTATTCGGTGAGGCGTCCCGACTCCCAAGCATCCACGGCGCGCTCCGCCTGAACGCGCTGCTTCTTGGTGAGCTTGGCGAGCAAAATGTCGAGGGAGAAGTCGCTCACGCCGGCGTCGCGGGCGAGAAGATGCCATTTGGCGGCCTGAACGGGGTCGGGATCGACCACGACGCCATTGGCATAGAGGCGGGCGAGACGGTTCTGCGCGACGGGATTGCCTTCTTCCGCGGCGATGCGGAACAGCTCGGCCGCTTTCTTCTGATCCTGCGGCACGCCGCGGCCCTTGAACAGCATGACCGCATATTCAACCTGCGCCGTCGGCAGGCCGGCGTCTGACGCCTTGCCCGTCCACTCCGCTGCCTTCACCGGGTCGATCGGAACGCCGCGTCCGAATTGGTAGAAGGCGCCGAGATCATACTGGGCCTGGGCGTTGCCCTGCTCCGCCGCCTTCTGCATCCATTCCGCCGCCTTCTCGTCGTCGACCGGGCGTCCGTTGCCGTTGAGATAGATGAGAGCGAGATTGTATTGCGCCGCCGGATTTCCGGCCTTGGCAGCGTGCTCGAACAGATCGCCGGCGATGCGCAAGTCCTTCTTCACGCCGAGGCCTTCCGCGACCAAAAGACCCAGCGAAAACTGAGCATTGGTATCGCCGAGATCGGCAGCCTTGGCGTAGGCGTCGGCCGCTTTGGTGTAGTCCTGGGCGACGCCGAGACCTTCGGAGTAGATCTCGCCCATCAAGGTGTAGGCCTCTTTGGAGCCGGCTTCGGCCTCCTTCTCGGCGAGGTCGAGCGCAGTCAGGTATTTGCCTTCAAAAAATGCCACGTAAGAGGGGTTCTCGGCGGCGTTCGCCACCCCGGCCCCTGTCAGCGCGCATAGGGCGGCCAAGGTCACAGTTCGCAGCCAACCCATCGTCACGCAGCCCTCCGCACGCGGCCGATGGCGCTATCGATTTCGGCAATGGTGGCGACCGCGCCGTCGTCCTGCCAAATGCTCTTCGCGGGCGCGACAAAATCCGCGCCGACTTCGGCCAGGCGGGCCGCGCTCTCGGCGTCGGAGATGTTCCAGGCAATGCACGGCACGACAAAAACCTCAGACCACCAAGCAATCAGTTCCGCACACTGATCGATGGCGTCGATAGTGGCTGTCGCCGGGCCGAACGCCACGTAGTCGGCGCCTGCCTCCGCAAGTTGCATTGCGTTGTGTCGATCAAAGCCACAACCCACGCCAATATTCGCGCTCCCCCCAAGTATTGTGCGGGCCTTTGCATAGAGTTGGGCGTCCGCGGCGAGATGGACGCCGTCGGCGCCGAGGCGCTCGGCACGCGAAATATCGTTCTCAATAAGACATGCGACGCCGGCGCCCTGGACGAGATCGATCACACGATCCACCGGACTGTCATCGACAACTTGGGGGTCATCGCAAAGCAAAACGCAAGCCGTCGAGGAACGATCTAGGGCTTGAGTGAGTTGCGTTTCCAGCTTCGCGGTCATGGGTGCCGGCAACTGCAAGTAAAGCCGACACCGTGGCTTCGCGTCAGCCATGTTTAGGGGGCTCCCACGGCTTTTTCCGCATTGACCAGACGTTAACAGGCGTCCGTCTCAAATCACACGCCTCGCGACACTGTCAAATCTCGGGTCATAAGCTTGAGTTTGGGGTTGTCCTGGGGTCGTGGAAGATCGAACATAGCGTCACCACATTTCCGCCAGGCTGCTGGTTCAGACGGCACGTGAGCAACTGGGGGAGTGAATTGGCGGCGCCTGAGTGGGGAGGGGCGAGCGCGATGAACGAACCAGATGCTCTGCAGCGGCTCGATGCGGCCCTCGATGAGCTCGAGAATCATCTGCGACAAGTCTTTTCCGACGACGAAAGCGACATCTCCGTCGCTGCCCTCAAAGAACAAGTCAGATTTCTGACTGAGGAGCGCGATCAGCTGCTCGCCGATCTCGATGGCGAGCGTGCCCGCGTCCGGCGCCTCAAGGCGGCCAACGACGAGGTCTCCGATCGGCTCGAGTCTGTGATGGGGACGATTCGCGATATGATGCCGGCGATGCCAACCTAGGACTAAGGCTTGGGGGTTAGTCATGGGGCAAGTCAGCGTCACTTTGAACGGGCGCAACTACCGGCTGGAATGCAGCGAGGGTGAGGAGACTCATCTTATCGAGCTCGCCGAATATCTCGGCACTCATGTCGACACGATGCGGCGGAAGTTCGGCCAAGTGGGCGACGACCGCCTCATTTTAATGGCGTCTCTGGTGATGGCCGACGAGCTATGGGAGGTCCGTCGCCAGATTCAGGAGCTCAAATCCTCCTTGGCCGAGGCCCACCGGGACAAGACCGTGGCGCAGGAGACGGCCAAGGCCGCCCAGTCCGAGCTTGCCGCCAAGATCAGCGGGGCGGCCGAGCGGCTCGAGCGTATGAATGCGCATTTCTCCGGTGCGGCCAACCGACGCTAGTCGTTTACTGACATTTCTTTCGCTATAGTTCCTCCTTGGCGGGCTGTGGGGTGCGTTAGGAGCATTATTCCAGGGCCCTATAAGATTCTACGGGAGCTGACCCTGACGGGGATCGTGGTCTCCGTCACTCGGCGCCCACCTACTTAATGTAGGGAGACCGGAATCTTACCTCCGACGGCCATCGCGGCCCCGCCACCTCCCCGCAAGGCGCAAGTGCCTTTACGGCCGTTAAGCTAGCGGCCCGCCCCGCAATTCTATATTTCACCACAAGCGACGCAGACTTCGGCGACAGAGCATGCGCATTCTTTTTCTAGGCGACGTAGTGGGACGGTCGGGACGCGCGGCCGTGCTCGACGCGTTGCCGCGTTTGCGGGAGCGCTACCGTGCGGACTTCGTCGTGGTGAACGGCGAGAACGCAGCGGGTGGATTCGGTATCACCGAAGCGATCTTTCTCGAGTTGATCGACGCCGGCGCCGACGTGGTGACGACCGGCAATCACGTATGGGATCAGCGCGAGGCGCTCGTGTTCATCGAGCGCCACGACCGGTTGCTGCGGCCGATCAACTTCCCACAAGGAACGCCGGGTAAGGGCGTTGGACTGTTCAAGGCGGCGAACGGCGCGGACGTGCTGGTGATCAACGCGCAAGGCCGCGTGTTCATGACCGATCTCGACGATCCGTTCCGCGCGGTGGAACGCGAACTCGAAGCGTGCGGGCTCAAGTCTGGTGCGGACGCCATCCTGATCGACTTCCATGCCGAGGCCACATCCGAGAAACAAGCGATGGGTCATTTCGTCGACGGGCGCGCGACCGCGGTGATCGGCACGCACACGCATGTGCCTACGGCCGACGAGCAAATCCTCACCGGCGGCACCGCCTATCTCAGCGACGCCGGCATGTGCGGCGACTTCGATTCGGTTCTCGGCATGGACAAGGAGGAGCCGCTCAATCGCTTCCTCAGCAAGATTTCGTCGCGACGGTTCGCGCCCTCGCTTGGAGAAGGAACGATCTGCGGTGTCGGCATCGAGGTGGACGACGCGACAGGATTGGCGCGCGCCATCGCGCCACTACGGCTGGGTGGGCGGCTAGCGCAGACCGAGCCGCGTTTCTGGCTCGAAGGTTAGGCCGAGCGCAGGCTGGCGCCGTTGCCGTTTCCGTTCGAGGCGCGCCCATGGGCCAGCAGGCGCTTCAGGCAGTCGATGGCCTCGTCGAGATGGAGTAGCGCGCGGTCGGCGTCATAATCCTCGTCGTACAGGGCGAAGCGGGCCCGCGCCACGTGATCGGCGGCCTCCGAGCAGAGCTGCGACAGGCTCGATGCCGGCATGGCGTTGCGAGGCGCCGTGCTCGGCACGGCCTTCCGTTTCGGCGTCATGATGTCCCCCTTCCCCCTACGCGGAGCCTGATTCCCCCGGGCTCCAAGCCTTCAACTGTCGGTCCGCCAGGGTTAAGGGTTCGCTAAGGACGCGCGATCGAGGCCGGTGGAAAGCCGGGAAAGGCGCCCTTGACCGCAAAGGCCGGTAGCGACTAGGGATCAGGCCCATGGCAGGCCATTCGAAATTCAAGAATATCCAGTTCCGCAAAGGCGCTCAGGACAAGAAGCGCTCCAAGCTGTTCTCCAAGCTCGCCCGCGAGATCACCACGGCTGCGAAGATGGGATTGCCAGATCCCGCCATGAATCCGCGGCTCAGGACGGCGATCCAGGCGGCCCGCGCCCAGAACATGCCCAACGACAATATCGAGCGCGCCATCAAGAAGAGCCAAGAGGCGGGCGGCGACAACTACGAGGAGGTGCGCTACGAGGGCTTCGGCGCGGGCGGCGTCGGCGTCATCGTCGAGGCGCTGACCGACAACCGCAACCGCACCGCAAGCGAAGTCCGCTCGATCTTCTCCAAGTTCGGCGGGAACCTCGGTGAAACCGGCGCCGTGTCGTTCAATTTCGACAAGCTCGGTTCCATCGAGTTCGACATCGACAAGGCGACCGCCGATCAGATGCTGGAAGCGGCGATCGAGGCCGGCGGCGAGGACGTCGAGACCGGCGAAGTGGGGCATTTCGTCTACTGCAATCCCGACGAGTTGCACCAAGTGGCCAAGTCGCTCGAGGAGCGCTTCGGCGAGCCGCGCGCGATGCAGATTCTGTGGCGGCCGAAATCGGAGGTGCCGATCGACGAGGAGGCTGGACAGAAGCTGCTCCGCATGATCGACGGTCTCGAGGATCTCGACGACGTGCAGCAGGTCTACGCCAATTTCGACATGGCCGAAGACCTCCTGCAAAAGCTGACGGCGGCGTGACCATGAGGGCTCCCGAGACACCGCGCGCGACCGAAGGAGCCGAGTACAAACATTTGCAAGAGCAATCGGCGCTACCGGGCAAGGGTGGACTGACGCGCATCGGTCGCGCGTTCAAGAACACGATCGGCGGCTTTCGCGAAGGGCTTGCCACCGAGGCGGCCATCAAGCAGGAGGCGGCGCTTCTCCTGATCGCGCTGCCCGTGTCGTTCTTCGTTGCCACCAATGTGTGGACGTGGGTCGCGCTGATCGGCAGCCTGATCCTGTTGCTCGCCGCCGAGTTTCTCAACACGGCGATCGAGCGTCTGTGCAATCATCTCCATCCCGAGAAGCACGTGGCCATCAAGGTCACCAAAGACCTCGCCTCGGCCGGCGTGTTCTGCGTCATCGCGCTCACCGCGCTGATCTGGATCGCCGCGGTCGTGGCGCGATTCTGGGTCTAGGCGCAGCCGGCACTCATGTATCGAAAGGGCCGGCCCTATGCCGATGGAGTGCGCGTCGGCGCAAGACCTCGGCGAGCCCCACACCAAATGCAGGCGCGAGGCCGACCAGCTCCTTGAAGCCGGTCAGCATGGCCCTTTGCTGCGTTTGATCCTGAAACTCCTCGAGTGACACGACGAGAACGGCAATCAAGCCGCTTGCGGCAAATCCGGCGAAATATCCGCCGACGATGCGCGCTTCTCCATTCAGGCGCCGTGAAACCGCAAAGGACACGACGCCGCCGGCGATTATGATCGCCCCGCTCCAAATGATCATCGCGCTGCCCCTCCCTCCTGGGTGCAACGACAGGCAATATGGGAACGCGCCGTCACGCGGTGGACGCGGTCAGCAGAACAATGGCGCTATGCGCGCGCTATTGCGCGACGGCAACGATAACGATGGTGAATGACAGCGGCAGGACTACGAGAATGGCATCATGCCAAGGACTCCCTCTCGCGATCGCGCGTGCCCCTGCGCAATCGCAGATCCAAAGGTCAGTGCCCGTAACCCCTTCTCGTTGACTTTAGAACAGCATAGGAATGCGGCATCATTTGGCCAATGAAGTGCACTAGGCTTTGAGACATGACGTCAAAGAACTGGCAGCTTCGCGAGCAGGAAGAAATCATCACCGGCAACGCAGCGTTGCTGGGCGAGAAGCATTTCCTGGTGGCGATGACGCGCATGCGCAACGAGGCGCTGATCCTGCCCGACACGCTCGATTATCTTGCTTCGCAGGTTGACGCGATTGTCGCTTACGACGATGCGAGCACCGACGAGACTGTTGAGATTCTACGCGCCCATCCCAAGGTCGCACTGATCGTCGCCAACAAGGTCTGGGAGCAAGACGTTGCCGCGCGCAAGCGTGCCGAGGGACGCCATCGTGGGCTCATGCTCGACATGGCGCGGAAGGATCTGCCGCACGACTGGATGCTGTGCTTCGATCCGGACGAGCGCGTCACCGACGATATGCGCGGCTACCTAGCAGGACTTGCGGGCGACGCTTGCGATGCGGTGCGGGTCAAACTGTTCGACGCATACATGACGCCCGACGACCACGCCCCGTACACGTCAGACCAGCCGCTCATGCACTTCCGCACGTTCTACGGTCCTGAGCAGCGGGACATTCTGATGTTGTGGCGCGACCGGACGGAGATCGGCTTCGCCGAGGGCGACGGGCGGACGCCGCGCGGCATGCAGACCGTCAAGGTCGATCTCCATTGCCAGCACTACGGCAAGTCGCTGTCTGTCGCGCATTGGGAGGAGACTTGCGACTATTACATCAAGCACTTTCCGTATGAGACCTACGGGAAGAAATGGACCGAGCGGAAGGGCAAAGGCATCCACACCGAGTCGGATTTCGGCCGGCCGCTCCATGCGTGGGGCGAGACGCTGTTCGCCAACGCCGTGCCGATGTGAGCGCAAAAAAGGCGGGAGCCGACGGCTCCCGCCTGATGAGGGCCGCCGGGGGAGGACGGCAGGCCTCGGGGGTCTCGTTACTCGACGTCGTCGTCGCTCTCGTTGGAGTCTGGCTCGTCCATGGTGTCGTCATCAGGACCGGAGTCCATTGCAGGCGGACCGTCGCCGTGGCCCATCCACATGCCATGGGGACCGTGCCCGGCGAACCGCGAGCGAATCCGCGTCTCGATCATCTTCACCTTGTCGAGTTGCTCCGAGGTGAGGGTGGTGCGGAGCGTGGCGATCGCCGTCTTCAGCTTCTCTGCATTTTCGGCGCGGGCGATGGACCTGTCAGCGAAGTATTCGGCGAGCGAGAACGGCGCACCGTCGGGTGGCGGCATCATATCGGGGCCGCCGGGCCGCTTCATCATGGCAAGCAAAGCGTCGGTGAAATCGCGCCAAGCATCAATCTGATTGGCGCGAATACCAATCATCGTCTCCATGACGCTCAGCTTTTCGGCCATATCGGGACCGTGGTGACCCTGCCAGTGGCCCATGCCACCTTTATCGGGACCGCCACGTTTATCGGGACCACCATGCTGGCACATGGGCTTGCCGTGAGGTTTGCCGGACCAGCCCTCATGGCCTTGGCCGGCAACCGCCAAGGTGACGGCGCCGAGGCCGCCAAGCCCAAGCGCGGCGACGACCAGGATCGCGGCGATCTTCGATGGGTACTTCATTTGCAGCATCCTCAAACTATTGTTGTCTGGCGTTACCTAGGAGCCGATCGTTGCCAAGCTAGGTCCCGGCGTGTCCCAATGTTTCTGCTGAGATGAGATTTGTGTCGAAACATTGCTGGCTCCGGGTGCGGCGCCGTTGAGTTACAAAAATCCCTCGTTGACGGTGCCGGGCGCGGCTAGAAGGGAGGCGGCCCATGACCTCGACCACGCCACGCATACTCGTCGTCGACGACGACCCGGAAATCCGCAAGCTCTTGGCGCGCTATGTCGAGAGCCAGGGGTTTCGCGTGCTGCTCGCCGCAAACTGCCGGGAGCTGCGGGACCAGCTCGCCACGCATCACGTGGATCTGATCGTTCTCGACGTGATGTTGCCCGACGGCTCCGGCCTCGACGTATGCCGGGACTTGCGAGCGCAGCGCTCCAGCGTGCCGATCATCTTGCTGACGGCGCTGAAGGAGGACGTCGATCGTATCATCGGGCTCGAGATCGGCGCCGACGACTATCTCGGCAAGCCGTTCAATCCGCGCGAGCTGATCGCCAGGGTGCGTGCCGTGCTGCGGCGGCGCTCCGAGGCGTTGCCCGAGCCCAGCGAGGCCAAGGTCTATCTGTTCGAAGGATTCACGGCCGATCCGCAGACGCGCCGTGTCACGGCGCCCGCGGGTGACGATATCGAGCTGACCGGCGCCGAGTTCGATCTGCTCAAGACGTTTCTCGATCGGCCCGGCCGGGTCTTGTCGCGCGACCAGTTGCTCGATCTGACGCGCGGTCGCGACGGTGACGGGTTTGACCGCTCCATCGACGTGCTGGTGAGCCGCTTGCGCCGCAAGCTCGGCGGAGGCGCATCGCAATTGCTCAAGACGGTTCGGAACGGCGGCTACCAGTTCGCGGTGAAAGTCGACGTCGAGGACGGCCAAGCGTGAACACGCTCCGCGTCAAGATCGCCGTACTGCTGGTGCTCGCCATCGTGTCGGTGGTGGGACTGCTGACCACCACGATGTTCATTCTGTTCGGACCGCCGCCACGTGCCGAGCGCTCGGCCCAATCGGTCGCGCAGCAAATCGAGCTCGTTCTCAAGCTCGTTGATCAAGGTGGTGCGGGGGTCACGCTCTCTTTGGAGCCCTCGCAAGGGCGCGTGTACGAGCGCACGACAGCTGCGTTGCGCGAGGCGCTCAAGGCTCGCGGACTCGATCTTCCCGTCACCGCGTCGCGGAACGACAGGGAGGACCCGTTGATCATTTCAATCCCCATCGGCGACAAGGGATGGCTCCTGATGCCGACCTCCGATATGCCGCCGCGTGGACCGCCATGGTGGGTATTCCTTCGCTGGTTGAGCTTTATCACTGTCGGCGCGGCCGTCATCGCCGTGTTCGCAGCGAACCGCATGGTGCGGCCGCTGGTGTTCCTCGAGAATGCGGTGGCGTCGGTCGGGCCCGACGGCGTTCTGCCGGAGTTGCCAGAACGTGGACCCGCGGAGGTTCGTGCGACGGCGAAGGCGCTGAACTCGCTGTCGGCGCGGCTGAAACGCGCCATGGAGAGCCGCATGCGTCTCGTTGCGGCGGCAGGGCACGACATGCGTACGCCGATCACGCGCATGCGGCTTCGCGCCGAGTTCGTCACCGACGAAGAGGAGCGCGCGCGCTGGCTTGCCGATCTCGACGAGCTTGAGCGTATCGCCGACAGCGCCATCACGCTGGTGCGCGAGGAGACCGGCAACGCGGCGCCTGAGACGATCCAACTCGACGCGTTGGTTGAAGACATCTGCGCCGACCTGAGGGATCAAAATCTCGACGTCACATGCCGCGCGATGCAGCCGGTTGCCGTGCGGGCGGGCCGATTCAAGCTGAACCGTGCGCTGCGCAATCTCATCATCAACGCGGCAACCCACGGCGTACGCGCGCGTGTCAGCGTTGAAGATGGTCCGAGCGCGCGCGTCCTCGTCGAGGATGACGGACCCGGCATTCCGGCCGACAAGATCGATCAGGTGTTCGAGCCGTTCTTCCGCGCCGACCCGGCTCGCCGTCAGGATATTCCCGGCGCGGGACTTGGGCTCACCATCGCGCGCGAACTGATCCAGCGCGCCGGCGGCACGATCAGCATCGCCAACCGCCCGGGCGGGGGGCTATTGCAAGTGATCGAGCTGCCCAAGGCCGATGCCGCGGAGGGATGAGGTAGCCTGGCTGCTGCATGATGATTTTGCGTCATCGGACGTGATTTGACGGAACGCATCCGGGATGCACGAATTGATCTGTCTCAGGGCGAGAAGACGGGGGCTTGCGAAGCTAGGTCAATTCGGCAAGAGGAGGACGTTCCCATGGATATGAACGAAATCCACGACTATGCGCGCCGGTTCGTTGGGGCGCACGGCGATAAGGCTGCGATGGAGGCAGCTCAGCGGGCTTCCGAATGCGAGAAGCAGGGCGATAAGGCGCAGGCTCAGGATTGGCGCCGGATCGAAGCCGCCATCAAAGAAATGCGCGGGCCTCACGCGAGCTGAGGCGCTGCTTGGCGCCTAGCGTGACCGTTTCCTTCCAGGACGCTTCTCGGGGGCGGGCTCGTCCTTGATGTGAATGTCGCGTTGGGGAAACGGGATGCTGATCCCGGCTTTGCGTAACGCGGCGAGGACGGCGAAGCGCAATTCGCTGCTCCACTTGATGCGCTCGCGCACGTCACGGAGAAACACACGCAATTCGAAGTCGAGCGAGGAGTCCCCGAAGCCGGAGAAGTGCACGACCGGCGGCGGACTTTTGAGGACACCGCGATGGTCCCGCGCCACGTCGAGAAGCGTGGAGCGCAGAAGCTCCATATCGGTGCCGTAGTCGACGCCGATGGCCACATCGAGGCGGCAATTCTTGTCGAGATGCATCCAGTTGGTCACAGGGTCGGTAATCAGCGTGGCGTTGGGAATGATGACCGACTGCTTGTGGATGGTTTCGATCTCGGTCGAACGGACGCTGATCTTCTTGACCGTGCCCTCTTGACCGCTGACCTCGATGTAGTCACCGATCTTGATCGGACGTTCGACGAGGAGAATGAGGCCCGACACGAAGTTGTTGAAGATGCTTTGGAGCCCGAAGCCGATACCGACCGACAGCGCACCGGCGACGATTGCGAGGTTGGAGAAGTCGACGCCGAGATAGGAGATGCCGGCTAGAGCGGCCAACACGAAGCCCAAATAACCGATGCCGATGCGGACGGATTCGTGCACACCGCTATCGGTGCGGCGGCCAGTGAACACGCGGCCTGTCAGCCAGCGCTGCACGAACCGCGTTAGCGCCAATCCGAGCGCGAACACGCCGAGGGCGATGAGCAGACTTTGTAGAGAGAGATGAAGATTGCCGAACTCAAAGCCGAAGAACGCGGCCTGTATCCAGCCTTTGACCTCCACCCAGTCGAACCGCCACAGCAGCAACAGAATGACAATGCCGACGGCGAGAATGGTGATGTCGAGCAGCAGGCTGACAATGATCCGGAGGGTAAGGAGCGAGGGGGCGCCCATGTCCTCGTCCTCGTCGATATCGTCGTCGATCGGGGCGCCAGAGATGACACTGACGCTCGAGATCTCCTCTGCCGCGAGATGAAGCAGGTACATGATCCACAGCACGCCGGCGGTAGACACCGCGTGCGTGCCAATGAAGCGGGCGAGAGGTTCATAACCCAAAAGCATGGAGATCAGGGTGAGCCCGGCGATCACGCCGACCAAGGAGAACAGCCAGCCGCGCCAACCCGTGAAGGCGGCTTTGCGCATGACCGGTCCGCGCTGGATCGTAAACAGGATGACGGCGATCAAGATGCCGTAAAGTGCGGCAAACCCGGCGGCCCGCAGGATCGCAAGCTGATAGGGCGTGAAAAGGACAACGTCCTTCAGCACCAGGAGTTGGTCGACCAGCCAGACGCCGATAAGTGCCCAAAGGAGGATCGCCACGCGCCACGCTATGGAATCGGTCGAAGGAATGACCTTCCAGGCGTCGTCCTCAGGCACGAGCGAGTAGCGCACCAACGCTGCGAGCAGGCTTGCCCAGACGACAGAGAGCAGTGCTTTCAACAGGAAGCCGTCGAGGGTCGGATCGGCAAGACCGGATGCGGTGGCGATCAAGTAGAACGCCAAGAGTGCGGTCCAAAGCGGCAGGCACACCCATATGGAATTCTTGAGCGCCGCGATTCCGCAATCCTGCGACGACGGCGTTTCGGCAGCTTCGGTCATACGCCGTGCGACGTGGTGTGCCTCGATGCTCTTGAGGAATCGCCACATGCCGAAGCCTGCCCCGACAGGCGCGAGCAGGAGCAGAAAGAAGAAAATGACACCCTTGTTCCAAGCGCGGACGAACCACTTCGCGGTTGTCTTGGCAATTTTTTCGGTCTGCGACGGAGCCTGCTTCAATCCCGATGGCAGAACCTTCGAATAGAAACTGGGGATCGGGCGGAACAGCGATTCAGTGAAACGATCATGGCGCTCGGTGTTGGCGGCGTCGATCAACTGTTCGGCGCGCAGATAGAGAACGTCGGCCTGTTTCAGCTTGCCGTCGATCGTCGCAACTTCCGCTTCAAGCTGCTTGCGCTGCGCGGCGATCTCGGGACTCTCTGAGGGCGCATCGTCTCCGGGCGCGGGTCCAAGCTGCGCCAGCCGTTCGCGCGCCGCTTTTAGCTTAGGCGCAAGAAGCGCCTTCTTCTCGAGGATGTCCTCGCGCAACGCCTCGAGAAGGTCGGGAATGGCCTTGAGCTCATCATCGGTGGTGGTGGCGTCGGCAATCGCCTCTTCCTGGGCCGCGATCTGAGCCGCCCACGCGTCGAGCGCCTTGGAGAATTCCGCGACGATCTTTGGGGTAGCGGGAGCCTCGGCGGCCGGGGGTGCCGGCTGGGGCGGCTCAACGACAGCCTCTTGCGCGCGCGATGGCTGATTGGCCGCCAGCGCAAACGCAAGGCATGCGACGACAAGCAGAAAGCTGCGCTTCAGCCCGATCGTCATGCTGCCGAGTGCTCCTTTCCTGCGGTTTTGCGAGGTGATCCCCACCAAGTGCCAAGGACTTACAATGGTTTACCCGATCTGGCGAGACATCAGCCACGACAATGAGGAAGATTGACGGCAACGCACGGAGGAATGCGGAATGAGCGATCAGACGCGGCGCCCCACTGTGGAACGGCCAAAGCCAGGCCGGTTCTGGTACGCGGTGGCAGCGCTTATCGCCCTAGGCGGGATCGTCGCCGCGGGGGTCTTCATCTACGGCAAACTCGATGAGCTTGCGCGTGAGCTGCCGCAGATCGTCGTGCCGGGGGATAAGGTGCTGCAGCTCGAGCCCGGGCATTACACCATCTTCCACGAGCATCAGAGCACGGTGGATGGGCGCATCTACTCCGGAACGGACGTAACGGGTCTGCTGGTGCGCGTCGAGCCTGCCGGGGGCGGCGAGCCGCTCGCCCTTGAACAGCCGAGCGTGACGTCGAGCTATTCACTCAGCGGCCGCGCGGGAAACTCCGTCCTTGTTTTCGACGTCGATAAGCCGGGCGAGTACCGCCTCGTCGCTGGCTACCCGCAAGGTGAAGAGAAGTCGGAAGCCGTGCTGTCTGTCGGCCGCGGTATGACGGGCGGCATCCTAACGACAGTCTTCAGTGCGCTCGGTATCGCGTTCGGCGGCATCATCATTGCCGTATTGATCGCCGTCATCACCTATCGCCGGCGGCGCACGATCTAGGCGGCGTTGAAAATAGGGAGGAGCTGAGATGTTGCTGCGGTGGATCAGCATTCCGTGGATTGCGCTGGCGTGGCTTGGGTGCGCCAGCGCGGTGCTGGCGCAAGATTGCGAAAGCGCCGGGAGCAATGTCGAGATCAAGAATTGCCTCGCCATGGCTTACGACAAGGCCGACGCGGAATTGAATGCGATTTGGCCGCAAGTGCTGGCAAGTGTCGATCAAGCCGACTATCTCACCGCCGAACAACGCGCCGCTTGGAAGACGGAGTTGCGCGAGGCACAACGCGCCTGGGTCCAGTTCAAGGAGCACGATTGCAACGGCGCGGTGCTCTACGAGTGGTGGGGCGGCTCGGGCGCGGGCGGCGCGATCTCTTCGTGCCTACTCGCCCACACCAAGGCCCGTACCGACGACCTCAAGTCACGCTATCTGTCGGAGCGATAGTCTTCAGCCAGCGCGAATGGCGGGTAGGCGCGCGCGTTGCGGCTCGAATATGACCAACGCGGCGCACTGTCTGACAATCAAGGCGTGAGACGGCTTGGTCGCTGACCTGTTGCGCAAATTAAGAATGTGATTTGCATGCAGGCTAATCCAAATCGAGCCTGATGACGCTGCCGCCGCAGCGGCAGCTGCGATCGTGCGTGACCGCGCGTGGATCGACGCTGCAGTCGTGGTGAAGCTCTTTTGCATGGCAGGCGCGAGATTGACGCTCGCCTCGGCGATTTGTGCGCCGCTCGTCGCGAGTTGCGCGCGAAGTCTGTGAGCCGAGCGCTTCGACCAGCGTCTGGTCTGTGCGGACGCGACCGCGGCTTTCGCGCGGATTGGCTGCATGAGCGGTGCGGCCTTTGCGGAGACCGCAGCGAACTTCTCTGAGAGCTGCTTGCGGAAGGTGACGCCGGCGACATCGGACATCCGCACCGTCCAAGATAGGGCAACCACCGAGTGCTTGAAGCCTTCGCGGGCGAGGTGGCGGCCGGTCGTCCAAGACCAGGCGAGACCCGCGGCCAGCTCTTTCAGGAGAAAGTGCGTTAGCGCCACCGTACGCGGCGCCGTCCAACGGACGGCCCGAACCGTGAGGCGGTACGTTGCGATTGCGAAAGCCGTGCCGTGCTTCACCAGGAAGGCGATGACCGCACGCGCCATGAAGAACGAGATCAAGGCGGCACGCCGCACGGTCCCCATGGTCCGCCGGCGCTTACGCTCGAGTTGGTGCAGCACCTCCTGGCGGTGCAGCCGCTGGACGCGGCGCCGCTCGGCGCGGTGGTAGTCCTCTAGCCAGAGGTGATGCTGACGCAGATCGTCGAGGCTCGAGGCGATGAGGTCCTTCGACCTGTGGATATCGTCCCGGGCCGCCGCAACGGGGTCGAGTATGTCGCTTGCACCGGACACGCTGGTGCTCCCCCTAGAGATCCCTGCGGGCGTTTGCTTTTCCCCGGCCTCCCTCGGAGCTCTTGATGGGAGCCTACGCCCGAAATCCTAACGCCCTGCTAGCGGGAGGCGTTCCCTCGGGCGCGCCCAAGGCGACGCGCGGCCCTGATTTGACCAAGGCCTGTGCTACGATTCGGCTATGAGGGGCGCGATTCGCATCATTGGCATCGACCCGGGGTTGCGACGGACCGGCTGGGGGGTCATCGACACCGATGGCGTCCGGCTCGGCTACGTGGCCTGCGGGGCGGTGACCTCCGAGGCCGACGGGGGCCTGGGCTTGCGTCTGCGCCAGCTGTTCGACGGGCTGTCAGGCGTGCTCGCAGAATTCTCGCCCGCCGAGGCCGCCATCGAGCAGACTTTCGTCAATCGCGACGCGTCGGCCACCTTGAAGCTTGGCCAGGCGCGGGGCATCGCGCTGCTGGTGCCGGCGCTTGCCGGTCTCGCCATCGCCGAATATGCGCCGAACGCGGTGAAGAAGACCGTGGTCGGCGCCGGCCACGGCGACAAGACGCAGATCCGCGCCATGGTGAAATGCTTGCTGCCGCGGGCGATGCCCGATAGCCCCGACGCCGCCGACGCGCTCGCCATCGCCATCACGCACGCACATGCGCGAAGTTGGAAGAAGTTCGAAGCGTCGGTGGCTGTTGCGGTGAGGGCTGCGCCATGATCGGCAAGCTGACCGGCAAGGTCGATTCTGTCACGTTGCACACGGCGATCATCGACGTGAACGGAGTCGGCTACGAGGTGACGTTAGGCGCGCGGCAGCTCTCGGCGCTCCCGCCCGTCGGCGACGTGGTGTCGCTCGCCATCGACACGCATATGCGCGAAGACGGCGTCAAGCTCTACGGCTTCGGTACCGACCATGAGCGCGCGTGGTTCCGCGCGCTGCAGACGGTGCAAGGGGTCGGCGCCAAGGTCGCGCTCGCGGTGCTCGGCACGCTTAGCGTCGCCGACCTCGCCAACGCCGTCGCGCTCCAGGACAAGAACCATGTCGCGCGTGCGCCGGGCGTCGGTCCGAAGGTCGCGGCGCGCATCGTCGCCGAAATGAAAGACAAGATGCCGGCGCTGGCGCCCGCCATCAAGGTCCCGGGCGGGTTTGCACCGGTCGCCGCGCTGCCCGAGGGGCTTGCCGCGCGCGATGCGGTTTCGGCGCTCACCAATCTCGGCTATGCCCACGGCGAGGCGGCGGCGGCCATCAACGCCGCGATCGGCAAGGCGGGACGCGAGGCGCGCGCCGAAGAGCTGATCCGTATCGGGCTTAAGGAGCTTGCGCAATGAGCGAGCGGGTGTTGGCGGCGGCGAAGCGCGACGACGATCAGCCAGAGGTCTCGCTCAGGCCGCAGACCCTTGCCGAGTTCATCGGCCAGGCCAAGGTCTGCTCCAATCTCAAAGTGTTCATCGACGCGGCCCGCGCGCGGCGCGAGGCGCTCGATCATGTGCTGTTCGCAGGCCCCCCGGGCCTCGGCAAGACGACGCTTGCCCAGATCGTCGCGCGCGAACTCGGAGTCAATTTCCGCGCCACCTCGGGTCCTGTGATCGCCAAGGCCGGCGATCTCGCAGCACTTCTCACCAATCTCGAAGAGCGCGACGTTCTCTTCATCGACGAGATTCACCGGCTGAACCCGGCGGTCGAGGAGATCCTTTATCCCGCCATGGAGGACTTCCAGCTCGATCTCATCATCGGTGAAGGTCCTGCGGCGCGCTCGGTGCGCATCGACCTCGCCAAGTTCACGCTTGTCGGCGCCACCACGCGCACCGGTCTGCTGACGACGCCGCTTCGCGAGCGCTTCGGCATTCCCATTCGGCTTGAGTTCTACACGGTCGAGGAGTTGGAGGAGATCGTGCGGCGCGGCGCACGGCTGCTCGGTTTGCCGCTCACCAATGAGGGCGCGCATGAGATTGCGCGGCGCGCGCGGCACGCCGCGGTCGCATCTGGCTGCTGCGCCGTGCGTGATTTCGCATCCGTCGAAGGCTCAGGCGCGGTCGACGCCAAGCTCGCCGACAGTGCGTTGTCGCAGCTCGAAGTCGATGGCTCGGGCTCGACGCGCCTGACCATCGCCATTTGCGCCTGATCGCCGTGAACTATGGCGGCGGGCCGGTGGGGATCGAGACCATCGCCGCGGGGCTGTCGGAGCCGCGCGACGCCATCGAGGAGATCATCGAGCCGTATTTGCTGCAGCAGGGCTTCATTGCGCGGACGCCGCGCGGTCGTGTGCTGACGGGGCTTGCCTTCGCACATCTCGGCGTGACGCCGCCGGCGCAACCGGCGCAGTTTCCGCTGTTCAACGGCAGCGACGAGAGTGAATAACTGGCCTGACCTTGCCGGGCGCATCGAGGGCGACACGCATGTGTTGCCGGAAAACTATTTCGAGGACACGATTTCTCCGGCCTCGTCTATCACGCCAACTTCCTCAAATTTTGCGAGCGCGGCCGCTCGGACTTCATCAGGCTGCTCGGCATCCACCATCAGAGCCTGGCCAACCCGGAGGAGGGCGAGGCGTCGGTGTTCGTCGTCCGCCATATCGACATCGACTATCTCAAGCCGGCGCGTCTCGACGACGTGCTCGAGGTGGTCACACAGTGCTCTCATATCGGCGGGGCTAGCCTTGTGCTCACCCAGGAGGTGCGCCGCGACGGCGCCGCTGGTGCGCGCCAAGGTGACGGTGGTGTTGGTGTTGGCGTCGGGCAAGCCGCAGCGGATTGGACAGATGGTTCGCGGCGCGGGCTTTGAACGGTTCGTTAACTGAGCGTGTAGAACTTAGCTAAAACGGGTAACCAAGTGATCGCGCTGGACGGGTCGCGCGCGAGGCTTTGGCAAGAACGAGCCCAAGTTTAGTCACAATCGCTCGTGAAAGCTCGGGTCGTCGAGGGAATTTGCGGCTCTTTCCGGCTTTGGACCACGTCCCGACGACCCTCGGGATCGCAGCCAGGTGCGCTTGGAACAATGCCAAGTGAGGCCTTAGATGCGAATCCGTCGGATGTCGCCACCGATCTGTCGATCTGGCAGCTATTTCTGAACGCCCACATCGTCGTGAAGCTCGTCATCATCGGGCTTTTGGTCGCGTCGGTATGGAGTTGGGCGATCATCTTCGAGAAGTTCTTCCTGTTCGCCAGGACGCGCAAAGAGACCGACAAGTTCGAGCAGGTGTTCTGGTCTGGCCAGTCGCTCGAGGAACTCTACCAAGCGTTGGCGCAGCGCCGGAATACGGGCATGGCGGCCCTGTTCGTGGCGGCGATGCGCGAGTGGAAGCGTTCGACCGAACGCGAGGGCGCCGAGCGGTCGTCGCGGCCGATGCCGGGAGTCCAGCTCCGGGTCGAGAAGGTCATGGACGTCACCATCTCCAGAGAGGTGGAACGTCTCGAGCGCCGGCTCACCTTCCTCGCCACGGTGGGTTCGATCGCGCCGTTTGTCGGCCTGTTCGGCACGGTGTGGGGCATCATGACAAGCTTCCAGGCGATCGCCGCCAGCAAGAACACGAGCCTCGCCGTGGTGGCGCCGGGCATCGCCGAAGCCCTATTTGCGACCGCGCTCGGCCTTCTTGCCGCCATCCCTGCGGTCATTTTCTACAATAAATTCAATGCCGACGTGGCGCGCACGCGGCGCGCCTCGAAGGCTTCGCCGATGAGTTCGCCGCCATCCTGTCGCGGCAGATCGATAAGACGGCCTGATCATGGGAGCAGCACTTCAACCGGGTGGCGCGCTCGCCAATAGACGCGCAAGGCGGCGCTCGCGTCTGCCGATGAGCGAGATCAACGTCACGCCCATGGTGGACGTGATGCTCGTGCTGCTCATCATCTTCATGGTGACGGCGCCGCTGCTCACGGTCGGTGTCGATATCGACGCGAACGCCACCCTGCCGGACGTCGAGTTGCCGCAAACCGAAGCGGGACCGGTGAACCCAGAGCAGGCGCCGCTCAGCATCACCGTCGATGCTGACGGCAAGATCTTCCTGCAGAACACCGAAATCGGCTTTGACGAACTTGCGCCAAAACTTGCTGCTATCCGTGATGCCGGTGGCGGAACTCAAGTGTGGGTTCGCGGCGACAAGGCCACGTCATACGGCGATGTCGCCAGGGTGCTGGTCCGGATCAAGGAAGCCGGCCTGCCCGTGACCCTCGTCACCGATCAGTTGGATCAACCCTGACGAGGAGCGCTCGAGCGTTCATGGGGCCGAGTACGTTTATCTCCGCCTTGCTGCACATCGCGATCGTGCTGTTCGTGATCGTCAGCTTTCGGTCGTCAGGCATGACGCCCGCGCCGCTGGTCGCCATTCCCATCGATCTCGCCACGCCGTCGGATACGACCAAGGTCAAGGCGGGCACGCGCGACGCCAAGGACGAAGCGCCGCTTGCCGGGAAAACGGAAGAGCAGAAGAAACATGCGGTGAAAGAGAAGGTCGCGCCGGCGCCTGACGAGACCGCGCCGACCAAAAAAGTCGAAGCCACATCGAAGCCAGACGCGAAGTCCGAGCCGAAAGAAGAAAAGAAAGCTGAAGCGGTTCCTGCGCCACAGCCCAAACCGACGGCGCCGACGCGCAAGCCCGAGCCGCCGAAACAACAGGCCAAGGCCGAGACGCCGAAAGCTGCACCGGCGCCGAAGAAGCCGGCGTTCGATACCGACAGAATCTCGGCGCTGCTCGACAAGATTCCCGATGCGGTCGACGAGCCCGCGCCGCAAGAGCTTGCGGAGGAGGAGAAGCCCGTCGCCGGGCAGACCACCGGCACGGAAATGAGTATGTCCATCAATGAGTTGGATGCGCTCAGGGCGCGCATTTCCGACTGCTGGACGCCGCCGCCGGGCGGGCTCGGCGCCGACGCGATCGTCGTCAAGATCAGGCTCAAGCTCAATCAGGACGGCACGCTCGAGGGCTATCCCACTGTGGCAAACAATGGGTCGTCGCCGTTCTTCCAGGCGGCCGCCGACAGCGCCGTGCGCGCTGTGTTCCAATGTCAGCCTTACACGCTGCCGGTCGAGAAATACGCGCTATGGCGCGACATGATCCTCAATTTCGACCCAAGTCAGATGTATCGCAGCGGCTAGAAACGATTCGATCTCACGATGAGGCCATTGTCCATTTCCCGCGCCGGCCCAGGGCTGGCTTTCGTTGTTGCCACGCTGCTGGGCGCTCTCGCCGCGCCGCTGCCGGCAAACGCGGTCGTCGAGCTCGACATCACCCAAGGCACGATCCAGCCGCTGCCGATCGCCATCCAGACCTTCGCCGGCGACGGCTCGATCGACGCGAATGTCGCGCAAGAAATTTCCGACGTGGTGACGAACGATCTCCGGTCTTCAGGTCTGTTTCTTCCCATCGATCCGGCGGCGTTCATTGAGCGCGGCGTCGACACCGACAGCGTGCCGAGCTTCGAGGACTGGCGTGTCATCAACGCTCAGGCTCTCGTCGTCGGTCGCATCGGGTCCGATGACGGCAGGCTCAAGGCAGAGTTCCGGCTGTGGGACGTGCTGTCAGGCCAGCAGCTCGCCGGCGAGCAGTTCTTCACGCGGCCCAAAGACGCGCGCCGGGTCGGCCACCTCATCGCCGATGCCATCTACGAGCGGATCACGGGCGAGACCGGCTATTTCGATACGCGGATCGTGTTCGTGGACGAGTCGGTCCCAAGGATCAGCGTCAAGCGCCTCGCCATCATGGATCAGGACGGCCACAACGTGCGGTTGCTGACGACGGCCAGAACCGTGCTGACCTGCGGTTCAGCCCTCGACCCAGAGATCACCTATGTCCTACGAGGGGCGTAAGCGAGGACCATCTCCCGGTAACATCGACCCGCCAGAAGGAGACCGTGGTTCGTTCCCGGGCATGACCTTCGCGCCGCGCTTCTCGCCTGATGGCCAGCGGATCGTCGGCGGAGCCCCCGAGCAGGGCGGGAATTCCAACCTGTTCGCCATGGATCTCCGCAGCCGCCAGACGGTGCAGCTGACCAATAGCCAGGCCATCGACACGGGCCCCTGCTATTCGCCGGACGGCCGCCAGATCACCTTCGAGACCGACCGCGACGGCTCCAAGCAGATCTACGTGATGGACGCGAATGGCGGAAATGCTCACCGGATCAGCCAAGGAGAGGGGAGCTATTCCACCCCTGTCTGGTCGCCCCGCGGCGACCTCATCGCCTTCACCAAGATGCTCAACGGGCGGTTCCTGATCGGGGTGATGAAGCCCGACGGTTCGGGGGAGCGGATCCTGACCGAAGGCTTCCACAACGAGGGACCGACCTGGTCGCCCAACGGCCGGGTTCTCATGTTTTTCCGGGAATCGCAGGGGGCTGCGGGCGGGCCCCGCCTCTATACGATCGACCTCACGGGCTATAACGAACGCCAGGTGGCGACCCCGGCTTTCGGGTCGGATCCGGCCTGGTCGCCACTGATCAACTAGCTGGTTTTGAACGCTTTTTCAGCCGGTTGTGGTTGTGCCCGCGACAGTTGCGGCCAAATTGCAACACCCAGTTACTCTTTCTTAATCCGGACGCCTCAGGGTCGTTAACCATCCTTGATTGGGGTCTCCCACAGGGATAGCTTGAATGGGCTGGAGGATGAGATTCGGCGTGGCATTTTAGCATCAATAACCGACAAAACGGCTTGGGGGCCTCGGTCCCATCTTGATCTGAATACGCCGCACCGGTACATGCAAAGACGGCTACTGCCGTTTTAACCAAAGGAGAGAAGACCATGCAGGGTTTGAAGGGCGTTATCGCTGCCGCCATGCTCGTGGCCGCCGCCATATCTCTCGGTGGCTGTTTCGGCCATCACGAGAAGGCCGTTATCACTGAGCCGCTGAAGCTCGGCTAGAAATCTTGAAAATGGCGGAAACCTGCGGGTTTCCGCTTCGAGTAGGGTAATGGATGCCGGAACGCCGTAGCAGATGCGGCGGCGTTCTAGGCATCCCTTCCTTTTTGGGGCCCCGTCTTCCTCGCCCCCTAATCTCCTCGTTTAGGCCCAGCTATCTCCGCTTGAGCCCCGCAGATTCGGCGGCAAATCACGCGTTTTCGCGCGCGATAGGAAATCGTTAGGGATTGGATATCTACGATTTTCCTAAAATCGGGCTAGCAGGAGTAACCAGTAATGCGTTTTCGTGGTGGGTTCGGCCACGCTTGCAAGATCGCGGGCGTGCTCTTCGTTGCGTTGGCGTTGGCCGCATGCTCGCGTCCATCGCAGCCGCCAAGACAATATGGGTTGGGCGGCGGCGGGCCGGCCACGCCCGGCAGCACCCAGGATTTCGTCGTCAACGTGGGCGATGTGGTGCATTTCCAAGAGGATAGCTCGGCGCTGTCGGGCCAGTCGCAGGCGATCCTGCGCAGCCAGGCGACTTGGCTCAATCAGTACGGCCAGTACAGGGTGACCATCGAGGGCCACGCCGACGAGCGGGGCACGCGCGAGTACAATCTCGCGCTTGGCGCGCGGCGCGCTATGGCGGTCAAGGGATACCTGGTCCGTCTCGGGGTCAACGCGGCGCGGATCAGGACCATCTCCTACGGCAAGGAGCGGCCGATCGCCGTCTGTGACGCGCCGTCGTGCTGGTCTCAGAACCGCCGGGCCAAAACAGTCCTGAATAACGCGGCGGTCGCACGCTACTAGACCTTGTCGTTGCCCGCGTTGTGGGCCAAACACACCTAAGTTTGGCCCTAAACGCGCCGGCAAATGGCGACGTCCGGCCCTAGCGTCCGCTCGGACGCTAAAACCGTCACGCCGGCCGTGCTGACAAGGTCCCACTCGTGGCTTCACGCGCTTCCATTTGGCGCCGTTCGTGCGCCGTCACCGCCGCCGCGGTTTACTTGGCGCTCGCGTCACCAGCCTTTGCGCAAGACGGCGATGCTCTCGCCGCGCGGGTGAGCAAGCTCGAAGCGGAGATCGCCACTCTCAAGACGATGGTGGCGACGCTCCAGTCACTGGTTCAGACCAAGCCGCCTGAAGCGCAGATGCGCGACAGCGTGCCGCCGTCGAACCAGGACGATATCGCGCCGCGCGTCGAGGCGCTCGAAACGCAGATCGGCGCGCTCACCAATCAGCTCGAGACGATCGGCAAGCAGATGACGCGGCTCGAAGAGAAGCTCGACGCCGCGCCGCAAAACTCAGCGCCGGCAAAGGACGTGACGCCTGAACCCGAGCCCGCGCCGGACACGCAAGCCGCAGCTCCGCCGCTTCCTGATGTGACACCTGAACCCGAGCCTGAGCCGAACACGCAAGCCGCAGCTCCACCGCTTCCTGATGTGGCGCCCGAGCCTCCGCCCGCACCAAAGGTGCAAGCGGCGCCTGCGTCTCAACCGCAACCAGTGTTTCCGCCTGACGTCGTCGACGAGGCCGATCCCTCGAAGCCGCGCTGGTACGGTCCGCGGCCCGGCGAGGAAACAGACGGCCCGCAAGACATCACGCCGCCGGGTGCCACCGGCGCCTTGCCGCAAAGCACGGCCGCGCTGCCCAACGAAGATGCGCAAGCGCTGTACGAAGAAGGTTACGGCGCGTTCCTGCAGAAGGACTACGCCGCCGCCGAGAAGGCGTTTCACCAGATGGTGTCCACCTATCCCGATGATCCGCTCGCTGGCAGCGCGCAATACTGGGTCGGCGAGAGCTATTACGTGCGCAAGCAGTACAAGAAGGCGGCCGACACCTTCCTCACCGGCTATCGCAAATACTCCGGTAGTGACAAGGCGCCCGACACGCTGCTTCGGCTCGGCATGTCGCTCGCGGCCCTTGGGCAAAGCGATGCTGCGTGCTCGACCTTCAAGGAGCTTGGCGACAAGTTTCCCGATGCTCCCGACTATGTAAGTGCTCAGGCCAAGACAGCTGCCGGCAAAGCAGGCTGTAAATGAGTGTCCAGCCTCTCACACGCGACGAAGCGAGAACCCTGCTCGAGACGCTGGCGCGTTTCCCGCGCGTCGCGCTCGCCGTGTCCGGCGGTCCCGATAGTCTCGCGCTGATGCATCTCGCCGCGCGGTGGCGCGCCGAGCGGCGCGAAGGTCCGGAGCTCGTCGTGCTCACGGTCGATCACGGTTTGCGCGCGGAGTCGCGCGCCGAGGCGTTGATGGTTGGCCGCTCCGCCAAGGCGCTTCAGTTGCCGCATGCGATTCTCACATGGAAGGCGCCAAGTGATCTCGGCGCAAGCGTTCAAGAGAAGGCCCGCATCGCGCGCTACGATCTGATGGCGGCATATGCATGCGCGCACGACATTCCGGTGCTCGTTACGGCGCATCATCTCGACGATCAGGCCGAGACGTTTCTGATGCGGCTCAAGCGCGGCAGCGGCCTCGATGGCCTCGCCGCAATTCCCGAGGAGGGCAGATGGGCGGGGCTCACTGTGCTCAGACCTTTGCTCGACGTGCCGAAGGCGCGGCTTGTGGCGACGGTCGAAGAGGCCGGCATCCGCTACGCCGTGGACCCGAGCAATGAGGATGTGCGCTTTGAGCGTGCGCGTCTGCGCGGCGCCATGGATGCGCTCGCCAAGCTGGGACTGACGCCGGAGGCGATCGCGCTTTCAGCGCGGCGCTTGCGCCGGGCGCGGGCGGCACTCGATGTGGCGGCCCAAGATTTTCTCAGGGCTCATGCCGAGACGAGTGCAACAGGCTACGCGTCCGTCGAGCTCGAAGGTCTGCATACCGCGCCGGAGGAGATCGCGCTTCGCGCGCTGGCCCGTCTCATTGCCGTCGTCGGGGGCGGGGAGGAGCCCGTGCGGCTCGCCAAGCTGGAGGCGCTCTTGGCGGCGCTCTCCCAAGAGCCGGGCAGGGCGCACACGCTCGGCCGCTGCCGGATCGCGCCGCGGGAGGGGCGCCTGTTCCTGTTCCGCGAGATGCGGAAAGAGGGGCTACCGGAGGTCACGCTCAAGCCGGGCGAGCGAACCCTGTGGGACAACCGCTTCAGGATTGCGCTCGGCAAGGGCTCTGGGCCCATCACGGTGCGCGCCCTGGGTGACGAGGGCCTCCGCGCCTTGAAAGAGCGGGAAGCTCTGCCAGAGGTACCGCGTCTGGCCGCTAGGGCGCTCCCGGCGTGCTGGCGGGGCAGCCGTCTCCTGGGTCTCCCGGTCTTTGGCGGACCGCCATTCTCGCGCCACGAAGAGGGCCTTGACTGCCAGGCGACCTTTCTTCGGGGGTCGATCCACGGGGGATCAGGGGGATTACCACAGCCGTCGTGAGCCGTTTTAGGAAGCGTGCACCTCTTTGCGTTAGGTTTACTTGGCAAAAGAAGGGCCGGTTCCTATGTTAACGAGGCGTTTTGAGCCATTCTGCGCCAGGTTTTTGGGGTCATCGGCCCCGGGCGCCTGCCTTAGATCAAGCCGTCAGGTCAGTTCATGAATTCGAACTTCCGCAACTTCGTCATCTGGGTGTTTATCGCGCTGCTCTTGGTCGCGCTGTTCAACCTGTTCCAGAGCCCAAGCGTCCAGGTGCGCGGCAACGAGATCAGCTTCTCGCAACTCTTGTCGGAGGTCGAGGGCGGCAACGTCCAGGATGTGACCATTGCCGGCAGCCAGATCACCGGACATTTCACCGACGGCCGGAATTTCCAGACCTACGCGCCGGATGATCCCAACCTGGTCGACAGGCTCGACAAGAAAGGCGTGAAGATCACCGCCAAGCCGTCCGAGGAGGACGTGCCGTCGCTGTTCGGCGTGCTGATCTCTTGGTTCCCCATGCTGCTCCTCATCGCCGTGTGGATCTTCTTCATGCGACAGATGCAGTCGGGTGGCGGCCGCGCCATGGGCTTCGGCAAGTCCAAGGCGAAGCTGCTCACCGAGCGTCATGGCCGCGTGACCTTCGATGACGTCGCCGGCGTCAACGAGGCCAAGGAGGATCTCCAGGAGATCGTCGAGTTCCTGCGCGATCCGCAGAAGTTCCAAAAGCTCGGCGGCCGCATCCCGCGCGGCGCGCTCCTCGTCGGACCTCCGGGCACCGGCAAGACGCTGCTTGCCCGCGCCATCGCCGGCGAAGCGAACGTGCCGTTCTTCACCATCTCAGGTTCCGACTTCGTCGAGATGTTCGTCGGTGTCGGCGCATCACGCGTGCGCGACATGTTCGATCAGGCGAAGAAGAATGCGCCGTGCATCATCTTTATTGACGAGATCGACGCGGTCGGCCGTCATCGCGGCGCCGGTCTCGGCGGCGGCAATGACGAGCGCGAGCAGACCTTGAATCAGTTGCTGGTCGAGATGGATGGCTTCGAGGCGAACGAGGGCATCATCCTCATCGCCGCGACCAACCGCCCCGACGTTCTCGACCCTGCGTTGCTGCGGCCCGGCCGGTTCGACCGCCAGGTTGTGGTGCCGCGTCCCGACATCATCGGCCGCGAGAAGATCCTGAAGGTTCACGTGCGGAAGGTGCCGCTGGCGCCCGACGTCGATCTGCGCGTCATCGCGCGCGGCACGCCGGGCTTCTCCGGCGCCGATCTCGCCAACCTCGTCAACGAAGCGGCGCTGCTTGCCGCACGCCGGTCAAAGCGCCTCGTCACGCAGCATGAGTTCGAGGACGCCAAGGACAAGGTCATGATGGGCGCCGAGCGCCGCTCCATGGTCATGACCGAGGAGGAGAAGACGCTGACCGCCTATCACGAAGGCGGGCACGCGTTGGTCGCGCTGCACATGCCGGCGTCCGATCCCGTGCACAAGGCGACCATCATTCCGCGTGGCCGTGCGCTTGGCATGGTCATGCGCCTACCAGAGCGCGACATGCTCTCCTACACCCGCGCCAAGCTGAAGGCCGACATCACCGTCGCCATGGGCGGGCGCGTGGCCGAGGAGATCGTGTTCGGCTACGAAAAGGTCACGTCCGGCGCGTCGTCCGACATCAAGATGGCGACGCAACTCGCGCGCGCCATGGTCACGCAGTTCGGCATGTCCGATAAGCTCGGGCCGCTGGCTTACGGTGATAACGAGGAGGAAGTGTTCCTCGGCCATTCCATCGCCCGGCAGCAGAACCTGTCAGACGAGACCCAGACCATCGTCGACGAGGAGATCCACCGTCTGGTCGACGAGGCTTATGAAGGTGCGCGCAAGATCCTGTCCGAGAATATCGATGATCTGCACACCATCGCCCGCGGGCTTCTTGAATACGAGACGCTGACTGGCGACGAGATCAAGGACCTGCTCAACGGCAAGCCGCCGGTGCGCGATTTCGCCGCCGAGGAGCCGGTGCGCCCCGGTCCCGCTTCGGCGGTGCCGACAGCAGGCCGCGGCAAGAAGCCGCCTGAGCCCGACACGGGCGGCATGGAGCCAAAGCCCGCGACGTGATCGGCGATCATCGATCACCTTCGAAGATTTCAGTCATGCCCGGCCTTCAGCCGGGCATGATGCTTTTGTGCTAAGTCTCGCCGCATGGCTGACGGAAAGCTCTATCTCAGACCGATCGGATTTCTGTACGGACTAGCGGCGGACGCCGCTGTCGAGGACGGTCTGGCGCTGCCGCTCGCGGGCGGGCCGATTGCGTTCACCTCTGCTGTTCTGATCGAGGGCGATCCGGCCAACTCGCGGCGGCGCCTGCTCACCGCGGAGGCGCTGAACGATGCGCGCGACCCCGATCTCGCTACGGTGCTCGAGCGCGTGACGGCGCGTCGCCAATCTTACGCCGGGCTCATCCTCGCGCGATCCGTCCTCATGGGCATCGTCAACGTCACGCCGGACTCATTTTCGGATGGCGGTCTCTACGATGAGACCGAAGGCGCGATCACCCATGCCGCGGAGCTTGCGTCGGACGGCGCCGCGATCATTGACATTGGCGGCGAGTCGACGCGGCCAGGATCGGACGCGGTCGAGCACGACGAGGAGCTGTCCCGCGTTGTCCCCGTGCTCGAGGGGCTCGACGGATTCCATGCGGTCATCTCGATCGACACGCGGAAAAGCTCTGTGGCGCGCGCTGCCGCCAAGGCGGGTGCCAAGATCTTCAATGACGTGTCGGCGCTGACCCACGATCCCGCGTCGCTCGACGTTGCCGCCGAGACCGGTCTCGATGTCGTGCTCATGCATGCGCAAGGCGAGCCCAAGACCATGCAGGACAATCCGACCTACGATGACGTGGTGCTCGAGGTGTTCGACTATCTGGATGCGCGCATCGCCTCGTGTGTCGCCGCGGGCATCGACCGCGCACGCATCGCCGCGGACCCTGGGCTCGGCTTCGGCAAGACGCTCGCCCACAATCTCGCGCTGCTGGCAAATCTCAGCCTGTTCCACGGGCTCGGCGTGCCGCTGCTCGTTGGCGCGTCACGCAAGCGGTTCATTGGGCTCGGTCAGGGCAAGGAGCCCAAGTCGCGGGAGCCGGGGAGCCACGCGGCGGCCATCGTCTCGGCGGCTCAAGGCGTCCAGATCATCAGGGTGCATGATGTGGCTGGTACTCGCCAAGCGCTAGAAGTGTGGCGTGCTGGGACCTTTGGCACTGAAAATTAAGAGAGATTCGACGTTGACCTGGGTCTTAGCGTGTAATTATTGCTTACACTTTTTGAATGCACGCGTTTCGCGAGGAGGAGCATACTCCATGAGCCAGGCATATCCGGAAACGGGCCGGCTGGGGGACTAGACGGGGGAAAAGACCGGGATGGCTCGCAGATTCTTTGGCACGGACGGGATCCGTGGCAGCGCCAACTCGTATCCGATGACCTCGGAGGTGGCGCTCAAGGTCGGCATGGCTGCCGGCAAGGTGTTCACCAACGGCTCCTACCGCCACCGCGTGGTGATCGGCAAGGACACCCGCTTGTCCGGCTACATGATCGAATCCGCGCTCGTCTCCGGCTTCACCGCCGTGGGCATGGACGTGTTCCAGCTCGGGCCCATGCCGACGCCCGCCGTCGCCATGCTGACCCGTTCGCTCCGCGCCGATCTCGGCGTGATGATCTCCGCTTCGCATAACCCTTACGTCGACAACGGCATCAAGCTGTTCGGGCCTGATGGCTACAAGCTGTCCGACGAGCAAGAGGCCGAGATCGAAGGTCTGATGGAGGGCGACACCACGGAGCTGCTCGCGCCGTCTGAGAGGATCGGCCGCGCGACGCGCATCGAGAGTGCGCGCGAACGCTACATCGAATTCGCCAAGCGCACGCTGCCGCGGAATTTGCGCTTCGACGGGATCCGCGCGGTGATCGATTGCGCCAACGGCGCCGGCTACAAGGTGGCGCCAGAAGCGCTGTGGGAGCTCGGCGCCGAAGTCATCAAGATCGGCGTCGAACCCAACGGTCTCAACATCAACAGGGACTGCGGCTCGACTGCGCCTGAGGAACTGATCCACAAGGTCAAGGAGGTGCGCGCCGATATCGGTATCGCGCTCGACGGTGACGCGGACCGCGTGGTGATTGTCGACGAGAAAGGTCAAATCATCGATGGCGACCAGCTCATGGCGGTCATCGCCGAGTTCTGGCTGAGGCGCGGGCGGCTCGCCGGTGGTGGCGTGGTCGCCACGGTGATGTCCAATCTCGGGCTCGAGCGCTATCTCGAGGATTTAGGGCTCGGCCTCGCCCGCACGCCGGTCGGCGACCGCTACGTGGTCGAGCATATGCGCCAGCACGGCTACAATGTCGGCGGCGAGCAATCCGGCCACATCGTGCTTTCGGACTTCTCGACCACCGGCGACGGTCTGGTCACCGCGCTGCAAATTCTTGCGGTGGTCGCCCAGAGCGGCCGCCCCGTGAGCGAGGTGTGCAACCGCTTCGAGCCCTTGCCGCAAATCCTGGAGAACGTCCGCTACAAGAATGGCCAGCCGCTCGACAATATCGGCGTGCAGCGGGCCATCAACGACGGCAAATCCAAGCTCGGCAAGGCCGGGCGGCTGGTCATTCGGCCGTCGGGCACCGAGCCCGTGATTCGGGTTATGGCCGAAGGCGACGACGAGAGGCTCGTTAAGACGGTCGTCACCGACATCGTCCATGCCTTGTCGGATGCCGCTGCGGCCTAAGCCAGTCCTGCTTCCAGAAATAATGTAGGTTCCTCAGAGTGTTAGCGCGCGACTGCGGCCGCGAAAGCGCGCCTTGTGGCTGATCGGCCACAAACGTCCCAGCGTGAAACCCCTCTTAGGGCTCCGTTAACCATTCCCCGCCGATAGTCCCAAAACGAGACAGCCAGCGTGCGGTGCCTCCGGGAGGCGTCATCGCCAGGCTGCAGTCAGGAAGGGGAATACGATGGGACAGACACGTTCAATCATCATCGGCCTCGCTCTGGCCATGAGCCAGACGGCCGTTGCCTACGCCGCCGATCTCGGCCTGCCGCCACCGCCGCCGATTGAGCCGGCTTGCGTAGGCTGCACCGGCCCGGTCTACCTCAAGGGCTTCGTCGGGGTTACCAGCCCCGATGTCGACAACATCCACTCCGAGCTGTTCGCGACCAACGACTTCCAGGTGTTCCACAAGGACATCAAGAGTTCGCCGCTGTTCGGCATCGGTCTCGGCTATGAATGGAACTCATGGCTCCGGTTCGACGTCACCGGCGAGTATCGGGGAGACGCGTCTTTCTTCGCACAGGATAGGTATCCCGGTGCGAACGGCAACTTCAACATCAATCAGCCAGGCTTTCCGCCCGGCACCAACGAATACACCGCCGACATCGAGAGCTGGGTCGGCCTCGCCAACATGTATATCGATCTCGGCACCTATTGGTGCATCACGCCCTATATCGGCGGCGGTATCGGCTTTGCGTCGATCTCGGTCAACGGCCTCAAGGACGTGAACGTGCCGAACAACAGCGTGTTCTACGCGGCCGACCACAGCCAGAGCAACTTTGCTTGGGCCGTCTATGGCGGTCTCGCCTATGACGTGAACCCGTCGCTCACGATCGACCTGTCCTACCGTTATCTGGACATGGGCGATGCGCGGACCGGCAGGGTCACGGCCTACGACAATTCGAGCTCCTACAACAGTTTCCAGATCGAGGACATTACCTCGCAAGACGTGATGCTCGGTGTCCGCTGGAAGCTCGGGCATGAGCCCGCAGCGCCGATGCCGGTCGCTTTCAAGTAAGCCCATCCACCACACCACGACTGCTAGCCTTGCCGCCCGTCCTCGTGACGGGCGGCCTTTTTTATTGGTCCTTCGCACACTTGACGGCTCGGGTGCCGGCAAGCATGTCTTGACCCATGACGTCGCCAGCAAAGCCAAGCAAACGACCCAAAAATCCGCGCTTCTCGTCGGGCCCGTGCACCAAGCACAAGGGTTGGTCCGTCGATCGGCTCAAAGGGGCGCTGCTCGGCCGCAACCATCGCCAGCCGGAAACCAAGGCGCGGATCGATGAAGCGCTGCAAAAGACCCGCGCGCTGCTCAAGCTCCCCGACGACTATTGCGTGGCGCTGGTACCGGCCTCGGACACGGGCGCGGTCGAGATGGCGCTGTGGTCGATGCTCGGGCCGCGCGGCGTCGACGTGCTCGCTTGGGACGCGTTCAGCCGCGACTGGGTGTCCGACATCGTCGATCAGCTCAAGATCACGAATGTGCGCGCGATGGTGGCGCCTTACGGCGAACTGCCGGACCTCGGCCAAGTCGATCTCACCCGCGACGTGGTGTTCGCTTGGAACGGGACGACGTCAGGCGTGCGCGTGCCGAACGCCGATTGGATCGCGGCTGACCGAGAGGGGCTGACGATTTGCGATGCGACCTCCGCGGTGTTTGCGCAGGAGCTTGATTGGCGGAAGCTCGATGTGGTGACCTATTCCTGGCAGAAAGTGCTGGGTGGCGAAGCGCAGCACGGCATGCTGATCTTAAGTCCCCGGGCCATCGAGCGGCTCGAGAGCTACACGCCGCCCTGGCCGCTGCCAAAGCTGTTCCGCATGACCAAGAACGGCAAGGTGATGCGAGGTCTGTTCGAAGGCTCGACCATCAACACGCCGTCGATGCTGTGCCTCGAGGACTATCTCGACGCGCTCGATTTCGTCGAAAGCGTCGGCGGGCTTGAAGGCACCATCGCGCGGTCGAACGCCAACGCCAAGGTAATCGCCGATTGGGTTGCCAAGACGCCGTGGGTCGACTTCGTGGCAGCTAGGCCGGAGACCCGCTCAAATACCTCAGTGTGCCTCAAGATCGTGGACCCCGAGGTCGTGGCGCTTGCGCCGGAGCTGCGCAAGGACATCCCGCGGCGGATGGCGAAGCGGCTCAGCGAGGAGGGGGTCGCCATGGACATCGCCTCGTACCGCGACGCGCCCGCGGGGCTACGGATCTGGACTGGCGCTACCGTGGAGACCAGCGACGTGGAAGCGCTGATGCCCTGGCTCGACTGGGCCTACGCCATCGAGAAACAGGCATTAGCCAAGGCCGCATAACACCCATAGGAAAGCTCGCATCGGCCCGGTAGGCGCGCTATAACGGGACACGGCCCTGCGCTTCTGCGGGGCCGTTTGTCTGTCTTTATCCAGCCCTTAGAGGATTTCGCCAGTGGCCAATGTCGTGGTCGTCGGCTCCCAGTGGGGCGACGAAGGCAAGGGCAAGATCGTGGATTGGCTGTCGGAGCGCGCCGATGTCGTGGTGCGCTTCCAGGGCGGCCACAACGCCGGCCACACCCTCGTGGTCGACGGCAAGACCTATAAGCTGTCGCTGCTGCCGTCAGGCGTGGTGCGCAAGGGCAAGCTCGCGGTGATCGGCAACGGCGTCGTGGTCGACCCATGGGCGCTCGCCGAAGAGATCGAAAAGATCGAGAAGCTCGGAGTCGAGATTTCGCGCGACAATCTGCGCGTGGCCGAGAACGCGACCCTGATCCTGCCGCTCCACCGCGAGCTCGACGCGTTGCGCGAGGCAGCCGCCGGCGATGGCAAGATCGGCACCACCAAGCGCGGCATCGGCCCAGCCTACGAGGACAAGGTGGGGCGCCGCGCGGTGCGCGTCATGGATCTCGCCGATCTGCCGAGCCTCAAGCCCAAGATCGAACGCATCCTCGCGCACCACAATCCGTTGCGCCGCGGACTCGGCGAACCCGAGATCAGCGCCGATCAGCTGTGCGGCGAGTTGACGGCGATCGCGCCGAAAGTCTTGCCGTATGTCGATACGGTGTGGTCGCTGCTCGACGCCGAGCGGCGCGCGGGAAAACGCATCCTGTTCGAAGGCGCGCAAGGCGCTTTGCTCGATATCGATCACGGCACCTATCCGTTCGTCACCTCGTCGAACACGGTGGCCGCGCAAGCCGCGACCGGCGCAGGGGTCGGTCCCGGCGCCATCGACTACGTGCTCGGCATCACCAAGGCCTACACGACGCGGGTGGGGAGGGGCCGTTTCCCACCGAGCTCACCGATGCGACCGGCAAGCTGATCGGCGAGCGCGGGGCCGAGTTTGGCACGGTGACGGGCCGCGCGCGGCGCTGCGGCTGGTTCGACGCCTGCCTCGTGCGGCAGACCTGCAAGGTTGGCGGTATCAACGGCATCGCGCTGACCAAGCTCGACGTGCTCGACGATTTGCCCGGCGGCGAGCTCAAGATCTGCGTCGGCTACAAGCTCGATGGCGTCGAGCTCGACTATCTGCCCGCCGCGCAAGCGGCTCAGGCGCAGGTTGAACCGATCTATGAGACGGTCGAGGGCTGGACGGATCGACCCGCGGTGCGCGGTCGTGGGCCGAGCTTCCGGCGCAGTGCATCAAATATGTCCGCCGCCTCGAAGAGTTGATCGAGGTGCCGGTGGCCCTGCTCTCAACCAGCCCCAAGCGCGAGGACACCATCCTCGTGCATGATCCTTTCGTGGATTAAGCTCACGACATGGCCGACAAGAGCTATCCCTGGAAGGTGGCGTGGATCACCGGCGCGTCTGGTGCGATCTGCGGCGAGATTGCGCGGCGGCTTGCGGACGCCGGCGTGAAGATCGCCGCCACGGCGCGGCCGAGCGATCGGCTCGATGCGCTCGCCGCAGGAAGCGCCAACATCACCGCGTTCACCGCCGACGTGCTCAAGCCGGACGAGTTGAAGGCTTGCGTCACGAAGATCGAGGCGGAGCTGGGGCCGATCGATCTCGCGCTGCTCGGCGCCGGCATGTATGTACCGTTCGACGTCAAGGCGATCGACCTCGACGGGTTCCACAAATCCATGGCGCTCAACGTCGACGGCGTGATCAACGGCGTTGCCGCCGTGCTGCCGTCGATGCTTCAGCGGCACGAAGGCCATCTTGCCATCATGGGCTCGCTGTTCGGCTACGCGGGGTGGCCGGGAAACGGCAGCTACGGCGCGAGCAAGGCGGCCGTGATCAATCTCGCGGAGAGCTTGAAGCTCGAACTGCAAGGCACCGGGGTCGATGTTACCGTCATCAATCCGGGCTTCGTCGATACGCCGCTCAACGCGTCGTACGATCCGAAGAAGAAGCTGTTCGTGATGTCGAAGGAGCGCTGCGCGCGGAAGATCCTCGAGAAGCTGCCCAAGCGTCCTTACGAGATCGCTTTTCCGCCGCAGGTCGAGGGGTTTTTGAAGACCGTGCGCGGTTTGCCGCGGGCCGTATCGTTTCCGCTGGTGCGCTGGTTCATCAAGCAGATGGGCGCCTAGCCGGTCCGCGGCGGAGCCATAAACTCCGGTCCCACGGGATCGGCAATCGCTTCATCGAGAATTTCATCGATGTCGCGCTTCGTTTGTTCGTCGAGGGTCCAGCCCATGACGTCTTCGATGGCGTCGAGCTGAGAGGGACGGCGCGCACCCCACAGCGCGATGGTGTCGCCCCAGTCCAAGATCCAGCGCACGGCAAGCGCCAGAACCGATTTGCCGAAGCGCTCTTGCGCAAGGCTTGAGAGTTTGTCGACGGCGACGAGATACTGGCCGCGGCGGTCCGGCTGAAACTTCGGATCTCTGTTGCGGAGGTCGTCGCCCTCGAACGTCGTGTCTGGCTTGATCCTGCCGGACAGAAGTCCGCGGCACAGCGCGCCGTAGGCGAGCACGACGATGCCGTGCTGCTTCGCGTAAGGCAGCACGTCCGTCTCGATGCCGCGCTCGAACAGATTGTACGGCGGCTGGACGGTGGAGATTTGCGCTTCCTTGGCAAAGCGCTCCATCTGCGCCGGGGAGAAATTGCTGACGCCGATGGCCCTGATCTTGCCGTCGCGGCGAAATCCTTCCAGCGTTCTTGCCGTCTCCTCGAACGGCGTCGCCTCGTCGGGCCAATGGATCTGATAAATGTCGATGACATCGGTGTTGAGGCGGCGCAAAGAGTCCTCGAGCTCTTGGCGGAGACGGTCAGCGGTGGAGTTGCGGCGCGGCCTGTCGCCGCTCCAGTCGATGCCGGTCTTGGTGGCGATCAGGGCTTGGTCGCGCCGGCCTTGAAGCGCTCGGCCCACGATCTCCTCCGAATGGCCGAAGCCATAGACGGGCGCGGTGTCGATCAGGTTGATGCCGAGGTCGAGTGCGTGATGAATGGCGCCGATCGCCTCCTTCTCGTCGCTGCCGCCCCACATCCAGCCGCCGATCGCCCAGGTGCCGAGCGCGATGCGCGACGCCGCGACGGGCAGGCCTTCGATCTCGATGTGCTCCATCGGCCGGGTCCTCCCGGGCTCAGGTCAGCAGCTCGCGGAAATAGGAGTCCAGCATGCGGTCCTTCGGGTCGATCTCCTTGCGGAGTGCCGCGAACTGTTGAAGGCGCGTGCCGAATGCCCTGCGGACCATATCCCGGGTCAGGAAGGGCGTCTGGTTGAACAGCGGCACGCCCCGCCGCTCGGCGCAGAAGTCATTGTAAGCAAGGAGAAATTCCTCCCATTCCGGACCTCCGGTGGAGGCCGGGTCGATGCTCAGAGTGGGCCCCTCCCAGCTATAGGAGAACAGCGCCTCGACGTCGCGGCAGATGGCGTAGCCGACGCTCGGCAGGTTGCAGCGATAGCCGGTATGGGCCTCGTAGGCGATGCAGAAGTCGCAATACTCTTCGAGAATGTCGAAGAAGCCGCCCTCGCGGAACGCCCACATGCTGAACAGATATTTGTTCTCGCCGGGATCGCGCGGGTAGTTGATGATCTGCGCGTGCGGCCAAGTCCGCTCCGAACGCACGAACCAGACCAATCCCGAGCGCAGGACGTGGAACAGCGCGTCCTCCGCCATCGCAAGCATCTTCTTGTTCTTGATGTTCCGCTGCATCCACAAGACCGTGGCCGGCGCGTATTTGCGCCAGAAGCGGTTGCGGTATTGCCAGCGATATTTCGACTTTGGCGGTCCGGCTTCCGGATTGTCCTTGCGGAGCTCCACCACGATCCGCTTCACGTAAGGGAAGATGTAGTACATCACCGCGTAGCCGCGCGCGCGGTAGATAGGGAAGTACTTGCGGAAATTCTCGATGCTCATCGAATAGTGGCGCACCGACATGGCAGTCGTTGGTCGCACCTTGATGGTCACCTCGAAGATGATGCCCAGCAGACCATAGCTCGAGCGGATGATCTGCATCTCTTTCGGATTCTCGGCCTCGCTGATCTCGCGAATCTGCCCTTGCGGCGTCACGAGGCGCACCGCGGTCACGTAGGAACTGACTTGGCCGAAGCCGCCGGGAAAGGATGAGTCCTTGGTGGCTGCACACGCCATGGCGGCCATGGTGACATTGCCGATCTCGGTGGTGACGTAGGGCTGCAACCCGCGCTCTTTCAGCGCGTAGGCGAGCTGCATATGCGTGACGCCGGCTTCGACCGTCACGGTGTCATCGGTGAAGTGCAGGATGCGGTTCATGGCCTTCATGTCGACCATGGTGCCGCCCTCGTCGCCATTCATGCGTGCAGTCGAATGCATCGAGCCGGCGGGGCGCACGGGTGCGGGAAAACGCACCGGGTCGGACACGATCTCGACCAGGTCGTCGACGCTCTCCGGCGTTACTCTTACCCCCGGGTGGTAGGTCCAGGTGCCGTCCCAGCTCTTGATGGTGACGTCCTTCTGGATCTCCATTAACACTCCCCCCCAACGCGTGCGGCGCAAGACCATAACGGAATGCGCGAGCGAATCCAGGCTCGAAGCGCCGCGCCCCCCTATTGAGAGGGCTTTGGCCCCGGAGACGATTTGACCCAAATCAATGAGGCAGGACGAGGATCGTATGGGTTGAAGGGGCCCATGGGGAATGCTTAGGTCTGCCGCAATTTTCCGGTTTAAGTCTCCGTGCCATAGGTTGTGAGGCGAACTTGAAGCGCATCTGCATTATCGGGGCCGGGGCTTGTGGCTTGGCCGTGGCCAAAACCTTCGCCGAGCGCGGGATTCCCTTCGATTGTTTCGAGGCCGAGGGCGACATCGGGGGCATCTGGAACCCCGACAGCCCGCATGCCGTCTATGCGTCCACCCACCTCAACTCGTCCAAGAAACTATCGCGCTACCCCGACTTCAAGTTCCCGGACGAGATGCCGTACTACGTCAGTGCCGCGCAGGCGCAGGAGTATTTGCGCGCTTATGCCGCGGAATACGGCATCTACGACCGCATCACGTTCAACACCCGGGTGACCTCGCTCGAGCGGGCGCCGGACGGCTGGCGGGTGAGCATCGAAGGCGAGGACAAGCCGCGGCTCTATGACGGGGTGGTCGTGGCCAACGGCCATCACTGGCACCCTTACGTCCCCGAATATCCCGGCACCTTCACGGGCGAGATGCTGCACTCCCACGACGTGAAGTCGAAGGCGCAGCTCAAGGGCAAGCGCGTGCTGGTGGTTGGCGCCGGGAACTCGGCGGTCGACATCCTAGGTGATGCCGCGCAAGACGGCGAGGCGGCGATCCACTCCATGCGCCGCACCTACTACTTCTTTCCGAAGATGCTGTTCGGCAAGCCGACCGACGCGGTGATCGATCGCCTGAGCCACGTGCCGCTCCCGCGCCACTTCATGTATGCGATCTACAAGCTCGGCATGTGGGTGCTGATCGGCTCGCATGAGCGTTATGGCTTGCCGAAGCCGGACCATGATCTGTTCGAGGCGCATCCCACCGCCTGCACCACCTATCTCGATCATATCGTGCATGGGCGTATCGCGCCGAAGCCGGCCATCGAGCGGATCGAGGGCAAACGCGTCTACTTCGAGGACGAGACCTCGGAGGAGGTCGATCTGCTCATCTGGGCCACTGGCTTCCGCGTCAACTTCCCCTTCATGGACGACGCCTACGTGCTCGACGAGAAGGGGAATTCGAAGCTGTTCATCCACACCTTCCATCGCGAATGGGACGACTTCTTCGTGTGCGGGCTATTCGAGCCGGCGGAAGGCGGGGTGTGGCAGATCGCCGACTATCAGGCGCGGCTGATCGCGGCGTTCCTCGTGGCGCAGGAGGAAGACAAAGCGCGGGCTGCGTGGTTCCACAAGCTGAAAGAGCACGCCAATCCCGACATCGGCCACGGCCTCAAATGGCAGGATACGCCGTGGCACCGGTTTGAGATCCAGCACCTGCGCTTCCGGCTCGCTACATGCGGCGGCTGCTCAAGAAGTTCGGCGTTTGCGCGGGCGAGGAGCCCGAGATGCGGACGATGGGGAGACCGAAGAGGAGCGCGAAGAGGCGAAGCTCAAGCTCGCGTCTTAGGTCGACTGACGGGAAAGGCGGACCCGGGAGGTTCGGTCTCCCGGGTCCCAGTTTGCGGAGACGGACGTTACCTAGGATGCGTTCTTCGCCACCGCTTGCTCGACGGGCTTGTAAGCGTCGCGCGCGATAGAGGCGTACATCTCATTGATCTTCGAAGCTTCGGCGACCCAGGTGTCGAACGCACGCTTGGCGTACTGCGACTGAATCTCGACGGCATGCTCGAGGCTCTTGGCGCCGACGAGCTTCTCGAAGGTGCGGGTGGCGTCGTTGAAAGCCTGCTTGGAATAGTCGGTGACGCGGGCGCCGATGGCCTGGAAGCCCTTGTTGAGCTCGCCATAGGAGCGGGCGACGGCGTCGTAGTTGTCCTTGCTCAGCTTCTGGAAGTCTGCGGTGGCCTTCTGGATAGGCTCAAACATCTCGGAATCCTCTCAAAACGGGTGGTGTGTGTGGCTGATGAGAGGATATATATTGCGCTGCACAATGAAGTCAAGGAATTTTGTGCAGTGCACAAACTCATGCGACAAAAGGGCTCAAAGACCCAGATTCCCTAGGTCTGAGGCGCTCCAAAAACCGGAAATTCTTGGCGCTCTTGAGCGAAGGTGCGGGTTCTGGAGACCCTATGCGCTCAGCAGCCGTAGCCAAGCGTCACAATGCACCAGACGCCCTTGCCGGTATTCTTTGCGACGGTGGCGGTGCCTTTGGCCACGCCGACCGTGCCTTGCGCCACGCCCTTGCCAGCCTGGCCGGCGCCCTGGACGACGCCAGAGCCGACTTCCTTGGTGCCCTTGACGACGCCTTCTGCAGCACTCTTGACCGGGCCCTCGGCCTGAACGGGAAGGATCACGGCGGTGAAGAACAGGGCCGCAAGAACAGAAGTCCGAATCATGATGTGCCTCCAGTCGCTGGAAAGTTCCGATTCGCTACGATCGAAACAGCCTCGACTATAGGAAAGCTCAATAATTAGGCTGTTGTAAGACGTCGGCGATCGTTCCGCCTCAAAGGCTCTCCTCGAACCTGCGGAAGCGGCGTTCGAGTTCCCATTGTTGTCCAGCCTTCTCGTTTCCAGCGAGAAAGCCTGCGCATGCGGCCGACAGCGGCGCAGCGCTCGGTTCATCGCCCGCGCAGTCGGGCACCATCTCGGAATAGCCGCCTCGATTGGTCCATAGGCTCACGCCGGGCAGAAAGCCGTATTCAAGGCCGTTGCGGACCAGCTCCTTGAGGTCCTCGTAGCTCAGACCGTAGGTCTCCACCGCACGAACATATTCGTTGGTGAGGTCGATGCGTTCGATGCCGGCGTCGTCGGTCGACAGCGCCACCGGGACATTGAACGCGCGGTAGAGCGGGAAGGGGTGATGTTTGCCGGCGATGCCCAAGACGTCGTCGTTGCTGGTGAGATTGATCTCGACCAGCACGCCCTTGTCGGCCATGCGTTTCATCAGATCGTAGGGTGCGTCCTCGTACATGACGTCGACGCCGTGGCCGATGCGGTCGGTGCGCGCCGTCTCGACGGCTTTGCGGATGTGGCAGCACAGGCCCTCGGGCGGCACGAGACCGGGCGCGAGTTCGCCGGCGTGCAAGCTGACGTGAACGTCTGGGTAGAGATCGCGCAAGTATCCGACCATGCGCATGTGCTCGGCGTAATCGGTCATGGCGGTCGGATCGTCCTCCTCGCCGACAAAGTTGATCGCAACCACGCGCGGATCGGCCGCGGCGAGCTCGAAGCCGAACAGGGCTTGCGCGAACACGAGCTCCTTCGGCGCCGAGCGGAACACTTCGTAGATGTAACGGAGCGCGACATCGCATCCCGGGCTCGCGTCTTCCGTCCCGCAGCCTTCTTGCTCATCCCGCTTCGCTTCAGCCTCGTCCCAGAAGGCGCGGGCGGCAGGGATGTCTTGCGTCAGCCCCTTGGCGAGCAACTCCTCGCGTAGACTTGCGAAATCATCGCGCCACGTCACGTCCTTGGTGATGTCGTTGAGGCGATGCCAGGTCGGCGATGCCATGAGCTCGAGATATTGCACGTTCTGTCGCGCGGCGCGGGCGGCGACCTCGACGAGCCATTCGCCGGTATGCGACGGGTCGGTGCCGCCGAATTTCTTGAACGCACCGAAGAAATGGTCGTGCCCGGTCTCGCCTTCGGAAGGCACGAAGCCGCGCATGGAGAAGGCGTCGATCAGGCCATTGTAGAGTGTCGGGTCTTTGTAGGCGTCGGTCGCAGGCACGTCGCCCTGCTCGCAGACGGGATGAGGCTCGGCGCCGGCCATGACCGGCTGCGACTTGGTGAAGGCCTTGGCGATTGGGTCGACGCACAGCCCGTCCTCGGCGCCATCGGCGATCAGCGTCTCTGCGAACACGGCGCTATGCAGATGGCTGTGGAGATCGGCCCCCTTCGGCATGCGAAATAGGAAGTCGTGCAGGCGGAGCGGGTCGTCGCGTACGTCGTCCAGCGCTTGGGCCGCGCGTTCAGCGGGCGTCATCGGCTCGGCCGCGTTTGCGTGGGCAAAGACGAGCACGGCGCAGGAAACGACAATTAGGGAACGGACGCAGCGCATGGCCAACGCCTTATCGAGGACCGGCCAACGACCTGGCTGTACCGGTTTTTGCGCCGCAGAGGTTGCCACAACTCGATTGCGGCTGCGATAAGCTCAGATACCAAGCCCTAAGCGGGTCTTACCGAGGAACCCATGGCGCTGAGACGCGTGAAGCTTCTGGCCACCGCCAGACGCTGGACCATCCCAAATCTCAAGCAGTTCCAGGAGAGCCGCCAACCGCTGGTTTGGCTGCTTGCGCCGCTTATCGGCCTCGCCACGGGAGGGGCTGCGATCTTGTTCCGGCTCGCCATTGGCGCCTTCCAATGGCCGTGGCTGCACACCATGACGGAGAACGTCGCCCAGGCCGCGCAGGAACAGCCATGGTGGGTGGTGATGCTCGCGCCGGCGGCGGGCGGCCTCTTGGTGGGGCTCTTGCTGCGTTATGCGCTGACCGCAGGACGCACCGGCGCCGTGCCCGATGTCATGGAGGCGCGGGTCAACGCCGGACGCGGCATGGACTTCCGGCAGGGGATTCTCAGCGCCGTCGCCAGCGCGCTGTCGCTCGGCGTGGGCGCAAGCGCTGGCCGCGAAGGACCGATTGTCCATCTCGGCGCAACCATCGCCGCATGCAGCTGCGTGCACTTCAACTTGCCGAATGCCGCGCGCCGCACGCTGCTCGCCTCCGGCGCAGCCGGTGCCGTCGCCGCCTCGTTCAATGCGCCGATCGCCGGCGTTCTGTTCGCGCAAGAAGTCATCCTCGGCCACTTCGCCATCACCAGCTTCGTGCCGCTGGTGCTCTCCGCGGTCGTGGCGACGATCCTGTCTCAGGCGTGGTTCGGCGACATCGCGGCCTTTGTCGTGCCGAGCTACCGTATCGCGTCCTATCTTGAAGTGCCGGCGTTTGCGCTGCTCGGCATCATTGCGGCGGCGGTCGCGGTGATCTTCCAGCTTGCCATCCTCACGACCGACTGGGTGCTGCGGAACATCAAGATGCCGCTCGTGGCGCGGCCAGCAGTCGGCGGCCTCATGATCGGCATCATTGCCATCTGGTTTCCGCAAGTGCTGGGCGTTGGCTACGACACGACTGACGCCGCGCTCAAGGACCAGATTCCCATCGCCCTGATGCTGATCCTGATCTTCGCCAAGACCGGCGCGACGGCGATCGCTCTCGGCTCGCGCTTCGGCGGCGGCGTGTTCTCGCCGGCGCTCTATCTTGGCGCCATGACCGGCGGCGCGTTCGGGCTCATTGCCGCGAGCGTGTTTCCGGCCGTGGGCTCGAGCGAAGGCCTCTACGCCATTCTCGGCATGGGCGCGGTCACCGCCGCCGTGCTCGGCGCGCCGATCTCGACCACCGTCATGGTGTTTGAGCTGACCGGCGGCTTCGAGCTCAGCCTCGCGCTCCTCCTTACGGTCGCCATCGCCAACGGCATCAACCAGGCGATCCTTGGCCGCTCGTTCTTCCAAGCTCAGCTCGAGTCGCGCGGCATCGTGCTGCACGAGGGACCGCACCGCACGCTCATGAAGGATGTGCGGGTCAAGGACTTCATGCGGCCGCTTGAGGAAGGGCAGTCGGAGGAGCTGCCCGAAGGCGATCGCGAGAGGGCGCTACAGTCCGACGAGACGCTCGAAACGGCGCTCCGCCGGTTCGATGCGCTCGGTGCCGAGCGGCTGCCTGTGGTGCAGCCCGACGATCGCAGCAAGATCATCGGCACCGCGAGTCAAGCGCGCGCGCTTGCGTGGTTCAATAAAGAGCTGATTGCGCTCAGCGTGGAAGAACATCGTTAACCCACATCGCCTCGTAACGATGACTCAGATGCTCGAAGGTCTAGGGTGTCCTCGGGAGGAATGAACCATGTGGCGATACGTGGCGATTCTAGCCGCTGTTCTGTTTGCCGTGGCGCCAGTCGCGGCGGATGCATGCACCGGCATCAACAGCAAGACCAAGCAGCGCGAGACAGTGCAGCAAATCTACCGGTCGAGCAGCCATCCCAAGCGCTATTTCGCCGAGGCGACGCACGATCCACGCACGGGCCGACCTCAGATCATCTACTACGCGCGGTACAGTTCGGCGCCCTCGTATTTCAAGAGCTTTATCAGAGCGCATGAGTGCTGCCACCACGCCGGCAACCGCAACGAGATCGCCGCGAATTGCTGTGCATTGCGGCGCCTCAATCCATCGTCCAGCACGCTGGCGGCGATCCGCAGCTATATCATCTCGCGCGATGTGAACAGCCAAACCGCCGTCGACTACAAAGGGCAGGGCAGCCTGTTCTGGAGCAAGACGGTCGGCCAGTGTCGCGGCGTGGCGGGACTTTAGGCCGCCGCGTCTTCTGAGCCTTCGCCTTGGCCCGGGTTGGGCGAAAAGTATTTCTCGAATTTGCCCTCCGCGCCGTCGAACGCCTCGGCGTCCGCAGGCGGTGGGCCTTTGGCGACGATGTTCGGCCAGACGTCCGCGTACTCCGCGTTGAGCTTGAGCCATTTGTCGAGGCCGGGCTCCGAGTCGGCAAAGATCGCCTTGGCCGGGCACTCCGGTTCGCACACGCCGCAATCGATGCATTCATCTGGGTGGATGACGAGCATGTTCTCCCCCTCGTAGAAGCAGTCGACGGGGCAGACCTCGACGCAGTCCATGTATTTGCACTTGATGCAGTTCTCGGTGACGACATAGGTCATGGCGCGCCCCTTGGCCGGTCGTGCTCGGGCCGATAGAACAGCGCCAATTGAAGGCTGGTGGCGATGCGCCGTGCCTTGTCCATGAACGATGCGGCAAGCGCCTCGTCGAACAACTCGGCGCAAGTCTCGGCGAACAACGCTAGCCACCGCTCGAACAGCTTCGGCGTAACGTGTTCGAGACGACGATGCGCGGCGACCGGGTTGCCGTGATAGCGCCCCGAGGTCAGCGTGATCGACGACCAGAAGTCGCGCATGGTGGCGAGATGAGCGTCCCACTCGTCGGCGATCGCGTGCTCGAAGATCGGACCAAGCTCGGCATCCTGGCGGACCTTCGCGTAGAACCGGTCGACCAGCAGATGAATGGCGGGCTCCGTCGCTTGCGCGATTCGCGAAGGCGCGTCTGGCGCGCAACAACCGCAACAGCTGGGGCCGGCGTCCGGGATGGCGGCTTCCATGGGAGGCTCCTACTTAAACCTATATGTTGGATGCATATTTATGCAGGCCTTGCCTAAAAGCAATATATAAAATATATCTTTTTGATCCGCCGAGGAGAATCCCATGCGGCTCACCGTCTATAGCGACTATGCGCTCCGCCTCCTGATGTATCTCGCCGTCAAGGACGACGGCCTCGCCACCATCGCCGAGATCGCCGAGAGCTACGGGATCTCGAAGAACCATCTGATGAAGGTGGCGCACGAGCTCGGCGTGGCCGGCTACGTGGAGACGGTCCGGGGCAGGAGCGGCGGCTTGCGCCTGGCCCGCCCGCGTGAGGCGATCAAGCTCGGAGACGTGATCCGGAATACCGAGCCGGACATGGCGCTGGTGCCATGCTTTGCGTCGCTCGACTGCGACTGTGTGATCGAGCGGTGCTGCGTGTTGAAGAAGGCGCTCCAACGCGCCACGGACGCGTTTCTCGACGTGCTCGACGGCTACAGCTTGGCGGATCTTGCGCGTCCGAAGACCGCGCTGCGGACACTGCTCGAGATTCCGGCTTCGGCAGCTTAGGTCTGCTGGCGCGCCTTCTTGGTGGCGCGGCGCAACTGGCTGGCGACAAGACCCGGGAACAGCGCGTTCAGCATGAACAACGCGCGAAAAATCCCGGGCTTCACCACGAGCGACTTCTTCTTCTCGGCGCCGTCGAAGATCGCGTTCGCGGCCTCCTCCAAGGTCAGGTCGCGGACGAAGGGAGGAGGCTCGGGGAAGTTTTCGCGGCTGCCAGGATTGTGCTCCCAATAGCCGGTGCCTTTAACGGCGCCGAGAATGACAAGGGTCACGCTGATACCGCTGCGCTTGAGCTCGGTTTGCAAGGTCTCGGCGAGCCCGGTCACGGCGCGGCGCGAGGCGATATAGGCGGCGGCGTTGGGCCAGGCGACATAGGACGCTGGCGAGGACAGGAACACGATGCCGCCCGAGCCGCGCGCGATCATGGCCGAGACGAAGGCATGGGTCAGATTGAAGGCGGCTAGATAAGGCACCTCGATCGTGGCCTGCGCCTCCTCGAGCGTCGTATCGACGAACGGCAGCCATCGGCCGGCCCCCGCATTGTTGATGAGGAGGTCGGGCGTGCCTATTTCCCCGGAAATCCGCGCCGCCACGTCCCTAATCGCCTCCGGGCTCGCAAGATCGACGGGAAAGGCCGTGGCCGTGCCGCCGCCGGCGCGAACGGCTCGTGCCACGCCTTCAAGCCGCTCGGCATTGCGGGCGAGCAGCAGCACATGGGCCCCCGCCGCCCCATAGCGCTTGGCCGTCGCTTCGCCGATGCCGCTCGAAGCGCCCGTGATCAGGACCAGCTTTGAGGCCATTTCCCGTTGCCCTTCTTGAGCCTTTTCCCCAGCCATCGTCATTTGGCGGGGCAAATTTCACGATCGTGCCAAATTGACGCCTGACTGTGGCACAAAGGTAACAGGATGGGCGGAACCCATGAGACATAGCGGCAAGAAGCTGGCAACGGCTCCTACCACCGCGATAATCTTACCACCTAGGCTAGACTCCAAGGAGGCGTTCCGATGAGGTCGTATGTGCGTGGCTTTGCGCTTGCATTGACGGTGGCGGGGCTTTGCGTGGTGCAAAACATGCCGGCGCAAGCGGGCTGTGTTGGTCTGTCCGGCACCGCGGATGGGTTTGATCGGCAGACGGCGGTCAGCCGTTCGCAAGCGGCCCTGGCGGAGGCGGTGAGCGACTTGAAGACGTCGAAGGGCCTTGGCGCCATCTCTGTGAGCGCGATGCGCGCTAAACCGCAGCCCTATTGGCGGGACAGCGTTGACCCCAGCCTTTACCAAAAGCCGGATGTCGTCACGTCGAGGTCTTACACGATCTGCTGGACGGGCGTGGTGTCGCCGTCGGTGTGCACGTCGGGCGCCAAGGTCTGCTGGTAGTCTAAGCTTTCTCTGAGCTAGAGGGCTTTTATCCGGACGTCTTGCGTCCGCCTCTCTGTGCACGGCGCGCTAATGCGCCGGAACCAGCGCCACCTTCTTTGGCTTCGCCATGAAGAACAGCACCGGCAGAATTGCCAGGGTGCAGATACCGATGAACCAGAAGATGTCGTTGAAGGCGAGCATCTGCGCCTGACGGGCGAGCTCGTTGGCGACTGCGGGTCCTGCTTGCGGTGAGTACGGCGTGAGGCCGCGCTCGGTGAGATAGGGCACGAGGTTCTCGTTGAACGGCGTGATGTGCGCCGTCAGCTCGGCGAAGTGGATATGCGTCTGCCGCACGAACAGCCAGCTCACCACGGCAATGCCGGCCGAGCCGCCGATGCCGCGCATCAGCGCGTAGACGCCTGACGCCTCGTCGTACTTGGCATTGGGAATGCTGGCGAAGGCCACAGCCGTCAGCGGCACGAAGAATAGACCGGTGCCGACGCCGGAGATCATGCCGGGCGAGGCGATGCCCCAATAATCCACGTAAAGCGTAAAGTGCGACATCAATAGCGTGCCGACGGCCGTCAGCACGAGTCCTGCCGCGACGAGCCAGCGCGCGTCGAACATCTTGATGAGAATGCCGCCTGTGATGGCGAGCGTGATGGCGCTCACGATTCCGCGCGGGATGAACAGCGTTCCGGCGACATCGGCGGGATAACCGAGCAGGCGCTGGCTGAACAGCGGCATGATCGCCATCCAGCCGAACAGGCTGATACCGTAGAGCGTGATGGCGAGCGTGCCGGCGACGAAGTTTTGGTCCTTGAGCAGCGTCAGGTCGATGATGTTGTCCGACTTGTTCCAGCCTCGGAGGAAGAACGCTGCCGTCGTGAACACGGCAATGATGGTGCCGACGACGATCACCCTGGAGTTGAACCAGTCGCGCATTTGGCCTTGGTCGAGCACGAATTGCAGCGCGCCGACGGCGAGGACCAGAAGTCCCATGCCGATCCAATCTGTACGGATGTCCTTGATGGCTCGCTGCGGCAGGTAGCCCACCGACAACAACAAGGCAAAAATGCCGATCGGGATGTTGATGTAGAACACCATGCGCCACGAATAGAGTTCGGTCAGGTAGCCGCCGAGCGCGGGCCCGATCACCGGGGCGACCATGATGCCGAGGCCAAAAATGGCGAGCGCCTGGCCGTGCTTCTCGCGCGGGAAGGCGTCGAGGAGGATGGCTTGGCTCAAGGGCACCAGCGGTGCGCCGAACACGCCTTGCAGGAGGCGGAAGAAGACGATGCTCTCCAGATTCCACGCGGCGCCGCACGCCATCGACGACAAGATGAAGCCGGTGATGGCGAGGAGCAGGAGCCGTCGTCGCCCGAGCCAGTTGGAGAGGTAGCCGGTCAGCGGCATGACGACCGCGGCGGCAACGATATAAGACGTGAGCACCCAGGTGATCTGATCTGGTGTCGCGCCGAACGCGCCAAGCATATGCGGGATCGCCACGTTGACGATCGTCATGTCCAGCACTTCGAGCACCGCGGTGAGCACCACGGCGATGACGAGCGGGATCGGTGGGCGCTCGAACGAGAGAGGCGAGGCGGGCGGCGGTAGGGGCGAGTGTGCCTCTTCTAGAGTCTGCCGTTCTTGAGGCGGTTTGCGCCGTCGCCGCTTGCTAGGTTCGCCGTCTTGACGGCTCATTGCTTGCCTTCGGTCGTGTCACCGGTTGTGTCGACGGTCACGTCGGCGCTGGCGCCAACACGCAATGGCTTGTCGGGGTCTGGGTCGCTCGTAATCTTGATGCGCACGGGGAAGCGCTGCGTGACCTTCACCCAGTTGCCGGTCGCGTTCTCGGGCGGAAGCACCGAGAAGATCGCGCCTGAGCCCGGGCTGATGCTCTCGACCGTGCCTTCGAGTTCGAGCCCCGGATACATGTCGAGCTTGATGGTTGCCGGTTGCCCCGGCTTGATGCGGCCAAGATCGGTTTCCTTGAAGTTGGCGTCTACCCACCAGTCGCCGGTCTCGACGAGGGCGAGTACGGGGGTGCCGGCTTGGACGATGCTGCCAGGCCGCAAGCGCATATTGGACACCCAACCGGTCCCCGGCGCGGTGACGTGGGTCTTCACCCAGTCGTTGGTCGCCTTGTCGAGCTGAGCGGCGGCGGCGCGCAGCTGCACGGTTGGCGTCGTCACCGTGATCTTCTTATCCTGCTGCGTGCGGAAAGCGGCGAGTGCGTCGTCGTACTCCGCCAGCTTGTCGTGCCACGCTTTCAAGTTATCGGCGTGCTCTTGCGAGGGCGCCGCGCCGGGCGTTTGCGTGGTCTTGGTGTCCTTGAACTTGGCGATGGCGTCGGCCAGCGCTGCGCGCTTCGCCTCGAGCGTGGTCGCCGCATTTTTCAGATTGTCGCCCGCGGTGCCGGCAGCGTTGGCGGCGGCGTCGAACTGGGCGCGCGCGCCACGGAGCGCCGCCTCGTACGGTCCGGAATCGATATCGAACAGAGGGTCGCCGGTCTCGACCTTGTCGTCGTCGGCGACATAGACGTCGGCGACCGAGCCGGTGACCTGTGGTGCCACGCGCACGATGTCGGCCCCGGTATAAGCGTTGTCGGTCGAGGGGTAGATTTCGGCGTAGTGCCAATAGATCAGGACGCCGCCGACGGTGATGAGCAGGAGGACGGCAAGCGCGATCCAGCGATTGCGCGCGGTGGTCTTCTTGGCCCGCGTCTTCTCGGCAGTCGTTGCGTCCTGATTCACGTCGTTATCTACCTCGGTTTGCGGTCGGCGAAGGGGGCGGGAAGTCTCAGCGCACGCAGTTCAAGGTGAAGCACGGCAGAAAGATGACGAGCCATAAACCGCTTAGGCGACACCCGCAAGAAGTCCTTGGATTTGGCCGACTAGGCCGGTCGAAACGGGCGAAAATGCCACGCCTCGGGGCGCCCGGAAGTGGGTAATCCTTCCAGAGGCTTGCGACAGTCTTGGTAAGTCGACGTCTCGACTTGCGTTCCAGTGCGATCGCCTTCACATTTGTGGATGACGAGGGCGCCGGGGAAAGCCTGGCAAGCATCGTGATTGGCGCGCCTCGCCTCTTGTGAAAAGTCGACCCTCGCGTAGCGGCCCTTCGCCGCGCTTCCTGTCGCTTACCCGGACCAGAGGCTCCGGTTGTAGCTGGCACCAGTGCTCGCGTCTCGTCGCGAGGAAGGCATGACTACTGGGAGGAAGAGCATCATGAGCACATCGAGATATATCGCCCGGCTGATGGGGCCGCTGCTGCTGACCTTGGGGCTCGGCATGGTGTTTGGGCTTGCGGCGTCACCCGGCACCTACATGACGATGATGAAGCAGTTCGCCGGCGAGCCGAGTTTCGTCTTCGTCGTCGGCATGCTGGCGCTTGTCGCCGGGCTCGCCATCGTCAATGCCCACAACGTATGGGTCGGCGATTGGCGCGTGATCATCACCATTCTTGGCTGGCTCGCGGTCATTCGCGGCATCTTGAGCCTGCTGTTTCCGGTCAGGCTTCACGGCGTCGCTGAGCGGGTGTTGGCGGATCCAACGGCGCCCACCATCGGCGCGGTGATCACCATCGTGCTCGGCGCGCTTCTGACCTGGGTGGGCTACGAGCATCTTTGGGCGCAAAAGCCGGCACCGGCGGCGAAACCTGCCGCGAGGGCTGCACGGACACGCGCGGCGTCGGCGCGCAAAGCCGCAAAGCGCGCGCCGGCCCGCAAATCCCGCGCCCGGAAGCGCAAGCGCTCCTGACGCGGGCGCCCCTTTTATAGAGGGCGTCTGGGGTCTACATTGAGAGTGTTCCGAGGGGAGCCCCAGGTAGGGGCTGAGAGTTCGTTGTCTCAGGCGACTGAGGCCGGAACGAAGACCCTTCGAACCTGATCCGGCTCATACCGGCGAAGGGACGGGAACTTGCCTCCTTCTCCTTTGCCTTTTGTCGGTCCCGGCAAGCAGGAGCGTGAGGCCAGCGACCTGCAACGACAAGAACATCACCGCGCCTCGAGGTCACCACCGGGCTGCTGGCCGGCAGCCGCAAAGTGTATTCGTCGCCGCAAGGGCACGAGGCGTTCGCGCGCGCCGTTCCGCCAGATTGAGCTGACGAATGGTGCTGCGTTTCAGGCTTACGCGACCCTCGGGGCCGTACACCGACAGCGACGCCGCGATCGACGTGAAGCGCGGGCCCTCATGTTGCGTGAGCCTTGATCAGGAGCGCGGCGGCGTCGAGTCCTACGAAGGCCGCGTCGTCACAAGCCGGAAGACAACGGCAATGTGGGCGAGGCGCATCTCGCCGAGCAGTTTCAGACCACGCGGACTCCTTGCGAGGTCTTCCGGGCAAGCCCGTCACGCAGTCGAGCTGGCGCGCCGGAATCGTCACCCAAGAGATGGTTCATATCGCCCACCGGGAAAATATTGGCCGCCGGCAAGCGGCAGCCGAAGCACAAGCCCGCCGCGACGACGGCGAGGATTTCGGCGCCTGCATCCCCGCTCGTCACCCCCGAGTTCGTGCGCTCGAGGTGGCGCGGGCCGCGCCATCATCCCGGCCAACATCAACCATCCCGAGAGCGAGCCGATGATCATCGGCCGCAACTTTCTCACCAAGATCACGCCAATATCGGCAACTCTGCCGTGACGTCGTCGGTCGAAGAAGAGGTGGAGAAGATGGTGTGGGCGATCAGGTGGGGCGCCGACACGGTCATGTGGATCTGTCCACGGCCGCAACATTCATACGACCCGCGAGATCATCCGCAACGCGCCGGTGCCCATCGGCACCGTGCCGATCTACCAGGCGCTGGAGAAGGTCGACGGCGATCCCGTCAAGCTCGACTGGGAGGTCTACAAGGACACGCTGATCGAGCAGTGCGAGCAGGGCGTCGATTACTTCACCATCCATGCCGGCGTGCGCCTCGGCTATATCCATCTCACCGCCGACCGCGTCACCGGCATCGTGTCGCGTGGCGGCTCGATCATGGCCAAGTGGTGCCTTTCCCGTCACAAGGAGAGCTTCCTCTACGAGCACTTCGCCGACATCTGCGAGATCATGCGGAGATACGACGTGTCGTTCAGCCTCGGCGACGGTTTGCGGCCGGGCTCCATTGCGGACGCCAATGACCGCGCGCAATTTGCGGAGCTCGAGACGCTGGGTGAGCTGACACGCGTCGCCTGGGACCACGGCTGCTGCGATGATCGAAGGGCCGGGCCACGTGCCCATGCACAAGATCAAGGTCAATGTGGAGAAGCAGCTCAAGGAGTGCGGCGAGGCGCCGTTCTATACGCTCGGCCCACTCGTCACCGACATCGCGCCGGCCTACGACCACATCACGAGCGCGATTGGGGCGGCGATGATCGGTTGGTTCGGCACGGCCGGCTCTGCTACGTGACGCCGAAGGAGCATCTGGGTTTGCCGGACCGGGACGACGTGAAGCAGGGCGTGATTGCCTACAAGATCGCGGCGCACGCCGCCGACCTCGCCAAGGGTCATCCGGCGGCGCAGGCTCGCGACGACGCGCTAAGCCAGGCGCGCTTCGGCTTTCGCTGGGAGGATCAGTTCAACCTGTCGCTCGATCCGGAGACGGCGCGCTCCTATCACGACGAGACCTTGCCGAAGGAAGCGCACAAGCTCGCGCATTTCTGCTCCATGTGCGGACCCAAGTTCTGCTCCATGGAGATCACCCAGCAAGTGCGCGACTACGCGGCCAAGCTGAACGAGAAAGAGCAGGGCATGGCCGAGATGAGCGAGAAATTCCGCGCCATGGGCGCGCAAGTGTATGTGGCGGAGGAGTGATCGCGCTGGTAGAGACGAGCGGTAGGAGATCTCATCATGACGCGCATCAAATCGGCAAAGATCTGCATTGCCGCCATTGGCATTGCCGCCGCGCTGACCAGTAGCCCCAGCTTCGCCGGCGCGTGGGCCGGCAAATATATGACCGAGGACACCAAGGGCAATCCGTTCGCCATCACGCTGGCCGACGACGGCACGGCCGCCGGCGAAAAACTTGGCCATGAACTGAACGGAACGTGGGCGGCGGAGGGCGGCGCGGCGGTGATCACCTGGAGCACCGGCTGGACGACCAAGATCAGCAAGGACGGCGACGGCTATAAGAAGTCGGCCTATCGCCCCGGCGCCGCGATTGAGGACGGCCCAACCCACACCACCGAAGTCGACAAAATCGAATAGCCGTCGGCGGCGCCGATCTGCCGTAGCATGATGCGATTGCGCCGACTTTTCAGCAGCCATGGCTGAAGGAGAAAACCATGGATATGAAAAAGATCCTGGAGGATTTTGACGCTGCGTACAACGAGGCCTTCAACCGGGGCGATGCGGCAGGGTGCGCGTCGTTCTTTACCGAGGACGTTCTGTTGATGACGCCCGGCCAGCCCATGACGCGTGGGCGGAAGGCATTCGAGGACATCTACCGCGCGCGGATGGAGACGAGCAGCGGCGGCACGCATACCAATAACCTAGTTGAATACGGCGTCGAGGGAGAGCTGGCCTATCAAGTAGGCACATTCGCCATCGAAGGCGCGAGCCCGCCCGAGCAGGGCAAGTTCCTCAATATTCTGAAACGCCAGAAGGACGGCACCTGGAAGGTCGCCGTGTCCATGTTCAACAGCAACACGCCCTAGCGCAACGGCGCGTCAGTTGCCCGACCGGAAGCTGTCTTCCATCCGTTCGATCAAGGGCGCGAAGACGGGCTTCGCGGACCGTGGGAACGTGATCCAGAACGAATTCAACACCGCGCCATTCCCGGACAGGATGTACTTCTCGTAGAAGATGTCATCCTCCCGGTAGCCTGACAGGACGAGCCACGTCTTGCCCATCGGCGCATAGGTGACACGGTCGTAGCCGCCGACCTCCTCGACAAGCCACTTTTTGAGACTGCGCGGGTCGCGGGCGTCGAAATTCTGCGAGCCATAGATCGAGAGCTTCGCGCGTCCGTCCGCGGTCTCGAACAGCCAGCCATCCTGGATCTCGGATTTGGGTTGGAAGCAGTCCACGGGCACGTCCATGCGCGTGCCGTACCGATCGACGCTATAGGCCTCCCACTGTTGGGGGGACTGGCAATCGGCCCTCGCCCCGCAGGTCCAAGCCAAGAGCAGGCCGAACGTGACTGTCGCAACCGCGAAGGGCGCTCTCGCTCGGATGGTGTCTCTTACGGTCATTCGCACGATTGTTTTTCGCGTGTTCCTCGCCCCTGTGTCCCCGTGAGGTCGATGATAGCCCCTTCCGAGGTAGGTGAACCAATCCGGATAGGCCTAGCGTGTGCTCAACCATCAGACGAATCGCGATTGCCCAAAGCGCGCAATGGTTGCAGAATGCCGTCCTTCTAGGGAGCTGAGTATCGTGCGTCTACGGGTCCTGCAAGCAATCGCCATGATAGCGATCACGTTCGCTGGTCCGGCCGCGGCGCAGTCCGGCGGCATCCCCGTCGAACAAGACGACGCCATGACGCTTCATACCTTCCTGCTGACCTATCGCTGCGCCGTGGTCGAGCGGCTGCAGATGATTCATGACAACCGGGACAGGAAGCGGGACCGATTTATCGTGCTCGCCATGCGGCTCAGGCCGCAAAGTTACGTTCAGTGCATTTTCCTGGACGGCGATCGGCGCGTCCTGTGCGAGGCGTCGTCAGGCTTCTATGCGACGCCAGCCGTTCAAGACCGGTCCTACCGGCTACCCGAGTATCGGGTGGCGGCGCTTGCACGGCTCGGCTTCTCCACCGACGATTCCGAAGGCAACTTTCAGAAGCTGATCACGTTCGACGGCGAGCCCGATCTGGCGGTCATCGCTGACTTGATCTTGTCCACGCTCTATGAAGTGTATGACGCTCGGATCGGATCGAATCTTGAGTGGGTGTCGCCGTTGGCGGATATCGATCCGAGGAAGTCCGCATGTGTGCCGATTGGTTGAGTCGAACACAAGGATGAGCGCCAAGGTCCGCGCTCTCGACAGCGAGGTGTCTGTGGCGGTGTAGGGAGTTATCGCTGAAACAATGGGTGCGATCAACGAGCACGGCAAACTCATTACGGCCGCGGCCAGATCGGCGCTCACGCCTCTCGGATGCAACCAAATTAGCCGGTCGCGTACCTGGATCTCGGATGAGCGATTCTGGGTCATTCAGATCGAGTTTCAGCCGAGCGGATGGTCGAAGGGGAGTTACCTGAACGTCGGGGCGTCTTGGCTCTGGCGCGTGCAGAAAAGCTTCGCGTTCGATTATGGCTATCGCGTTGCGGACTTTATTGTGTTCGAAACGCAAGAGCAGTTTGCTCCTTTGATCGCAGGTCATGCGAGACGAGCAGCAGAAGAAGTCAACGCCCTAAGGAACAAATTCAAAACCCTTGCGCAAATTCACCGCCATTTAATGGATGACATCCCTCGTGGCGGATGGGCGCTATACCATGCGGCCGTGGCAGCCGGCCTATCAGGCGACATCGCCGTAGCCAAACAGCTTTTTTACGACTTTGATGCTTGGGCCAACTCGCCCACCTGGCCGACAAAGTTGGAATCGCCTGCGGTGCAACTAGCTTCGCTCTTAAGCGAACCTGACCTCTATCGCGCGCAAGTTTCGTCCATTATTGACGAGTGCCGTGCGCTCAACGGACTCATGTTACAGCCAAATTGCCTGGAATATTTGGCTGCCGGGTAAGAGAGGCTGGATCTTACTGCAATCTGCTTATTCGTTACTCCTCGGCCAACGTGCAATTCGATTACTGGCACGTCGGACCCAACCCTCAATTGGCCGCGAAGCTCTTGGGTCCGCTTGGGGTCAAGTCGTGCCTTCCCGGTTTTTAAATCCCAAATCGCAATGATCTTTGAATTGGCATCTCTGAGGATAATGTCCGTTCGGACGCTGCCGTCTTCTCCATATTTAGCAATGTCGCCCTTATTATTGAAACTCTGCTCAATCTCCACGCCCGGAATTTCCTGTAGGCGCACGGTTGCGGCAAACTCAGTGTGGACACGTGTTCCGTGTCCGGGTCCGGCACCCCTCCCTGCCATTACGTGAGCGAAGGCGACTCGATTTAGAAGCAATGCCGTCATCTTGTCGACAAGTGGGTCGCCGGTCCGATCAAAACGGTCGACAACGAATCCGGGAATGCCGGTTTCGCTTACCCTTATGATACTGGAGCTGGCCTCGCGAAGTTGCACAGTGTGGTAGCTTGATGTGTTGCCCACGTCCGTGTCCGTCGAACCAGCACCAGAATCGGTCCATTGGCCGCCGTCCGGATTTCCGGCAGGAACGCGCGGCTGGTTGGGATCGAAGTTGGCTTTGATAGTGTAAGCAAAGCGACGAAGACTGGTTGCAACTGCCGCCGCCCGGAGTTGCGAAGTCATTTGAAGCAGCCTTGCGCGAGTCTCAAATCTATCCACGTCAGCATCCCTTTCGGCACTACGTCGCGCCAGAATAGTCTGGGTTTGGCGCGCGGGGATAAGACGGGCATAGGGGAGAGGGGCGCCAAGTTCGTTGGGCCGCAACGCCTATGTAGCGGAGAAGTAGGGGTTTTTTCGCAGGCGTTTTCGGGGTAGTTTTGGCCCGCGGCCTAGGGAGCCGGAACGGGGGTTCCATGCTGCCTGTACGCCAGTCCAAGGCGAGTGCTGCGATCGCAGTCCTGCTGATCGCCTGGGCCTTGGTCTTTCTCCTGCTTCCGCAGGCGAGGGCCGAGGACGCCACCCCCGTGTGCGGCGAGTTCGGCCTCGCGCTCCTCGCCTCGCCGTCCGCGCCTTGGAAGGGCGCTCCGTTACGCGTCATCTTCGCCACGGAGAAGCCGCTCGACGGCCAGCTTCTCCTGATCACGCCCAAGGGACAGATCGCGGCCCAAACCGCCGACAGGAAAGGCGGGCCGCCCTATTTCTGGTCCGCCGAAGTCGCCGCGCCGGAAGCCGGCACGTGGCACGCCAAGCTCACGCGCAGCGGCGCAACGACCGCCTGCCGAGAGATCACGCGCAACATCGAGGTGGCGGGCAAACAGCCGCCAGGCCCCCGCGACGGCAAGGGTGTCTGGCCCATTCACGGCCAATGGAATCGCTCGACTGAAAACCTCTACTCGGCATGGATCGAGACGCTGTTCGATGCGCCGCTCAGCGAGGATCTGTCGTGGAAGGCGCTGGACGAGGTGCTGCACGATCAATCGCGCAATGTCCTGTTCAATCATCTTGGTCTGCGCGAGGACGACAAGGGGGCGAGCATCCGTCCCGATTGCGCCGATGTTCCTTATTTCCTGCGCGCCTATTTCGCTTTCAAGATGGGATTGCCGTTCGGCTACATGAAATGCTCGCGCGGCGACGGCGGCGTGGCGCCGAAATGCACACAATGGTGGAACACCGTGAAAGAAGAGCCGGCGGAGACCACGATTGTCGAGACCCGTGGCCGGCGCGTCGTCAGCAACGGCCTGTTCGGGGCCGTGTCCGTGCAGGCTCCGGTGCGGCGTAAAGTTGTTGTGTCCAAGAGGCCGAAAGGGCTCGTGCCAGGGTTCCACTATTATTTGGCGTCGACCATCGCCGACGCCGTACATTCGGGCAATGGCCGAACGGCGGGAGACGACGACGACACCGATTATTATCCGGTGCCGCTGACGCAAGACGCTTTGCGTCCCGGCACGGTCTACGCCGATCCCTATGGGCACGTTCTCACCCTCGTGAAGCGCGTGCCGCAGACGAAAGAGGGCGCCGGCGTGTTCCTGGCCGTCGATGGACAGCCGGACGGGACAGTCGCGCGCAAGCGGTTTTGGCGCGGCAACTTCCTGTTTGCGCAAGATCCCAAGCTCGGAGGTCCGGGGTTCAAGCATTTCCGCCCCATCGTGATGGACAAGAACGGCACGTTGCGCCGTTTGACCAATGCGGAGATCGCTAAGGATCCCGACTACGGCGATTTCTCACTCGAGCAATCGACGATCACCGTTGAAGAGTTTTACGACCACATGGACGATGCGATGTCGCCTGCGCCGCTCGATCCCGTGCTGGCGATGAAGGAGGTCATCACCTCGCTCGAGGAGCAGGTGAAGGCCCGCGTAACCTCGGTCGAGAACGGGCGCGAATTCCTCGCCGGCGGGCCCCCGACCGTGACCATGCCGGACGGCGCGGAGATCTTCGAGACGAGCGGACCTTGGGAAGATTTCGCCACGCCCTCTCGTGATCTGCGGTTGTTGATCGCCATCGACGTGGTGCGTCATTTTCCCGACCACGTCGCGCGGCGCCCGGAGCGCTACAAGATGCCTCCGGGCAAGACCCTTGCGGAGGTCAAGGCGCAGCTCCTGGATACCTTCAACTCGGAGCTTGCGACGCGGAAGTTCACCTATACGCGCTCCGACGGCTCATCGTGGACGTTGACGCTCGATGACGTGCTCGTCCGCATCGGCGATCTCGAAATGGCTTACAACATCAACGATTGCGTCGAGCTGCGGTGGGGAGCGCTGGAAGGCAGCGAGGAAGCCTCGACCTGCAAGAGGCGCGCGCCGGCGGCGCAGCGTAAGAAGATGGCGTCGGACTACCGTCCGTGGTTCAGCGAGCGACGGCGGCCGCCGCGCGGCTGAGGCCCGACGCGTCTTGAGTTCTAGCCGAGAACTTTCGCCGCCAGCTTGGATTGTCGCCGCCAATTTTCGACCGTCGACATGAGAGCGGGCAGGAACAGCAAGGCGCCGATGATCGAGGACAGCAGCACGATGACGACGACGGTGCCGTAGAGATGCACCATGGGAAGCTCGCTTAGCAGACTCGTGCCGATTCCGGCCGCGAGCACCACCGTGCTGATGATGACAACGGGCCCGACCGCCGTGATCGTCCGGCGTAAGGCCGTCGCGTCATCGACCTCGTCGGATTTCTCCAGCCGATAGCGGTTGAGCATGTGGATCGTGCTGTCGACGGCGATGCCGAAGCCCACGGTGAAGGCGACCAGGCTCGTGAATTGAAGCCCCCATCCGGCCAGGTACAGATAGGCGCCGCCCATCGCCAGCGGGAAGAGATTTGGCAGGATGCTGACGAGCCCCGCCCGAACCGACTGCAGCGCCAGCGCGATGAGGACGAGAATCATTGCGACGGTGACCATCAAGCTAATGTTGAGCAGCTTGATCATTTCGTGGCTGGCGCGCGCAGAGATCGGCACGATGCCAGTCACGGCGATCTTCACGTTGGTGCGGTCCTCGTCCTGGACGCGTTGCAGGCGCCGCTCAAGCCGGTTGAGCATTGGCTCAAGCTCGTCGGACGTCAGCTCGCCGAACCGGGCGGTGACGAGCACGGAATTTTCGTCCTTCGAAACCAGCCCCTTGACCAGCGAGTTGTCCTGAGAGCGCTTGAGAAGGTCCATGAGGCGGTCCTCGCCTTCGTCTCCGCCGCCCAGCCATTCCTCGATCGAGTGCGCCGAGGCTATAGCGCTAAGCGCGGGTTCGCGCGCCAGGATGGCGTGGACTTTGCGAACGACCTCGAGCGTGTGGAAGGACATCAAGTGGTAGCCCTCGGGCCAATCCAGCATCACCTCGATCGCGTTGGCGCCGGCGAGTTTGCTATCGACGGCGTTGAGCCCTTCGAGTGCCGGATGGTGCTGCGGCAGGTTGCTCGCATAGCTGTAGCGCGGCTCGTTGAGGAGATGGAGCCCCCCGCCAGCGAGGACGAGTAAAACGCCAACCGCCGTGATGGTGCGTGGGGCGATCGCGACGGCGTCCGCCGCGGCGCGGCACATGGCGTCGATGCCATCGAGGATCGCGTTCTTTTTCGGCTCTTGTTGATGTTCCCGGGCGAAGCCACGCAAGAACACCAGTGACAGCGGGGGCACGAGAATGAGCGTCCCGAGAAGCGCCACCGCCGTACCCGAGGCCGCCGTGATGCCGAACCTAGCCACGAAGGGATGGGGCATCCAGATCAGAGACGCCAGTGCAAGCGTCGTGGTGAGCGAGGTTAGGACGCAGGCCGGCCCGACGCGACGGATGGCCCGTTCGATCGCAGCCTCAAGATCGGCTCCGGCTCTGATGCCGTTTCGGATGGAAAATAGAAGGTGTAGGCAATCGGAGAAGACGATCACCAGAACGATGGTCGGCGCGACGCCGGTCAGGAGATTGATCTCCTGGCCCGCGAGCCACATGCCGCCCAGAAGCCATATGACCGCGACGACCGCGGGAATTCCCGCGACGGCTACGAACGAAAGCCGGCGGAAGAATAGCCAAGCAATCACCAGACTGACGCCGAGCGCCAGGAGCCGGAAGATTTTCTGGTCGCGGGCGAGCGCCGAGATGATCTCGATACGCATCACCGAAAGCCCGGTCATCGCCAACGTGAGGTTGCTGCCGGTCAGCGCCTTCTCGGCCGTGGCTCTGACTTCCGCCACGAGGCGACGGTCGGTTTCCTCGCTGCGGCTCTTCTCAACCAGCGCGACCGAGAACACGGCCAAGCTACCATCGTTGGACAGGAGTCTATCGGCGATGAGGGGATTTTCCGCGGCCTGCCGGCGCAGCTGGTCCCAGTACTCGATCTTGTCCAAGTCCTCCGGGAACAAAGGCGTGAGCTCCGCGCCTTCTTCGGGTGGTTGGATGGCCGCGAACATCGACAACACGCTGGAGACGCCATCGAGGGCTTCGAGCTGGTGCTCCAGCTTTTTGAGAGTCTTCAGGTCCTCGATGCTGAAGGGGTTATCGGAGGAGACCACGACGTGCATGTCTCGCTGCACGTCGGGAAAGCGCTCATCGACGAGGTCAAGCTGGTCGAACGCCGGGTCGCCTGAACGGAAGATCTCGCGGATGTCGCTCGAGAATTGGAGCCGGCTTGCCCCGTAGGCCATGACGGGCGTAATGAGCGCCGCGATCACCAAGCAAATCCACGGATAGCGTAAGGCAACGAGACCTAGCTTCTCTAATCCGAAACCCGCTGTCATTCGGCTACCAGCTAGATCCCCGCATCATCAATTTGACCGCACGCGTCGGTCGTCCGGCTCCACGCTTCAACCAACGCTCTGGTGTTTGACCAGAGGCGCCAAGATGTCGGCAATAGCCCTTGTCTTTGTCAAGCTTTGGCGGCATGATCCCGTCGGTTGTTTGAAAAAGGGCGATTTCCCGCTCTCTAGACATACAAAATAAGAGCGCCTCATCACCTATCCCGACGCAAAAGTGCGCTTCACGAGCGGAGAGACGAGATTGAGCAGATAGAAATACATGGCCTGGTCGGGCCACCAAAGGTTTCGCGATCATGGACAGCACGACGGACAGGATCAGAATGCCGAGCTCGACGCGGCCGTCTGCTACAGGGGCGCGGCCGCTGTCGCGCGCGCGGCGATGCGCGAATGAGAAACGCCGTCACAGCCAGCAGGATCATGTTGGCACCGTGTATATCCACACGGCGCCGGCGACGTCGTAGCGGCTCACCGCTAGCATCGAGAACGGCAGGAAGGTGACCGCGAGCAGATGCCACAGCGTCGCCCATGCATAGGCCGACCGCTATGGCCGGTTCTGGGTCCGCTTCGCGTGCGCGAACCAGTAATTGACGAGGATGAGGAAGGTGATGAGATAGGCGATGAACGTGTCCGAGAGGCTGGCAAGCCTTTGCGAAGAATTCCGATCGGTTCGGGTGAAAGTCCTCGGGCAGTTCGATGTTTATAACGAGCAGCGTCATCGCGAAGGCGAACACTGCGTCGGTTAAGGTCTCGATCCGGCTTGTCGGGACGAAACCGGTCACCTTGTCGATTTTGCCAAGTCCAGCCCCTGCTCGGCCGCGGCCGCGCCGCCGCAAGCTTTAGCCATCCTCGGTCCGAAGTCGCGTCCCGGTCAACTCGTGCCAGGACTTATCCCCGGGCATGAGGAGAGGAGAGGCAGCGCTGAGATCAGCTACCGTTACGCGGCAGAGTCTACGCTTGCTCCGCGCATGCGGGTAAGTCCGCGCTAAGCAACACGGCCTCTCGCACGCTTATCGCCGTCAGAAAGCTCGCCGCGATCATCTCCCGCCATCCTCGAAGACCGCCGTGGAGATCAGACTCAAGACAGGCGGCGCCCCGAGTACGGCGATTTGGATGTGAAGCATATCGACGAAAACGCCGCAGATAATCAAAACAATGAGCCAGGGAAGCTGGTGCCGCGTGAAGCACGGATCTGCGAGCGCCGGTATCCGATCTATGGGCTAAGATGGCCATGGCTCCGAGCAGACTGTGAAGACAGCGAAGTTGACGGCAAGTTCTCCGAAATCTTGAGCGCGGAGGCGCGGCGGTGCCCAACCGAACGCCGCCGTTACGTAGTCCGCAGGGCCAAGCTGCTCGTGCAGTTGGCCGGCATCGTCCAAGAGGAAATAGGCAAACAGAATTGCCCAAACGAGATAGAGCGGTTCAGCTCGCCGATAAAACGCGGAGCTGCAGGCGAGGGCGCTTGCCGCCCACTTTAGGTAGTTAAACCACTCCGGAATGCTGCCATCCACTTCGATATGGCAGGCGGGTAGGGTGCGCCGCGCGACCACAGCTATATGTGGGCGACGACCAAAGTGATGTCGAAAATAAGAAGTAGAGAAAGAAAGGAGCCGCCACTGAGGCATCATCCAGAAAGATGACGTGGCCGAAACACCTTCGTCCTACGCCTAACGCAAGAGTAGACAAGCTGCCGCGCGCTAGCCTTAGGATTGTTTCGCCACCGGTGTCAACATCAGCGCAAGGCGTCGCCGGCGTAGGACATCATGGGGCAACCGAGCGTCTTCTCGAATGCCTCGATTAGATCCTGGCCGCTGTCAGCCGTGATGCAGAGGTCCGCCTGTCTGCTGGCGAGACATTTCGCGTCGAGGTAGCTCTACACCAGTCCAGCGAAAATGCCCCGGAGTTGATAGCCGATGACGTGAACGGTCATCCCCGGGCGGTCGTTTTGAGGATCTTGCCGAGGTCGCAGGCGCGCCGCCGCAGGTCTCCTCGCCGTCGGTGAGCAGGACGATGACGCTCTCTTTCTCTCTGTCCGATACTGCAGAACCTCCGCGGCCTGCATCACAGCTTGCGCGAGCGGCGTCTTGTTGGCCGGGCTGGAGTGCGTTCACCACGCTCATGATGGACTCGGCTGCGTTCGGCATCGGCCGGAAGTCGATCGTGACATTGCACGATTGTACGGCCCGGGACCGTAGGTGATCAGCCCGATCTTGCGAAACTTCGCGGCTTGCGGCAGCACCTGCGCCAGCGCTTTGCGCACCTCGTCAATGCGCGTGATGTCGCTAAACAGGCCTTGCACCGTGTTGCCTGACATGGAGCCCGAGGCATCGAACACGATCATCGCGTCCTCGGTGCAGGGAATCCGCGGCTGATCCTCGGCAAGCGCGGCGGTCGATCCGGCGAGCAGCGCGACAAACGCCAGCGTCGCGGGACATAAGGAGCGTGACGACCCAGTCATGCGGCGAGTTTAGCCGAGAGCGCAAAGCCTTACGAGACAATGGGCACACACAAATACGTGTAGCCTTGACGCGGCTTATCGCCGTCCCTTGCCCCCGGCACGGCAAAACTGCCCTATGATCGTTGCGTCTCGTCTTGATCGCGGGACGAGGTTAGCGCCGGGACCCCACCGGGGTCCCACGCCTGGCCAGCGCGGGAGAACGGGGTGGAAGAGGGGACAAAAGGCCGAGGTAAGTTCATCGGTTTCGTCGAGCGCTACGACTACGGGTGGCGCGCATCGTTCCGCACACTAAAACCTGGCGCGGTTTTCTCGGAGGAAGGCGACTCCAAAGTCTTCGGTAAGGAGCCTGATGCCGTGAAGTGGCTGCACACGCAAGCGAGCCATCTGGGCTTTTCCTCGATCGACATCAGGAGCAAATAACGCTTCGGGGGACCCCAGGCAGGGTGCTTGACCACCACAATTTGACCTTCGGATGGCGTACAATGCTCACAGTTTGGACGAAGCGGGTCATGTCATGCGTCTTGTGCGGGTCGGGCTGATTGGGCTCTGTGCGGGCTTGATATTGCTGGTGCCGGAGGCGCCGCGCGCCGAGACTGCCTCCAAACCCGTCGCCGCGACCCGCAAGCTCAAGGCAAACTACGACCTGGAGCTGGCCGGTTTTAGGTTTGGCGACTTCAGCCTCACAGCGAATTTCGACGGGCCGCGCTACGACATGGTGGCCAAGGGCGAGTTCGAAATCCTCGCCGGACTCTTGTTCCGCGGAGATGGTACGACACGCAGCGCTGGTACGCTGACCGACGCGGGTCCGAAGCCGTCTATGTTTGAGGTGAGCTACAAAGGCGGCGATAAGAAAGAGAAGCGTCAAATGCGCTTCGCCGACGGCGCCGTCACCCAGTTCTCGATCGTGCCGGCGAAAAGCAAGAAGAAACAGAATCCGAACAAGGTTCCATTGAACGAAGAGCAGCTGGTCGACGTGCTCGATCCGTTGACCGCGGCCTTCCTCTCGATCCGCTCCAATCTTCCGCCCGGGGATCCCGAACTGTGCCGCAGGTCCACGCGGGTGTTTGACGGCCAGCAGGTGTTCGACATCATTCTCTCACCGAAGCGGACCGACAAGCTGCTCGATGGCGCGCCGTCGGCCATCCCTCAGTCCGTCGCGGTGTGCCGCGTCAAATACATTCCGGTGAGTGGCTACCGGTCCGACAATCCCGGCGTCCAGTTCATGCGCGAGACCGACGAGGTCGAAGTGTGGCTCGCGTCGGTGACTGACGAGGGGCTGTACCTGCCCTATCGCATTGTGGTGCCGACGCCGCTGGGGTCCGGCTCGGCGACTCTCACCAAGGTCAGCACCAAATCGGCGCAGTGACGGCATGGCTTGAACCTCGGCCCGCCGAGATTATCTAGGCATTAGGGGATCTTGAGGGGGAGGCCTCATTTGGCTGACTTTCCCGGGAACTCCGAGGCAAGGAAGTGAGGGGACGCCGGCATGTGGACCGAACGGAACGAACCAGAGCTGGCCTTGGGAGAACAAGCGCTCCTCCCACGCAACGACTTGTTGAGATCGCTTCCCTGGGACGAGTTGGATCGTCTCCGCCCACTGCTGTGCAAGGTTCCCTTGACGCCGCGGCGCGTCTTGCAGCATGCCGGATTTCCGATCGAGTACGTCTATTTCATCGAGGAAGGACTCGTTTCCGTCCTGGCGAAGGCCGATGAATGCAACGTCGTCGAGGTGGGATTGATCGGCCGCGACGGGGTCATAGGGAGCACCGTCATCCTCGGGGTGCGGACCTCGACGTTCAGTCATTTTGTTCAGATCGGCGGTAAGGCGCTGAGAATCAGCGTTCAAGATCTTGAGCGCTCGCTCGCCGAGCTGCCACGCCTGTGCGAGGTGCTGCAGGGCTATTTGCATCTCTCGCTGATGCAGAGTTCGCAGGCCGTGGCTTGTAGTCTCAGACATCCATTCTCCTGAGCAACGTTTGGCGTGCTGGTTGCTCACCGCGCATGATCGCAGCGATATGGATCAACTTCCTATCACGCAGGATCTGCTGGCGCGGAGCCTCGGTGTTCGCCGCCCCACGGTCTCCGGTGCTTTCAAGCTACTCCAAGAGCGGGGTGTGTTTGCAAAGGACCGCGGCAGGATCAGGATTCTCGACCGGGCCGGTCTCGAACGCATTGCATGCCGCTGTTATCGCGCCATGTGCCGACACGGCGATGCATGGAAACGATCGAAGGCCGGCCGAAAGACCATCGCGGCGCTTTCGCTGATTTGGGCTCTATTCGAGATCGAGCTTGCCGTCCAATGAGAGGTGCCCCCTGGTCGGGACACCTCTCTAACTAGACGCTATCCGACAATAACACCTTTGCACTTGGATTCGTCGTCGCGGATTTCGGCTAGGTATTTCTGCGCGGCTTCCATGGTTTCATAGCCGTCAGTGTTGCCGATGGCCTTCTTGCCGGCGCTGAGGTCTGTCCCCGGCATGTCGAGAACCACGGAACAGTTGCCGACCGTATCGACGGTCACGAAATACTTCTCCGCCGCCAGGGCGGGGCTGGTTAGGCCGATGGCCAAGAGGCTCGTGACGATCAGTTTCTTCATATCTGCGTATATCTCCTTGCTTTTTTTGCGTGCCCCCGCGGTCGGATATGGGCGCAGGTCCCGGCACAGCACAGGCGGTCGCGCACATTACTCCGTACGGTAGATGACGAAGCTCGCGCTGCGGGCCGTCCATGAGTTTCCTGATCGGATGAGCCCATCTCTCTGGTGGGCGCCCGGAATGCGCGGTGCCGACATGAGGAGGGTGCATATGGACTACGTGACCGAAGCGAAGAAATTTATTCAGCTGGCCGTCGACGCTCACAATGCCGATGTGATCAAGGAGAATCTCAGGATGGCCGACTGGTGCCTCGGCCAGGAGATCGAGGAGCGAGACGAGCCCGCCACACCAATGGATCCCCCAAAATCTGCGTGAGCGGCGATTGGATCAACATCATCGCGTGATATGGTGCGCGCCGCGGATCGCTCCAGCCGAAGCTCACGAGGAGGACATTCATGGCGCAGCACAATCCCGGCAGCCTCACCTATCTCGTCATCGTGCTTGGAGCCACGGCCTTCGGCTTGGCCCTGACATTGCTTTTTGGTGGCTAGGGCCTATTCGCGCACGAAGGTGCCGAGACCGGTGCGGTCGTAATAATCGAGCACGACCTTTGACGCCTCGCCGTCATCACCAACCGTGAAGATCGCGCCGGCGAGACCGTTGGCGTTCTCGCCGATGGTCTCAAATGAGAACGTGTCGCCATCGAAATGGGTCAGCGCGAAGGTCGTCGGCCTATCTTGCGGCCCCATCGACATCGAGAGCGTGTCGCCTTCGGCGGAGACGGTGAGCGGGCCGTAATAGCCATTGCCAGTAGGTGCCGTATATAGGGCGCCGAGCATCCCGCGCCGGCTTCGGGTTCGCCGGGACTTTGCTGTGTCCACCGGGTGCCCCTGCGGCGCGCGCATCTGATCGAAGATGGCCCCCATGAAGCCGACCCAATCCACGGTCTGCTTGCCGTTCTGCGCGACGTCGAGAAGGCCGCGCCGATCGCTTCGGGACGCCGATCGGCAGCGCCGCTGGTCAACACGACGATGCCGAGATCCTCGCCTGGCATGAACGTGATGAAGGTCGCGGTGCCGAGCTCGAAGGCGCCGGAATGGCCGATGCGGGCGCGGCCCTCGTCGTCATAAGAGATGTTCCAGCTGCGGCTCCATAGTTTTCAAGCCGCGCGGCGGCGAGGCGGCAGGGCCGAGATCATCTGCGGCACATGAGTGGCGGTAAGCGCGTCCGCATCGACCAGTTCCTCGCCATCTAGAGTGCCGTTGCCGAGTTGAGGCGCAGAAAGCGCAGCATATCGGTTGAGCGAGGCGCTGGCACCACCGGCCGGGCTTCGGCGTCTGGTGCGTTGATCGTAGAGTGCAGCCCAGGTGCCGTCCTTCTTGCGCGCGCATGAATGTGCGCCCGGTCCGGATGGGCGAGGTAGTCGGCGTGACGGTAGCTCGCGGTGGTCATGCCGGTGGGCTCGAACAGCGCTGTCTCGGCGAGGTCTTCCCAGCTCCTCCCAGACGCGGCCGCGGCGGCGACGCCGCCCGCGGTATAGCCGAAATTGCTGTAGTGATAGGTGACGCGGAACGGATCGAGCGGTTGCTGATCGATGTGCGACAGGATGTAGTCGCGGTCGAAGCCGAGATCCTCGAGCAGGTCGCCTGAGCTGGTGCGCAGGCCGCTGCGATGGGACAGGAGATCGGCAATGGTCGCGTGCTCGGTGACATAAGGATCGCTCAGCGCGAAGGCGGCGTTGTAGCTCTTCGCCGCGCCGTGCCAATCGACAACGTCGTCACCAGCGAGCTTGGCGACGATGGTCGAGGTGATCGGCTTCGACACTGAAGCGAGCAAAAATACGGTGTTGGGGTCGATAGCGCCGTCCTTGCCGACCTCGCGAACGCCGAAGCCTTTGGCGTAGATCACCTTGTCCTTGTAGACGACGCCAACCGCAATACCTGGAACGCCGGTCCTTTTCATCGTATCTGCGACGATCCCGTCGAGCTCAGAGGTGGCTTTGTCGATCGCAGCTTGGTCGAATAGTCGCGGGACGGGAACGACCGGAGCTTTCAAGAGCGGCGTTGCCGTGTCCTCACCGAGTGCCGGCGCGGCGAGAAGGCCAAGAGCGAGGCTTGCACCCAACACTACGGCCATCGTCCCGCGGCAAGGCGCTGCGGCACCCATCATCGATGCGGTCTGATCTAGCATGAGGCGCACTCTCTTTTTGACGGTCACCGCAATACCACACATCGATGCCGCGTGACGACAACGGGCACTTGCAAGATCAGCGCTGTACAAGCGTCGCGGGGATGCCGTTTGCCGGCATGAGGGTGATCTGTGGCTTGAAGGCAATCTCGGCGTCGGGATCGAGGGTGAAGCGATAGCGTTGTCCGACAGCGGGCAAGATGATCGCCGCTTCCATGAGAGCGAACGAATTTCCGATGCAGATGCGCTGACCACCGCCGAATGGGTAATACGCGAATTTTGGCAAACGCTTTGCCAGACCCTTGTCCCAGCGCTCGGGGATGAAGGCCTCGGGATTGGGAAAATACGCGGGGTCGCGATGGTTCACCCACTGGCTCATCAGGACCGTATAGCCCGGCTTTACGCGATAGCCGCCAAGTTCCAATTCGGTGGTTGCCTCGCGCCCGATGACGTAAACGGGTGGATAGAGCCGCATGGACTCGGTGATGACGGATGCGGTGTACGGCAGGTTGGGCACGTCCTCGGCGGTAGGAATGCGGCCCGCGAGTACGCGCCGCCATTCCTCGACGAGCTTCTCCTCAATATGAGGATGTTGCGACAGCAGATACCAGGTCCAGGTAAGGGTGAGCGCCGTGGTCTCGTGGCTCGCGAGATAGAGCGTCATCGCCTCGTCGCGCAGCTCCTGTTCACTCATGCGCGAGCCGTCTTCACGCTGCGCCGTCACGAGACGGGAGAGCAGGTCGTCACCGGCTTGTCCGCGTGCGCGGCCAGCGGCAATGAATCCTTGAATTGTTCGGTCAAGTAACGCCAGGGCCCGTTTGAGGCGAAGATTTTCCGGCGTGGGCACCCAGAGTGGAATTTTTATTACCCGGCGCAAACGCGCCGTCATGATGTCGAAGGCAAACTTCAGCGTGTCGCTGAATTGCGCACGATCGCCCGCGTCATCGAGATCGAACAGGGTCTTGAGGGCGATCCTGCTCGTCAACGCGCTGAACTCGTAATCGACCAGGATTTGTTCTTCGGGAGTCCACGACGCGAGCATCTCCTCGGTGAACTCGGCCATGACTGGTGCGTAGGATCGCACGCGTGGTCGTGGGAACACCGGCTGGACAAGCTTGCGCTGCCGCTGCCAATAAGCGCCCTCGCTGGTGACGAGGCCGTTGCCGAGCACCGGCTTGAATGCGCGCGCGCCGAAATGCTTGATGTAGTGCTTGGCGTCCGTGATCAGGACTTGCTCGATGAGATCGGGGTCGCTCGCGAGGAACACGCGCTTCGGACCGACCCTGAAGCTCGCAAGCGGTCCGTACTCCCGGGCCGTGTCGAATAAGAAGTCGAGGAGTCCGGTGCCAAACCGGCTGATGCTGCCACCGATCAGCGGGCCTTTGGGGCCGGGCGGGAGATCAGATCGAATGGGCTTGGCGGTAACTAGCATGGCAATAGAGCCTGTCGGGCTGCCTCAGCTTGCAGACAGATTGTGACCCGCATGTGCTACGTCACGGGCTCTGCGGCATTCGGTCCACATTGGCGGAGAGCGGCCGAATGAGAATGGCATGTATGTGGTTGCCATTGTCTTGCTTACGGTGAGGGTTTGCAAATGGGGACTGGAGACGCCATGACGAGAACGAGCTGGTCGCTCCCTGTGGCCTTCGCTCTGACTTGCGCTTTCGCCAGCCACGAAGCGTCCGCTGTCGAGCTAAGCGCCGCCGATCTTGCTTGGATCGACAAGTGCATCGCCGACCGGGCCATCGAGGAACACGATCCAGACCAGGCCAGGGCCTATTGCACGTGCATGCACGGTATCGTCGAGGACAACGAGCCGTTCACACCGATGGAGCTGGAGCGCGCCTATCCACCCGCCCACGTCATGTGCATGAAGAAGTCCGGGTTGGAGCGTTGATGCGTCGTGAGCCAGCGGCTCGGAGCCGTTGGCTATGCAGATTTTGTCGTGCCCCGGAATGGTCACAGGGGATGGCTACTTTCGATCCCACAATAGTGGAAAGGGGATCGATGCCGGATTTCGCAAAAATCAAGAGAGTGCTTGCTTACCTCCGGGAAGAAATTCCAGCGGAGGACATCTCGAAGAACCCGGTCGTCGACCATCCCCATAATACAGCGCGTACCGTTCCGGAGCGACTGCCGGCGGCCAAGATCAAGGAACTTTCGCAACTTCAGCCCGCGAGAGCGGTGCTGACAGTCGCGGGCTACTGGGCCGCGATTGGCGCTGCGGTCGCGCTTTGCACAGTGTTCTGGAATCCGTTGCTCTACATTCTCGCCGTTTTCGTTATCGGTTCATCTCAGCATGCACTGCTGGTCCTTGGTCATGACGCGTCGCATTTCAGGACGCTGCCCGTGCGCTGGCAGAACGATCTCTTCGCCAACGTCTTTTTGATGTGGCCGACCTTTGCTTCGGTGGAGGGCTTTCGCAAGTTTCACGGCACGCATCATCAATACACAAACCTTCCGAACGATGGGAACCGGCACATCTGGTACACCCACGACGCCGCGGGCGAGCTTGCGCCCGATTGGCAATTTCCCAAGACGCGGATGGGTCTTGTGTGGGTGCTGCTGCGCCGCGCCGCGTTCCTCACGGGGTTGTTTTGGATCGTCCGCGGTCTGGTCGGCTCGACGCTGATCCCATCACCTTGGTGGATGCACGTTGCGCGACTTGCGTTCTATGCAAGCGTCATTGGTCTCTTGAGCTATTTCGGTGGCTGGACCGCGTTTCTGCTCTATTGGATCGTGCCGTTCTGCACTTGGCACATCGCCTCCCAGTATATCCGCCTGATCTGCGAGCACAGCGCGGTCGAGAGCGACGAGGAGGAGTATGCGATCACCCGCACGACAGTCCCGACCTGGCTGGAATCCCTTTTCATCCTGCCGTGCAACGTCGGGTATCACCTCGAGCATCACTGGTATCCGAGCGTTCCGTTCTACAATCTTCCCGAGCTGCACCATGCGCTGATGGAGCGTCAGGGCTTTCGCCAGAATGCCGTGGTCAGACATTCGGTGTTTATCTCGCTCGGCGAATGCGTGCGGGAGGCGGCGGCAGGCCACGCTCGCGCGGAGGTTCACGCGCGCTGAGGAAACCGCGTGGTGAAATCGTCTGTGGTGTTGACCTTGGGATAGGGCGTTTCGGGAACCGGAACTCCGAGAAAGGCGCACAGCGTTTGCCAGCCTTCACCGGATTCATAGACGAGCAATCGCTCGGGCGGAACCGCACGGCGCACCGCGTCATTGTGAGCATTGAACACGGCTATGGCGTTGTCGCGGTTCAGATTGCCGCCGAAGGTTTGGTTCGCCACCACTGCATCGACCATCTGCATGTGCCGGCGCCGCGCAGATCGAGACTGCGCGCATCGTTGCGGGCGAGGGCGTCAGCGAATGTGCGCATGCGGGCGAAGATCGTTGCCGAGGCGCTTTCGTACCAGTGCTCGGGATCGCGCACGGTCAGGATGACCTTGGCCTTTGGGTTGGCGGCGATTAGCTCACGCCATAAGGAGACGGCGGGCCAATCCACGGTGGCGCGATAGCCGCGAGAATGGTTTGCCAATCCTGGATTCTCCTGGGCGATCGCGAGCCACAGCGTCATGGCTGGGGTGCTCGAGCGTCTCGATCATGTGATAGCAGGGGCCAAGGCCGAGCTGTCCAGGGCTTGCTTCAGCGAAAGCGTCCCGTCCGCCTGAAGCCCGCGCCGATCACTTCAAGGGTCATCAAATTCCTTACGCTTGACCGCTTAGGAACCATTGATACCAGGTGTTGTTATGCGAGAGTACAAGCAGGCGAGGAGAATGCGATGGCGAAGGTCGTCTACAAAATCGTGAAGCATGAGAATGGCTGGGCACCAAGCCCGCGGCACCTACTCCGAGACGTTTCTCTCGCACGATGCCGCGCTCGAGGCGGTAAGACGAGCAGCGGGCGAGCAGCGCGTCCCGGGCGAGACCGCTGGCATTCACGAGGACTGCTGACGGTACGTGGCATGAAGAAGTCAGATCCCGGCAGCGACCGTCCTCAGACCTCTGTCGAAGACTAGCCGCCATTGGCCCTGGTGTGCAGGGTCCAATGGCGACCTGTTCGGCCTTGATGCCGGTTAGGGTGTCGACCAGAACGACTTCGAACGCCAGAGCGCTGATCGCCGCCAGTCTCGTCGGCGATGGCGAGGCCGTCGCGCGTACCGACCTCGACCCCGTTCACCTCAACCTTGCCGGCTGCCGGCACGAGATACGCATGCCGCGCCGTGCCGAGCCGATACCGACCGTCTCGCCGGCCTCAGGGTGGCGCGCCAAGCACACGCGCTTGCGCGCGGATCGGCAGCGCCTTTGGAGTCGCCGGCGAAAACCGCTGGCCAATGCCACGAATTGTCCAGAGCGTTCGGCCTTGGAAGCGCTTGGCGCCTGCGGATGGTTCGCCGCCTTTGACGCCGGGCTCGATCCAGATCTGAAAATCCTGGTCGGCGCGTCCTCGCGGTTGTACTCGGCGTGACGAATGCCGTTGCCGGCGCTCATCACCTGGACGTCGCCAGCCTCGGTGCGGCCTTGTTGCCCAGGCTGTCCTCGTGGGTGATGGCGCCCTGCCGGTCGTAGGTGATGATCCCATTTCGCGCAGGGGGATGCGGCGGAACCCGGTGTTGGGGGCGATCTCGTCGTCGTTCCAGACGCGCAGCGATCTCGTGGCCCATGCGCTCCGGATCGATATAGCGGGCGAACGAGAAATGATGTTTGGGTCTGGAGCCAGCCGTGGTTGGCGGCACCAAGCGTATCGAAGGGTTCGTGCTCGATCATCGAACCTTCCTCCAGAGACCAGACAGCGTATAGTGCACGCTACATATTGTCAGAAAGTCGAATTGTCAAGATTTGCATACGTTGCCCATTACACAACCGCTTCTGGCAATGACACCTGACCTGAGGATGACGTCGACGATGGCGCGCCCGCGAACTTTCGATATGGATCAGGCCCCTTGACCGCGCGCTCGACGTGTTTTGGCGTGCGCTACGAAGGCGCCACGCTCGTCGATTTGACCGCGGCCATGGGATCATCCCCGAGCCTCTATGCGGCTTTCGGCAACAAGGAAGTCTCTGTTCTGCAAGGCGCTCGAGCGCTACGACGCTTTACGCAACGCCTTTTGGGACGAGGCCACAAGAAAGCCAACGGCATTGAGGCTGCGCACTGTTGAATGGGGCTGCCAAATTCATGACCGATCCATGCCACCCACGTGGTTGTTCTGGGCGTCCAGGGTGCCCCGGTCTGCGGGGACGAAGCGCGTGCCGTGCGTACCGCACTCGAAACGCAAGGCCGCCGGCCAGGCCATGCAAGTGCGAGCGGCTGAAACTGGCCAAGAAAGAGCGCGATTCCCGGGCAGTTCAGATCCTGCCGTGCTCGCGCGATATCTCACGACGATCATCGAAGGCATGGCGGTTCAGGCCGCCGCCGGCGCGAGCCGCAAGGATCTCGAACGCGTTGCCGACACGGCGCTCCGTGCTTGGCCGAATTGAGCTTGGGCGCGGGAGGGACCCGAATGCGGCAAGGGAGCGACCATGAGAAGATTTCTCCGGCAGTGCTGTGCGTGATGTTCGCGGCGTGGCCTGCCTTGGCGGAGCCGCCGGTCGAGAGGGATGGTCCGCTATCGCCCTGCGCCAAAGGATCGCCAGCGATGCCGGAGCAGAGAATCGCTGGCGCAATGGGGCGTCGAGATCGCGTCGTCGTTCGACAAGCAACAAGCGCTCGACGAATTCGCTCAGGCGCAAAAGAGTTATAACGACATTATCGGGAGCCATCGCCGGTTGTGGTCGAGACTTGCGATCTCAATCTCGGCACTGACCTGCACTATTCCGCGTATCGCTCTCGATGACCGCGATGCGGCGGACAAGCTGTAAGCCAAATTGCAAGCGGCAGGTGGCGCTTGCATTGTTCTCAAGAACTGAACGCTGGTTTCTTGCGCTTCATGAAGCGCGGCAATGATAGGGCTCAACATGGCGCCAAGCGTGCCGCGCTAGTAGCGGCCGTGGCCGCCGGAGTTCTGCTCGCGGCGGCGGGCGAAAGCCGCGGACGCGGTCGAGATTTTTGGAAGCTGCCGCGCATTAAAGCCGCGGGATTGGCTGTGGCGCTGCGCCTGTTCGTCGGATTACGGTGTGTCCGCTGATGCAGCAGCAGGCGGAGGCGCGGGCTTGCCGCCGATGCCGTTCGTGCGGCTGATCTGGCGGAAAGCCGCTTCAATCCAAACGCGGTTAGTCCCAAGGGCGCGCAAGGCATCGCGCAATTCATGCCGGGCACCGCTTCCGATCGCGGGCTCGACGACCCTTTCGAGCCCAAGTCCGCCATCATGCATTCGGCGAGCCTGCTCGCCGACCTTGAGAAGGAATTCGGCAATTTCGGGCTTGCGGCTGCCGCCTACAACGCGGGTGAGGAACGAGTGCGTGGTTGGCTGGCGGGAAATGGCGGGCTTCCCGGTGAGACGCGCGCCTATGTGATATTTGTCACCGGTCGCGGCCGAGGAGTGGAAGTGCTGCCGGAGACAGAGCTCCCGGACTCGCTCAAGACCTCCGGCGATCTCGTGCAACAGTTATGCATGGCTCTGGCGCCGTTTGTCGCGGTGCGACAGAGCCGCTCACGGCGAGCGGTGCTTGGCGTCCGTGGGGTGCACATGTATCGACGGCATTCTCAAAGTCGAAGGCGCTTGCCATGTTCGCCCGGCTTCGCCGCGAGCATGCCTCAGTGCTCGCCGACCGTGAACCGTTCGTGTGGCCGAGCGCAATTTGAGTTCGACGCGCGCTCTACACAGTACAGATTGGCGCCGACAGCCGCACAGATGCGAGCGAGATTTGTGCCGCGTTGAGGCGCGACGGCGGTGTGCATTGTGCAGAAAAATTAGAGGCTACCGGCGTGAGCAGCACGGCGGACACACAAATCCTAGCACGACTTCGCCGATGCCACGAAGTCAAGGGCGTTAGCGTGTGCTCGTAAAGAGGTCGTTGACCTCCATGCCGGCGTCGGCCACCTGAAACAGAAAAGATACCTCGGCCACCGCCGAATGAGATAGCACCGCGCCGGCTTGACGAGGACGCGAAGCGAAATCCCTTCAGGTCGATGTTACGCGCGAGGCGTCATAGTTCCCTCTTAGCCTCCCCCGGTCCTGTAGTGCCCGTTGCGACGCATCCCCGCGTCGACTGCGATGGAAAATAGGAGGTTTAAAAAGCCCGGGAAATCTGGCTTCGTGCCCTAGGACGCCCGGTCGACCGTGACCAGTCCGATAGACTAGACCGTTAGGCCAAGTTGCCGGCGGCGGCCGATTTGGGGAAATTGCCGTTCTGGATGGGATACTTAGCAACACGGGCCGGATGGGCGCCCCCGTCATACTCATAATTGACGACGACAAAGTCGGTGGGTGGGCGCTTTCCATGGTGCTTCAGGATGCCGGCTATGAGACGCTGGTCGCGCCCGGAGAGGGCGTGCTTGAGAAGGTCGAAGAGGCAGACATGAAGCCGGCTGCCGTGATCTCCGATTACAACCTGTCAGGCGGCCTAGACGGCATCGAGGCTGCACGAAAGGTGTCAGGCAAGGTCGGATCGCGGCTGCCGACGATCATCAATTTCATGCCGCGACGACGACGAAGCCAAGCGCCGCGCGGCGCGTGCGCAGTATCTGTTCTGCCCCAAGCCAATGGATCCAAAGCACATCTTGCAAGTGCTGAAGACGGTTCTCGCATCGGGGCACAACGGTCATTCGTTGGTCGCCGGGGCTCCGTCTCTGCATGAAAAAGATCGACACGCCGGAAGGGCTGCTGCGGCTCCTGGCGGACACGATTCCGGCCTGGATCGCTTTTCTCGATCGCAATCTCGAGTATCGCTATCTCAACGGTCAATATAGCGAATGGTTTGGCATCGAGCCGTCCGACTACGTGGGCAAGACGCCTCTTCACTTGATGGGCTCGCGTGCATTCGAGGCAGTCAGGCCGCTGTACGAGCGGGCGCTCGCCGGCGAACGAATCATCGAAGACTTAAGGATGGGACTATCGCCTAGGGCGCCACGCGCGAGGTGCGGCTCACCTTTTTCCACATATGAGCGACGGCGGTGTGCTCGGCTCATGCAACATGGTGATCGACATCACCGAGGAAAAGAAGACGCGTGAGCAGTTGAAGAGGCCACGCGCGCGAAACGAAGTCACGTGCCGCAAGCCATGATCTGCTGCCGTTGCACGCGTTGACCTTGTTGGCTCATGCCTTGCGGCGGCGTACGCGGGACATGCCCGAAGTCGTCGAGATGCTTGGGCACATGGACGATGCGTTGCGTACCTTGCGGCGCATGTTTGAAGCATTGCTCGATGTCTCGAAGCTCGACGCCGGCGTGATGAAAACAGAGCCGCGTGTCACCGCGCTCAAGCCATTGCTGTTCTGCGTGTCAGAACTATTTCCGCTGGAAGCCGACAAGCGGGCTTGCGCCTGTCGCTGGTGCCGATCGATGCCTACGTCGATACTGACCCCGCCATTCTGGAGATGACGATCTCAAACTTGATCGCCAATGCTTTGAAGTTCACCGTTGAGGCGGCGTCCTGGTCGGGTGTCGGCGGAAGGACGGCAAAATTCGGATCGAGGTGTATGACACGGGTTCGGGTATTCCCGCGGATCGACTCGAAGCGATCTTCGAGGAGTTCGAGCACAGCCGCTCCAGTGCGCATGGCGCCAACGAGGATGGGCCTTGGCCTCGCACTGGTGCGCCGCTATTGCGACATCATGGGATACGAGCTGACGTCCGCTCTATTCCGGAGCGGGCAGCCAAGCCAGCATTGCCGCCCGAGGTCGCAGCCGGGTCCAGCGAACTTCCAGCTGTCCGCACGAAAATCGACACGCCAATCGCTCGAGGGCGTTCGAATTTTGGTGTTGGACGATGAACGCACCGTGACGTTTGCCTCGTTTCGCGACCCCGCTGATCGTGGCGCCGACGTCGTCCTCCGCGGAGCGCACCGAAGAGGCTGGAGACTCTCCTCGAGAATGGCGAATGGCCGACGCGGCCATCGTCGATTACGATTCCCGGTAGCACGATGGGAGACGAGTTCGTCGCGCGCCTGGAAGTGGAGCGGAACAAGCGGCTCCCGACGTTGATCCCGACAGGCTCGACCGACCCGGAAACGCTGTTGTTGGCGGCGTCTGGACACGCTGGTTGACCAAACCGGCCGATCCTGGCGTGCTCGGCGGCGGTTGCCGGCCTTGTCCACGACTGACCCTAGATATTCCCCGCCATCTTCACGGCCTCGACCCGGTTGCGAACGCCAAGAGCCCGAACAAGGCGGCCACGCATCTTACGGTGCTTTCCGACAGATCGAGCTCGCGGGCGATCTCCTATTGGTCTGCCTGCGATGAGTAGGCCGAGCACACATCCTGTTGCCGGGGCGTGAGGCCGGGCTTCGCTGGAGCTTCCTCGTTACGCGGCGCCGACCTGGCGAGCGTGGGACGGCGCGTAGATTTGCCCAGCCATGATCTGCTTGAGAGCGGCGACGTAATCTCACTGTCTTCGGCACTCTTGAGGATATAGCCGTGCACGCCGACGGCGAGACAGGCCAGCATGTTGTTGCGGTCATCGGAGCCTGAAATGACGGCGAGGGGGAGCTCGGGACGAAGCCGCCTGATCTGACCGATGTCCTCGGGGGCGGACACGCCCGGCATTCTGAGATCGACGACGGCCAAGATGAGCCGCTCGTCGCCGATTTGCGCCAAGGCGCCGGCCAAATCCTCGGCTTCCAGCACCACCGGGATGCTCAGCGAGTCGCCGACGAGCGTCGCGAGCCCGCGCCGGGACACGCTGTGGTCATCCGCGATCAGGCAGGCGCGTTCGCTTGCAGTTTCCTGGGCGGGAGTCACGAACCTCTCCGATTACCGAGCTGAAGAAAACGGGGACGGCGCTTGGTGCGAGAATGACACCAGGCCTGATGGGTGATCAATTGCAAATCATATAACGCGCAATCACCCCGAACGGTTCTGGGCGAACTGGATAGAGGATAGGAAGTCTCTGATATAAGAGATGAATTTCTTCGCCCCGAACTGTTCAAGAAATGTAAGTGGCCGCCCCAGAACTAAGGGCGGCCACCTTGTCTCAGAACGCCAAGCTGGCATTTGCCCACAGCGTGCCGTCGCGCTCGAGCTGATAGCCGTTGGGATCTTCGTAGACGGGCTGCAGCCATTCTGCACTCAGCCGCAAGCCCTTCAATGCACCACTCGGCACGACCGTATTAATGCCGAAGCCGATGTCCCAGAATTGGCCCCCGTAGTTGAATTGCAGGTCAGGCGGGCTCGAATGATTGTGGGGCCCGTTGTAGTGACCCTCGATCTTGCCCTGATCGGTGTAGAGGCCGCGGATCGAAGCCGAGATCCAGTTGGCGAAGCGATAGCTGCCCCACCCCGTTGCCTGGAACACGTCGCCGAGCCGGTAGCCGCTATCATTCTCTTCCTCGAGGCGCACGATGCCGAGCACTTGCGCGCCCCAGGTGATGCGGTCGGCGCGGCCGGTATAGGTGAGGCTCGGCCAGAAGTCCCACGTGCCTGAGCCCGGCTGCATCATGTAGTGGGTGAAGACGCCATTCATCTTCTTATCCACCTCGCCGGTCGGTGCACTGAACATCGGCGAGAATTGCAGGTGATAGCCGGGACCATCGGCAATGCGGAGCTCGGGGCCGAAGATGGTGTCGCCCCAGCCCTCGGTGCCGTGCGAGTGGCTGCCGCCATGCATGTGGCCGCCGTGTTCGCCCATATCCATGTCCATATCCATGTGCTCCATGTGGCCGCCATGGTTCATGGCAGCGAGCGGGCGCATGGTCATGTCGTGGCTCATATACATGGGCATGACCATCAAGGTGATCCAATTGGTTGGCGCATACATGATGTCGAGCATGTACATGTTCATCGCCATCTCGCTCGGCGTCGACGCACAGGTGTGCGGCGCGCAGCCGTGCTCGACGATCTCGTGGTCGCTTGCTTTGTCGGTGCCGTGCAGCATGTCGCCGCTGGCGCTCGTATAGGCGTAGCGAAAGCCGAGCATAAACTCGCCGGCTTTATGCATGTGGTCGAACATGACACCGGCCGGCGCATGTTGGTCGGCGAGCGGACCCGTGCCTGTGTCGGAATCCGCATAGGCAAAGCCCGAGACAGCGGTGAGCGCGGTACCCAGGCAGAGTGTGAGCGCCGGCAACCCGGCGCGTCGAACTGAAAGACGCATTGTCGTAACCCCCGATGAGCCTCGGCGACTGTCGAGAGCGCCGGGCTATCCTTAATTCAATTGATGAAGAAGGCGGCACGCTGGATCGCGGCCCAACAGTTACGAAGGGCGGTCACTCTCCTTGAAAGCGTGCTTCGGAGATCTAGGCGAGGGGCGGAGCTCGCGGTTGTGCCGCAAGGGGTATGGTGGATCGCAGCGCCGGCGCCTCGGGGCGCGGCGCGGCAACCACCAGAAATGCTGAGGAGGGTAGAGGAACGCGGGCAAGCGTCGGCAGAATTCCGGAGGAACCCGTACAGGCCAGGCGGCAGGCCATGTGGCAGCACTGGCAGTCCGGCTTTTGGTTGTCTTGTGCGGGAAGCTTCTGATCGACGGCAACGCCACGCGAGGTGCACAGGATGCTGGCCTCGCCCGAGACGAGCATCGCGGCATGAAGTCCGGTGGTGAACGGCAGGACAATGGACTGGAGCAGAATCGTCCAGACCACGACGAGGCCGATCAGGTCCCTCTCTTTGCGCAGCCACCCCATGCCCAATAGGGTTAGCTGGAGGCCTTTTGCCTGTCAAAGCTCGTCTTGGTCCACAATGTCTCACCCGTGATAAGTGGGCCTTGGTATAACTGGGCTTCCGGGGACGCGGTCAGGAACGGACGAGGGCGAATGCTCACCATCTACGAACTCAGCGGGCGCGAGCTCAAGGCCCAGACCGGACTCCATCGGATTACCGACGATGTGGTTTGGCTCGACCTCGTCAATCCGACTCCGGACGAGGAAGAGCAGGTCGAGAAGTCATTGAACATCGACGTGCCGACGCGGGAGGAGCAGCAGGAGATCGAAGTATCGAGCCGGCTCTATCAGGAGAACGGCGCCTACTTCATGACGGCAACCCTGGTCTACCAGCCTGAGAAAGATGAGGCGAAGACGACACCGGTCAGCTTCATCCTCGCCGGGAAACGGCTCGTTACGGTGCGCTATGCGGAGCCGCGCGCGTTCGCGCTGTTCGCAGCGCGATGCAACCGGTCGGAGACGGATCTCAAGAGCGGACCTGCCGTGATGATCGGCCTGCTCGACACGATCGTCGACCGGTTGGCGGATTTCATCGAGCGCATCCAGGGTCAGGTGGAGACACTCTCTCATTCCGTGTTCGAGAACCAGGGTGGCGTTGCTGCGCGGAAGCGCCGTTTCGATGTCGTGCTCCAATCGATCGGGCGAGAAGGGAGATCACGTCGAAGGCGCGTGAGAGCGCCCCACTCCTTGGGACGGCTGCTGACGTTTTTCGCCTACGCCGTCAACGAGCGCAAAGAGGGGAAAGCCGCTGCAATCGCGCGTGCGCGCCGCGTCGCGCGATGTGAGCTCACTCACCGATCACGCCACATTTCTGTCAGGCAAGATCATCTTCCTGCTCGATGCCACGCTCGGCATGATTCAGATTCAGCAGAATGACATCATTAAGATTTTCTCGGTTGCAGCCGTGGTTTTCCTGCCACCGACGTTAATCGCGTCGATCTACGGCATGAATTTTCATGTCATGCCGGAGCTCGATTGGCTGTTCGGCTATCCCTTCGCGCTTGCGCTTATGGTGTTGTTTGCCGTGTTGCCTTATATTTATTTCAAACACCGCGGATGGCTGTAGCTAAGGGGTTGTGCCCGAAGCACCGTGTCGCCACATTAGCGCGGTAAGTTTCAAGCCAGCTCACCAAAACCCCCGAACCTTCGATTAGAGGCATGATGACTCGTTTGATCGTTTCCGGTTTCGTCGCGGCGTTCTTCGCGACGGCCATGTTGATGCCCGCGCCGGCCTCCGCAGGCCCTGCCGGGCTCACCAAGCCCTCGGCCGAAAATATGCTGGTGCAGGAAGCTGGTTGGCGGAATCGCCGCCGGTGGCGCAGCAACGGCTATGAGACTGATGTCGATGCACCGACCACCTCGGTGCGGACGAACGACGCCAACACCGACGTCGATGCACCGTTTACCCAGGTTCGCAAAACGCCGACCGGGACGTGGGTCCGCGCACCCTTCGTCAATCTGTGGGTGCCGCGCGACTAGCGTTCGCAAACTTTGATTGTCGCGAAGCGCGGGCCTTTTGCCCGCGCTTTGCTTTTGCGCGCCTCTAGCCTGCGCCAAGGAGGATAAGGGCAAGGTCGCCGCAGCGGCGTGACAGCGAGCGTGGTCATGATGCCGAGGCGAAAGCCGAGCAAGAGAATTGCCGCGAGCACTGCCAGGGACGCGGCTTGCGGATCGAAGCTCGCGACGTCTGGCAGCCATAGGCGCAAGGGCCCATGCTGGCTGGCCGTGACAGTGCCGAAGATCACGTGCAGCGCAAACCGAACATGCTCAGATCCAGGATCACGCCGACCACCGCCGCCGTGACGCCGCGCAACGCGCCGGCGAGTTTGGCGTTGGAGGCGAGCCGTTCCACGTAAGGCGCGCCGACGAAGATCCAGAGGAAGCACGGAGCAAAGGTTGCCCATAGGGTGATGGCGGCACCGAGCAAGCCAAATGCGAGCTTGGGCTCACCGCCGAGACGATACGCGCCAAGAAAGCCGACGAACTCGGTGACGAGGATGAGGGGGCCGGGCGTCGTCTCGGCGAGGCCGAGTCCATCGAGCATCTCGCCGGCGGTAAGCCAGCCATAGGTCTCGACGGCTTGCTGCGCCATGTAGGCGAGCACCGCGTAAGCACCCCCAAAGGTCACCACCGCGAGCTTGGAGAAGAACAGCGCAATGTCGGCGAGCACATGATCCCGCCCGAATATTGCGCTGACGATGAGGAGGGGCACGATCCAAATGGCGAGCCAGAGTGCTGCTGTTCGTACCGTCCGCCAAATTGATACGGGTGGCATGTCGAGAGGTGCCGGAACCGGCACCGGAAAGATGAGGGCAAGTAGATAACCGGCAAGGGCCGCGCCGGCGATGATCAGCGGGAAGGGGGCCGCAAAGGCGAAGATGGCGATGAAGGCCACCGCGGCGATCGCCCAGTCGTAGGTGCGATGGAGCGCGCGGCGCGCCACCCTGATCAAAGCCTCGATGACGATGACGAGGACCGCGGCCTTGATGCCGACAAAGGCAGCCTCGACCAACGGCACTTGGCCGTACAGTGCATAGGCGATGCTCAGCGCCAGAACGACCAAGGCGCCGGGCAGCACGAACAGCAGGCCGGCGGCGAGCCCGCCTAGGGTGCCGTGCAACCGCCAGCCGACATAAGTGGCAAGCTGCATGGCCTCCGGGCCCGGCAGCAGCATGCAGAAATTGAGCGCGTGCAAGAACCGCTCAGCACCAATCCAGCCGCGCTCCTCGACCAGGGTCCGGTGCATCAGCGCGATTTGTCCTGCGGGCCCGCCAAAGGACGTCACGCCGATCTTGCCCCATACGGGCAGCGCCTCGCGGAAGGTGGGCTGAGCCTGGTCGGGCTTCGAATCCATAGGCTCCCTTACGACCTCGTCTCTTGGTGGGCAATTGCCGCAATTTCACCGCTCCCGTCTGGCTGATGCGCTAAGCTGATCTGAAGCAGGGTAGGGGAAGGGCAAAACGCAGCGATGACGACGGCGCAGCTGATCCAGGTAGCCGTGTTCCTGGCCGCCGCCGCTATTGCTGCGCCGTTCGGCCGGCTGCTCGGCATCGGCGCGGTGCTCGGCTATCTCGCCGCCGGCGTTGTCATCGGGCCCTATGTGCTCGGCCCCCTCTATGCCCTCAACGACGTCAGCAAGGTCCTGCAGTTCGGCGAATTCGGCGTGGTCATGTTGCTGTTCGTGATAGGGCTCGAGCTTCGCCCGATCCGTCTGTGGGCCATGCGGTCGTCGATCTTCGGGCTCGGCACGGCGCAGCTCATTACCACGGCTTTTGTGCTCGCGGCGATCGGCCTCGGCTTGGGCCTTGCTTTTGGCGAGGCCCTGTTCATCGGCCTTGCGTTGTCCCTGTCGTCCACCGCATTCGCGCTCCAGGTCCTCGAGGAGAAGGGAGAACTCACGACGCGGCATGGACGTCTCGCCTTCTCCGTGTTGCTGTTCCAGGACCTCGCGGCCATTCCATTGATTGCCTTGGTGCCGCTGTTCGCGCTCGGCGGCGAGGAGCCAAGCATGGATCTCGGCAGCGCCGGCATTGCGATCCTCTCGATTATCGGGGTGATCGTCGTTGGGCGCTTTCTTCTAAGTCGGCTCTACAAGATCGTCGCGGCGACCGGTGTGCGCGAGGCGATGACGGCGAGCGCGCTGCTCACCGTGGTGGGGGTTGCGCTCGTGATGGAGGAGGTGGGGCTGTCGGCGGCGCTCGGCTCGTTCATCGCCGGCGCGCTGCTCGCCGACTCCGAATACCGCCACCAAATCGAGGCGGACATTCAGCCGTTCGAAGGGCTGTTGCTTGCGGTGTTTTTCATCGCCGTCGGCATGTCGATCGACCTCTCGGTGCTCGTGGCGCGGCCCGCCGAACTGGTCGCGATCGTCATTGGACTCGTGACTATCAAAGCGGTGATCCTCTATCTGCTCGGACGTTGGTGGGGCATCGACAATGGCCCGTCGCGGCGACTCGGCCTTGTCCTTAGCCAAGGCGGCGAGTTCGCCTTCGTGCTGTTCTCGGTCGGCGTCTTCGAGGGCGTGATCGGACGCGACATGGGAGCGCTGTTGACGCTCGCTGTGACCATGTCCATGGCGATGACGCCGCTTCTGCTGCTCGTCGACGACCGCGTGTCGCGCGCGCTCAAGCCGGAGCCGCCCGACTACGAGTTGCCGCCTGAAGGCGAGCGGCACGTGATCATTGCCGGGTTTGGCCGCTTTGGGCAGATCGTCGCCCGTGTGCTGCGCGCGCGGCACATTCCATTCACGGCACTCGACTCGAATATCGTGCAAGTTGACTTCGTGAAGCGCTTCGGCGCGCAGATTTACTACGGAGACGCTGGACGCCTCGACATCTTGCGCGCGGCGGGCGCACAAAAGGCGCAGGCTTTCGTGCTCGCCATCGACGACGTGGATGCCTCGCTTAGGGTCGCCGAGATGGTGCACATGCACTTTCCCGAGGTGCCAATCTACGCGCGGGCGCGAGACCGCACGCATGTGCACAAGCTAATGGATCTTGGCGTGACCATCATCGAACGTGAGACTTTCCTCGCTGCTCTCGAATTGACAAAGGAGCTGTTACGCGGGCTGGGGCTAAAGGAGCCCGAAGTCAAGCGCCTGACCTCCACGTTCAAGCGGCTTGACGAAAAGCGCCTCTACGAGGACTACCAGTACTACACGGATATAGAGAAAGTCCGGGCCAATGCGCTGTCTCAGGCCAAAGAGCTTGAGGAGCTGTTCGCCAAGGACATGGAAGAGTTGCCGGGAGAGGGGACCGCTAGCGGTGAGTGGCAAGATGAGCGAGGATCATCCGGTTGAGTTCAGCAGGATGGGTGAACGGGCTCATATGCCCGGCGCCTTTCAACACCTTCACTTCAGCATTCGGCAGGGTTCCACCGAGCAACTCAATGATGGCGCGGGTCGGCGCCCGCGTCTTGCCGCCAACAATCAGAAGCGTCGGCGCCTCGATCTCGGCGTAGTCGGCAAGCGTCGTCTGGGCGTCGATGACGATGGAGAACTCGAGCGCCACTTTGGGAATTGTCAGGGCGATGGCGTTCTTGAAGCGATCAGGCGACAGCCACCAGCGCCAGCGGCCGAGCCAATAGCTCATGAAGGCTGCTGCGGCCTTGCGGTCATCGCCCTTGGCAACGGGCTCGAGCACGGAGAGGCCCAGCTGCTCAACCTCCTTCCATTCGGGGCGGTTCTCAAGCCGCAGCAAATGAAACGAGACGGGTTCGACAAGGGTGAGGCTCTTCACACGGGCGCCAAGCTTGCGCGCAGCTTCGAGGGCGAGCGCCGCGCCATAGGAATGACCGACGAGGTGGAGCGCGCCCTTGGTCTTCTTGGCGAGCGCCAGGAGCACCTTCACGTCGGCATCGGTGCTGAACCGCTTCTCTATCGGCCAAGGGTCGGACTGGCCGTAGCCGATGAAGTCGGGGGCGAGAACGCGCCAGTCCTCCTTCAAGGTCTCGATCAGCGGCAGCCATTCCTTGTGGGATGCGCTGGAGCAATGGCCGAGCATGACGCACGGCCCCTTGCCCTCGTCGAGATAGGCGATCTCGACGCCGCTGACCTTTAATTGCTTCACCGATTTGCCCCCGTAGACGGCGGAACGGCGCTCACCTTAGCCGCTTCGCGCGCACTCTCCCACCCGCCTTGGTGGCGGCCTTGGCATTAGGCTTGAGGACTTGCTGAAGCTACTCGGCGGGCTCGGTTTCGCGCTCGGCCGCCTTGGCGGCTTTCTGCACGGCCTTCTGCACCTTTTCGAAGGCGCGCACCTCGATCTGACGGATACGCTCGCGCGAAACTCCGAACTCAGTCGACAGCTCCTCAAGGGTGAGCGGGTCCTCGGCAAGGCGGCGCGCCTCGAAGACGCGACGCTCGCGTTCGTTCAGACCTTCGAGCGCGTCGTGCAGCATGCCGCGACGTTGCTCTTTCTCTTCGGACTCGGCGAGCGCGGTCTCCTGGTCGATGCTGTCATCGACCAGCCAATCCATCCACTCGCCGCTCTCGGCGTCATTGCGCACCGGCGCGTTGAGCGACGAGTCGCCGGCGAGACGCCGGTTCATGGACACGACGTCGTCCTCGCTCACGCCGAGACGCGTGGCGATCTGCTTCACCTGATCGGGGCGGAGGTCGCCTTCTTCCAGCGCCTTGAGCTGACCTTTGATCTTGCGCAGGTTGAAGAACAACTTCTTCTGCGCGGCCGTGGTGCCCATCTTCACCAGGCTCCACGAGCGCAGGATGTACTCCTGGATCGCCGCGCGGATCCACCACATGGCATACGTGGCGAGGCGGAAGCCCTTGTCTGGATCGAAGCGCTTTACCGCCTGCATCAGTCCGACGTTACCCTCGGAGATCACCTCGCCAATCGGCAGGCCGTAGCCGCGATAACCCATGGCGATTCGCGCCACGAGTCGGAGGTGCGACGTGACGAGCTCGTGCGCAGCGTCGCGGTCGCCATGCTCGCGCCAACTCTTGGCGAGCATGTACTCCTGCTGCGGCTCCAGCATCGGGAACTGTCTGATTTCTTCGAGGTACCGAGTAAGCCCGCCATGCGCGCTGACACTCGGTAAACTTCTGGCGGCCATTGGAACCCGTCTCCGGCGGCCTCAAGCGGCCGCATTTCTCCCGTTCAAACCGCCCCCCCCTAGTGGAAACACTCTATAGAACCTTTGCCATGCGGACAAAAGCCTGGGGCGTCATCACAGTTCCGCGAGTTTAGCCGCAATCTCGGCAAGATCGTCAGGCAGCGGACTATTAAATTCCAGTAAGGTGCCGGTCACCGGGTGCACGAATGCAAGGCGAGCCGCGTGAAGGGCTTGGCGGTCGAGTGCCGAAAGTTTGTGCTGGACCGCCTCAGGAAGCTTCTTCGCCTTTGACTTAAATCCGCGGCTATAAAGCGGATCTCCGATCAGCGGGTGACCAATATGGGCGAGGTGCACGCGGACCTGGTGGGTGCGCCCCGTCTCGAGCTGGCACTCGATCAGGGAGGCGACGGCACCGTCCTTGCCGCGGCCAAATGTCTCCACGACGCGCCAATGGGTCACGGCATGGCGCCCTTTGTCTTCCGGGAGCACCGCCATTTTGGTGCGGCTCGTGGGATGACGGCCGATCGGCGCATCGATGCGGCCTTGCGGGCGCGATGGCGCGCCCCACACCAGCGCAAGATAGCCGCGCTCGAGTTCGCCCGTGCGGCCGTGGTCGGCGAATTGCCCGGCCAGCGCGCGATGAGCCTGGTCGGTCTTGGCCACAACCAAGAGACCGCTCGTGTCTTTGTCGAGGCGATGGACGATGCCGGGCCGCGCCACGCCGCCGATGCCGGAGAGGCTCTTGCCGCAATGGGCGATAAGCGCGTTGACGAGCGTGCCAGCGGGCTGGCCGGCGCCGGGATGCACCACGAGACCGGCGGGCTTGTCGATGACAATGAGAGCATCATCCTCGTAAACGACGTTCAGGGGAATGGCCTCGCCCGCGATCTCCGGCGCCGTTGCGGGGGGCACGGCGACCTCAAAGCGGTCGCCCGGTTTGACCCTATATTTGGCGTCCTCTATGGTCGCGCCGCTTGAAGCGACCTGGCCGCTCTTGATCAAGGCCTGCACGCGGGTGCGGCTGAGTTGCGGCAGGCTCTCGCTTAGGAAACGGTCGAGCCGCATCCCTGCGTGGCTCTCGTCCACTTCGGCGGTGAAGCGCTCGGCATCTGGCGGGTTCGATCGGGACATGAGGTCTTTTAGACGATGGTGGTGACGAGCGAGCCTGATAATTCGCGCCTACCGGGCACGGTATTCACGCCGCGCCAGGTGCGGCTGCTCAAGATCACCGTGATCGTCATGGGCATCCTGCTGGTCGGCGGTTTCGCGCTCGTGCTTGCAACCATCGTCTACCAAGCCTCGCGGATCGGCGAGGGGAAAGAAGCGCCTGCCCCGCGCCAGGCGGGCATGCCCGTGATCGAAAGCGAGCTTGTTATCCCTCCGGGCACCACGATCACCTCGCTCTCCCTTGATGGCGACCGGCTCGCACTCCATCTTAGTTCTGCAGCCGGGGCCGAGATTGCGGTCGTCGACATCAAGACCGGTAAGGTCGTTTCCCGCCTCAAACTCAAGGCCCAATAGGCCTTGATCGCCATCCAGGCGGCAAGCTATAGCTTCTCGCTCGCGCGCAGGCCCCGTTCGTCTAGAGGCCTAGGACGCCGGCCTCTCACGCCGGAAACAGGGGTTCGATTCCCCTACGGGGCGCCAGTTAGACTCAGAGGCTTAGCCGCGCACGCTCCCGACCACGGTTGACGACCGCGACGTGCTCGCCGCTTTCCCAGGCGGCGGGTGCCTGGCCCTCGTTCATGAGCACCGAAAGTGTGCCGCCCACCGCCGGGCTCAACTCAAGCTCATCTCTATCTGCAATGACGAATAACAACTCGGAAAGAGAGGCGATGGCCAGACGATCGAGGGCATGGGTTCTCTTCTTTTGACTTTGCCAAGCAATCCGACCTTGTTGCCCCAATCTGTTTCTCCGGTTAAAGGCAGACCATGACGGCACAGTCTCTTGCCATCCTGGTCATTGACGAAAATCGCATCCGTGCCTCGATCATCGAAGAGGGGTTGCGCGAGAACGGGCACGACAACGTCACCATTGTGCACGACGTCGCTGGTATCGCGCGCACCATCGCCGCGACCAATCCGGACGTGATCGTGATCGATCTCGAGAATCCCAACCGCGACATGCTGGAGAACATGTTCCAGCTGTCGCGCGCCGTGAAGCGACCTGTCGCCATGTTCGTCGACCGTGCCGACCGGGCTTCCATCGAGGCCGCGGTCGATGCTGGCGTTTCGGCTTACGTGGTCGACGGCCTCAAACGCGAGCGTGTGAAACCGATCCTCGACATGGCGATCGTCAGATTCAATGCTTTCTCCCGCCTCGCGCGCGAGCTGGAAGCGGCGCGAAGCGAGCTCGAGGACCGGAAAATGATCGAGCGCGCCAAGGGGATTCTGATGACCTCGAAAGGCCTGTCCGAGGAAGACGCCTATGCGCTCTTGCGCAAGACGGCGATGAATCAAAACCGCAAGATCGTTGAGATCGCACAAAGCCTGGTAACGGCGGCGGGCTTGCTCGGAGACGAGCCATGAGCGACCGCCACCAAATCACCGCCGGATTCATGCCACTGCTCGACAGTGCGCTCTTGGTTGTTGCCAAGGAGAAGGGCTTCGCCAAAGGGGAGGGGGTGGATCTCGCCCTGATGCGCGAGACATCCTGGGCAAACATTCGCGATCGACTGGCTGTTGGCCATTTCCAGGTCGCTCATATGCTGGCGCCGATGCCGATCGCCTGCAATTTGGGACTGACGCCGCTGGCTTCGCGCACGATTGCGCCGCTCGCGCTCGGCCTCGGCGGCAACGCCGTGACGGTGTCGAACGCACTATGGGCAGAGATGGAGACCCATGGTGCCAAGCGCGACCTCGATCCGGCCCGGTCTGGCCAGGCGCTGAAGGAGGTGGTGGGCAGTCGAGCCAAGGCGGGCAAGCCCGCCCTCCGCTTTGGCGTTGTCCATCCTCATTCGGGGCATAACTACGAGCTGCGCTATTGGCTCGCCGCCTGCGGCATCGATCCCGATCGCGATGTCGAGATCGTTATCCTGCCGCCGCCGCTGATGTCCGACGCGCTCGCAGCCGGCAATATCGACGGTTATTGCGTCGGCGAACCGTGGAACACCGCGTCAGCTGCGTTCGACCAAGGCCATATCGCCACTGTAAAGGCGGCGATCTGGAAGGGCAGTCCGGAAAAAGTGCTGGGTGCGCAAGCGCAATGGGCCGAGAGCCATCCCGAAGCGCTGACGGCGCTTTTGCGTGCGCTCTATCGCGCGGCGACGTGGTGTGCCGACATTGCCAACCGCAACGAGTTAGCAAATCTGCTCGGGAGTCCGGCCTATGTCGACCGTCCGCCTGCGTGGATGTTGCCGGCGCTATCCGGCAAGATCGACATCGGCGGTGGGACGATAGTGGCAGTGGACGAGTTCTTCGTGCCGCTGGCCAAGGCTGCGACCTTCCCATGGAAGAGTCACGCACTCTGGCTCTACACGCAGATGGTGCGCTGGGGACAAATCGATCACGCCAAGCAGAACGAGAAGATCGCGCGCGAAACATATCGCCCCGATATCTATCGTGCGGCGCTCAAGCCACTTGGCGTGGCGCTCCCCGGGGCAAACGCCAAGGTCGAGGGCGCGCTTACGCGTGCGACACCGGTCGGTTCCGCCGGCGCGAGCCTAACGCTCGGGCCTGATGGATTCTTCGACGGGGACTTGTTCGATCCCGACCGCATCGATGACTACATCGCGGCACAGAGGCGGACGACGCGCAAGTAAGTCTCGCGCTTGATCGCGAGATTTGCTTACGCGCTGAGCAGGCAAACCGTCTTGAGTGCTGATTTTTTGATCGCCATCGTCTCCACGCAATTCGCGCCAAATTTGTAACGTACTGAATTTACTGGATAATATATCCAGCGTGAATTCGGCACGGTTTCTGCAAACGTAGACCTGAACTTCAAAGCTTATCTGGCGTCCAATGGTGGGCGCCCTCCAGGCAAAGCTGCCACTCAGGTTATCGCGCTCCCGAAAGGCTGGGAGACGAGGGCCTGGTGGGCAGCTTTTTTGTTGCGCGAACGCAAGCACCGGTCGGTTCCGGATCAAGAGGAGAGAGAATGCAAACGAACAAAGTGGAGCAGCTCATCATTGCCACCGTGGGCTTCTTCTGGTGCTTTCTGATGTGGTTTGCGACGGCTGCGTTCAGTCCGAGCATCGCCGCGCATTATAACTTGAGCATCGCGGCGCTCGGCCTCCTGGCCAGCTCCGCCCTCTGGATGGCGCCTGTCGGCCGTGTGGTCGCGGGTTGGGCGGCGGATCGCTTCGGCGCGCCGCGCACCTTCGCCTTCATTCTCGTCGTTTGCGGCCTGGTCTCGATCGCCTCGGCCTTCACAGAGGATTACACGCTTCTCTTCGCCGCGCGCGTGATCGTCGCCATTGCCGGCGTTTCCTTCGTCGTCGGCATTCAGCATGTCGCGCAATGGTTCAACGCCAATGAGATCGGCACTGCCGAGGGTCTCTATGCCGGTACCGGCAATGTGGGTGCGGGCATGGGCGCGCTGCTCCTGCCGCGCATCTTCGGCACCGATTACCATGCAGCTTTCCTGTGGCTCGGCATCATCGCGCTGGTGATCGCAGCCTGGTATCTCGCGCGTGGCCAAGCGGCGCGGACGATCGAGCAGCGCGACGTGGCGCGCGACCGCAGCGATCTGCGCAGCACGGTCTTCGTCTGGAGCCGCTACATTGCGGTCGCGCTGATGCTGGCCTACGCCATGTCGTTCGGCCTTGAGATAGCATTGAACGCTTGGCTGCCGGGCTATTTCGCGCGCGGATTCCCCGATGCGATCCTGGCACTGGGCTTCACCACCGTCGCCGGCGTGCAGATCGCCGCCGGCACTTTCGCAGCGGTCCAGTCGTTCTGCGCATCGCTGTTCCGGCCTTTCGCCGGGTACATGTCCGACGTCTTCCAGCGGAAGGGCTGGACGCCGCTGCCCTTCATCGCCAAGTCGCTGCCTTACGCGCCGCGCCTGCACTGGCTCGGCATCGCCTTGATCCTGATTTCGCTCGCCATGGTCGGGCTTACGCTCGCGGGCCTGTCTGGGTCACTGCCTGCATCCGTAGTGATGCTGGTTGCGCTCGGCATCTTCATTTCCTTCGGCACCGGCGGCACCTTCGCGCTTGTGCCGTTGTTGTTCCCCGACCGGCCCGGCACGGCGGCAGGCTTCATCGGCGGCGTTTCGACCGCCGCCGCGATCGTGTTCCCGCTGATCTTCGCCTCCAGTACGAACCTGCACGTCGGCTATTTCGCGGTCACGCTCTACATGTTCGTGCCCTTCATCGTCTTCTACTTCTGGGCGGCGCGCTACGAGCGCCATCCCGAAGAGCACGGCATCTTCAACCGCGCGCTGGCGGTGAAGGAAGCTTGAGCGGCCAACTCACTGAAACCCAACAAAGCACGAGGTCCCAACTGAGATGAGCACGCAAATCCGCACCGCAGAAAAGACGCCCTACGAGGCTTGGTACAAATACGGGGTGGCCTTCCTTACCCTGGAGATGGTGATCGCCATCGCCGTCAGCGCTTATTCCCTATTCATGACCTTCCACGGCCTGGGCGGCTTTCCGGGCAAACATTGAACGCGTGGATGAGAGGAGATCGTCGATGAAATCGTCAAGCGCCTCTCCCGGCGTGAGCAAACCGCAACGCCTCGTCATCATAGGCAACGGCATGGCGCCGGGACGCATGCTCGAGCATCTCTTCGAGCGGGATCGCCGCCGCTACGAGGTCACCATCTTCAATGCCGAGCCGCGCGTGAACTACGACCGCATCATGTTGTCTCCGGTGCTGTCGGGGGAGAAGGACTACGAGGAGATCATCATCCACGGCGACGGCTGGTACATCAAGAACGGGATCGTCTTGTACAAGGGCCACAAGATTGTCGGGATCGACCGCAAGTCGAAGACGCTTAAGTCGAACCATGGCGTTGTCATGAGCTACGACAAGCTCGTCATCGCTACTGGTTCTCTACCCTTCGTCCTGCCGGTGCCGGGCAACAACCTTCCCGGCGTGCTTACCTACCGCGACCTCGACGACGTCCAGGCCATGCTGCTCGCAGCGCAGTCGACGGCAACGGCGGTGGTGATCGGCGGCGGCCTGCTTGGGCTTGAGGCCGCGGCCGGACTGAAAGCGCGCGGGATGGATGTGACGGTCGTTCATCTCATGCCGACTTTGATGGAGCGCCAGCTCGACCCGGCAGGGGGCTACCTCCTTCAGAAGGCCGTCGAGGCGCGCGGCATCAAGGTCATCACCAAAGCCGAAACCAAGGCGATCATGGGCGACGGCAAAGTGGAAGGCGTGGAGCTTGCCGACGGCCGGATCATCCCGGCGACGCTGGTCGTGATGGCGGCCGGCATCCGTCCCAATGCCGCGATCGCCAAGGAAGTAGACTTGGAGGTCAACCGCGGCATCGTCGTCGATGACGGCATGCGAAGCTCCGATCCCGACATTTTCGCCATCGGCGAATGCGCGGAGGTCGGCGGCCACGTCTACGGCCTGGTCGCCCCGCTCTACGAGATGGCGCGTGTCGCGGCAGCCCGTCTCGCCGGCGACGACACGGCGTCGTTCGTCCACAACGATACGCCGACCAAGCTCAAGGTGACTGGCATAGATTTGTTTTCACTTGGCGATTTCGCCGATGGCGACGACCGCGAGGAGATCGTGCTGCGCGACGCCTCCGCCGGGGTCTATAAGCGTCTCATCCTCAAGGACAACCGCATCATCGGCACCGTCCTGTTCGGCGAGACCGCCGACGGCGCTTGGTTCAGCGACCTCAAGAAGCGCGGCGTTGATATCTCGACGATGCGTGACACCCTGATCTTTGGCCAGTCCTACCAGGGAGGGCCCCCCCTGGACCCTATGGCGGCCGTTGCAGCCTTGCCGGATGATGCGGAGATCTGCGGCTGCAACGGCGTGTGCAAGGGAAAGATCACCGCTGCCATCGCCTCGAAGAAACTTGCATCGCTCGACGATGTGCGCGCCCATACCAAAGCGTCGGCCAGTTGCGGCTCCTGCACGGGTCTAGTCGAGCAGCTGCTGAAGCTCTCGCTCGGTGACACCTACAATCCCGCCGCTGTGCAGCCGGTCTGTCCCTGCACCACGCTTGGCCATGACGACGTGCGGCGACTGATCAAGGCGAAGCGGCTCAAGACCATCCCGCAAGTCATGCAAGAGCTCGAATGGAAAAGCTCTTGCGGCTGCGCCAAGTGCCGGCCTGCGCTCAACTACTATCTCGTATGCGAATGGCCCGGCGACTACGCCGACGACTACCAGTCGCGCTTCATCAACGAGCGGGTTCACGCCAACATCCAGAAGGACGGCACCTACTCGATTGTGCCGCGCATGTGGGGTGGGGTGACGAGCGCGGCAGAGCTTCGCGCCATCGCCGACGTGGTCGACAAATTCTCGATCCCCACCGTCAAGGTCACGGGCGGTCAGCGCATCGACATGCTCGGGATAAGGAAGGAGGATCTCCCTGCCGTGTGGGGCGATCTCGGCAAGGCGGGGTTCGTCTCGGGTCACGCCTATGCCAAAGGCATCCGCACCGTAAAGACCTGCGTCGGGTCGGAATGGTGCCGCTTCGGCACTCAAGATTCGACCAGGCTTGGCATTCGCGTCGAGCGCTTCATGTGGGGTTCGTGGACGCCGGCCAAGGTGAAGATGGGCGTCTCGGGTTGCCCGCGCAACTGTGCCGAGGCCACGTGCAAAGATGTCGGGGTGATTTGCGTCGACTCCGGCTACGAGATTCACTTCGCCGGCGCTGCAGGACTCGACATCAAGGGCACGGAGGTGCTCGGCCTGGTCAAGACCGAGGACGAGGCGCTCGAAGTGATCGTTGCGCTCGTGCAAATGTATCGCGAGCAGGGGCGCTACCTGGAGCGCATCTATAAATGGGCGAAACGCGTCGGCGTCGAGGAAATTCGCAAGCAAATTCTCGATGATCTCGACAAACGGGTCGCGTACTACACCCGCTTCACCTATTCGCAGCAATTCGCTCAGGTCGATCCCTGGTCCGAGCGCGTCTCCGGCAAGGACAAGCACGAATTCAAGCCGCTGGCCGCGGTTGGGCTCGTGCAGGCGGCGGAGTAGGTCATGCGCTGGGTCAAGATCGGCACGTTGAATGATATTCCTCGCCGAGGCGCGCGCTGCGTGGCCACGCCGCGTGGACGGATCGCCGTTTTTCGCACCGGCGACGATCAAGTGTTTGCCACCGTCGACCGCTGTCCACACAAAGGTGGGCCGCTCAGTCAGGGCATCGTGCACGGCACCTCGGTAACCTGCCCGCTGCATAATTTGGTGATCTCGCTCGAGACCGGTAAGGCGCAAGGCGTGGACGAAGGCGAGGTGCGCACCATCCCAGTGAAAATCGACGGCGACGAGTTGTTCATCGCCCTCGAGGCGGCGATGAATTGGGCCGCTTGAGATGAATGCCATTCCCGATCTCATGTCAGTGAGAACGACTTGTCCGTATTGCGGCGTCGGTTGCGGCGTGTTGGCCAAGAGCGCGTCCGATGGAACCGTCACCATTCATGGCGACCCTAGTCATCCCGCCAATTTCGGGCGGCTCTGTTCCAAGGGTGCCGCTCTCGCCGAGACGGTGGATGCCGAGGGACGGCTGCTCTATCCCGAGATCGACGGACGCCAAGTCTCGTGGGACGAGGCTCTCGATCTTGTCGCGGCACGGTTCACCGAGACCATCGCCGCGCATGGCCCGGATTCGGTTGCCTTCTATGTCTCGGGCCAGATGCTGACCGAGGACTACTACGTCGCCAACAAGCTGATGAAAGGCTTCATCGGCTCGGCCAATATCGATACCAATTCGCGATTGTGCATGGCGTCGGCCGTGGCCGGTCAGCGGCGCGCCTTCGGCGCCGACACCGTGCCCGGTACGTACCGCGATCTCGAGCTTGCGGATCTCGTCCTTCTGGTCGGGTCGAACCTTGCTTGGTGTCACCCCGTGCTCTACCAGCGCCTCGCCGCAGCGAAGAGCGCCAGACCCGAGATGCGAGTCGTGCTGATCGATCCACGCCGCACTGTGACCGCCGAGCTTGCCGACCTTCATTTGCCGATCAGGGCCGATGGTGACATCGCGCTGTTCACAGGACTGCTGTCCTATCTGGCCAAGCAGGGTCGGATCGACCGCGACTATGTCGAGGCGCACACGAAAGGCCTCGACGCTGCACTGATCGCGGCCTCGGCGCTTCGGCGCGAAGACGTCGAGCAACAGACGGGTCTCGACGCCGAATCGCTCGACGCCTTCTACCACCTGGTCGGTGAGACTGAAAAAGTTGTCACGGTGTACAGCCAGGGCGTCAATCAGTCCTCGCACGGAACCGACAAGGTCAACGCAATCATCAATTGCCATCTTGCCACGGGCCGGATTGGCCGTCCCGGCATGGGCCCGTTCTCGGTGACCGGTCAGCCGAATGCCATGGGAGGCCGTGAGGTCGGCGGCCTCGCCAACATGCTTGCCGCCCATATGGAGATCGAAAACGCCGCCGACCGCGCGCGTGTGCAGCGGTTTTGGCGTTCACCGGCGATAGCCGCCAAGCCGGGCCCGAAAGCGATCGATATGTTCCGCGCGGTGAGGAACGGTCGGATCAAGGCGCTCTGGATCATGGCCACCAATCCGGCAGACTCCATGCCTGAGGCCGACCTGATCGAGCAGGCTCTCGGCACCTGTCCCTTCGTGGTTGTCACCGACATCATGCGCGAGACCGATACGGTGCGACATGCGCATGCCAAGCTGCCTGCGGCCGCTTGGGGCGAGAAGGACGGCACGGTCACCAACTCAGAGCGGCGCATCTCGCGCCAGCGCGCATTCCTCAAGACGCCAGACAGCGCGCGCCCCGATTGGTGGATCATTTGCGAAGTGGCGAAGCGCATGGGCTTTGCAGACGCCTTCGCCTACCGCTCACCGGCTGAGATCTTTGCCGAACATGCCGCGCTCTCGGCATTCGAGAATGGCGGCACGCGCGCCTTCGACATCGGCGCGCTTGTGGGGCTAGCGCGCGAGGATTTCGATTGGATGGAGCCGGTCCAATGGCCACAGCCCAAGGGCCGGCCTCGCAGCGAGACGAGGTTCTACGGTACGGGGGGCTTCCACACCGCAGATGGCAAGGCGCGCATCGTTGCGGTCGGTACCGATCCGGTGAGCCGAGCGGGAGGTGACTTCCCGTTTGTCCTCAACACGGGCCGCGTACGCGACCACTGGCACACCATGACGCGCACTGGGAACAGCCCGCGCCTTTCGCGGCATATTGCCGAGCCTTATGCCGAGATTCATCCTGACGACGCGGCGCACCTCGGCATCGCCGATGCCGATATCGTACGGGTGGTGAGTGCGCGCGGCGAGATCCTTGTACGTGCGTTGCTGTCGTCGCGGCAGTCGCGGGGCACGGTGTTCGTGCCCATGCATTGGACCGATCAGTTCGCCTCGGCGGCGCGGGTCGACCGCCTCATCCCCGGTCTTGCCGATTCTCATTCCGGTCAGCCTGCACTCAAACACGTGCCGGTGTCGGTCGCACGTTTTCCCGCCGCGCAATTCGGCTTTGGCGTGCTCGTGCACCGTCCGCTCGCTCTCACGGCAGATTATTGGGTGCTGGCACGATGCGAGGGTGGCTGGCGCATCGAGCTCGCCTTTGACGATGGAGTACGCGCCTGGCCTGACTTTGCCGCTGCCCTGTTCAACGCGCCGCCCGAGGCCGAGACCGTCGCCTATCACGACATCGGTGGGGGACGACACGGTTTTGCGTGCTTCGACCGCATGCGCCTGGTAGGCGCGCTGTTCCTCGCATCAGCGCCGGTCGGCGTGTCGCGCGACTGGGCCTGCCAGCAGCTTCTGACGAGTCATGAAAATCAGCGTGCGCGTATGGCCGTGATCGCCGGGAGACCCGGAGCGGGTCAGGCCGATCGGGGCGCCGTCGTTTGTTCCTGCTTCGGCGTTGGCGCGAAGCAGATTGCCGCGGCGGCGGCGAAAGGCTGCAGCACGCTCGAAGCCGTGGGACATGCGCTCCAGGCAGGCACCAATTGCGGGTCATGCCGCGGGGAGATTTCACAAATCATCGAGCGGGAGCGCATACGGGCCGCGGACCATGAAGGTGACAGCATGCGGGCGAGCTGAAAGTGGCGCTCGGACCGGCCAATCAACAACAACCAATGCAGCGGGGTGAATACTAGAATGTCAGTCTACCGTTCTCGGAGTATTCGCTCGCTTGTGGGCGCCCTATCTCTGATTGTCGCATCAGGTGCCGAGTGCGGGTCGTCGGCCTTGGCGCAGAGCGCCAACTACGATCCGCAACAGGGCTCCGATGACGGGCGCTACCACGCGCCGCATACGGGCTTCTTCAATGGCAGGTGGTGGACCGATAACCGCTATCGCTTCGAATATGTCGACCAGGCCAATCTGCCGAAGAACGCCAAGGCCTCGACCTTCAAGAACAAGACCGGGATCGAGTCGGGCTTCTTCCACGGCTTCCGCGCCGGCGTCGAAGGTGAGTTCATATTCGACGTGGGGCCGGAGGAGTTCAACAACACCATCAACGGCAAGACCCAGTACCCGGTCGTCGCCGACGTCGAATCGCAGGAGGTCGATCAGGCCTATCTGGAATCCTACAACATCCCCGGCGTGGTCTTGCTGGGTGGACGCTACCTCGAGAACCTCGACAATGAGCGCTTCGTCGGCTCGGTCGCTTGGCGGCAGAACGATCAGACCTTCGACGGCGCCAAGGCGACCATCACGGCCCTGCCCGACGTAACCTTCCTCTATGCCTGGATCGGCAACGTCAACCGCATCTTCAGTGATCAGTCGCAGGTCGGCAACGTCGCCTCGAACGTCCATCTGATGCATGCCGAGAGCAAGGACTACGCGTTCGGCAAGCTCACCGCCTACACATATTTGATGAATCTGTTCGACCTCGATCCGTTCTCGAACGCCACCTATGGCGGCTTCCTCAAAGGCAAGCAGACGCTGAAAGACCGGTACACCTACCACTACCGCATGGAATACGCCCACCAGACGAGCTATGGCGATGCGCCGATCAACTACGACGCCGATTATGTGCGGGTGGAGCAGGGTCTCGGGCGTGGCGGCTTCACCGGAACGGCGATCTACGAGCTGCTCGGCAGCGACAACGGCATTGCCGCGTTCCAGACGCCGCTCGCCACGGGCCATATCTTCAACGGCTTTGCCGACGTGTTCCTGGTGATCCCGCCGACGGGCCTCCAAGATTTTTATGGCGAGGCCAAGTACAAGGTGTCGGCCAAGTCAGGCGGCCCGTTCAGCTATTTCGATGGGCTGCTCTTGATCGGCCAATACCACGAGTTCCGCTCGGCGGTGCAGGACCTCCACTATGGCTCCGAGTTCGACTTCTACGCCTACCTTCCGTTGAAGAGCGGCTTCTACGGCCAGTTCAAATACGCCAACTATCAGGCCGACCAGTTCTTCACCGACGTCGAAAAGGTCATCGTCGGTGTCGGCTGGCAATATTAGCCGCGTCTGCGGCAAATCGTTGCGGATCTCGTCGACGTTGGGGAGAGTTGCGCCGGCCGGAAACAGGGGTTCGATTCCCCTAGGGGGCGCCAGTTTCTCTCTCCTGCATAAAATGCCTGACATTTTCCGGCGCGGCCTGTTTGGCTTCATCGGACATGCGGCTCCACGCCAGGACAGCGATAGCAATGGCGTTGGCAGAGTCGGCGACGGTAGGGCCCTCCGGGTACCACGCCAGGGCTTTGCAGACGACGCTGAGCAGCTTCTCGTCTTGCTCTGTCACCGTTGGTCCTTCCATCGCTCGGGTATCGCCGCGACCCTGCTCTCTCAGTCCACTCCGAGCCACCCTAGCATTGATGCAGCGTTCCGGCTTGGCACCCGCGGGCGGGGCGTCTAGGGTCAGTGTCCTTTCCGGGGGAGGCTGAATGGGCCAACCACTGCGCAGCATTACCATCGTTGGCGGCGGCACCGCGGGCTGGCTCGCGGCCTCCTTTCTCAATCGCTTCTGCCAACCGAAGGACAAGAAGCACAAGCTCGACATCACGCTGATCGAGTCGCCGACGATTCCCATTGTCGGCGTCGGTGAGGCGAGCCTGCCCGGTATGGTCCTGCTGCTCAATCAGCTCGGCATCTCGGAGTCCGAATTCTTCAAGCTGACGGACGCGACCTTCAAAGTCGCGGCGCATTTCATCAATTGGAACCACGACGACAACGGCCGGTCGATCGAGTTCCTCAATATCCTCAATGCGCCCGGGGCCCTCGATGGCCGCCAGCTCGCCGACTATTTCGTGACATTCGATCCGTCCCGCGCCACAGCGGACGCCGGCCTTGCCTATGTGCGCTCTTTTTCGCCCGTCGCAGAAATCGTTCGCGACAATCTCGCGCCGCGCCGTCCCGGAGAACCCGAGTTCAGCGGCGAGGTTGGCTACACCTACCATTTCGACGCTACAAAGCTCGCCACGTTCCTCAAAGACATCGCGACCAGCCGCGGCGTGAAGCACATCCTCGACGACGTGGACGCCATCAATCTTGACGAGCGCGGGTTCGTTAAATCTCTCACGCTGCGTCGGCAGGGTGAGCGCGCCGTCGACCTCGTCATCGACTGCACCGGCTTCCGCGGTTCGATTCTTCAACAGGCTTTAGGTGAGCCATTCGAGCCGTATGGCGACTATCTGCTCAACGACCGCGCCGCTGTCGTGCAGATTCCACATAAGGATCCCAACGTCATCGCCCCGACAACGCGGGCGACGGGTTTCTCGGCCGGGTGGAATTTCAACATCCCCCTGACGACGCGCGTCGGCACGGGCTACATCTTCTCGAGCAAGTTCATCTCAGATGACCAAGCCATCGCGGAGCTACTCGCGTTCTACGGCGATCAAGCGAAAGGCCATGAACCCCGCATCATCCCCATGCGGACGGGCCGTGTGCGCAACGCCTGGGTGAAGAACTGCGTCGCGCTCGGCCTTTCCAGCGGCTTCATCGAGCCGCTGGAGGCAACGGCCATCTTCATGACCGATCTCGGGGTGCGATGGCTGCAGCACTACTTGCCGACGCAGGACTTCGAACCGGAGCTCGCCGCCGCGTATAATCGCCATATCAGTCGTGTGTTCGAAGAAGTTCGCGATTTCGTACAGGCCCACTATCACCTGAATAATCGACAAGATTCGGAGTATTGGAGAACGGCGCGTGAAGGCATGAAGCTCTCGGATCGTCTCCAAGAAAATCTCAAAGTGTGGCGTCACGTTACGCCTGAAGTCCTCGACCTCGATAGCGCCTATCTGTTCAGCAGCCCGGTCTATACCCTGCTCCTGATCGCCAAGGGCTTCTACAAGGACGCTCGGTTGGCGCGCGCGACGTCTCTGAGCCGCACGGCGTATGAACGGTACCGCACGGCCGCGCGCGATGCGCGTCCCGGCCAGCTCGCGGGTCTGATCAGCCATGCCGCGTTCCTCAAAACGGGGGGCAAGGCGACGGTCGATCCGCTAGCGGGTCTGCGCCCAGCCCACGCGCCGGTATTCAGCCCCATGAGCACGAGCATCAAGCTCCCACTTCAGCCGACCTCGACACCGGGCCGGCGTAAGCCGAAGCGTTGACGATCGTGTCTGCCTAGCGGCCGCGGGCTTACTGGATAAGCAGGGTGCGTGCGGCGGGACGGCGACCGGCAACCATGCGGCGACGGTCCCATAGATCGTTCGCCAGTGCGCATTCGACGCGCTCGTGCGGTGCGATGGATTCGATTGCGGCGACGACGTTCTCGTATTCCTTCACGCTGTCAGCCGTCGCATCGCCGGACCGGAACGCCGCGCGGCGATCCAAGATGTGCCGCCACCACTCCTCGATTTCGACCTTTTCCGGCGCTGAGACGTTCGCCTGGATGAGCCGCTGCGTCATGATCTGCGCGGCGATCTCCTCGTTGAGACCGGACGCGATCAGAAGGTCCATCACGGCGAACAGGCGCGCGTAAAGGTCGTCGCCGGGAGGCGCGCCCTTGCGCCGGTCCTTTACGTCAGGCGACGGTGTTCCAAGCAGACGCGCCAGGCTGACGCCAAGCCGCGGACGCTGGCTCATCCATGAGTCTGGCGGCGTGGTCGCAACGCGGTCGCGGCCTTCTTGCTTAGCGCGGTAGAGCGCAAGGTCGGCGCGCTTGAGCAAGTCGTCTACGCTGTCACCAGCCCGGAATGCGCCGACGCCGAGACTACACGTCACGCGAATGATCCAGTCAGCCGTGTCGAGCTGCAAACCGCCAAGGGCCCGGTGTAGCTCCTCAGCGACTTTGACGCCGTCGTCGAGAGTGACGCCCTTGAGGAGAATGCCGAACTCGTCGCTGCCGAGCCGACCCGCAGGCATACCGCACGCCCGGATCACGGTGGCGACCGCCTGAATTGCGCGGTCACCGACCACGTGACCATAGTGTTCATTGATGGCTTTGAAGCTGTCTATATCGACGATGATGAGCGACAGCGCACCCCGCGTGCCGACCTTGCGGCAAGCCGCCGTGGCTTCGGTCAGGAAGGCCGCGCGACTCTGAAGGCCTGACAGTTGGTCGGTCGCTGCGAGTTGAGCGATCTCCTGCCGCAGGCGGTCGGCGTCGTCGGGTGTCTCGTGTGTTGGATTCATGCGCGCAGTCCGCATGGCGAAACCTCTCTTGCGGCCAAAGTCTTGTAGGCCGTAGAGCTTTTGTAATTCCTAAGGTTTGATGTTTTCTTTATGGAATCGGCCCAGTTTGAGGCTTTAGCAAGAATCTGGGAGAGGTCCCGGGGCGCCTTGGCAATCGGGCAGTAGGGTTAGATTGGCTGTTTCTGGGTGCTGCGGCCGCCGTCTTGTTGCGCCGGGTCAGCGAGACGAGGACATCTAGCGCCGTACCGAGAAGGTCAACAGCTGCAACAAGACCGGGCTATCGATTTTCCAAAGCGCTGCCTTCTTGCCTTTAGGAACGGCGCCGATCTCCATTTTTTGTTCGGTCTTTGCGATGAACTGCTTGCCGACGAGCTTCTGCATGAAGTCTCGTGGGCACGGGGGTGATTGAAGCGGAGATCGCATTGGTCGTTCTGCCTCCTCTGGGGGCACGGGGGGCGCGTCCTGCCGCGCGGCAGGACGCTTAACTAGGCTACAAGCAGTCCTTGCAGCGGTCGTACGCACCGCCCATACATGCGATGCACGCGGCAGGACCGGCTGCACATGCCGGAATGCACGCCGCGACGACCCCGGCACATTTAATCCAGTCCCAGGCACTGCACCCGCTCTGTTCGAGCGGACCTGTGTGGAAGCCTCGAGACGCACCACGTGCGACCGGGGCAGATTGTGTCGGCTCTTTCATTTCAGTCTCCTGCGTACGCAAAGTGGGCTCGAACACAGCCTGCAGCTCGAATGCAACAGGCAGATTTGCGACCCGCGGACGGGAAGGGATTGAGCTAGAGCTCGCATCTGATTGCTCTGCCGTTTTATCAGGCAGTCGGAAAAGGCAAGTACGGAACGCAGTGACCAATGCAGCCCGCAATTCCGCAAACTCCGAAGCACGTCCATCCGGGTGGGCAGCAGTCGGCCAAGTCAAACTCAGGCAAGAATCCACTTCCCGACGAACCAGATGATGGGCCAACACCTGACGACGCTTCAACAGTGCTCGCATAGGCGCGATCGACTGGCGCGGACTGGATTGGTACTCTCATTGAATGCTCCTTTCGCATCGCTGATGATCCGATTCCTATTCACCGGTCATAAAAAGTAAGAGACAAAGTGGGGTCCAGGAGGCTCTGGCGACCTGGATCCCCTTGCTCAGAGCAACGGTCAGGCAATCGCAGAGCGCCTGATCGCCCGATATGTGTTCAACATGCTGCTTTGCAGATTGACCGAGCGGGCTCCGGAAGCCTGTTGCAGAGCCATTCACATACGCCCAACATCTGTTGTGACTGTTGAATGCCGCACGGTTGAACGCCAGACTGAACATGTGCGTTGCAAATAGCCCTACGCACAGGTGCGGCTTGTATCGGAGCTTTCATCGGATAGTCTCCTTCTGTTTTGAGCCTGATCAGCTAGGTCTGCCGTCTCGGCTCTGGTTACGATCAACCCACTATTGGTCGATCAGAATTCACATCGCGGCCAACGGAACGCTCCAGCTTCGGACCGGCCCCACGGTCACCGGAATGACTTCGCTGACATCGACGGTGAAGCGATAGACGTGCCCCGCGCGCCTTTCGTCCTCGGGGTTGAACATCTGTAGTTGCACGTCCCAGCAGTCGGAGTCGGGGCGGCATATCGGACTTTTTGAAACTCGGATCGCGAGCAGCTCCAGCCGTTTGCCGACTGCATCGGCAAATACCGTTGCCGCTTGAAAGGCATTGGTTGCGGCATAGTTGAGCGCTCTCTCTCCAGGGCTCATGCCCAGATTTCGCATCTCGTCCCAAACGCGTACGAGAAAGTTCTCGATGCTCTGCTTGAGAACTGTGGCGTCGACGTCTTTGGTTTCAGGTTGTTGCTCCTTTATGGCCGCCTCCGCACTCTTGGCCAGGTTGTTGGGTTGCAACCGCACCATGCCGCGTTTGTCGGGATAGAGGACGGGCAAGATCATGCCGTTCATCAAGCGGGCCACGCCCGATGAATACCCTGGGATGGCTACGCGTACGTTTTCTCGCGTCTCGGCATCTTTCATTGCCAGAAGCGTCCTCAGATCTTCCAGCAAGTCGCTATAGATGTCTTTTGCGAAGGGCCCCGCGGGTTGTATCGCGTAGACGGGGATTTGATCCTGCAGCAGGATAAAGGTGACGCCCGTGGCGAGATCCAGCTGTTCACACAAGGAATCGACAAGGTTGATAGGTGTGTTGACCGCAACAGGTGATCCAATGGCCTGAACAAGCGCGTCGTAGCGCGCCTCGGTTCCGAAATCGAACCAGAGCGTTCCGACCGCATAGACCAGTTGCGGAGGTTGATCGCCGCCACAGGCACACGCCTGTTGCGTGACACCCGGCGAGGCGACTCTCGTTTCGCTGGCCGAGGCTGCGGATGCTTCGACGCCGGTGTTGTTGGAGTCAGACTCTTCGTCGCCGCCACAGGAGCACGCTTGCTGATCGACTTGTCCCGACGGCTCCAAGGCGTCTACTTGAGCAGCGTCCAGAGATGAGGGCGTGAGCTGCGCGGTCGCGTCAGTGGTTCTACCGGTTTCACCCATTGGTACTGTCTCCCTAGTTTTCGTCAGAAGGTCCGTCGGTCTAAAAAGAGGTGCGCTTTGCGCTGTTCTGCTGCGTGCGGACAGAAGTCTTATGGCGTTGTCGACGTTGAGCTTGCCCGCCAATGCGCGCGCGCAGTCGTCATCCAGGATTGAACTGCATGGATCGGAGCTCTCGAGCAGGATCGAGCGCACATCCAAAGGGTCGACCTTGCTCCCTAATCTGCGGGCTGCGGACAGCAGCCGCGCTGCGACGGCCGATACCACGGCAGTTGCGTAGCTTGTTCCCGTACGGCGATGTGATTTGCCGCCCGGACCTACAACGCGGAGGTTCACGCCCGGCGCGAGCAGGCCATTTGTCCTATAGCTTTCGCCCCAGTTGCTGGCTTCGAGAGGCTCGCCGGCGTCGTCCATGGCGCCGACGGCCAGGACGGTCGAGACGGCCGCTTGGACATGCAAACATGCACACCCGTCGTTCCCAGCCGCGGCTACCACGAGAATCCCGTGGCGGTCACACAACGAAAGGGCATCTTCTAAGTGGCGACCGGCTTCGGGGGTCGACGTCTTTTGCCCAGCACTTATGTTGATGATCGAGACGCCACGCTCGACGGCGATGGTCAGAGCTCTTGCGAGGTCCATTTGGGAGGCGGGGCCCAACGTGGCCTGATCGCCATCAGAAAAGAAGATCGGCAAGCTGAGACCCGAGCAACCTCGCGCCAGGCCGAGAGCCTCCGGCGGGGCGCCAAAGATCAGACTGCAGATCTCGGTGCCATGCGCATTGGGGGCACAGGAGCCTTCGGGGACCATCGATTGTTCAATTGCGATACCCGCAGTCTTTAGGGCCCGGCATTCCAGGTCTGGCAGGCCATCCACGATGCCGATAAGCACGCCCGTGTCGGGATCCCCAAGCTGTTGCAGCGCCTCGAGCATTCTGGGCCCAGCCTTTGTCCATCTCGAAAGCTCAGGGGCGCGTCAGTAAGGGCGGTGAACTGCCCTTCTTGCGCGCCATTGGGTCGATCATATGCTATAGGTTGTATACGTCAATAAGTTTCCTCTCTAGGTTGTATTCACGAGCATCGAGCGGTTTCTGCCTTGTCGCTCGCTAGGTGATGGATGTTGCTATTGGCCGCCGAAGGTGATCGCGACGGCCGCGCCAGCCGCCATCACCGCGAACGAGACGATGGTCATGACCCAGAGCGGCGGTGTCGGGTTGTGAATTGCCGATCCGGTCTTCGCGGCCATGTTCATCTTCTCTTTGATGCCAGGCATGGCGGATGGTTCGCCCTTCGGCCGCACCGTTAGCATGCCGTGCTTCAGATGATGGGCGACCAGCCACCAATTCATCGGATAGGCAAACGCCGCGCCGACCATCAGCGCGAGCGACATGCGAAACCAGAACAGCGGCTGCGTGGGATCGTGTGCGTCAGCGTTGCCCTGGAAGGCTAGGGCGGACACCGGCAGCATGCCGCCCATCAAGCAGTTCATGGACAGAAGCTCGGCGAAGAACGTGCCCTTCAACGCACGTACGTATGAGCCAAACATCTCGCCCATGAACAGTGCCTGGAAGATGGTCCAGCCGAAGGTGAAACCAAGCACATATTCCAGAAGGAAGTCGGGGAGCATGGGCAGCGCGATCAGCGCACCGATCACCGCACCGACTAAGATGCCAACGCCATCGCCGGCTACGCAATGCATGGTCGAGCCGAGCGCCTGGCGCCAGCGCGCCGAGACGTATTGCTCATGCAGGCCGGGCAGGGGCTCGCGGCAGCCGAGAACGTAGAGAAAAGCACCGATCGGCCCGGCATAGGCAGTGAACAGGATAAAGGCCCACTTCATCACCGGATGCTCGGGCGTGCTGCGGATGTCGATAGCGACGAAGATGACGGAGAGGGCCGTCAGCAAGAACCACAAGAGCATCACGCCGTCGATGAGCATGAGGAGCGCCTCCGTTCCGAGAATCGTCTGCCGAATCGGTTCCGTTCCCGCCAGTCTAAGGCGGTCCGGAGGAGGGATCGGTAGATAATTGGCCCAAACGGGGGGTTGAGATCCTGCCTAGAAATTCAGCAAATCCAGCGCCGTTTGCTGCGACCGTTGCCAAAAGTCTGACGGGTGTTGCCGCTGTGCTCTACCGCCAGGCATTCAATGAGCGTAGGCTTTTGAAACGCTTGCGAATCACTGTTTTTGCGGTGCAGCATTGCAGTTGCGAGGGTTGGTCGTCGCGTTTGGTGAGTGATCGGCCGGTCTAGTCGCAGACCTCGAACCTCAAAATGAGGCGCAAAAGCACGGACTTAGGGGCATTCTGCCGCAGGCTGTTAACCTAGCATGAAAGTTGCAGAAGGCATACTAAGGGGGTGGAACCATCCGGAACGTGTTGCAGTGCAGCACAAACCGGATGCACCAAAGGCAAGTTCCAGCCGGTCTAGGGATGATTAAGGGAGGTACCTGGTCCTAACGGACCGCAAGGAGTGGCGTTAGAGCAACCTTTAGAGGGGGCCAAAATGCCTATGACTCTCACCCTAGCCGCGATGGCTAGACTGCTCCTCCCCGTAGACGCTGTGAAGCAGCCGCGAAAAGCGCCATCGCACACTGAAAATCGATTCCGCAGCCTTGAGTCGGCCTGTCCGATCCTTTGGCCCGCACTCTCGCGGGGGGCCTAGCCATGCCCGTCCCCATGCCAGCTGCCGTTGTCCTGATTGTCTGCAAGACGATCGTCGCAGGGCCGGAAGACCCGAACGCCTCGTTCACAGGCTATGAGAACCGGACGTGGGCCACCGAGCACTCCATGATGGTGTGCCGCCGTCAGGAGGTCCAATTGTACGATCAGGCGGAAGCTTTGGGCGCGGAGGCTCAAGCCTTCACGCTGCAGCGCTGCCAACGGTCAGGAATGATGCTTGGCACCCAGTGGGATGCCGGCCACAAGAGTTCGGCCTGGCGCTTCTGGCGCGTGGCATGCCCCGTTCCCATCGTCCGCAAGAACCCCGATGGGAGCGAGGATATCATCGCTTGGAAGATGCCTGAATGCGGACATCGTGATACGGTAGTGTGTGAGGTCGATACGGAGATCTAGGGCGGCCCAAACGTCCTAGAGTCTTCCGCCAATGCGGAGGACCTGACCATGCCAATGTGGTCCAAGATCGCGGCAGGGCTAACCATCGCTATCGCCTTGCTCGGGATCGTGGGCCTCAAGGCTTACTCCGAACGGCTCGGCCCTCTTATCCAAGCGCACGGCACCACCTACTATAATGGCCAGGGTCCCGGCGCCGCGCCTGTGCAGTGTAAGACCGAGGGGGAGATTGTCTCGGCGATAGGGCAGGTTCATGCCAAATACGATCGTCTTGCCGACGATGAGCTCAAAAGTTTTTGGCAGCGCGCGACCGAGCTCAAGGGGCTGCCCCCCATGGATGCGGATACGCTCTACGTCATCACCGAGGACGACCAGCTCAGGGTCGGCGAGACGGTGCTGTTTATCGGCATCAAGCGCAATTGCGTAAGCGCGGTGTTCAGCTTCCCGTCGCGCCTCTATCGCGAGCTTGCGACGTCACCTGGGCCTGCCTGACGGGCGCGTGACTCCGAAACTTCCAGAAGGCGAGTTGATCTATGCCGTGGGCGATGTCCACGGCAGGTCCGATCTCCTGTCGGAGCTTCTCCGTAAAATCGAGGCCGATGCCGCGCGCCGCGGTGCGACGAAGAAGACACTCGTCTTTCTTGGCGACTACGTGGACCGCGGGCCCGACAGTCACGGCGTGATCGAGATGCTGCTGAATGAACTGCCCCAAGGTTTCGAAACGCATTTTCTCAAAGGCAACCACGAAGCCTTATTGCTCGATTTTCTTGCCGACCCGGCTGTGCTCGGTCATTGGCGCATGAACGGAGGGGAAGCGACCATGGCGTCATATGGCGTCGATATCGACCGGCTCGCAGGGTTCGGCGCGTCACCGCAAAGCTGGCATGATGCGTTCGCAACCGCATTACCGCCCGCGCATCTCGATTTCTTCAAGGGCCTAGCGCTTCAGGTTTCGGCCGGAGACTATCTTTTCGTTCACGCCGGTGTGCGGCCGGGTGTGCCGCTCGAGGCGCAAGAGGAATCAGATCTCATTTGGATCAGAGAGCCGTTTCTCAACTCGGCCGCGCCGTACGGCAAGGTCGTGGTGCACGGGCATACGCCTGTGCGTGAGGCCGTGATCCGCCCCAATAGGATCGGCGTCGACACAGGTGCGGTGTTCACCGGCCGGCTGACGGCGTTAAGGCTCAGCGATGGGGATCAGGACTTCTTGCAGACTTGATCTTTAGGTCCGCGTCTCGGGAGATTCAGCGACAAGCCCGCGTAAGCGATCTCTCAAACTACCGCCGCTGGACTTGCCGGCGCGGCGTTGTGCGCGGCGAGCAGCGAAACGCTGAGCGATGCTGCTGCGTGGCGCTTCCTCCTCGGGCTGTTCCGTCTCTTCTGTTCCGTGCTCGTCTTCTACGTGTTCTTCCTGTGCGGCGGACTCGTACTCGGGGAGGGCTTGCTCCTCGGCCGGAGCCTCGGCGTATTCCATCTCCACCGTCTCCTCGGAGACGACGTCCATTGCCACGGGGGTCTCTTCAGCCTCCACGGCGTACTCTGTCTCCGGATGCGGCGCGGCGCCGTTGCCGGCATGGGCTTCTTGCCAGGCTGCCTCGGCCTCGGCGGCAACCTCCTCGGCATATTCGGTCTCGACTTCGTCGACGTCGATGTGGGGTCGTGGCATTGGCTGGGCCGCCATGACCTGGCCTCGTGTCGCCTCGAGGATCTGCGCGGCGAGACGGTTCAATTCGCGGCGCAGGAAAGCGTTCTCCTGGGCGCTGGTCTTGGCGCGCTCAAGCTCCTCCATGGCGCGCGATAGCTCGGCAGTGAGGCGCTGACTCTCGGCGAGTGCCCGGCCGTCCGCCTTCGAGGAGCCTCGCATCGCCGAAGTGCTGCCGCTCTCCAGCGCCATGCGCAGCCGGTCGATATCCGAACGCTGGTTGTGGACCGTACCGCGGGCGATCTTGAGTGCCTCGGACTGCGACGCCACGGTGTTGCGCAACTCCGCGTTCACGGTTTCGAGTTCGGCAAGCGCCTTCTTCGCGGCCTTCAGCCTGGCATCCAGGTCTGGCAAGCGCCGCTTGATCGTCTGCTGAAGCACCCGGTTGGCGTTCTGGGCTTCCTGGAGATTGCCCTTCACGCCGCCGAGGTCGGTGTTCAGCACTTGGATTTCGACGCGGCGCTTGTTGGCCTCGATCAGCTCGCGGGCCGCCTTCTCCTTGGCCTTGTCGAGGGCGACCTCGACCTTGCGGAGCTCAATGGCGAACTCGGCGCGCAGTTGATCCTTGTCGGCTTGAATGTCGGCGAGCGACATCGGCATCGTCGCCTCGAGTTTGCGCGTCGTGAGTTTTACGGCGCGATTCCAAAGCGGCGGTGCGAGCATGAGGGCCAGCAGGCATCCCAAGAAGAAGCCCAATGCCCCGAACAAGAACCACTCGATCATCAAGGCGAGTATTCCCCGAAACTAGCGCCCACGCGTCACTTTACCGACGCACCTCGGGCAGGCCCATGCGACTTGGCGCCAATTGGCGCCCCGCAAAGCCCTTCCGGCCAAGCTTCCTTACCGCCAAACTAGAACGGATTCCAGGTGGGCTCGCGGGTATATTTCAAGTAACCAACATTTGCGCCAAGTCTAAGACCGACGCCGGCCCGGATTGGGGCCAGCACCAGGTTGTCGCGGGCCAGATAAGTGATGCCCACGCCCCCTATGAAATAGGCCGATCCATCAACCCCCGCAAATGTATTGTAAATCTCGCCTGGGCTGCGGAGATCGTAGACCAGGACCATGGTCTTGGAGCCTTCCGCCCCAAAATCGTATCCAACCGAGGGTCCTTGCCAAAAAACGCGGTGCTCGCCCGCGTCCTTGGTGTAGAGCACGCCCTCGCCGTAGCGCAGCCCGGCGACAAAGGCGCCGCCAGCCTCCTCGCCCAGGATATAGCCGTTTGGGCGCCCTGAGCGCTGGAAGGCGTATTCGACAACCTTGGCGAAACCGACCGAAACCTTGCCGAAGAAGCGGTGCCCCGTCCCTTTGATCTCCTCCATGGAGAAGGTGTTGTCCCCACTTTGCGAGGTCGGGGCCGGCTCGTTGCTCGGCGCTGGTTGGTAGGGCTGCCCCACATCGGGCTGGGGTGAGATGACCATCGGACCGTCGGCCTGGGCGACCTGAGTCGAGCCGCGACCGATGTCTTCCGCCGATACCGAGGATGTGAGGGAAAATAGGATTGCGACGGCAACCGGAGTGATTCTCAAACGCATGACTGGTGCCCCTTGGACGCGCGGCCGGCGTGCCCCACGGAGGGTCCACGACCCACGCCATCATGATTTACCGAAACGGTTACCAAACGGTGGCTGGGTTAGCGGTTCGTTAACGCCGGACGGCCCCAGGCGATGAAGCTTCCATTGCGCAAGCCACCTTGCGTCTTGCCGTAGCGGAACCGCGCGCCGTCGGCGTCGACCACGCGGCCCCCGGATGCTTCGAGCACCGCTTGGCCCGCCGCCGTATCCCATTCCATGGTTGGCCCGAAGCGGGGATAGACATCGGCCCGGCCCCGAGCGATCTCGAGGAACTTGACCGAGGAGCCGGCGCTGGAGCGCTCGGCAATGTTGAGGCCGGTCAGGAATGCTTCCGTCTCGGGGTCGAGATGGGAGAGGCTGACGAGCGCGGTCAAGCCGGAGGGATCTGCGTTCCGCACATGGAGCCGCCGCTGCTGGAGCGCGCCAAGGTCGGCACCGTCGGCACTAGGTGGCAACTCGGCCTCGATCGCGACCCCGTCCGCAATGGTCACGGCGAGCAAGGATCGCGCCGGGGCGTAGACCAAGCCGAAGCGCGGATAGCCTTCCTCGATCAAGGCGACGTTGACGGTAAAGTCGTTGCGTTTCTTGATGAATTCCTTGGTGCCGTCGAGCGGGTCGACCAGGAAGAAGCGCGCCGCAAGTGGCGCCGTGCGGTCGCCGGCGCTCTCCTCCGAGACGATGGGAATATTGGGTGCGAGAGTCTCCAGGGCGGCGAGCAGAATTTTCTCGGAGTCGTGGTCGGCCTTGGTCACCGGTGAGTCGTCGTCCTTGTGCTCAACCTCCGCGCTGCCATAGTGCGCCATGATGGCAGCACCCGCCTTGGCGGCGGCGTCAGTGAGCGCAGCCGCTGCCTTGCCGAGATCGAAATCTTGCTTGGTATCGGCCGTTGGCGCAGTTGTGTGTCGTGGTGCTGACAAGGCAAGATGCTCCAAAGGGACGCTGATTCGCGCATTCGCGACGTTCCGGTGCTCGCGACGCGTCCTCCTGTACCAGAAATTTGTGCGAGGGCCACGTCATCTCCGCCCAAAAGGCGGATGCGAAGGGAGAAAGCCCATGACCGAGCCGACGGCACTCGGCGATATCGATCTCGCGGCACTCGTGTCGAGCCGCATCTGCCACGACGTCATCAATCCCGTTTCGGCGATCGCCAACGGGCTGGAGATGCTGGGCGAGGAGCCGGACGACGATATGCGCGAGGCGGCGATGGATCTGATCCGCAAGAGCGCATCGCAAGCCTCGGCCAAGCTCCAGTTCGCACGCCTTGCGTTTGGTGCTGCCGGGTCTGCGGGTGCGGAGATCGATCTTCGCGATGCGGAGAAAGTAGCCCGGGATTTCGTGCAGACCACCGGCAAGCACGAGGTGCTATGGCAGGGGCCTGCCGTGACGCTGCCTAAGAACAAGGTCAAGCTTTTGCTCAATCTGGTGGCGCTCGGCGTGGTCGCGCTACCCCGCGGGGGCGCGATCAGCGTAGACATCGGCGGCACGCCGCCGGACGTGACCTTCATCGTTCGCGCCAAGGGAACCAATGCGCGTCTCAACGACCAGGTGAAGGCTCTGTTGTCGGGCGGCAATGGGATCGAGGTCGACGCCCACTCGATCCAGCCCTACTACGCGCGGCGGGTCGCCACCGCGGCTGGCTTGAGCGTGAGCGCCGAGCAGGAGGGCGAAGAGGTCGTCCTCAAGGCCGCCTGAGCCTCAAAAATCGGCCAAACCAAGGCGTAATTTCCGGGCTGGTCAACGAAACGTAAACCACACTTCGCCGACAATCGCGATCCAAGCTGTGCGGGGTCATGAGGCGCGAATTGCCCCGATTCGCGCCAAAGGTGGGCCATGGACGAGTTGTTGGCTGAGTTCCTGACCGAGACAAGCGAGCGTCTCGACCAAATCGACGTCGAGCTCGTGCGCTTCGAGCAGGAGCCGAACGACGCCGATATGCTCAACACCATCTTCCGGCTGGTTCACACCGTCAAAGGCACCTGCGGGTTCCTGGGCCTGAACCGGCTGGCAAAGCTCGCCCACGCCGCCGAGACCCTGATGGGCCAGTACCGCGATGGCGCACCCGTGACGGTCGACGGCGTCAGCGTGATCCTGGCCAGCATCGACCGCATCAAGGCGATCCTGGCCGGTCTTGAGCGGAGTGGGACGGAGCCGGCGGGCTCCGATGCCGATCTTATCGACAAGCTACAGACGCTTGCTGAGGCAAGCTCTTCAACCGGGGAAGCGCCTGCGCAGAATCTCGCCGGAGCTGGCATGCCGGGTGAGGGGAATACTTTCCAAGCGACTCTCGACGAGTTGGAACGCGCCTGGCGCGAAACGCCGGGGCCGAACGATCCGCTGCCGGCGCCAGAACCAAAGCCGGAGCCTACGCGGAAGGACAGCATTGCCGCGGAACCAGAGTCGATGTTCGACAACGGCGCCGGGCTGATGGCGCGAGCGCAAACCGTGCGTGTTGCCGTCGATACTCTTGAGCACCTGATGACGACGGTGAGCGAACTCGTCCTCACGCGAAATCAATTGCTCGATCTCGTTCGCCGCACGGGCGATAGCGCATTCAAGGCGCCGTTGCAGCGGCTCTCGACCGTCACCGTCGAGCTGCAAGAAGGGATCATGAAGGCCCGCATGCAGCCGATTGCCAATGCCTGGCAGAAACTGCCGCGGCTGGTGCGCGATCTGTCGCTCGAACTCGGCAAGAAGATTGAGCTCGACATGACCGGTGGCGAGACGGAACTCGACCGCCAAGTTCTCGAGCTGATCAAGGATCCGCTCACGCACATGATCCGCAACTCCGCCGATCACGGGCTTGAGACGCCGGCGGAACGGGACAAGGCCGGCAAGCCGGCGACCGGCCATATCACGCTAAGCGCCTTTCAGCAGGGCGGTTACATCGTAATCGAGATAACCGATGACGGGCGCGGTCTCGATGTCGATAGGATTCGCGCCAAGGCGCTCGAGAGCGGCCTCACCACCTTGGCCGAGCTTGATCGCATGGGCGATCTCGACGTCTGCAAGTTCATTTTCAAGCCGGGGTTCACGACCGCAAGTGCCGTCAGCGAGGTCTCCGGCCGCGGCGTGGGCATGGACGTCGTGCGCAACAATATCGAACTCATTGGCGGCAGCGTCGATCTGGAATCGACATCGCCCACGGGCACAACGTTCGTCATCAAGATTCCGCTGACCCTCGCCATCATGGCGGCGCTCATCGTCGAGATCGCCGGCGAGCGCTTCGCCATACCGCAATTCAGCGTGGTCGAGCTGGTTCGCACCGGCACGGCCGCCGGCCACCCCATCGAGCTGATCAACGACACGCCGGTCTTGCGCTTGCGTGACAAGCTGCTGCCGCTGATCGACTTCGCTCAAATGCTTGGGATCAGAACTGCGAACGCGGGTCTGGCACGGATGCGCGATAGGAGTCTGACCGCCGTTGTAATCCAGGTCGGCGCCAGTGTTTTCGGCGTCCTGGTCGACAAGGTGTTCCGCACTGAGGAAATCGTGGTCAAGCCGATTTCGAGCGTGCTGCGCCACATCACCATGTTCTCCGGCAACACGATCCTCGGCGACGGAAGCGTCATCATGATCGTCGATCCCAACGCGTTGGGAGCGGAAGTCGGCTCAGTCGATGCATATGGAGACCTTGCCGAAGCGACCTCTACGGAAAAGATCGAGGTGGCTCAGAACAGAACCGCGTTACTCTTGTTCCGCGCCGGCTCTAAGACCTTGAAGGCAGTGCCGCTGTCTCTGATCACGCGGCTCGAGGAAATTCCGCTCGACGCTATCGAGGACTGCAATGGCCGCAATGTGATCCAGTACCGTGGCGCTCTGATGCCGTTGGTCTATATGCAAACCGAGCGGAGGCCGCGTGAAAGCGGTACGCAGCCGGTTCTGGTGTTCACCGAAGCAGACCACCCTGCGGGCCTCGCCATCGACGAGATTGTGGACATTGTCGAGGAACCGCTTGAGATCGATTTCCAGAGCGAAACGCCGGGCGTTATCGGCGCCGCTATCATCCGCGACAAGGCGGTCGAGATTGTCGATGTATCGCATTATCTCGGGGAGCTCTTCGACTATCGTCGCGTGGGTGCGCCCGAGGAGTTGGAACGCAAACTTAGACTGCTCCTCATCGACGACAGCCAGTTCTTCCGCAACATGCTGGCGCCGCTGCTCACGGCAAGTGGTTACGATGTAACTCTCGCGGCCTCGGGCGAGGAGGCGCTTGCTCTGAAGGAAAAGGGCGAGCGCTTTGATTTGATCGTCAGCGACATCGACATGCCGGGCATGGATGGCCTTGCCTTGGCCGAGCGCATCAAGGCCGATCCCGGCTGGCGTGACGTGCCGCTGGTGGCGCTCTCGTCGTATTCGAATCCGCGGCTCGTCGAGAAGAGCCGCGCGGCTGGATTTGAAGGCTATGTCGGTAAGTTCGACCGGCAAAAGCTAATGAGCGCGCTTCAGGATTGCTTCAAAGGATGGGGCGCTGCGGCATGAATACAGAGATGAATCCGGCGACCTCGGGCTTCGTGACGGTGGTGATTGCCGGTCAGCTGTTCGGCCTGCCACTTGACCGCGTGCGCGACGTGTTCGTGCCGCAAAATCTGTCCCGGGTGCCGCTGGCGCCGCCAGAGGTCGCCGGGCTGCTCAACTTGCGCGGCCGCGTCGTAACCGCGCTTGACCTTCGCCGGCGTCTGGGGTTGCCAGCGCGCGAGGAGGGAGACCCAACCGTTGCGGTAGGTATCGAAGAGCGCGGCGAGCTCTACGGACTCATCGCCGACAAGGTCGGTGACGTGCTGTGGCTGAAGGCTTCGAGCTACGAGGCCAATCCGTCCAATCTCGCTTCGCGATGGATGACGGTCTGTTCTGGTGTTTACCGGCTCGACGACACCCTCATGGTCGTCCTCGACGTCGACAAGGTGCTCAACTTTGATCAATTCGGCGCGGCTGCCTAGGAGCAGTCTCTAGCTCGCGATATCGCGGAGGAGGACCCATGAAACATTGCTTGGTGGTGGATGACAGCGCCGTCATTCGCAAAGTGGCGAAGCGAATCCTCGAGGAACTTCGCTTTTCATCGTCGGAGGCCGAGAACGGGCGCGAAGCGCTCGACCAGTGCCGCATGGCGATGCCCGATGCGGTGTTGCTCGATTGGAACATGCCGGTGATGGACGGCATCGCCTTCCTCGTGGCGCTGCGCAAGGAACGCGGCGGCGATTCGCCCAAGGTGATCTTCTGCACGACGGAGAACGATGTCGAGCACATCACCCGCGCAATCTCGGCTGGCGCAAACGAGTACATCATGAAGCCGTTCGATCGCGACATCATCGAGGCCAAGTTCCACGAGGTTGGGCTGATCTAAGCCCTGAACATGAATAGCCTCGGCCAAAGCGCGACCATGCAAGACGCGGTCGCCGCTCCGGTGGAGCGGGCGCCTGACGATCGTCCCGTCCGGATCATGGTCGTCGACGATTCGGCGGTCGTCCGCGGGCTGGTGTCGCGCTGGCTCGAAGAAGAACCAGGGTGCAAAGTGGTGGCGCGCCACGCCAACGGCAAGCTCGCTGTCGATGACATCGTAAGTAGCGCGCCGGACGTTGTCCTTCTCGATATCGACATGCCAGTGATGGACGGGCTTGCGGCACTGCCCGAGCTGCTCAAGGCGCGGCCCGAGGTCAAAGTGTTGATGGTTTCGACCCTTACCAAGCGGAACGCCGAGATCAGCTTCAAGGCCCTTGCGCTCGGCGCCGTGGACTATGTGCCGAAGCCCGAGAGCAATCGCGAAATCACCACGCTTCCAGACTTCCGCGACGAGGTGGTCCGCAAGGTCAAAGGGCTGGCCGGCGCTCGCTGGCGCGCCCTCTTCGGCGATGCCAATCGAGCAGCGGTGCCGTTCAAGCAGCGTGCGTTCTCCCTGGTTCCGCCCCGGGTAATCGCCATCGGCAGCTCCACGGGCGGTCCGCAGGCGCTGACGAGCCTTCTGAGCCCGCTATCACCGTCCTTGGCGCGTATTCCGGTTTTGATCGCCCAACACATGCCGCCCATGTTCACCACGGTCCTGGCTGAGCGCTTGGCCCGGGCAACGAGGCGGGAGTGCAAGGAGGGCGCATGCGGCGAGGTGATTCGGCCCGGCACGATCTATGTGGCGCCGGGTGGCCAGCACATGACGGTAGAGAAGACCGCGATGCCGGAGCTCCGCATTGCCAACGGACCGGCGATCAATTTCTGCAAGCCTGCAGTTGATCCCCTGTTTACCAGCGTCGCGTCCACGTACGGGCCGGCGGCTCTCGGCATTGTGCTGACCGGCATGGGGCAGGATGGAGCGGCCGGGGCGCGGGCTGTAGCTGATGCCGGCGGCAGCGTGATCGCTCAAGATGAGGCGTCGAGCGTCATCTGGGGCATGCCATCGGCGGCCGCCGCCACCGGCGCATGCGCTGCGGTGCTGCCGCCCCGGACATCGCTGAGGTCGCGGCCAAGCTCGTCAATGGAGAGCGGCTATGATGGCGCATGAATTCAAGCTGCTGCGCCGCATCCAGAAGGAGCGCTCGGGAATCGTCCTCAGCGAGGACAAGATCGACCTCGTCGAGGCGAAGCTGAGGCCGTTGCTCAAGGAGTTTGGATTTCCTTCGTTCGCCCATCTCACGCTGGCGCTGATGAAGCCGAACGCGGAACGCTTGCGGGCGCGCGTCGCGCAGTCGATTGCGGTGCTGGAGACGTACTTCTTCCGCGACAAGGCGCCGTTCAACTACTTTGCCGACGTGATGCTGCCGCGTCTCATGGAGGCGCGAAAGGGCTCCCGGCGTATCCGCATTTGGTGCGCCGCCTCGTCGACCGGCCAGGAGCCCTATTCGCTCGCCATGATCCTGGCTGACGCCGGGCAAAGGCTCGAAGGCTGGACAGTCGACATCGTGGCCACGGATTTCGTCGAGGATGCTCTGCTCAAGGCAAAGAAGGGGGTGTACACCCAGTTCGACGTCCAACGTGGCCTGCCAGTCGCCAAGCTGGTCCAGTATTTCCAGCAGGTCGGCAACGGCTGGCAGATCAAGCCGGAGATCCGGTCCAAGGTCACTTTCCGCGAGCACAATCTGCTCGACGATTGTCAGGGCCTCGGCATCTTCGACGTGATCTTCTGTCGGAACGTGCTCATCTATTTCGACGAGCAGTTGAAAAGCGCCGTGCTCGGCCGACTGGCCGGGCAGCTCGCCAGTGACGGCTATCTTGTGCTCGGGGCCGCCGAGACGACCTCAGGGGTGTCGCCTGACTTCACTCGGCTGTCCACGGGGCCTCGCGGAATCTTCTGCATGACGCCTTTGGCCGCGGCTCATGCCGAGACGGCACTCCAGCGGCGTCTGGCGAAGGCCGCAAGGACGGCGGTTCCTGCAGACTGCGAACACGCGGATTCCGGGGATCAATCCCTCATCGCCGAATGGGAATCGCATGGCTCACCGGCCAAGCAGACCGATGTATCGGTCCCGCTTGATCGGCAGACCGCCGACCTGCTCGCAGCAATCGCCAAGGCGAGGGGTATCAGCGTGGCCGAGCTCTTGGCGGAAATGGCGGCCTCGGAGCCGCCCGCGCCCGAGGATATGCCGTACCATCCGTTCAAGACGGTGGGGCGGGCATAGAGCCCAAAAGCAAGTGGCCGGGACGAGCCCGGCCACTGCATGATTCTGGAACCTGTTAAGAGAGACTAGGCGGCGGCTTCGCCCGACTCATCCTCCGGGTTGCGCAGCACGTAGCCGCGGCCCCAGACCGTCTCGATGTAGTGCTTGCCACCGGTCGCCGCTGCGAGCTTCTTGCGCAGCTTGCAGATGAATACGTCGATGATCTTGAGCTCCGGCTCGTCCATGCCGCCATAGAGGTGGTTCAGGAACATCTCCTTGGTGAGGGTCGTGCCCTTGCGCAGGGAGAGCAGCTCGAGCATCTGGTATTCCTTGCCGGTCAGATGCACACGCTGGCCGTTCACGTCCACCGTCTTGGTGTCGAGATTGACCTTGAGGCCGCCCGTCTGGATTACGGACTGGGCATGACCCTTGGAGCGGCGCACGATCGCGTGAATCCTGGCCACCAGCTCGTCCTTATGGAAGGGCTTGGTCATGTAGTCGTCGGCGCCAAAGCCAAGGCCCCGCACCTTATCCTCGATGCCAGCTAGGCCAGAGAGGATCAGGATCGGGGTCTGCACCTTGCTGACCCGCAAGGTCTTCAAGACCTCGTAACCGCTCATATCCGGAAGGTTCAGGTCGAGGAGGATGATGTCGTAGTCATAGATCTTGCCAAGATCTACACCCTCTTCGCCCAAATCGGTCTTGTAGACGTTAAACCCTTCCGACTGCAGCATCAGCTCGATGCTCTGAGCGGTCGCGCTGTCGTCTTCGATCAGAAGAACCCGCATTTTAAATCCCCCGTATTCCCGCAGTCCTAGTTGTTCCCTGACCCATTACGTCCACGCATATTGGTTAATTCGAATCAACAAATTAACGCCCAATAGTTAACAAAAGCTAAGCTTATGGCGAGCGCTAACCACACCCGGTAACCATCCCTACACCAACAGGGTCTCAGCATCCCTTAAATGCAACCCATATGGTTTACCGAGCCTTAAGCCCTATTAGCGAAGATTGGTCCCGGGGCAGGGGGGTCCGGTCCTGACAAGGCCATGGGTGGCTTTGGGCGCTTATTGCGATTTGGCAAGGGCGTCGGCCGGAGCACGCCGCTGGCATAGTTGTTGAATACTCCCTAGCGGGGTCCGAGCAGGCTGAGGGTAATGAGTATGAAGTCACGTGATGCAGTCATCCGCCTGAAGCGCTTCGAAGTCGAAGAGAAGCGTCGCAAGGTTGCCGAGATTGAAGCCATGATTGGCGAGTTCAATCACATGGCCTCGGATCTAGAGCGGCAGATCGCCATCGAGCAGGAGCGCGCTGGCGTTTCCGACGTCAATCACTACGCCTACCCGACCTTCGCCAAGGCCGCGCTGCAGCGGCGGGACAATCTGGCGACCTCGGTTGCGGGGCTCGAAGCAAAGCTCGCGGCCGCGCGTGGGGAGCTGGACGAGGCTTGCGAGGACCTGAAGAAGATCGAGCTTCTCCAGGAACGCGACGCCGAACGCCTGCGGGTTGAGCAGGCCCCGGGGCCATCCGACCTGGTCCCCCTTGGGGCTCATCGCGCGGCAGGCTGATCCTCCATCAATGCCGCCAAGGCTGGACGGCCCTCATGACGGGGGCCGCTCGCGAC